>NZ_JABBWX010000001.1:0-1022716 GCF_014161375.1 Microbispora sp. H10830
CCACCCGCAGACGATCCGGCCGAACCCCTGGCGCACACCGCCCTGGCCGCGTCATAGTCACACCAACCCACAACTCGCCGACCCCACATGATCAGCAGCGAGTTACACCACTCAGCGGGACATCACCCGACTACCAGGACGCCTGGCAGCCCTGAGCGACGAGCCCACCCGTTCCGACGCGTCGGCGGTGGTGTCCCGCCTTCTCGGCAGTACGGCGGTGTTTTACGCTTCGGCTCTGTGAGTCGTTCGGCAGCCGGAGGGGGCTCGCGATCACCGGCAGCCGGCAGGCCATGAGCGACTCCCTGAGCAAGCCTGTGTTACCTGGAACTACAGGACCCAGCGCGGGCGTAGGGGCGAACGGGGGAGGCGATGGCAGAGCCGTCATCTCCGGGGACGGGACCGCTGTCACCGGATTTCAGCGGCATCGACCCGGGCGGCATGCGCGAGTTCATCGACTCCCTCGCGCGCGGCCACGGCGTCATCAGGCAGGAAACAGACGCCATCCGGCGGATTTTGGCCTCTGCAAACGTCTCGGCTGCCGGCCTGAATCCCGTCGGAGAGGTCCTGGCCTGGCTTGAGACCGAGCTGCCGAAACTGCGGCGGCGCCAGGCCGAGATTCTCGCGTCCGAGAAGGTGCCGGGGTGGCTGCCCGGCATGGGCTCCGGCCTGGTGCCGTTGGACGAAGGCGCGATACTCACCGCGTCCGGGGCCCAGCGCCAGGGCAAGGCGCTGGCCGAGCGATTCGCCGATACGACCGCGAGGGACTACGGCTTCCCAGTCGGGAAGACGAACGACGACGCTTTCACCCATCTGGTCGCCGAACTGAACGCGCGCCGGAACGACCCCGACTTCGTCGCCGCTTTCTTCGCCGCGCTCGGGGCCAAGGGCACCCTCGGGCTCGTCGAGAAGCTCAGGACCGGGATGGACCACCCCGAGAAGGCGATCGACACGGTGAGCCAGGCGTTCGGCACCGCGGTCCGGGAGGGCGGCGACGTACCGGGCTTCGCCGAAGTCAGGTACGAACTCGTCACCGGCAAGGCCCCTGCCGCGGCCGGTGCCTGGTTGCGGCCCTTGCCGGCGTCCTCCGCCGGGCCGCGCCCGCCTGCAGACGTGGGATTCGCGGAACTCCGCGACGGCCAGGCGACCGTTCCTGAGCACGGCGAACGTCGGCTGGGCGACCTGCTGCGGACCGGCGAGTTTCCCACCGAGTGGCTCGCCGCGGTGGTGAGCATGCACGCCCTCGGCAAGAAGAGCACGGTCGGCGGGACAGACCTGGCAGGCTTCCTGAACGCCCTGGGCAACAACCCCAAGGCGGCCAGGACGGCGCTGTCCACCGCGACCAAAGAGTACGGCTCGCTGCCGAAGGCGCTCAGCGCGCTCAACGGTCGAGTCGAGGTTCGAGGGTCGTCGTTGGTCCAGCCGGAGGTGCAGAAGGAGGAGGACTCTCGGGCGGACGCCTTCGGCCGCATGCTGGCCTCCGCGGCCGGAGCGTACGACGAGAAGGACGGCGCCCACTCCGCCGAGGTCGCCCAAGTGGCCTTCCAGCTCATCCGCGAGCTGCCCAGGCTCGACATCCAGGAACCAACTCGTGTCCACCTCGCCGAAATCGCCGGATCGTACGCGACGGAGATCACCGAAGGAGCCAACCTCGGCGACGCCAACCGCACCCAGCCCAGCGCGTTCGGCCCGGTTAAGACCATCATCCCCGGCCTGAAGCCCGCCTTCCGGCTGAGCCCGAAAGACACCTACGCCTTCGTCAAGACGTTCGCCGACTCCCCCGACCACATCAAGCCTTTCGAAGAGGGCATGGGCGACCTCACCAACAAACTTGTCAATGCCGCCGCACGTAAGGACCGTGGCACCGGCAACATTGACAACTTGGAACGAACGATGCAGGCGCTCGGCTATGTCTCTGGGATGCAGTTCACGGCGGAGCGGAAAAGCCAGGCCGCACTCGACGTGGAAGACCAGCAGCGGATCAAGAACGAGCTGTTCCTCGCCGGCCCGGCCCTCGGCGTGGGTATCAGCTTGGAGAAGTCCCGCACCATCCGCCGCCCCTCGGCTGCGGAGTCGTTGACCGTCCAGTTCGTCGCGCCCAGCACCGCCTGCCCGGCGCGGGCCATACTCTTGATCTTGTCCTTGACCTCGGCCAGCTTCGCCTTGTACGCGACCGCGTCGCTGAGCGGATGCTGATCTCATAGACGCCGACCTCCTGCAGCAAGGCGACGTCCTCGGTCTGCACAATCTGCGCCTCGATCTCCCGCAGCCGGTGATCGGCGTCCTGGATCGCCGCCTGCAATCGGACCACGGCGGGATATGGCAGAGGGCAAGCCAGTTCTGTATGTGATCGCGTGTGGAGGTCGGCCAGCGGGGGACCTCGCCGCCTTCGTCGAGCGCCTTCAGGCGGACGGCTGGACGGTCTGTGTCATCGCGACGCCGTCAGCGACGAAGTTCATCGACGCCGAGCGGCTCAGCGCACTCACCGGTTATCCCGTACGGCACGACTACAAGCGGCCGGAAGAACCGGACGTGCTGCCCCCGGCCGACGCCATGGCGGTCGTCCCGGCGACCTTCAACACGACCAACAAGTGGGCCCAGGGCATCAGCGACACCCTGGCACTGGGCCTGCTCACCGAACCATCGGTCTCGGCCTGCCGATCGCCGTCCCCTGGCCCAACCACGCCCTCGCGAAACATCCCGCCTTCCCCAACAGCGTGGCCCGGCTTGAGGAATGGGGCGTACGGATGATCCTCGATTGGGACCGTCTCCCCGCCCCCAACTCAGGCGCACCAGGAGCAGTTTCCTTCCCCTGGGACGATCTTTACGAAGCACTGCACGCCATACGCGGAAACATCGGCTCTTCACCTGGCTGAAACGGCTTTGTCGCCGGTCACCCGAAGGCGCTCGCGTGGTCGGCGATGAACGGGAAGCGACTCACCAGTTGGTCTCCCCGGCGAAATACTTGGCCGCCCGGCAGCAGGATGTCGCGCTCCAGCTCCAGTTCCCGGATCCAGGCCTTGAGCTGCTTGTTCTCCTCTTCCACGTCGCCCAGCGATAGCGGGGCCTGCGAATGCTTGGGCATCGGCCTCGCCTTTGCGTGCACCCCGGCCACCGAGGTGATCGTCCGGGTCAGCTCCGACAGGTATAGCGCCCCGCGTCGGCTTTGACGTCAGGCGGGTAGACCTTCATGACCACCAGGAACTCCTCGGTCTCCAGATCCCCATGATCTGGCACTCAAGGTGTCCACACCTCGGGGGAACCCCCGACCCATGCGTGATGCGTCCGGCCACCCACACCTTCAGTCCGAAACGGACATGCGTCCGTGTTCGCTCACGCTCCGGCCTCGTGGTCCGAGAAAACTGAAGCATTGGTGGCACCGAAGTGATGCGAATCACTTCTGATGACACCTCCCCACGGAAAGGGGACAGTGTTTGAGATCGGCAATGAGTGCGCTGGTGGCTTCGCCGCGTGGCGGCGAATGCGTGGACGGGGCAGCGTAGAACACGCCAGACCGGCCTTTTCAGAACACCGAAAGCATGACCTGCTCGACGTAGTCCCACTCTCGGAGGTTGGCGGCCATCGCTGGGAGGGCAACCAACGGCCGGGTCATGTTCAGGATGAGTCGCCTCCGGTCGTTCTTCTTGGCGACGTCGCCGCGTCCGGTGCCGGCTTCGCCGGCATCAAGGAGAGTCCGCTGCGGACGGGCCCTGATCCGACCGGCCAGGCCATGCGCGCCGAAGCCGAGATCGAGCACGATCCGGCCGCGACCGGTCAGGGCAGCGGGCAGATCTGGGCAGGCGCCATGGACGGCGTCGCCTCCGGCACCCAGGCGAGCATCGCCGTCCCGGCGGACACGCTTACCGACGGATGGAAGATCCGCTGGCGCCTGCGTGCGGTCGCCGGCGACGCGGCCTCGGCCTGGTCGGATTGGCAGCAGGTCACCGTGGACGTCGTCCAGCCGGGCGAGGAGCCTTTGGCCCAGACCACCGGACCGGTGATCCGCACCGACCAGAGCTTCACCGCCGCCGCCTGGCTGCGCTGGAGCGACAAGGACGGCGACTACACCGTCCTTGAGCAGAAGGGCACCCGCCAGGCGCCGTTCCGGCTGGGCAACACCGCCGAGCACGGTTTGGTGTTCACCTTCACCAGTGCCGACGCCACCGATGCGACGGTCGAGGGCGTTCTGTCGGGGGTCGAGCCGCCGATCGATGAGTGGTTCCACGTGGCGGGCACGTATGACGCGGCCACACGGACGGCCACCTTGTACCTGAACGGAGCACAGGCCGGAACCGCCCAGTTGTCCTTCCCCGCCTGGGACGCCCAGGCTCCGCTGCGGATCGGCGCGGCGATGGCCGGGAGCATGGACGAGACCGTGGCCTATCAGCGTCCGCTGTCGGCGTCCGGAGTCGCCGATCTATTCACGCAGGCCCAGGCGGCCACGGCTCCGGCAGCGCCGTCCGTGACGGTGAGCCCGGCCCGTACGTCGCCCGGCATCACGACGAGCGCCTCTTCCACCGCCGCCGCGGATGACGGGAGCTTCTACAGGCGGGTCGACCTGGAGGACTGCCTGGCCCTGGACGACAACTACGACGGGGACACGGCGGACAGCTATGTGACCTGGATGAAGGGGGAGTACGCCTTCGGCCAGTCCAGAATCCATGAATCCACCTACAACTACTGCTGGTCGTCCTATATCTACGTCCTGGAGTTCGCCGAGAATCCGTTCACAGGCGGGATGGTAAGGGCCGCGAAGCGGTCGTTGCTCAAGAAGGCGAAGAAGAAGAGCGGGCAGTCGGTCGAGGTCGAGGACGACGACGCGTTCCGGTTCCGCGCAACCTGGGTCATGCATACCTACCTCGGTGGCACGGGAGGAAAAGAGTTCTCCGAGGGTCAGCTCTTCGCCCAATCATTCAAGGTGTTCACCCGCTTCGACCAGTTCGCGATCGTCGACGGCGACGGCGACGTGAAGGTACCGTCGGGTGACCTGAGCGGGATCGAGATAGCATCCCACCCCGGCCAGGGGCTGGGCGAATGCCGCTATCAGAGCGGATCGAGAAAGGAGCGGGACGTCTCCGCATGGCATGCCGCCCCCGACGCCGAATTCATGTTCGGATGGCCGGACGGGATCGACAAGAACCGCGTCCACCGGTGCGAGGTCGGCGTCGTCGCCTTCATTCCCGGTGAGGATGTGGGCACGGGCCTGGCCATCCCGCTTTGGAGCCGGAAACTCGTCGACTCCCGCTTCATGCTCGAACAGGAGAAAATTCTCCGGCACGGCTCAGGAATCCCTGTCAGCGACTGGGACGGTGCTCCGTACACAGAGCTGGTGCCCGAGGTCCAGTGTGACTGGCAGAAGCTCGGCGGGCCCAGAACCCCCACCCGCATCGGAGGCTGCATCATTCCGTCGGTCCCCCGAGTATTCGTGATGTCCAAGAGCAAGAACCCGGATTTCGTCGAGGTCATCAATCACATCGAGAAGGCGCTCAAGCAGCGGAACAACGCGGACACCGCCCCACCGAAGCGGCCGGGCCACGACTGGACCAAGCCCGAGCTGCCGCCCGCGAAGACCACCATCGCGCTTCCGGTGAACAAGGTGATCCCCGGGAACTGGGCGGATGTCACCAGCAAGCCACTGACCAAGGTGAACACGACCGACGCAACAATCAACCGGAGACAGTTCTCCGGACTCCGGTTCACCACGGACGCGGGCACTACCGACGTGAAACGCTGGCCGAACGTTCCCGACGACTTCGTGGTGCCGCCCCGGGAGCTCGCAGGAGTGAACTACTGCAAATACTACTTCTACGACCAGTACGCGGTGACGAGGAGCTGGTATTACGGGGTCCCGAAGGCGGGATGGCTCAATTGCGATGAGTATCCGTTCGCCTCGACCAAGGAAGGTGCCGGCCGGCAGGACGGCAACTACTCCATCCGGGCGGTTTCCAAGGATGACAACATTCTCCACGGAAGAGCTCTCAACAGGTTCTATTCCGATTACCGGGTAGTGCCCGGGGAGCAGTTCTGGGTCAAGGTCGTAAGCTAGTCGAGTCTGCGGGGTGGAGGTGATCGCATGATCGCCTCCACCCCCTGTCGCTGAGATAGTCAAAGGAGCAGGACGATGGACATGACGCGGGCACTGCCCACGGAGAGTCAGTGGGACCTCCTGGACGAGCACGACTTGAACGCCCGCTTCGATGCGGCCTGGATCGACACGGAGGACGTGGAGGAAATCGCCGCGCGCTTCCGCGCAGATCCACGCTCCGGAATTCCTTGCGATCTCAAAACTGCATTTCGCCTGGCCGGCGATCGCGGGCAGGACAGTTTGGTGTGGATCGGGGCGCACTCGCCGGGCTGGTCTGTCGCGATCACCCTGGGCGGCGCTTTCACATTGCGAGAGACGGCCAGTGCGGGAGGAAGGCTTATCATCACTTATTGGCATATGGCCGAGCTGGGCGAGATCGACGATGAGGGAATGATCTACTACCAGGACGGGGAGCCCATGGGCACAGTGGGGGTGGAAAGGTTCCGGGAATATGTGCACGATCTGGACGCATTCGCTGACTTCCAGGGGGAAATGGAAAATTACCTCATCCTCGCGGGGCGGGTAACGGGCCGTTTTCTCGACCGGGCCTGGTTCGCGGTGCCGCGTGTCCTTTACCGCATTCCCAAGGGTGCGTGGCCTCGCATTCCCCACTGAGTCCGGTACCGCAGGAGAAAGCCAGGGCGAATCCAAACTTGGAGTTGTTGACGGCCCGGTGTGACTCTGGCAGATAATCCCATTCCGCTCCCGGTGGCGGCCCGGCGGCATGTGACACCTAGCGACCGCGGCCACCTGGACGGCGAAGGCACGTTACCGGCTACCGTTCGGGGGGTCAGCTTATCCCATAGCTGAGCTGGATCAGGGGAACGCCTTTTCCAGATCGTTCTGGGTGCGGATGCGAAGCTCCAGGTCACCGGTGCCGAAATGGCCGATGTTCCGGACGTCGCGGCTGAAGCCCTCCTCCAGTTCGATGCGGTCCGGATCGACCTTCACGAAGACCAGAATTGTCTGGGATTTGGGGTGGACTTCGACACAAGCGAAGTTTTTGATCCGGAAGTCTCCAGTTGGCCGTACAGGTCGGCGAGCGGCTGCGGTGCTTGCGCGAGGGATTCGGTCACGGTCTTGTACTGCGTCGGTACTTTGCCGCCGGTCTTCGACGGTGAGTTGTCCCCGGACCCGCCCGCGCCGCTGTGGGACGCGACCAGCTCAAGGGCGAGCAACTCACTGTCGAAGTCCCGGTATCGGATCAGCTCGATCGACCGGTTCATCGGCATGATCGCGTGCTCGTCATAGCGGTTGAAGTCGCCGGCGACGCACACGAGCCGGGGGTTGCTCCAGTCGATCTCCTCTGCGGCCTGCACCCCTAGCTTCCGCATGACCAGCAGTTCGAACTCGCCCCGATGGTCGAGGAGCCAGTCCAGGTAGAAAAGCCCTTGGCTGATGACGTTCTCGTTGCTGGCGCGCTTGTACTCGAAGATGACCGGGGAGCCGTTCTCGTCGATGCCGAGTGAGTCGATCCGGCCGCGATGTTTGGTCCCGGTGGAGTACTCCGTCTCCAGGAACCGTACGCCAAACAGCGTCTCCATGTTGTTCTCGATCAGGCGCTGTAACGATACCTCGACGGCGAAGGCGTTCCCTTTCAGCTCAGCTGCCTTCCCGTCTTGGATCCGGAACAGCTTCAGATCGCTCACGTGACAGCACAGCCGTCTCCTGATCTCCAAAGCTTCGCCTGGGCTTCGACTATGTGATGAGAGCGCCCCTGGATCGCGATCGGTTGCGGCAGGTTCAGGGCAGTCTGAGCTGACAGCGCGTTCCGGGGCATGTGAGCACGCGATAGCGGATTCCTCTGGCTCTCGGGGACCTCACTGAGCGGTGACCGGCCGCCAGGGCAGGTGCACCGGTTCGGAGGGGAGGTCACCGGCAAGCAGCCGGGGCAAAAGCGCGCCGATGCCGACGGGGAAGACGAGGTCGGAGGTGGTTTGAAGCTCCTGGACGGTCCACCAGCGGTGTGCGGCAATCGCCTCGCGTTCGTGGGCTTCGAGGCCGGAGGGAGCCAAGGTCAGACGGTCTACGCGGGTGAAGAAGAACGAGTCGACAGCGTGCAGGGTGAGCTCGCCGAATCGGGCAGGACCAGAGGAGACGGCCACCACCGGACCCAGCCGCTGCGGAGCCAGGATGTGACCGGTCTCCTCAAACAGTTCACGCACCGCCGCCTGAGAAAGGGTCTCTTCGTCGTCGACACCACCGCCGGGCGTGGCCCAGAAGTGGGAGGCGGGCAAATCGTCGGAGGCACGGAAACGGAACAGCAGGAGCCGGTCGTCGCGGTCGACCAGCAAAACGCGGGCGCTGGCCCGCATGGCGGGGACGGTCACCCTGCCGATCCTAGATGTACCCGATCATGGCGTTGGTGACCGTCGGCTGATCGATGGTAAGCCGTCCAGTGCGGTGTGACGTCGCCGGGTGTTGTAGTACTCCAGCCATGGTCGCAGGGCCTGGGCGCGTTGGATGTTGCTGGTGAAGAGCTGACGGTAGGCCTCCCACGCGATCTGCAGTGTGCGGTTACCCTTGGCGCCGAGCGCCTTCACCATCGCGGCATTGAGCCGCATGTGGGTGTCGTCGAGCAGGTCGAGTCGCCAGGACCTGCAGGGCACCGAGGAGCCGTCCTTGGTGGTGCAGGCGTCAAGCGAGGCGCAGCGGATCGAGTGCCGGTGCTGGGCGTGCGCGACCGCCTGGGCGTACGCGCCGGCGTCGGCGTGCGCGGGCGCGGCGACCGCGAAGATCGTCAGTATCGCCAGGGCGAGGCCGGTCAACTTCCTTGCCATCGGTCTGGTCGGGTCTGCATGATCCTCTCCGTTCTGAGGTCTCATGCAGTTGGACTCGGCCTGGCCCCGCCCGGTTGGCCACATCGCCGTATCAGGCCCGTGAACCGCTGCGTCCCCGATCGCCCATCGCGACGCTCCGCGCTGCCGACGAAAACGGCCAACCATGGCGGCTGGGTGGGGCGGTTCATTTGAACACACCGGGCTGGAGCAGCCTCGTTGACCGTGGATCCCCTGGTCAGCTCCGGTATTGACGGGCACCGGTCGGGAGCGGTCGGCACGTTCAGCTTCACGGTCAAACGACGGTCAGACAACAAAAGAGCCTGATCACTTGGAGAGTGATCAGGCCTCTGACCTGCTAGAACGATGTCGGGACGGCGGGATTTGAACCCACGACCCCTTGACCCCCAGTCAAGTGCGCTGCCAAACTGCGCTACGTCCCGTTGCCCTGGTCTCCCCGGGCACACCCAAACCTTAGCGCAGTTTCCGCCCTCGTGCGTACACGAACCGCGCCAGTGGGCCTAGGCTGGCGATCATGGGGAGGAAGGCGCGCATCGACCAGGAAGAACTCGTCCGGCTGGCCGCCGAAGGGTGGACCAACGCCCGTCTCGCGGAGCACTTCGGTGTCACTGAGTCGGGCATCCTGCAGGCGAAGCGAGCCGCCGGCCTGTCCAAGCCGATGACGGACCACAGCCGTGCCCTGCCGTGGAAGCTCCGGCGCGAGCACAGCCAGGGCGGCCCCGCCACCAACCTGCGGAACCTCTCCGCCGCGGCCCAGGGCCGCCGGATCCCCAAGGACAGGCTCAATACCGCCCTGCGGTGGGCGAACCGGCTGGTCGACAACGGGCTCGACATCGCCTACGACCCCGAGCGGGGCTTCCACGAGGTGCCCGCCGGGGACGACTCACACGTCGCCCGGGTCCTCGCCGAGGCCCGCGAAGCCACGGACGCGGCGGGCACCGGTCCCTGACCGTACGGCTCACACACCGTCGCGCGGCAGGGGCGTGGTCTCCTCGCGTACGTGCACGTGGCGCTCGCCCGGGTGGACGGCGGTGTGCGACTCGGTCTCCTGGACGTGGACGTGCGGCTCGGCCGCCGGGTCCACGGTGTACATCGTGTCCGGCTCGATGGTCTCCACCGTCTCCTCGGTCCGCGGGCGCCGGGTGTAGCGACCGGTCAACACCATGCCGACGACCCCCACGGCCATGAGAATCCAGCCGATCATTTGAAGATCGATTCCAGGAACGTCCCATTTGACGGCGAACGCGAGAACCGCGCCGACCGCGATGAAGGCGAGACTGGCCCCGAAGCCCATGGCTACCTCCTCTGCTGGTCAACCGCCCTTTACCCGCAGAATCCGCGATTACGCAAGGCGTGAAGACCGCTTTCCCGGGCAGTGCGGATGAACAACGCACTCACCCCTGGAGGCAGATATGACCGCCGTAGCATGGGTGGCCGTCGTGATCGTCGCCGTGCTGGTGATCCTGGCAGTCGGCTACCTTGTGTCGGCACGCAACCGCCGGCGCCACCTGCAGGACCGTTTCGGGCCCGAGTACGAACGGACGGTGCGGGAGAGCGACAGCCGTAAAGAGGCCGAGCAGGAACTGCTCGCCCGCGAGGAGCGCCACGCCAAGCTGGACATCCGCCCGCTCGACCCGCAGACCCGGGAACGGTACGCGAGGAAGTGGGCCGAGGTGCAGGAGCGCTTTGTAGACGCTCCCGGTTTCGCCGTGACCGAGGCGGACGCGCTGGTCACCGCGGTGATGGCCGAGCGCGGCTATCCCACGGACGAGTTCGAGCAGCGTCTGAGCGACCTGTCGGTGGCCCACGCCGCCACGCTCGACCACTACCGCAACGCCCACGACATCAGCAGCCGCGCAGCCCGGCAGGAGGCCACCACGGAGGAACTCCGTCAGGCGATGGTCCACTACCGCGCGCTGTTCCAGGAGCTTCTCGGCGACGGCGCCGACGTCGCTCTGCACGACCACGTCAACGGTGCCGCGCACACCACCGACGACTACGACGGCGCCTCCATGACCGGCCACCACGCGCACGTACGGAAGGCGGGGCGATGACCATGCGGACGAACAGGTACGACGAGCGCGACAACGTCGCCGAGCAGCCGACTCCCGAGACCCCCGAACCCCTCGAGGAGGAGGCACGCAGAGAGAGGGCTGTCGCGGACGCCGGGCGGGACGAGCACGAGGGTCCCGGTCCGGTCTACTCCCCCAGCGACGCGTACACCGCCGGCTACGCGGACGGCACGGCACGCGACGCCGGCGACCGCGCGTACCCGCGGGACACGACACCGGAAACCGGCGGTGACGCGCAGACGGACGGAACGACCGACGCGGACGGCGACGGCTCCCGCTTCCGCCAGCCGTACGGCCAGGCGGGCGACGACGTCCTCACGTCGCCCCAGACCGGCGGCAGGCACACGGCCGAGGGCGACCGCCTCGTCGCGGGCCGCCGTACGGACGACTACACCGAGCCCGGCACCCAGGCGGGTCCGTCCGGCGACGCCACGACCGGCGCGTACGACACCTACGGCGACGACGCGCACGGCGACGCTGAGACGGACGGCACCGGATATGCCGAGGACGGTGTGACCCCCGCCGACGCCACCACGGCCGCCGCTACTGGTGCCGCCGTCGACGGCCCGGTGGCCTACCCCGTCACGACCACCACCGCCGCCTCCGGCGCGGCGTCCGTCCTGGACGAGGCGCTGGACAGCCGGTGGCGCGAGATCAAGACGGGCTTCGTCGACGATCCCCGGCAGTCGGTCGAGCAGGCGGACGCGCTCGTGGAGGAGGCCCTGTCGGCCCTCACCAGCCGTCGGCAGTCGCTGCTCGACCAGTGGAAGGACAACGAGCGGGGCGACACCGAGGCGCTGCGCCTGGCCCTGCACGAGTACCACGCGTTACTGGCCCACCTGACCCGGAAGTGAGGTAACAATGCTCGCCATCGCCGCGGCGGTCGTCTTCGGGATCGCCTTCCTCCTCGACCTTCTCAACGCGAGCATCGGCATCGGCCTGACCGCGCTGCTCGCCCTCGGCCTGTGCCTGCTGTCTCTGCACCAGGCCGGCGTCGGCACCGCCGGGGTGAACTCCTGGCGCGGCGGGTGGCGGGGCGGACGCGTCCGTCGCTGACCCCGCGACCCGAACGTCTCCCCCGGAAAACACCATTCCTGAAAACGCGAAGCGGTCTCGTGGGAGCACACCTCCCGCGAGACCGCAGAACCGTATAAACGGTATAACCGCAAGAATCCGCCCCACCGGCCCCCTCAGGAGACCGAGATGCCCCACAAGGTGGAAGAGGTCATGACGCGCGATCCGGTCACGCTGCCGGAGGAGGCCCCGGTGGTCAAGGCCGCCAAGCTGATGCGCGACCGCGGGATCGGCGACGTGCTGGTGATCGGGGACGGCCGGCTGTGCGGGCTGGTGACCGACCGGGACATCGTCGTACGCGCGGTCGCGGAGGGCAGGGACCTCGCCACCACCCCGCTGGCGACGCTGTGCACCTGCGACGTGGTGACCGTCGGCCCTGACCAGGACGTGGCCGAGGCGGCGCGGCTGATGCGCGAGAAGGACGTGCACCAGCTTCCGGTGGTCGTGGACGGCCGCCCGGTCGGCATCGTCGCCCTGGCCGACCTCACCCCGGACCTCACCCGCGACCTCGCCCCCGCCCCCGCCTCCGACCTCACCCCCGCCTCCGCCTCCGGCCACGCTCCCGCCCCCGCCTGACGGCCCCCGTATGGCCCTGCCACCCGCGCAGGAGGGCGGACACCAGTGCCCTGTTCGCTCCTGCTGAAAATCATGCGTGAGTGAGCTAGCTGCTCATATAGCGTGTTCCGCATGATTTTGCCCTCCCCCCGGCGCTCCCCTGGACCACGGCCGTGCTGAGCCGTCTGCTCCGCACGTATCTGCGGCCCTACTCGCCCGCGCTCACGGCGGTGGTGCTGTTCCAGCTCGTCGGCACCATCGCCTCCCTGTACCTGCCGAGCCTGAACGCCGACATCATCGACCGTGGCGTGGCCACCGGCGACACGGGCTACATCCTGGCCACCGGCGGCTGGATGCTGACCGTGTCCCTCGTGCAGATCGCCTGCTCGATCGCGGCGGTCTACCACGGCGCCCGGGTGGCGGCGGGGTTCGGCCGGGATGTGCGGTCGGCGGTCTTCCACCGGGTGAGCGGCTTCTCCCAGCGCGAGGTCACCGAGTTCGGGGCGCCGTCGCTGATCACCCGCAACACCAACGACGTGCAGCAGATCCAGATGCTCGTGGTGATGACCTGCACGATGCTGGTCGCGGCGCCCATCATGGGGGTCGGCGGCATCATCATGGCCCTGCGTCAGGACGTCGGGCTGTCGTGGCTCATGCTGGTCTGCGTCCCGGTGCTGCTGGTCTCGATCGGGCTGATCGTCTTCCGCATGGTCCCGCAGTTCCGCGCCATGCAGACCCGCATCGACGTGGTGAACCAGGTGCTCCGCGAGCAGCTTTCCGGCATCCGCGTGGTGCGGGCCTTCGTCCGGGAGCGTGAGGAGATTCGCCGGTTCGCGCAGGCGAACGACGAGCTGACCGGGACGGCGCTGCGCGTCGGGCGGCTGACCGCGCTCATCTTCCCCACCGTGATGCTGATCCTCAACGCCTCCAGCGTCGCCGTGCTGTGGTTCGGCGCCGCCCGGGTGGACAGCGGTGAGATGCAGGTGGGCGCCCTCACCGCGTTCCTCATGTACCTGATGCAGATCCTCATGTCGATGATGATGGCCACCTTCATCTCGATCATGATCCCGCGCGCCGCGGTCTGCGCGGAGCGTATCGCCGAGGTGCTGGACACCGAGTCGTCGGTGCGCCCGCCCGAGCAACCTGTACGGCAGGTGGACCGGCGGGCCGAGCTGGAGCTGCGCGACGTCGAGTTCCGCTATCCGGGCGCGGAGGCGCCGGTGTTGTCCGGTGTCTCCTTCCGCGTGGCCGCGGGACAGACCACCGCGGTCATCGGCAGCACCGGGTCGGGGAAGACGACCCTGGTCTCCCTGGTGCCCCGGCTGTTCGACGCGACGTCCGGCGCCGTGCTGATCGACGGTGCCGACGTACGCGACCTCGACCCCCAGATGCTCTGGACGCGCATCGGCCTGGTGCCGCAGAAGCCGTATCTGTTCACCGGCACCGTGGCGAGCAACCTGCGGTACGGCAACCCGGCCGCCACCGACGAGGAGCTGTGGGAGGCGCTGGAGATCGCCCAGGCCCGCGACTTCGTCGAGGCGATGCCCGAGGGCCTGCAGGCGCCGATCTCCCAGGGCGGCACGAACGTGTCCGGCGGGCAGCGCCAGCGCCTGTCCATCGCCCGCGCGCTGGTCGCCAAACCCGAGATCTATCTGTTCGACGACTCCTTCTCGGCACTCGACCTCACCACCGACGCCAGGCTGCGCGCCGCTCTGCGCCCGTACACGGCCGACGCCGCCGTGGTGATCGTCGCCCAGCGGGTCTCCACCATCGCCGACGCCGACCAGATCGTCGTCCTGGACGACGGCGTCGTCGTCGGCATCGGCACCCATGACGAGCTGCTCGGTTCCTGCCCGACGTACGTCGAGATCGTCGAGTCCCAACTGACCGCGGGGAGTGCGGTATGAGCGACCGGCCCACGGCACGGCCCACAGCACCGGCGCGACCGCGGCCCGCCGGGGGCGGCGGTTTCGGGCCCTTCGGCGGCGGGCAGATGCCGGCGGAGAAGTCGATGAACTTCGGCCCCTCCGTCCGGCGGCTGCTGCGCCGGTTGAGCCCGGAACGGCCGAGGATCCTGGCCGTGATCGGCCTCGCCGTGATCAGCGTGGTGTTCTCCGTCATCGGGCCGAAGCTGCTCGGCCGCGCGACCGACGTGATCTTCAGTGGTGTGATCGGCGGACGGCTGCCCGCGGGAACGACCAAGGAGCAGGCCGTGCAGGGCCTGCGCGCCTCGGGCCACGGCGACTTCGCCGACATGCTCTCAGGGATGGACGTCGTTCCCGGTCACGGCATCGACTTCGGCGCGCTGGCCACGGTTCTGGCCTGGGTGCTGGGGCTGTACGTCGCGGCGTCGCTGTTCATGTGGCTGCAGGGCCGGCTGCTCAACGACGTGACGCAGCGCACGGTGTTCCGCCTCCGAGCCGACGTCGAGGACAAACTGCACCGGCTCCCACTGAAGTTCTTCGACGGCCAGCCGCGCGGCGAGCTGCTCAGCCGGGTCACCAACGACATCGACAACGTGTCCCAGACCCTGCAGCAGACGCTGAGCCAGCTGCTGAGCTCGCTGCTCACCGTGATCGGCGTGCTGATCATGATGTTCGTGATCTCGCCGCTGCTCGCGGTGATCGCGCTGGTGACGATCCCGGTCACGATGATCGTCACCGGGCAGATCGCCAAGCGCTCGCAGAAGCAGTTCGTCGCCCAGTGGGCTCACACCGGCACGCTGAACGCCCACATCGAGGAGGCGTTCACCGGTCACGAGCTCGTGAAGGTCTTCGGACGGGGCCCGGAGGTCGAGCAGGTGTTCCGGGAGCGGAACGAGGCCCTGTACAAGGCGAGCTTCGGCGCGCAGTTCATCTCCGGGATCATCATGCCGACGATGATGTTCATCGGGAACCTCAACTACGTCGCCATCGCGGTCGTCGGCGCCGTACGGGTGGCCAACGGGTCGATGAGCCTGGGCGACGTCCAGGCGTTCATCCAGTACTCCCGGCAGTTCACCCAGCCGCTGACCCAGGTCGCCTCGATGGCCAACCTGCTGCAGTCGGGGGTGGCCTCGGCCGAGCGGGTCTTCGAACTGCTGGACGCCGAGGAGCAGAAGCCCGACCCCGCCGACCCGGTGCTGCCCGCCACCCGGCGGGGGCGCGTCGAGTTCGAGCACGTGTCCTTCAGGTACGACCCCGAGCAGCCTCTCATCGAGGACCTGTCGCTGGTGGCCGAGCCCGGGCACACGATCGCGATCGTCGGCCCGACCGGCGCGGGGAAGACCACACTGGTCAACCTGATCATGCGCTTCTACGAGCTGGACGCGGGCCGCGTCACCCTCGACGGCGTCGACATCACGGCGATGCGCCGCGAGGACCTGCGCTCCCAGATCGGCATGGTGCTCCAGGACACCTGGCTGTTCGGCGGGACGATCCGCGACAACATCGCCTACGGCAATCCCATGGCCAGCGAGGAGGAGATCCAGGCGGCGGCACGGGCGACGTACGTCGACCGGTTCGTGCGCACCCTGCCGGACGGGTACGACACGATGATCGACGAGGAGGGCGGCAACGTCAGCGCCGGCGAGAAGCAGCTGATCACCATCGCCCGCGCCTTCCTCGCCGACCCGTCCCTGCTCATCCTGGACGAGGCGACGAGCTCGGTCGACACCCGCACCGAGGTCCTGGTGCAGCACGCGATGGCCGCGCTGCGCAGCGACAGGACGAGCTTCGTCATCGCCCACCGGCTGTCCACCATCCGCGACGCCGACCTCATCCTGGTGATGGAGGCCGGGAGCATCGTCGAGCACGGCACCCACGACGAGCTGCTCGCCACCCGGGGCGCCTACCACCGGCTCTACTCGGCCCAATTCGCCGGTGCCCTGGCCGGCGACGACACCCCCACGGAAGTGGGCTGAGGAGTGCCGCGTGGCCTCGGGTCACGCGGCACTCCCCACAGCGGGTCACGAGCGGGCGGACAGGGTGAACTCCTTGCGCGGCTCCTCGATGGCCCCCAGGGAGACGATCTCCCGGGGGAAGAACAGCCCGAGTGTCCAGTCCATGAGGATCCGGGTCTTCTTGTTGAAGGTCGGCATCCGCGTCAGGTGATAGGTGCGGTGCATCAACCAGGCGGGGAAGCCGCGAAGCTCCCGGCCGTAGATCTGCGCGACCCCCTTGTAGAGTCCCAGGCTCGCCACCGACCCCGCGTACTTGTGCCGGTATGGCCGCTGGGCCTCCCCCCGCAGCGCCGCGAGCAGGTTGTCGGCCAGCGTCTTGGCCTGCCGTACGGCGTGCTGGGCGTTGGGCGGGCAGAACTCGCCCGGCCGGGTGAGGTCGGGGACGGCGGCGGAGTCGCCCGCGGCGAAGGCGAAGTCGGTGCCGTGCACGCGCAGGTAGGGATCGACCCTGATCCTGCTCTTCTTGTCCAGGGGCAGGTCGCCCGCGCCGACCAGCGGGTTGGGCTTGACGCCGGCCGTCCAGACGAGGGTGTCGGCGTCGAACTCCTCGCCGTCGCTCAGCACGATGCGGCAGCCCTCCGCGGACTTCAGCAGCGTGCCCATGCGGATCTCGATGCCCCGCTCGCGCAGCTGCAGGGCCGTCCACTTGCCCATGTCGGGGCCCACCTCGGGCAGGATGCGGTCGGTGGCCTCGACCAGGATCCAGCGCATGTCCTCGCGGCGCAGCCCCGCGAAGTACTTGAGCGCGCCCGCCGCCATGTCCTCCAGCTCGGCCAGGGCCTCCACGCCGGCGTAGCCGCCGCCGACGAAGACGAAGGTGAGGGCCTTGCGGCGGACCTCCGGGTCCGGCGTGGACGCGGCGATGTCGAGGCGGCCGAGCACGTGGTTGCGCAGGGCGATGGCCTCTTCGATGGTCTTGAAGCCGATGCCGTACTCGGCCAGGCCGGGCACCGGGAGCAGCCGTGAGATCGAGCCCGGCGCGACGACCAGGTAGTCGTAGTCGATGGTGAGGTCGGGCCCCTCGTGCGGGGTGAACTCCGCCTTGCGGTCGCCCAGCCGCACCTGGGTGACCCGCCCGCTGAGGATCTGGCACTTGTTCAGCACCCGCCTGAGCGGGACGACGACGTGCCGCGCCTCGATGTTCCCGGCGGCCGCCTCCGGCAGGAAGGGCTGGTAGGTCATGTAGGAGTCGAGGTCCGCGACGGTCACGAGTGCCTCGCCGCGGCGGAGCCTGCGTTGCAGGCGGAGTGCTGTGTACATGCCGACGTATCCGCCGCCGACGATCAGAATCCGTGGGACAGCCATGGCTGTCCCCTACCCCTACTCAAGGAGGAAACGCATCGTCACCGTGGTCCCCCTGGGACCGGTGGTGACGTGGAGGTCGTTGCTCAGCATGCGCGCGACCCAGAGCCCCATGCCGCTGGTCGCGTCCTCCGGAGGCGGGTCGTGGCCCGGCTCGCCCTCGAGACGCCACTCCCGGCCGTCGTCGTGCACGGCCACCACCAGGGCCGGCCCCTCACGCCAGATGCCCAGCCGCGCCTTGGTCGACCCATGGGTGACGGCGTTGGTGGCGACCTCGTTGAGCGCGACGAGGAAGTCGCCGATCGCGTCCTCCCGCATACCACGACGCAGCGCCTCGGCGGCGGCGAACTCCCGCAGATCGGGCAGATCGGCTAAGGAGAAGGCACGCTCCCTCGCCGCTCTGGTGACGTGCGCGGGAACGCCGTCATCTTTCACCCGGTACACGCCTCCCGCCGGAAATCTGGCCGTCTCAGGATCTATGGGCTGTGGGCAGGACGAAGATACCCCGGGACACCGCCTTGGCACAGACGGTGTCCCGGGCATCGTCGCATCCTCTCATCCCGCGACGAGCTCCGCCCGGAGCTGGTCGAGGGTCTTGCGGAGGATCCGTGAGACGTGCATCTGCGATATGCCGAACTCCGCCGCGATCTCGGCCTGCGTCATGTTGCCGTAGAAACGCAGCAGGAGGATGTTCTTCTCCCGCTCGGGGAGAAGGTCGATGAGAGGCTTCAGCGCCTCGGTGTCCACCAGGGTGTCGAGCGCGTCGTCCTCTTCGGGGATCACGTCGCCGAGGGCGGCGGCGTCGTCGTCGGCACCGATCGGCGCGTCCAGGGAGAGGGTGCTGTACGCCGCGGAGGCGTCCATGGTGAGGAGCATGTCCTCCTCGGACAGACCCATCTTCTTGGCGAGCTCGGCGACGGTGGGGAACCGGCCCAGCTCCTGGGTCATGTCGGCGACGTGCCGGTTGAGCTCGGCCCGGCGCTCCTGGTAGAGGCGGGGCACCCGGACGGCCCAGGTGCGGTCCCGGAAGTGCCGCTTGACCTCGCCCGTCATGGTGACCATGGCGTACCCGCGGAAGCTGTGGCCCAGGGTGGGGTCGAAGCCGTTGATGGCCTTCATGAGGCCGACGTACGCGGCCTGGAGGAGGTCTTCCATCGGCTCGCCACGGTTGAGGTACCGCCGGGCGATGTCCCTCGCCATCGGGCGGTGCATTTCTACGATCTTCTCACGGAGGCGTTCCCGCCGCTCCTCGGACAGTCCGTCCTCGGCCAGCTCGGCCAGGAGCTCTTCGGCGGTCGGATTGCTGACGGTCTCTGCACGGACCTCGGCAGCCATCTGCGCAGTCCCCTCGTATTTTCTCGCGAGGGCGCCTACGCGCTGGGGTGACCACGCAGAAGGCACGCCTCGCTACAGTATCGAGACGAGGCCCTCTGCTGGACCTCTGCTTCAGTATATTGCCCCAAAATCAGGAGTATCACCACCCCTTCGGCACCAGTAATGTTGCCGCAGAGGAGGCGCGAGGTGTCTAACAACGGACTGCTGTCCCTGACGTCCAGCATGGCGGGGGACATCGTGGTGATCCATGTGAACGGTGTCCTCGACGCCACCACACGTGAGCAGTTCTCGGACTATCTGGACGCCGCGGCGGACGACCACGGTCCCGGCATGATCCTTGACCTGGGCGGCGTGACGTTCATGGACTCCCGGGCGCTGGGCCTGATCGTGCATCACTGGCAGCGCTCGACCACGGCCGGCGGCAACTTCGCGCTGATCTCCGTGCAATACCCGAACTCCAAGGTCATGTGGGTCACCGGCCTGTCGGAACGGCTGCCCCTGTTCGACACCCTCGACGAGGCCCTGGCCGCGTTCGCCGCCTAGAGCTCGCCGCGCCCCGCCGCCACCCCGCGCTGCCGCCCTCCGCTGCCACCCCGTGCCGGCCGCCAGCCCGCGCGTACGGCCCCGCTCAGGCCGGGGCGGCTCCCCCATGCTTCTGCTGGTGCTCGGTCACCAGGAGCTTGGCCAGGTCGGCCACCTTGACCTGGTGGTGCTGCGACACCCGCCTGAGCTCCTCGAACGCCTCCTCGGCCGAGCAGCCGCTCTTCGACATGATGATGCCCTTGGCCTGGTCGATCACCGACCGGCCCGCCAGGGCCTCCTGCATCTGCGCCGCGCCGGTCAGGACGTCGTCGAACTCCCAGATGTTGGCCAGCGCCACGGTGACCTGCTCGCCCAGCAGGGCCATGAGCGTGCCGCCGGAGCTGAACACGCCGGGGCGCACGCCGTACAGGCCGATGATCACGACGGCGCCTTCCACGGCGATCGGCACGACGAGGACCGAGCGCACCCCGTGCCGCACGGCGGTGGCGGCGTAGCGGGACCAGCGGGACTCGCGCATCACGTCGGGGATCGTCACCGGGCGCCCGGTGGACAGCGCCTCCCTCGACGGGCCCTCACGCAGGTCGCGCTCGCGATCGATCAGCACGGTGAGCTCGCTGTGGGAGGCGGCCAGCAGCACGCGCTCCTCCATCCACAGCTCGGCGGTGCCGCCGGCGCAGCCGGGGACGCCGCGCGCGACCGCCTCGGTGATGCCGCGCAGAACGCTCTCCGCCGACGTGCCCTCTGTCACACGGCCCAGCGCCGCGAGGTCACGCGCGAGAATGGATGTCGTCTCCATGGTAGAAAGACCATTCCCATAGTTTTCGGGTTAATCCAGGCTGGATCGATTAGACCCGGGGTTTGGCGTAGCGTCTACGTCGAGAGAGGGGGGCAGCTTGCCCGACACCGCCGAGCTCGAGCGCGCGTTGAGCGGGCTCGCCGACCGCATCGCCACCCTACGGGAAGATCCCGATCCGGGTGCGATGCTACGGGAGCTGGACGCCGCCGAGGAACTGGTCCGCAAGGCCCTGAGCGAGCTGGCGCGCGGCCGCAGGCGCAGGGACGGCGGCAGCCAGCGCGAGCAGAAGCTGCTGCGCCAGGTGTTCCGCGCGCTGCCCATCCCCGTGATCATCATGGACACGGGCGGCACGGTGCGCCGTATCAACAACGAGACCACGCGCCTGCTCGGCAGCCCCGCCGGCTACCTCCTCGGCCGCGCCTTCCCCCTGCTCGTCGACGTGACCGCCCGGGCAGCGTTCCGGCAGCGCTTCGCCGCCGTCCTCCACGGCGACGACAGCGCCTCGTTCCAGACCCGGCTGGCCCACCAGGGCCGCGCCCACACCGTACGGCTGGTGCTGAGCCGCCTGCGCATGCCCGGCGAGCCGCAGGAGATGATCGCCGGGGTCGTGCTGCCCACCGAGGTCCAGCTGCCCGAGCCGGCCGTACAGGCGGGCGTGCCCGACGACGCGGCGGTCCTGGCGGCGGCCAGGCGGCACGAGCTGCTGTCGCGGCTGACCGGGCTGCTGCTGGACGAGGAGAGCCTGCGCGAGCCCGTCGCCCTGCTGCGGGCGGCCCGCCTGCTGGCGGCGGAGACGGCCGACTGGGTGATCGCGGACGCCGCCAGGGACGGCGGCCTGGTCCGGTCGATCGTCATCGGGCCGAGCGACCAGCCGGTCGGGCGGCTGCAGCGGACGGTCGAGGAGGCCCCGCCCGCGCTGGCTCCGGTCGTGGAGCAGGTGATGACCACGCAGAGCGGCGTCGTCCACGAGATGCTGACCGACGACTCCCTGCTCGGCGGCGACGTGCTCCAGGCGATGCGCGCGGGCTCGCTGCTCAGCGTGCCGATCCGCGCCGACGACGAGGCGCGCGGCGTGCTCACGCTGGTGCGGCTGCGCGACCGGCCGCCGTTCGGCCTTGCCGACCTGGGCCTGATGGAGGAGATCGGCCTGCACCTCGGCCTGGCGATGCGTGCCCAGCAGGGGTTCCAGCGCCGGGCGCAGGCCGCCGACACCCTGCAGACCGGCGTGCTCCCCCGCACGCTCCCCGAGATCCCCGGCTTCGAGATCGCCGCCGCCTACCACCCCGGCTCCGGCATGCGCGCCATCGGCGGCGAGTTCTACGACGTGTTCCCCGTCAAGAACGGGTGGGGCTTCGTGATCGGCAGCGCGGCGGGACGCGGCGAGGAGGCGGCCGCCGTCATCGCCATGGTCCGCAACGGCCTGCGCGTGCTGAGCGTGTGGGAGGACGACCCGGGGCAGGCCCTGCACAAGGTCAACGACGCGCTCGTCGCGCAGAACACGGGCCTGTTCGTGATGGCCGCCGCGGGCTTCGTACGGGGGCGCAAGGTGCGGCTCGCCTCCGCTGGGCACCATCCCACCGCGCTGATCCAGCCGGGCGGCGGCGTCCGCTTCTCCGAGGGCGGCGGCGTTCCGCTGGGGTTCGAGGAGGGCTCGGTCCCCGCGACGGAGGAGCTCACGCTGTCGGCCGGGGAGACGCTCGTCCTCTACAGCGACGGCCTGGTGGGCTCGCAGAGTCCCGCCGGGGACAACTACGGCGAGCAGCGGCTCACCGAGGCCCTCGCCCGCTGCGCCGGGCAGCCCCCGGGCGCGGTCGTCAAGGCCATCGAGGAGGACCACCGGGCCTTCTGCGGCAGCCACGCGGTCGACGAGATCACCGTCCTCACGCTGCGCCGCTCCCGCTGACGGGATTTGCCGCCGCCTCGGCGACGTGGTGGACTGAGGTGAATGCGATACGTGGGGGCGGTCGCATGACTGAGTTCATCCACGAGGCCGGACTGTACGGCTCCGACGACGAGTTCCTCGGGACGGCCGTGCCGTTCGTCCGCGACGGGCTGGACAAGGGCGAGCCGGTGATGGTCACCACGACCGCGGGGAACCTCGATCTCCTCGGCGCCGCGCTGGGCGACGACGCCCGGCGCGTCGACTACGCCGAGAGCGCGTACTTCGGCCGCCGCACCGCGCAGCGGGCGGCCGCGTTCCTGCGCTACTGGGAGCGCAACGCGGCGCGCGGGCGGGTCCGCGTTCTGGCCGAGCCCGTGTGGGCCGGCCGCTCGGCCCGCGACGTCGTGACCTGGAAGCGGATGGAGTCGGCGCTCAACGTCATCCTCGCCGGCACGGGCGTGTGGATGATCTGCCCGTACGACACCAGGACGGCCGGTCCCGGCGTCGTCGAGGACGCGCTGCGCACCCACCCCTCGATCAGCGTCGGCGGCCGGGAGCGGCGGCCCTCCCCCACGTACGCCGACCCGGCGCGCTTCATCGGGGAGTGCGACCGCGAGCCGCTGCCGGAGGTTCCCCGAGACGCGGCGGTCGCGACGATCGGTCACCTGCGGCGCGTGCGGCGCTTCGCCGGCGAGCAGGCCCGGCTCCACGGGCTGGCGGAGGACAGGGCCACGATGCTGTGCGTGGCCGTGCACGAGGCGGCCCGCTACCTGGGCCTGCCGCTGATCGCCCGGATGTGGGAGACGTTCGGGGCGCTGGTGTGCGACCTGTGGGCCGGCCGGGAGACGGAGTGTGATCCGCTCGCCGGATTCACTCCTCCGGGTCCGGACGAGCGGCCCGGGGACGGCCTGTGGGTGGCCCGCCAGATCTGCGACTACCTGGACATTCGGCAGGAGGAGAGCGGCTGCCGGATCAGGTTGCAGGCGGCAACGGTGCGGCTGCAGGAGTGCGCATGATTTTTCCCGATTAGGCGTTTAGCGCGAATCAGAGTAAGGTAAACATCCTCTACATCGATCGTGCCTAGGACGCAGGCACACCCTTTCAGACGCCTTCCTGTCTTGAGGTGTGCCATGGATATCGCAATCGTCTCCGCGCACGAGCTGACTCCCGACACTCCCGCCATCGCCCGTGAGCTGGGGCGGGGCCACCGGGTGACCGTCTACACCCGCTCGAAGGTCCAGGGGGACGGCGTCGAGCACGTGCCCGCCGGACCCGACGTGGAGCTGTCGGAAAGCGACCTCCTGCCCTACATCTCGGACTTCAGCGACGGCCTGCGGCGCAGGTGGCGGGAGCACCGCCCGGACATCATCCACGCCTACTCGTGGTCCAGCGGCCTGGCCGCCATCGCCGGGTCCGAGGGCCTGGGCGTGCCGGTCACCCAGACCTTCCACAGTCACTACGACGACGCCCGGAGCGCCGCGCCGGTGCGGCGGCTGGAGTGCGCGATCGGCCGCCGGGCCAGGGCGGTGATCGCCGCCTGCGCCGACGAGGAGTCCGAGCTGATCCGGATGGGCGTGCCGCGCCGCAACATCTCGGTCGTCCCGCACGGCGTGGACATCGAGCGCTTCCGCCGTCAGGGCCCGGCCTTCCCGAGGGGCGAGCGGCCCCGCCTCCTCCACGTGGGGCACGTGGGCGCCGACTGGGCCGTGCACGCCCTGCGGGCCGTACCGGACGCCGAGCTGGTGATCGCGGGCGGCGACGACCAGAGCGTCGAGCGGCTGCGCGCCCTCGCCGGGGAGCACGGCGTGGCGGACCGCGTGGAGATGCTCGGCATGGTCCCGCACACCGCGATGCCCAAGCTCATGCGCAGCGCCGACCTGGTGCTGTCGCTGCCGCCGACCGTCCCCACGGGCACGGCCGCGCTGGAGGCCATGGCCTGCGGCATTCCGGTCATCGCCTCGGCCACCGGGGCGCACCTCGACTCGGTGGTGGACGGCGTGACCGGATTCCTGACCCGGCCCGACCGCCCGCTGGAGATCGCCCACCGGATCCGCCGCCTGCTCGGCGACGCCACCCTGCGCACGGCCATCGGCTACGCGGCCGCCGACCGCGCCCGTTCCCGCTATTCGGTCGAGCGAATCAGCATGGAACTGCTCCGCGTTTACGAGAAGACGTGCGCGTAAAGGCAAGCGATATTACCGGATTTAGGCCGTTATCTGAGTGAAATCATGTGATTAACTCGGCTCATGTCACGTCATGGGCCTGGTTTAGCGGTGGCGGCGGCGATGCTCATCGCCGCCGCCACGGCCTGTTCAAGCGGGGACTCCACGAAGGTGTTCAACGCCGGGAGCGAGTCCACCGCACAAGGGTCGGCGTCCTCCCCCGGTTCGCCCGGCGCGCTGCCGGGCAACGCGAACGCGGCGGGGCTGAGCGCGACGCAGACCGCCACCGCGGCCGCCGCACCCGCCGGAGAGGACGCCGGCCGGAACGGCGACGAGGCCGCGGAGAAGATCGGCGACACCACGGTCGCCGAGAAGATCGGCGACGTCCCCGCGGCCCCGTCACCGCGCCCCTCCCCAATTCCGTCACCCGGCCTCTCGTCCGGCCCGCGGGCGACACCCGCGCCCACGACCGGAACCGAGACCGAGCCGCCGATGCGGCTCGCGCGGCCCGTGCGCACCGCCGACCGGCCGGTCGTGGTGGACGCCATCGAACCGGAAGACGTGCCCCGGGCGGACCGCGCGCCCGCGCGGGAGTCCTCCCCGCCGTCGCGTACGCCGTCCGCTACACCGCCCCGCTCGTCCGGCGCCTCCGCGGGCGGCTGGGGCGACCCGGCCCTGGCCGAGGACTTCGGCGGGCAGGCGCTGCGTCTCGCCGGGGGCGGCGGCGACGTGGACCTGTCCGGAACCTCGGTCCAGCTGTACGGCCGCTGGGAGGTCCGCCTGCGGGCCGAGGGGGGCGCGCTTCCCGTCGCGCTGCTGCGGTCCGCCCAGTCGGGCGCCGCCCAGAACGGAGACTCGCGGCGCGACGGCTCCCGATACGACGAATCGCGATACGACGACTCGTGGCGCGACGATTCGGAATACGCCGGGCCGCAGGACGACGTCTCGCAGTCCGGCGAGACGGACGGCGCGGGGACGGAGGACACGGCGATCGGCGTGGCGGGGATCGCGGGCGGGCGGCGCGTGGAACTGTCCGTCCGGCAGGGCCGGGAACTGGCCCAGGCCGCGATGGCGGCCGACTTCACCCAGTGGCACACGGTCACCGTCGACTGGCTGCCCGGCCGGGTGACCTTCTGGTTCGACGGCAGGCAGGTGTGGAACTACACCGGCCCGTACGTCCCCCGATCCCAGATGGGCCTGGTGTTGCGCAACGACGCCTCCGGCGGCACGGTGTACGTCGACTGGGTGCGGGTCTACCGGGCTCCGGAGCGGTAGCCTTACCGGATGATCTCGGATGCGTGACGGAGACGCGGGGCGGGTGTGAGCGAACGGCACGGCACGGCCGGGCAACCCCCGGCCGATCCCTCGGCGGAACCCACAGCGGAACCCCCGGCGGATTCCAGGGCCGAACCCGCGGCAGAGGCGGTCCGGGCGGGCGACGAGGCCGTGTTCGGCGAGCTCGCCACGCGTCACCGGCACGAGCTGCGGGTGCACTGCTACCGGATGCTCGGGTCGTTCACCGACGCCGAGGATCTGGTGCAGGAGACGCTGCTGCGGGCCTGGCGGGCGCGGGAGAGCTTCGAGGGACGCTCGACGTTCCGGGCGTGGCTGTACCGGATCGCCACGAACGCCTGCCTGGACGCGCTGTCGGGCCCGGCCCGCGCCCGCGAGACGGTGGCGGCGGACGTCTCGGAGAGCCCGGGGCGACCGGCCGCGGCCGACGTCCCCTGGCTCCAGCCCTATCCGGACGAGCTGCTTGATCTGGCGGCGCCGGACGAGGGTGCGCCGGACGCGGTGGCGATCGCCCGGGAGACCGTCGAGCTGGCGTTCCTGGCGGCGATCCAGCACCTCCCGCCGCGTCAGCGGGCCGTGCTGATCCTTCGCGACGTCGTCGGCCGGCCGGTGGCCGAGACCGCCGAGGCGCTGGAGATGAGCGTCGCCTCGGTCAAGAGCGCGTTGCAGCGCGCCCGCGCGACGCTGCGCGGGCGGCTGCCCAGGCGTCGGGCGGACTGGTCCGCGGCCACCCGGCCCAGCCGCGACGAGCTCGATCTGCTGGAGCGCTACGTCACCGCCTCCAGGAACGCCGATCTGGCGGCGCTGGCGGCGCTGCTGCGCGAGGACGTCCTGCAGGCCATGCCGCCCGCCGCCCTGGTGTACGACGGGCGGGCGGCCGTGCTCGACATGTGGCGCCCGGTCCTGGAGGGCGAGGAGCGGTGGGGCGAGTGGCACTGCGTCCCGCTCGCGGTGAACCGGCAGCCCGCGGTGGCGAACTACGTGCGGCGGCCCGGTGAGACCTCCTACACCGCGGTCAACATCGACGTGTTGTGCGCCGAGGACGGCCTCATCACGGAGATCACCACTTTCGGCCCCGAGCTGCTGCCCCTGTTCGGCCTGCCGCTCTCCGTCCGCCCTTCCATCGTCGAACAGGCCGTTACCGGATCGTGATGCGGGATGACCGCGCGGACCGATTCCCTTTCCCGGCCCGCGCCGTCGTACGAGCGGTATCGCAGAACGCCACCAACGGAGAAGGGGAACACCATGCCGGACATCATCGAGACGACGCAGCCGGACGAGCAGGTCAGGGCGCTGGACCGGCTGGTCGGCTCATGGCGCGTGAGCGGCGGCGCGGAGGGCACGGTCACCTACCGGTGGATGGAGGGGGGATTCTTCCTCATCCAGGACATCCGGATGGAGCAGGACGGCCAGCCGATCGTCGGCCTCGAGGTCATCGGCCGTGAGAGGTCCTACGGGGCCGACAAGCCGAGTGAGGACATCAAGTCGCGCTACTACGGCAGCGGGGGCGACACCCTCGACTACGTCTACGAACTCGACGGCGACACGCTCACCATCTGGTTCGGCGAGAAGGGGTCTCCGGCGTACTTCCGGGGCACCTTCACCGCCGACGGCGACGCCATGACCGGCCGCTGGAACTACCCCGGCGGCGGAGGCTACGAGTCGAACATGACCAGGATCGGGTAGCCCCTTCACGGGTGGGGCGGGAGCAGGGCCGCCGCCTTCAGCGACAGGTGGAGCAGCAGGCGGTCCTCCCCGTCGGCGAGGTCGAGCCCCGTGAGGTGCCCGGCCTTGCCCAGGCGGTAGTACAGCGTCTGCCTGTGCACGCCCAGCGCCGCCGCCGTCTCCTGGACCTGCCCGGCGTGGTCGAGGTAGGCCTCCACGCTCGCCGCGATCCTGGGCGTGAGGGCGACCGACTCGGCGGCGAGGTCGGCCAGGTCGCGCGGGGACAGCCGGGCCAGCAGCCGGTAGACGCCGAGCGCGCTCCAGTCGGCGACCGGGGCGTGCCGCTCGACGTGCTCGGCCACCCGCAGCGCCAGCAGCGCCTCCCGCCAGCTCTGCCACGCCTCCCCCGGGTCGTCGCGCGGGCCCCCGACTCCGGCGGCCATGCCGTACAGGCCGTGCAGGAGGCGCGCGACGTGCGCGGCCTGCGCGGCGGGCGCCAGCACCGCGAGCAGCCGCGCGTCCACGGCCGTGTCGGCCACGTCCGGGTCGGCGAGCACGCCGCGCGGCAGCGTGCGCGGCGGTCCGGGGACCTCCGCGGGCGTCCGCACGGCCACCGCCGTCACCGGTCCCTCGACGTCCACCCCGGCGGTGGCGCGAACCGCGGGGTCGGCCGAGAAGAACTGGCGCAACGGGGCGTGCCGCCCGCGGGCCTGCGTGGCCAGCAGCGCGGCCGCCCGGCCGACCAGCGGCGCGACGGCGGCCAGTCGCTCGTCGGTGAGCGCCCCGGATTCGAGCGCCCACAGGTAGCCGTAGGTCACCCCGCCGTGCCGCAGCGGCACGCACACGCGGCCGAGCAGGCCGGGCAGCCCGGGGATGCGCACCGGGCCCGTCGCGGTGGCGATGCCGTACGCCTCGAAGTGGGCCCGCACCTCGTCGGACGCGTGCCTGCGCAGGATCGACTCCTGCCGCACGCGGTCGATGTCCCCGCTCTGCGCGCCGTACGCCAGCAGGTTGAACGAGCGGTCCTCCAGCGTCACGGAGGCGTCGAGCAGCCGGGAGATCTCATCGACGATGTCTTGCATGCTGACATTCTTGTGCATTTGTCGAAAAATGCTGTGGCGGATGTCCGTGGAACTTCCGTGACGTGCGGATTTAGCCTGAGGCCATGCTCGGTTCCCTGCTTCTCGCGGGCTCACGCAGCCCGCTCGCCCGCCGGGCCGTGTCGGGGCTCCCGCTCACGCGCAAGGTCGTCGACCGCTTCGTGGCCGGGGAGTCCACCACGGACGCCGTCGCCGCGACGCGCCGCCTGACCGGTTCGGGGCTGTCCGTCACGATCGACCATCTGGGCGAGGAGGTCCGGGACCCCGGAACCGCCGTCGCCGCCGCCAAGGCGTACGTCTCGCTGCTTGAGGAGCTGCGGCCGCTCGGCCTCGGCGACCGGGCCGAGGTGTCGGTCAAGCTGTCGGCCGTCGGCCAGGCCCTCGACCCGGGCATGGCCCTGGAGAACGCGCGGCAGATCTGCGCGGCGGCGCGGGAGTGCGGTTCCACCGTCACCCTGGACATGGAGGACCACACCACCGTCGACGCGACGCTCGGCGTGCTGCGCGTGCTCCGGGAGGACTTCCCGGAGACGGGCGTGGCGATCCAGTCCTACCTGTTCCGCAGCGAGGCCGACTGCCGCGACCTCGCGGGGTCGCGGGTGCGGCTGGTCAAGGGCGCCTACGCCGAGCCCGCCTCGGTGGCCTGGCAGAGCAAGGCCGAGGTCGACCGCGCGTACGTGCGGTGCCTGCGGGCGCTCATGTCGGGCACGGGCTATCCCATGGTGGCCACGCACGACGACCGGCTGATCGCGATCGCCGAGTCGCTCGCGGTGAGCGCCGGGCGCGGCCCGGACGACTACGAGTTCCAGATGCTCTACGGCATCCGGGCCGACAGGCAGGCGGCGCTGGCCGCGGCCGGGTCGCGGGTGCGGGTCTACGTCCCCTACGGCGACGACTGGTACGGCTACTTCATGCGCCGCCTCGCCGAGCGCCCGGCCAACGTCGCCTTCTTCCTTCGCGCTCTGAGGGGTAAATGATGGATGCGATCACCGACGTCCCGGTGCCGGCGAACGAGCCGGTGCACGCGTACGGACCGGGCAGCGCCGAGCGCGCGGCCCTGGAGACCCGGATCAAGGAGCTGTCGGGGGCGTCCCTCGACCTGACGATGACGATCGGCGGCGAGCGGCGCATGGCCGGCGGCGCCCCGATCGACGTCGTGCAGCCGCACAACCACGCCGCCGTGCTCGGCCGTACGGCCGACGCCACCGCGGCCGACGTGCGGGCGGCGGTGGACGCGGCGCTGGAGGCCGCGCCGCTCTGGCGGGCCCTGCCGTTCGAGGAGCGCGCCGCGGTGTTCCTCAGGGCGGCCGAGCTGCTCAGCGGCCCGTGGCGGGCCACGCTCAACGCGGCCACCATCCTCGGCCAGTCGAAGTCGGCGCAGCAGGCCGAGATCGACGCCGCGTGCGAGCTGATCGACTTCTTCCGGTTCAACGTCGCCTACGCCCGGCGGCTCCTCGCCGAGCAGCCGCAGTCGGCGCCGGGCGTGTGGAACCGCATGGAGTATCGGCCGCTGGAGGGCTTCGTCCTGGCGATCACGCCGTTCAACTTCACCTCCATCGCGGCCAACCTGCCGGCGGCGGCGGCGCTGATGGGCAACGTCGTGGTGTGGAAGCCGTCGCCGACGCAGCAGTTCTCGGCGCACTTCACCATGCGGCTGCTGGAGGCGGCCGGGCTGCCGCCCGGCGTGATCAACATGGTCACCGGCAACGGCGCCGCCGTCTCCGAGGTCGCCCTGCCCCACCCCGAGCTGGCCGGGATCCACTTCACCGGCTCGACGGCCACGTTCCAGCACCTGTGGCGCACCGTCGGAGAGAACATCACGGGCTACCGCGGCTACCCGCGGCTCGTCGGCGAGACCGGCGGCAAGGACTTCGTCCTGGCCCACCCGTCCGCGGAGACCGGTGTGCTGGCGACCGCGCTGCTGCGGGGCGCGTTCGAATACCAGGGCCAGAAGTGCTCGGCGGCCTCCCGGGCGTACGTGCCGCGCTCGCTGTGGACCCGGATGCGCGACGACTTCGTCTCGGCGGCCGAGTCGCTCACCGTGGGCGACGTGTCGGGCGACCTGTCGACGTTCATGGGCGCGGTGATCGACGCTCGGGCCTTCGCCAAGCACAGGGAGGCGATCGACCGGGCGCGGTCGGCAGACTCGATCGAGGTGCTCACCGGCTCCTACGACGACTCGGCCGGCTACTTCGTCCGGCCGACCGTGCTGGAGTGCGCCGATCCCACGGACGAGATCTTCTCGAAGGAGTACTTCGGCCCGATCCTCGCCCTCCACGTCTACGACGACACCGCGTACGACGCCGTGCTGGACCAGATGGAGAGCGTCGCGCCGTACGCGCTGACCGGGTCGGTCATCGCCCGGGACCGGTACGCGATCGACGACGCCACCGAGCGGCTGCGCTTCGCCGCGGGCAACTTCTACGTCAACGACAAGCCCACCGGGGCGGTCGTCGGGCAGCAGCCGTTCGGCGGGGCCCGCGCCTCGGGCACCAACGACAAGGCCGGCTCGATCTTCAACCTGATCCGCTGGGTCAACGCCCGCACGATCAAGGAGACCTTCGTGCCCCCGGTCGTGAGCGGGCCGTACAAGGGCGACGTGCCGCAGGGCGGCTGGCAGCAGCCCGATCTCGGCGACCTCGGCTACTGACGGACCGCGATGCCCTCGGAACCCGACGCGGGGTTCCGAGGGCGTCCTCGTTCATCCTGCTCACCTGAGCTCCACGACCATTGGCCGATTTGCTGGCCGGAATTTCGGCTACACGTCTACCATAGACGCATGGAGATAATCCCGATCAGCGAGGCCAAGGACCGGCTGACCGAGTTGGCCGATCGGGCTGCCCGTGAGCACGATCACTTCACTCTCACGCGAAACGGCCGCCCTCACGCGATGATCGTGTCGGTGGCGGAGTGGGAATCCCTGCAGGAGACTCTCGAAATCCTCGCCGACCCTGAGATGCGCGCCGATCTCGTCGAGGCCGCCGCCGCCGAGGCAAGGGGCGATGTGACGACAGAGGAAGAGATGGCCGCCATCATGGTCGCTCGCCTCGGCAAGGCGAGTGCGTGAGTGACCGATACAGCGTCCTCCTCGCTCCGCCGGCGCGCCGCGCCCTCAGCGGCGGTCTCCCGGAGGAGGTGGCCGCCGCCGCGCGGGAGCTCATCACCGGTGCGGTAGCCCGTGAACCGTGGCGGGTGGGCAAGCCTCTCCAGGAACCGTACGAGGGGCTGTACGTCGCCCGGCGCGGAACCTACCGGGTGGTCTACCGCATCGATGAGGACAAGCGCGCCGTGACGATTCAGACGATCAAGCACCGCCGGGACGCCTACCGGTTCTGAGCGCCTTTCAGTCCACTGCGACGGGTGGCCACCCGCGGCAAGACCCCGACATCGGGGTCACCGAGAGGGCGGCCACCGAGCCAGGGGATGAGCGCCTCGGCACTCTGCCGGCAGCAGCCCGATCTCGGCGACCTCGGCTACTGACGGACCGCGATGCCCTCGGAACCCGGTGCGGGGTTCCGAGGGCATCCGCGCGTCGCGGCGCGGGACCAGCGTGCGGACAGTCCCCAGACGGCGAGGGCCGCCAGGCTGAAGGCCGCGCCGAGCAGGCAGACGGCGCCCCAGCCCGCGACGCTGTACACAGTGGTGGAGGCCAGCGCCCCGGCGGCGCTTCCAGCCGAGTAGAACATCATGTAGCCGCCGATGACCCGGCTGCCCGCATCGGGGCGGTGGGCGTAGATCATGCTCTGGCTGGTGACGTGGACGGCCTGCACCGCCAGGTCGAGCAGGACCGCGCCGAGCGCGAGAGCCCACAGGGACCGCTGGGTGAGGGCCAGGGGGATCCAGGAGACCGCGAGCAGGAGCAGGGCTCCCCCGGTGGTCCGCTCGCCGAGGCCGCGGTCGTGCAGCCGCCCGGCCGGTGCGGCGGCCGCGGCGCCGGCGGCGCCGGCGAGACCGAAGGCGCCGATGGCGGTGTGGGTCAGGGACAGCGGCGGAGCGCTGAGCGGCAGGGCCACGCAGCTCCACAGCGTGCTGAAGGACGCGAAGACGAGCAGGGCGAGCACGCCCCGGGTGCGCAGGAGGGGTTCCGCGGCGAACAGCGCGACGGTGGAACCCAGCAGCCGGCGGTAGGGCATGCGGGGCGGCGCCGTGGGCCGGCGTGGCAGGACGCGCCGCAGGGCGAGGGTGAGGAGCAGCATCGCCGCGGCCGAGGCGAGGTAGACGGCGCGCCAGCCGGCCAGGTCTGCCAGCAGCCCGGAAACGGTGCGGGCGAGCAGGATCCCGAGCACGATGCCGCTCGTGACCTGGCCCACCACGCGACCTCGGCGGGCCTGCGTGCTCAGCGCGGCGGCGTAGGCGACCAGGGACTGCGTGACGACGGCCAGGAAGCCGACCGCGGCGGCGGAGGCGAACAGCACGGGCGCGTGCGCGGCGGCGCCCAGGGCCGCGAGCGCCGCGGCCAGCAGCAGCGACTGCGTGGTCACCAGTTTCCTCCGGTCGAGCACGTCGCCGAGAGGCACCAGCAGGAACAGGCCCAGTCCGTAGCCGAGCTGGGTCGCCGTGACCATGGCGCCGGCCGCCGCCTGCCCGATCCCGAAGTCCTGGGCGAGGGTGGCCAGCAGCGGCTGCGCGAAGTAGACGTTCGCCACGGCCGTACCGGCGGCCAGGGCGAACAGCACGGTGGTTCCGCGTGGTGCGGGACCCGCGTTCCCGATGTGCGTCTCGCGCCCGTCCGTGGTCTCGCACGTGGCCATTACCCCTCCTGGTTTCAAGTTGCTACCAGGCGCGAGACTACGGGCAGCTGGTAGCATGTTGCAACCAATGGGGTGTGAGAAAGAGGAACGACCGTGGTGAGACGGACCCGATTGGACGACAGCGACTGCCCCGTGGCGCGCTCGGTGGACGCCATCGGCGACTGGTGGTCACTGCTGATCGTGCGCGACGCCTTCGACGGACATCGCCGCTTCGGCGAGTTCCAGCGCAGTCTCGGCGTCGCGAAGAACATCCTCGCCGCACGGCTGCGTGCCCTCGTCGCCGGCGGCGTCTTCGAGGTCGTGCCGGCCTCCGACGGAAGCGCCTACCAGGAGTACGTCCTGACCCCCAAGGGCCGGGGGCTCTTCCCGGTGATCGTCGCCCTCAGGCAGTGGGGTGAGGGCCACTTCTTCGCCGAGGACGAGCCGCATTCCGAACTGGTGGACCGGCTGTCCGCCCGGCCGCTGGCCCCTCTGCGGATCCTGGCCGCCGACGGGCGTCCCATCGCCCCTGAGGACACCGTCGTCGTCAAGGTTCCCCACCGTCACTGACGCTCGGCGCCTCCTGGCACCGCTCGTTTCGGCAAGGCCGGGAACCTCGGCGACCTCGGCTGCCGACGGATCGCGATGCCCTCGGAACCCGATGCGGGGGTTCCGAGGGCATCACGTCGTTGCCTGTCCTGGCTCGCTCCGGCGTGCACCGAGGCGGGTGATGCGTACAGGCGGTCGCGTCGGGCGGACAGCGTGCGGGCCGGTAGCGGTACGTGTCAGCCGAGGGCGGCGGTGTCGATGACGAACCGGTAGCGGACGTCGGAGGCCAGGACACGCTGGTAGGCCTCGTTGATCTGGTCCGCCGAGATCAGCTCGACGTCGGCGCCGATGCGGTGCTCAGCGCAGAAGTTCAGCATCTCCTGCGTCTCGGCGATGCCGCCGATCATCGACCCGGCGTAGGAGCGTCGAGCACCGATGAGGGAGAACACGTTGAGGCTCAACGGTTCGGCGGGGGCGCCGACGTTGACCAGGGTGCCGTCGACGGCGAGCAGGCCGAGGTAGGCGTCGAGGTCGATGCGGGCGCTGACCGTGTTCACGATCAGGTCGAACCGGCCGGCGAGCTGCTCGAACGTGTCGGGGTCGCCGGTGGCGTGGTAGTGGTCGGCCCCGAGCCGAAGGCCGTCCTCCTGCTTCTTCAAGGACTGCGAGAGCACGGTGACCTCGGCGCCCATGGCGTGGGCGATCTTGACGGCCATGTGCCCGAGCCCGCCGAGGCCGACGACGGCGACCTTCTTGCCCGGACCGGCCCCCCAGCGGCGCAGCGGCGAGTAGGTGGTGATGCCGGCGCACAGCAGCGGCGCCGCGGCCGCCGGGTCGATGCCCTCGGGCACCGACAGGACGAAGCCGGCGTCGACGACGACGTGCGTGCTGTAGCCGCCCTGGGTGATGGTGCCGTCCCGGTCCACGCCACCATAGGTGGGCACCATCCCGTCCAGGCAGTACTGCTCGTCGCCGTTGCGGCAGTTGGCGCACTCACCACAGGAGTTGACCATGCAGCCCACTCCGACCCGGTCACCCACCCGGTGCCGGGTGACGGCGGCGCCGACCTCGGTGACGATGCCGACGATCTCGTGGCCGGGGACCAACGGATAGGGCTGGGGCCCCCAGTCGCCGTTGACGGTGTGGATGTCGGAGTGGCAGATGCCGGCGTACTCGACCTCGATGAGCACGTCGTTGAGACCGACGTCACGCCGTTCGATGATCGTGGGGGCAAGCGGCTCGGCGGCGGCCGGCGCGGCGTAGGCATGAACACGCATGGTGATTGCTCCTCAGGTAAGGGCCCGCCCCCCGAATGCTCACTGGGCTGGTGCTCACTGGGCTGTGCTCACTGGGCCGGTGCTCACTGGGCTGGGCGGCGTGGCCACCACCCATCCAAAGCGCCGGCCGGAGGGGGAGGAAGGCACCGGTGAAAGGTGTACTGGCAGGGCATCCCTGCAATGGGGAAGGCTACCTAGCCTGGAGACGTGGACAGCCGCACCGAGATCCGTGAGTTCCTGACCTCCCGCCGGGCCAGGATAAGCCCGCAGCAGGCCGGGCTGCCCTCCTACGGCACCCGCCGGGTCCCCGGCCTGCGCCGCGCCGAGGTCGCCCAGCTGGCCGGGATCAGCGTGGAGTACTACTCCCGCCTGGAACGCGGCGACCTGTCCGGAGTCTCCGGCAGCGTCCTGGACGCACTGGCCCGCGCCCTACGGCTCGACGACGAGGAACGCACCCACCTGGAGGATCTCGCCCGTGCCGCCGCACCCGCCCGGCGTCGCCGGCGCCGCCCCACCCCGCAGCAGGTGCGGCCCACCGTGCAACGGCTGCTGGACGCCATGACCGACGCCCCCGCGTTCGTGATGAACGGCCGCGGCGACGTCCTGGCGACCAACGCACTCGGCCGCGCCCTGTACGCCCCCATGATCGGCGCAGCCTGCGGCGCCACCCCCAACCACTCGCGGTTCATCTTCCTCGACCCCCGCTCCCACCAGTTCTGGGGCGACTGGGAACGCGCCGCCAACGACACCGTCGCCCTCCTGCACGCCCAAGCCGGCCGCGACCCCTACGACCAGGACCTCGCCGACCTCATCGGCGAGCTGTCCACCCGCAGCGACGACTTCCGCGCCCGCTGGGCCCGCCACGACGTCCGCCAGCACCACATCGGCACCAAGCCCTTCCACCACCCCGTCGTCGGCGACCTCCACCTCACCTACGAATCCCTCGACCTGACCGCCGACAACCTGACCCTGGTCGCCTACGGCAGCGAACCCGGCAGCGAGTCCGAAGACAAACTCCGCCTCCTCGCCAGTTGGGCCGGCACACTCGACGCCGCCCCCGAGCACGACGACCGCGGCCGGTCCCGGCCCGCCCCTCCCGCCTCGCGGTCGCGGCCTCTGGATGCCTTCTGACTTCGTCTCAGTCCTCGGCGGGGACGGCCATCTCGCCGAGGAGGGACCAGTCGTCCTGCGGGACCGTGACGTTGACGATTCTCGGGGTCTCGGCGAGGTGGGGCGGCAGCGTCCGCCGGGCCGTCCGGAAATGCTCCGACCCGACGTGCGCCGCACCGGCCTCGTCGTCCCGGAACGCCTCGACGAGGACATACTCGGCCGGGTCGTCGAGGCCGCGCGACCAGTCGAACCACAGGCAGCCCGGCTCGGCGCGGGTCGCCTCGGTGAACTCACGGGTGATCTCCGGCCACTGGTCGGCGTACTGCGGCAGCACCCGGAACTTGGCGGTGATGAAAATCATCTGGTGTCTCCTCAGGTGATCGCGGGCAGGACGACGTCCTCCAGGACCGCCCTCGGCGCCGTGTCCTGGCCCGCCCCGTTGTAGTCGCCGGCGGTGACGGCCACGACGAGGCCGAGATCGGGCAGCAGGAAAAGCCGCTGGCCGCCGTTGCCCATGGCCGACGCCCGGCCGTCCGGGCCCGCGTACCACATGTACCCGTAGGAGACGCCCTCCCAGGCGGGCACACGCGGGCGCAGCATCTCCCCGATCCAGCCGGGGGCGACCTCCCGCTCCAGCACCGCCTGCCCGATCCGGGCGAGGCCGCGCGGCGTCAGACGCAGGCCGGAGGCGGCCAGAGCGCTCCCGTCGGAGCCGGCCGACCATTCGAAGTCCCCGGCGCCGAGCGGCTCGAACAGCGCGGTGCGGGCGAACTCCTGAAGGCGCAGGCCCGTGCCCTTCTCCACGATCGCGCCGACGAGGGCCGCGGCACCGCCGCTGTAGCGCCACCGCTCGCCCGGCTCCTCCACGAACGGGCACTCCAGCACGTAGCGGCAGCGGTCCGGCGCCAGCTCCATCGCGATCTCGCTGTTCGCCGGGCTGGTGTAGGGCGCGCTCTCGTCCCACTCCAGGCCCATCGTCATCGTCAGCGCGTGGCCGATCGTCAGCCCGGCCCGGCGGGGATCGGCCGCCAGGTCGGCGTACTCGGGGAAGACCGACAGGATCGTCTCGCCGGGGTCCGGCGCCTGGCCGGACTCCAGCGCCAGGCCGTACAGCAGCGCCACCAGGCTCTTCGTGACCGAGCGCAGGTCGTGGAGCGTGTCCGGCCCGAAGTCCACGTGGCCGAGCGGAGTGTTCATCACGTAGTCCTCGCCGCCGCCGTACCACTCGAGGACGACGCGGCCGTGCCGGGCCACCACGACGCCGTGCAGGGCCGGAGCGCCGCCCCGCCGTACGAGGGCGTCCAGCCGGTGGGACAGGTCCGGTGCGAACCCGGCCTTCTCCGGGGAGATCAGCCGCATGCGTTTCCTCCGCTTTCTCGGGGATTCCTCCTCGTCCCGAGGCTCGCATAATTTTCTGGTGCTAAACAACCGACATAGGGGGTACCCAGCCTCGAAAGACGCCCCGAGCGAGCCGAGGTCGACATGCGGAGGATCCTGGCGGCTCTATGCGTCGCGGCCGCGGCCGTCACCGCCGCCTGCGGCGACATCAAGCAGGACTACTACACCCAGACGATGCCCCAGAACGAGGGGGCGAACGTGAACCTGCCCGGTCTGCTGCTCCGCAACGCCTTCATCATCGGCTCGCAGCAGCCCGCCCCGCCGGGGACCGACATGCCGATGTACATGATGCTGCTCAACGAGAGCGGACGCACCGACCGCCTGGTGTCGGTGGACACCGGGGGCGTGTTCCGGGAGGCCCGCCTGCCCGCCGGCGGCCTGGAGGTCCCCGGCGGGAAGTACGTCGGCGGGACGGCCCTCCCCCAGGTGCTGCTCGCCGGCCTCACCCGCCCGCTGGGCAGCGGTGGCACGATCCCCGTGACGTTCCGGTTCCAGAACGCGGGGGCGGCCCGGGTCTACGTCCCGGTCCTGCCGCCCGGAGCGTGGAGGAGCACCTACTCCCCCTGGCCGGGCGCGTCGCCGAGCCCGTCGCTGGCTCTTTCGCCCAGTTCCTCGCCGGCCGTCTCGCCGAGCCCGTCACCCGCCGGGAGCTGACCCGTCCCGGATCTCGGGGTTCGCGTCGATGATCTCCTCGGCGACCGCGCGCAGGCGGGGCAGGTACGCGGTCACCTCGCTCGCCCTGTGCCGCAGGTCGTCCGGCGACCCGGCGCCCAGGTCGGCCGCCAGGTCCGCGAACCCGGCGAGGTGGCCCGTCTCCCCGGGCGCGTCCGCGGCGAGGATCTTCAGGCACCGGGCGTACGTCGCGGCGATCCAGAAGACGGCCTCGCGGTGCAGTCCCCGCGCGACGAGGTCGGCGCTGCCGTCCACCGCCACCGGCCGGGCCGCCGCGGTGACGTCGGCGGAGAAGGGGAACGGCGTGCGGGCCGCGGCCGCCGCCGCGTCGAAGGCCCTCGTCATCGCGGCGAGGTGGGCGCTGACCCGCTCGCGGGTCAGGTGGGCGCAGCCGAGCAGGCCGAGCAGCTCCTCGTAGACGTCCGTCCGGCCGTACACCCGCAGGAGTTCGCGGACGGCCGGGTAGCGCAGCCGTACGGTGGGGTTGCGCAGCCCGGCGGCGAGGAGCACATGGGTCGTGATGCCGGCCGGGAACAGCCAGGCGGTGACCTGGTCGTGGAACGGTTTGCGGGGATCGAGCGCCGCGAGCCCGCCGGTGATGCGGCGTTCGGCGTCCTCGCACCGCAGACGGACCCAGCGCCGTTCGGCGAAGCCCGCCGCGACGGCGGCCTGGAGCCGGGCCAGCCGCCCGGTGGGGTCGGCGATCACGGTGTCGGTGCGGAAGGCGCCGGCCAGGTGGCAGGAGGCCAGCACGTCGTGCGCCGAGGCGAGCCCTTCCCAGGACACGTACGTGACCTCGACGAGCACGCCCTCCCAGGGGACCTTGCCGAGCTTGGGCGGCGGGACGGGATCGGTGACCACGACCGCCACGTCGACGTCCGACGTTGGCGGTAGCACCGCGTCGGGATCGGCCCAGGCCGCCGACCCGGTCAGATAGGCCCCGGCGAAGTTCGCGGCGGAGGCGGCCTCGCGGCCGACCCATCGGGCCGCCGCGGCCCGCGCGTCCCCGACCCGTGTCCCTCGCATGATCCACAGTGAACCACAGGGACGAAGGTGGCGTATGGCTCAGCCGGCCTGGTGCGTCGGTGAGAGCGCCGCCGGCTCCTGTTCAGACGCCGCGCCGGCCGCAGGGATGGGGAGCGTGACCTCCACCGTGGTGCCCGCCCCCGGCTCGCCGGTGACGAGGCAGGTCCCGCCCAGCTCCGCCGTGCGCTCGCGCATGGAGGTCAGGCCGACGCCCGAGCGGCGCTCCGGCGGCAGGCCCACGCCGTCGTCGGCGATCAGCAGGCGCAGCGCCTCGGGCTCGCGGCGCAGCTCGACCCGGACACGGGTGGCCCGCGCGTGGCGCCGGACGTTGGTCAGCGCCTCCTGCACGATCCGGTAGACGGCCACCTCGACGGCGGCGGGCAGGTCGGCCAGGTCGCCCTCGGCGCTCACCGCCGTGGCGGGGCCTTCTGCATCATCCGGCCCGGCCAGCGCTTCTACGGCGGCGGCCAGGCCGAGATCGTCCAGGACGGGCGGGCGCAGGCCGTACACGAGCTGCCGGAGGTCGCCCGTCACCGCGTCCATGCCGGAGCGCAAGTCGCGCAGCAGCCCTTCCGCCGCCTTGGGGGAGGTCTTCAGGCTGAGGCGGGCCATGGTGACGGTCATGGCCAGCTCGCCGAGCGTCTGGCCGAGGCCGTCGTGCAGGTCGCGGCGCAGCCGCCGCCGCTCCTCCTCCCGGGCGGCCAGGATGCGCTCCCGGGAACGCTGCAGGTCGGCCGCCATCCGCACCGCGTGTGCCACGTCGGCCGCGTACGGGACCAGCGTGTCCAGCACCCGTTCGTCGTGCGCGGCGAGGAAGCGTCGCGGGGCGGGCGGGCCGACCAGCAGCCGCCCCACCCGCTCGCCGTGCCAGATCAACGGCACCTCACGCGGGGAGTCGCCGACCTGCCCGCTGACCGTGGTCACCGCCTGGTGCCCCGGCTCGCCGCCGGTCACCTCCACCGCGATCCCCTGCACCGCCAGGCCCTCGCGCAGTACGCCGATCACCGGCGCGAGCGCCTGCGCCGGATCACCCCGGCGCACCTCCTGGACCAGCCGCTCGGCGAGCACGCGCGGGTCGCCCACCGGGCCGTAGAGCAGGCGGTCGACGGCACGTTGCAGCACCCGGCGCAGCGGCTGGAAGAACGCGCCTGTGAGGAGGGCGGACGCGAGCCCGGCGACCTGGTCGTACCCGGAAACCATCAGGCTCGACAGCGCGGCCACGCCGAAGTAGACCCCGCCGACCACGGCCAGCAGCCCCGCAGTGACGAAGGTCCGGCTGATGACGGTGTCGATGCCGTACAACCGGTATCGCATCACCGAGAACACCATCAGGACGGGGATGAGCGCCGCCCAGACGATCGACAGCCAGGTCAGCTCCGGCGCGGCTATGCCCACGAGCATGAACACGATGTACCCGGCGAACGCGAACAGCGGCCAGCCGATCTGCCGCCTGCCCACCGGGTCGGCCCGGCGCAGGCGCAGCAGCAGCGAAAGCGCCGCCAGCGGCAGCGTGACCAGGATCCCCGTCCAGGCCAGCGCCCCCGCCGCCGGGATGTACGGCGTCAGGGCGGGGATCTGCAGCGGGTTGGGGATGACGGCGGGGAACGGGTAGCCCTCGGCCGGTGGGTCCGGCCGCACCGACGGCGCCGCCGAGCCCGCCCGCGCACATCAGCCATGCCGGCCCGAACCGGGGCCGGTGCGCGACGAGGAACGCGCCGACCACCGGGAAGGTCACCCCCGCCGCCGACAGCGGCGTGTTCATCACCGGCAGCCGCCACTCCGCCGGAATCCCCGCGGAGATCAGCATCGCCGCGGCCACGAGCACCGGAGACACCACGGCCATGACGACAGCGGCCGCCCGGGCTGCCCACGCCATCCCGCCCCCGCTTTCCGGCTCCCCGTTCCCGCCTGACCCCAGGGTGCCCCCGAAACGGCACGAGAACGGCGATTTCCCCGCCATCGTGGCAGGGCCGTTACAACCGGGCGACGGACGGCCGGGCGGCCACCGGGCCGCCCGGCCGGGAACGGGGGCGATCAGCTGTTGAGCAGGTCGCGGATGCCGGACATCGCCTGGATGTTGCTCAGGATCGACAGGTGGTCGACGCAGGCGAGGGTGTGGTTGTCCGCCCCGGACAGCCGGGTGCTGGTGTAGGGGATGATGATGCCGTCACAGGGCGACACCCAGGTGCCGTACTTCGCCGACCCCGGCGTCTCGTCGCCGCTCAGTGAGACGATGTACGCCGAGCCGGGCAGCATCTCGATGCACGAGATGTTGATGGTGCAGGCACTGGCGTAGGTCGTGCCGTGGTTGGCGCCGGCCAGCGAGGCGACGTGGTCGACGTTGGCCGCTCCACCGAGCTTCTGCAGGTAATACCGCGTCACCAGGCCGCCCATCGAGTGGTTGACGATGTCGACCTTGGACGCGCCCGTGCTGGCCTTGATCTGGTTGACGAAAGCGGCCAGGCCCTGGGCGCTGATCACGTTCGACCCGGCCCAGTTGTAGTTGTAGCCGTACAGCCGGCCGGCGGACCAGCCGTTGGCCACCAGGTACGCCTGCAGGGTGGCGAAGTTGGTGCTGTTTCCCGTGTAGCCGTGGACGAAGACGACGGGGTTGTGCGTGGCCGCCTGCGCTGGGGCGGCGGGGGCGAAGAAGCCGAGGAGGGCCAGGATGCCGATGAGGGGGCCGACGATCCTACGCATGAGATCTCCTTGCCGTGGGGGATGACAGGAGTCTCGCGATCAGGACCGGTCACGGCATCGGGGAAATCACCAGTCGCCGTCCCCCGTCCCTTCGGGGGCGGGTCTTCCGCCAGAAGAAGCGTGGCGCGCCGCGATCAGGCGGGGATCTTGAGCACGACGACGGCGATGTCGTCGCGGGGCAGCCCGGACCGGAAGGCGACGGCCTCGTTCACGACCGCCTCGGCGATCCCCCCATGGCCCGGGAGGCGCGTCGCCGGGGGCGAGATCGACGTCGACGTCGGTCAGTCCGGCCCTGGGCAGCGGGCCGAGGACGTTGCCCGGCCGCCCGATCTCGCCGACCGCGTCCCCGCCGGCCCGCAGCGGGTGCGGGTGACCGGCCAGGAAAACGGTGAGTCGGAGTACTCCGTGCCGCCGGGGGTAGGCGGCGGGCATGGGCGCCGGGGTGTGAACCCGGTCCCTTCTCGCGGCCGATCCCCCGGCCGCGCCTACCGCACACGAAAGAAAGGAGAAGGCATGACGACCGCTCGCGACATCATGACCCCCCGGGCCGAGTGCGTGAACGCAGACGAGACCGTCCTCGACGCCGCGCAGAAGATGGCGCGCCTCGGCGTGGGCTCGCTGCCGATCTGCGGCACCGACGACCGGCTCAAGGGCGTGCTGACCGACCGCGACATCGTCGTGAAGGTGCTGGCCCAGGGCAAGGACCCGAAGTCGTGCCAGGCCGGTGAGCTCGCCCAGGGCGAGGCCGTCACGATCGGCGCCGACGACGACGCGGCCGAGATCCTGAGCACGATGGCCACGCACAAGGTCCGCCGCCTGCCCGTCATCGACGGCCACAAGCTGGTGGGGATCGTCGCGCTGGCCGACGTGGCCCGCGCCCTGCCCGACCGTCCGGTGGGCGACCTCGTGGGCGCCATCAGCACGGACTGACGTCCGTCCGCCGCCGTACGGCAGGCGGTCGCCGGAGCCCCGGTCCTCCCCCGGCCGGGGCTTCGCGGCGTGAAGGCCCTGTTTGATCCCGACCGAGGGGGTATGGCGGCATTTACGCGCTCTGTCCTGGTGGGACGTCGCCGGAGACGGAGCCGCCGCGACCGGGGGCGAGGCGCCGCAGCTCCGCGCCGAGACCCGCCGGCCGGACTCGTCGACGACCGAGGTGCCGGGAGGGGTAGCGATGGCCGACGACACCACCGCGGGCAAGCCGGAACGCTTCGCGTTCGACTTCGACCCCCGATTCACCCCCCTGCTGTCCGTCCTGGGCATCCGCCCGGACACCGCCGGGGCCCTGGTCGGCCCAGGCACGCTGCGGGTCCGCTTCGGGCCCTGGGTGATCGAGACCCCGCTGGCCAACGTCTCCGGCGTCGAGACGACCGGCCCCTACTCCCCGTTCCGGGCGATCGGGGTCCACGTGTCGCTCGCCGACCGCGGCCTCACGTTCGCCACCAACGCCCGCAAAGGGCTGTGCGTGCGGTTCCACGAGCCGATCCGGGGCGGCGAGCCGCTCGGGCTGCTGCGTCACCCCGGCCTGACCGTGACGGTCGCCGACCCCGCGGGACTCGCCGAGAAGCTCTCCCGGCGTCTGTAGAAGCCTCCTGGAGGAGATCCTTGATCCGCCACCTCGTACGCGGCGCGGCCGCCGGAGCGCTGTCCACCCTCACGATGAGCGCGGTGATGCTCGCCGGGCAGAAGAGCGGCCTGATGCCGGGCCAGCCGCCCAAGCACATCGTCAGGGCGGCTCTGCCGGGCCGGCGGCACCGGCCCAAACCCGGCGAGAGCGTCCTCGGCGCCGCCGCGCACCTGGGGTTCGGCGCCGGCTGCGGCGCGGCATTCACGCTGCTCACCCGCGGGCGCGGGGCCGGCGTTCCCCTCGGAGTGGGCTACGCCCTGCTGATCTGGCTCGGCGCCTACGAGGGCTGGATGCCCGCACTGAACATCCTGCCGCCCGCCTCGCGCGACCCCGCGCGCGGCCGCCCGGTCGTCATGGCCGCGGCGCACGTGGCGTACGGCGCCACGCTGGCGCTCGCGGTCCGCGCCATGCGCGGAGCGGACGGACGACACGACGAGAAGGAGGAGAGATGACGACGACGGAACGGCCGCTGGCCCTCGTGACCGGCGCCTCCAGCGGCATCGGGTATGAGCTCGCCAGGCAGTTCGCCCAGCACGGCTTCGACGTGGTGGTCACGGCGGAGGACGCGGAGCTCGACACCGCCGCCGAGTCGCTGAAGGAGCACGGCGGGCAGGTCATACCGGTGCGCGCCGACCTCACCCAGTACGACGAGGTCGAGCGGCTGTGGACCGCGACCGTCGCGGCCGGACGGCCCGTCGACGCCGTGGCGGTCAACGCGGGCGTCGGGGTGGGCGGCGCCTTTCGCGAGACCTCCCTGGAGGCCGAGCTGAAGCTCGTCGAGCTCAACGTCACGTCCTCGGTGCACCTGGCCAAGCGCGCCGTCGCCGCCATGGCCGCCCGCGGCAAGGGGAAGATCCTGTTCACGTCGTCGGTCGCCGCGCTCACGCCCGGGCCTTTCGAGGCCGCGTACGCCGCGAGCAAGGCGTTCCTCCACTCGTTCGCCGAGGCCCTGCGGAGCGAGCTGAAGGACTCCGGGGTCACCGTCACCTCGCTCCTGCCGGGCCCGACGGACACCGAGTTCTTCGAGCGGGCCGGCATGGAGGACACGCGGGTGGGCTCGGGCAAGAAGGACGACCCGGCCGAGGTCGCCCGGCAGGGCTTCGACGCGCTGATGAAGGGCGACGACAAGGTCGTCGCCGGGTCCCTCATGAACAAGGTCCAGAGCGTGGCGGGCCGGGTCACCCCGGACACGGCCAAGGCCGCCATGCACCGCCGCATGGCCGAACCCGGCAAGGGCGACACGTCCGAGAAGGACGAGTAGGCGCATCCGGCCGGGGCCCCGCCGAGAGCGGTCGACGCGCGGCGGGGCCCCGGCGACCAGCCGTCGTCGCAGCCGGTCAGCCGGCGACGTCCCTGAACGCGACGACCTTCCCGACGCGCAGCCGCACGAGGAACTCCCCCGGGACACCGTTGCGCCGGCCGTACTCCTCGGCCCGGTCCTCCCCCATGTAGCGGCCGCCGAGCACCGTCGCCCAGTGGCGCACCTCGGCGAGGTCGTCCGACAGGGTCGCCTCTCCCTCGGCCATCACATACGAGTACGGCGGGGCCTGGTCGTCGACGCACAGGGTCGCCCGGGGATCGCGGCGCAGCGCCTTGGCCTTCACTCCGCTCTCGTGAGTGGTGAACACCACGTCGTCCCCGTCGAGCGCGAACCAGATAGGCGTCACGTGCGGCCGCCCGTCCGCCCTGGTGATGGCGAGTTTGCCGGTCCTGGTGCCGCTCATGGCGAACTCGCGCCACTCCGCCTCGGTCATCCTTTCCATGGCGTCGAACCTAGCGCTCCTCGCCCGTTCGCCTCGTCTCCCCTCCCCCACGTGGTGGCCGTCTTCTTACGCCCTACGCACTAAGGCCGTCGCTTTTCCGTAGATGTACGGATATCGCTACGGATGTTCGCGTCCGGACCATGGTTCTAACGTCGCGCACGGGCCGGTTTCCCCGGCCGGGTCGGCGAAACGAGGAGTCCCTTGACGTAGAACTCCCCTCTTTTCTCCCAGCCGTCTCCGCCATGGGAGAGACGTCTCCGCTCGTGCCCGCCACAGCGGAAAGCACCATCCATTTCTCTCATCACCCCCCAAATCCCACTGTGTCCGCCGCCCGGGCTGGTCTCCCGGAGGCGCGACCGCCGGCGCCCGCCCACAAGGCGGACGTCATGTGGGAGGCAGAGAAAGGAAGACGCCCATGAGGCGCACAGCACTGCTCGCGGCGGCCGGCGCGCTGGCCGTGACGAGCGTGGTGGTACCCCCCACCGTCGCCGCGGCCAAGCCCCCGCCCGGCAGCGAGAGCGCGGTCAGGTCCCTCGCCGACGACCCGGCGCAGCGGGCCGCGGCCGCCGCCGACCAGGCCGTCGCGAGCGGCCTGGACGACCTGCGCGTGTCCCCCAACGAGACCTACCGGCGCACCGCCGTCACGCCGGGCGGCGGCATGTACTACGTCACCTACGAGCGCGCGTACAAGGGCCTGCCCATCGTGGGCGGCGACGCGGTCGTGGTCACCGACGCGAACGGGCGCGTACGCGACACCGAGGCGGCGTCCGGCGCCCTTCCCCTGGGCGTGCCGACCTCGCCGACGGTCACCGCGGAGACCGCCACCTCGACGGCGAAGACCGTGCTGTCGCGGGTCGACGACACCGCGGCCCCGCGCCTGGTGGTCCTGGCCTGGGGCGGCAAGCCGCGCCTGGCGTGGGAGGCGCTGGTCTCCGGCATCGCCGACGGCAGGCCGAGCATCCAGCACGTCTTCGTCGACGCGACCACCGGTGAGATCGCAGACTCCTACGACCAGGTGAAGGCGGGCACCGGCAACGGCTACTACTACGGCACGGTCACCATCAACACGAGCGGCTCCGGCACCTCCTACTCGATGACCGACTCCACCCGCAGCGGCATCAAGTGCGGCGGGCAGAACGGCTCGGCCTACACCGGCACCGACGACTCCTGGGGCACCGGAAGCGGGACCAACCTGGAGACCGCCTGCGTCGACGCGCTCTACAGCGTCCAGCGCGAGTGGGACATGCTGCGCGACTGGCTCGGCCGCAACGGCATCAACGGCAGCGGCGGCGGCTTCCCCGCCCGCGTGGGCCTGTCCGACGTCAACGCCTACTGGAACGGCAGTTACACCAACTTCGGCCACTCGCAGGACAACGCCCGCCAGGCCACCACGATCGACGTCGTGGCGCACGAGTTCGGCCACGCCATCTTCCAGACCACGCCCGGCGCGGCCGGATCCGGCAACGAGAACGGCGGCCTGAACGAAGCCACCGGCGACATCTTCGGCTCGCTCACCGAGGCGTACGCCAACAACCCGAACGACCCGCCGGACTACCAGGTGGGCGAGGAGGTCGACCTCGTCGGCGACGGGCCGATCCGCTACATGTACAACCCGTCCCTCGCCGGCGACCCCAACTGCTATTCCTCCTCGATCCCGAGCACGGAGGTCCACTCCGCGGCCGGCCCGCTCAACCACTGGTTCTACCTGCTCGCCGAGGGCTCCTCGCCGGGCGGCGGCAAGCCGAACAGCCCGATCTGCTCGGGCGGTCCCTCCTCGGTGACCGGCGTCGGCATCCAGAAGGCCGGCAAGATCTACATGGGCGCGCTGCAGCGTAAGACCTCGACCTGGAAGTACGTCAACGTCAGGACCGCGTCGCTGGCGGCGGCGGTCGAGTTGTACGGCGCGAGCAGCGCCGAGTGCGCGGCCACCAAGGCGGCCTGGAACGCGGTCGGCGTGCCGGCGCAGTCGGGCGAGGCGAGCTGCAGCTCGTCGGGCAACGACTTCTCGCTGTCGCTCAGCCCCACCGGGAGCACGGTGACGCCCGGCCAGTCGGCCACCGCGACGGTCGCGACGTCGACCACCTCGGGTAGCGCGCAGACGGTGAGCCTCAGCGCCTCCGGACTCCCGTCCGGGGCGAGCGCGAGCTTCAGCCCGTCCTCGGTGACCTCGGGCGGCTCCTCCACCCTGACCATCTCCACCAGCGCGTCCACGCCCTCGGGGACGTACACCGTCACCGTCACCGGCAGCGGGTCCTCGGGCGGCCACACCGCGTCGTACACGCTGACGGTGTCGGGCACCTCGGGCGGGCGCACGTTCACCAACGGCACCAACTACACGATCAACGACCTGTCCACGATCACCAGCCCGATCACCTCGACCGCCACGGGGACGGCGGCCTCCCCGGTGCAGCTGAGCATCACGATCTCGCACACCTGCGCCGAGGACCTGCGGATCAGACTCCAGGGCCCGAACGGCACCTGGTACACGGTCAAGTCCAGCGGCGGCTCCAGTTGCACCTCCTTCGGCACCAGGACCTACTCCGTCCCGGTCACCCAGACGGCGGCGGGCACCTGGACCCTTGAGGTCCGCGACCAGTACTACTACGACACCGGCTACCTCGACTCGTGGAGCATCACGCTCTGAGTGACGGCGGCGCAGCCCCCGGGACCGCACGGTCCCGGGGGTTTCCACGTCCCGGGGGCCGGTCAGGCGGGCGGTGCGATCTGGGTCCGCGACCGCACGCCGAGCTTGCGCAGCACGGTGGCGACGTGGGTCTCGACCGTGCGCGTGGACAGGAAGAGCACGTCGGCGATCTCGCGGTTGGTCCGGCCGAGCGCGACGAGCCTGGCGACCTCCCGCTCCCGCTGCGACAGCGCGCCGGCGCCCCGCCGCCCGCCGCGCGGGAGCGGGACGTCCACTCCGATGTCGCGCAGCACCCGCCTGCACCGGGCGGCGTCGTGCGTGGCGCCGAGCCGGGCGTACGACTCCGCGGCCTCCCGGTAGCCCGCCGCCGCGGCGCCGTCTCCGAGCGCGAGCCGGGACCGCGCCTCGCCCTCGGCCGACCGCGCCGCCGCGTAGGGCTGGGGCAGGGCGGCGTACGCCTCGCGGGCCCGGGCGTAGAAGGCGGCGGCGTCGGCGTGCCGGGGTTCGGCGGCGGCGAGCGCCCCGCGGGCGGCGTCGAGCGCGGCGTGCGCGGCGGGCGCCACCCGGCCCGCGATCCCGGCGGCGTACTCGTCCACCAGCTCCGCCGCCGTCTCCATGCGCCCGGCCCTGGCGAACGCGGCGACGGCCGACGGGACCAGGCCCGCGCCCCACACCCACACGCCCTTGCGGCGCAGCCGGGCGACCGCCCGCCCGGCCTCCGCGACGGCCTCGTCCCCCGCTCCCCGGGCGAGGTGCAGATCGACGAGCCCCCCGGCGGCGGCCGTCACGACCGGGACGTTGCGGGCCTCCGGCGCGTCCAGCCCCGCGCGGTGGAACTGCCTGACCGCCTCCTCCCATTCGCCCGTCGCCAGGGCGAGCAGCCCGAGCACCAGCCACAGGTCCACCGCGATCAGCGGCGTCTCCGTGGCCGACTCCCCCAGGGACGCCGCCCGGTCGCGCAGCCCGTCCCACCGTCCGGTGAGCCACTCCCTGCGGATCGCGGAGGCGGCGAGGAGAAAGGCCGGATACTGCGCGCCGGTCTCCAGGGCGAGCCGCCGCCCTTCCCGGGCGAACCGCTCGGCCGCCGCGTAGAGCCCGACGGTCGTCGCCGAGTCGTGGAGGTTGCAGTACGCCCTGGCGACCTCCCGCCGGACCCCCGTGCGCGGGTCCTCGGCCGGAAGCCTCGCGGCGACGTCGAACGCGCCGGGAGAGCCGGTCGTCATCTCGAAGGAGGCCCGGTTGGCCAGGACCGCGGCCGACAGCTCCGGGTTGTCGGCGGTGGCGACGAGCGCCTCCGCACGGGCCATCCACTCCGCGTGCTCCGCCAGCGACTCGGCGCCCCACTCGGGCATCGCCATGCTGGCCCAGCCGCGGGCGGCCAGCGTCGGCCGGTCGTTCAGCTCGGCGAGGGCGGCCATGATCTCCGGCCGCCCCGCGGCGGCGTCGCCCGCCTGGTTGGACAGGACGACGCCGAGGTTGAGCCGCACCTCGCCGCGCACGTCCCGGGAGAGGAAGTCGCCCCGCAGCACCTGGCGCAGCAGCCGCACCACCCGCTGGTGCGACAGGCCCGTCGCCGCGAATCGGCTCAGCATCAGCACCAGCGGGCCACGGTCGCGCACCGGCAGGTCGGGGTCGTCGAGCATGCCCTCGACCACCTCCACGGCCAGGGCGGTGTCGCCCAACGCGGCGGCCTGCTGGGCGGCGGCGGTCCCGTGGCTCACCCAGGCGTCGATGTTCCCGGCCTGCCGGGCGTGGAAGGCCAGCTGCACCAGCGGCGGCGCTTCCGTCGCGGCGAGCGCTGCCATCGCCCGGACGTGCGCCGACCGGCGTTCGGGGCCGGGGATGACGTCGTAGACGGCCTGCTGGGCCAGCGCGTGGCGGAAGCCGTACCGGCCGCCGGGGTGCTCGTGCAGGACTCCGGCGCGCAGCGCCTCAGCCAGACCGACGGAGCCCAAGCCGACGGAGCCCAAACCGACGGAGCCCAGCCCGGCGAAACCCGGTCCTGCGGCGGCGCCCTGCCCGGCGGAGCTCAGCGCGGCCGGGTCGCCGCCGACCGCGGTGATCAGCTCCTCACCCGCGGGAAGCCGCAGCACCGCCGCCGCCCTGACCGCTCCGGCCGCCGCCGGGGACAGACCGGCCATCCGCTCGGCCATCGCCTCGCGCAGCAGCAGCGGTGCGCCGGCACGGTCGACGGCACGGTCGAGCGCGTCCGGGTCGTCCGCGCCGGGCAGCGAGGCGGGCAGGGATCGGACCAGTTCCTCAACCACGAACGGGATGCCCGCCGTGCGCTCGTGCAGCCGCGTGACGAACCCGGGAGACAGGTCGGACCGCTCCAGCAGCGCACCGGCCAGGCTGGCCACGCCGGACGCGTCCAGCGGCGTCAGCCGCACGACCACGTTGGCCGTGTCCGGCTGGTGCCGGTAGGCCCGGCCGAGCGGCGGACCGGCGACGCCGTCCCGGCGGCACGTCGCGACCACCGCCAGCCCCTGCGGCGGCTGCCCCGTCAGGAAGCGCAGCAGGTCGAGCGTGCCGTCGTCGGCCCAGTGCAGGTCCTCGACGACGAGCACGGCCGGTCCGACGGCCGCCAGCAGGGCGCGTATCGCGCGGAAGACCCGGTGGCGTTCGGCCCGCGGGTCGTCCAGGGGCTGCGGCGACGGCGGCAGCACGCCGGCCAGTTCGGGAAGGTGGGCGCGGAGCGCGCCGGTGACCGGGTTGAGCCGGTGTGCCGCCGGGAGCCGGCCCCTGATGTCCCGCAGCGCCTCGAAGACCGGCCCGTACGGGAAGGGCTCGCGGATCTGGTGGCAGTAGCCGAGGAGGACGGCGCGGTCGCCGGACGGCAGGCGGTCGAGCGCGGCGCGGACGAGCCGGGTCTTGCCGATGCCCGCCTCGCCCTCCACCAGAACGACCGCCGGCGGGCGGGTCACCGCGTCGATGAGAGTCCGCAGCTCAGTGGCGCGTCCGACCAGCGGGGGCGGGGGCACGATGCTCATCCACGGCTCCAAGGTACGGGTTGCGAGTCCCCCAGGCTCGGCTACGGCTCAGTTATCCCCGTCCCTTGACCACCGGTCAACCCTCCGGCGTAACGGCCGTGTTGCGGAACCGGACAGACGTCCTGAGCCCTACTCGCGGCGGGGCCGGGAGGCGGCGTCCAGCGCGGCCGCCTCCTCCGGGGTGGGCGCGGTGCCGCCGAGGTGGGCCGGCTGCCACCACACACCCCGCCGCTGGTCGGGGTAGGTCCGCTGGGCCTCGTCGAGCAGGTCCGCCATCCGTCGCCGGAGGTCGCCGGTCAGCGTGGCGATGTCGTCGTCCGCTCCCGGAAGCATCGGCTCGCCGACCAGGATCGTGATCGGGACATGCCGCTGCAGCAGCTTGCGCGGCCGGCCCTTGGTCCACAACCGCTGGCCGCCCCACAGGGCGACCGGGATCACGGGCACCCCTGCATCGGCCGCCATGCGGATCGGGCCGCTCTTGATCTCCTTGACCGTGAACGACCTGCTGATCGTCGCCTCGGCGAAGTTGCCGATGATCTCACCGTCCTTGAGGGCCCGTACGGCGGCGTTGTAGGCTCCCGCCCCGGCCGCCCGGTCCACCGGGATGTGGTGCATGCCGCGCATCAGCGGGCCCGACACGGGGTGGGCGAAGACCTCCTTCTTCGCCATGAACCGGACCAGCCGCCCGGCGGGGTAGGCGGCGAAGCCGGCGAAGATGAAGTCGAGGTAGCTGACGTGGTTGCTGACCAGGACCGCGCCGCCGCTGCGAGGTATCCGGTCCGTGCCCTCCATGCGGATCCTCAGGTCGAGCAGTTTGAAGGCGGTCAGCGCGGTCCGCAGGACCGGCGGGTACACGATCTCAGCCATGCTGAAACCGTAACCTACCCGCCCGTAACTTCCGGCCGCCGTCCGCGGTCTCAGCGCGCGGGCCGGGCGCAGCGCCGCACCCATCGCGGGGAGAGCAGCGAGTCGGCCGATCCGGCGGCGGCGAGGGCCAGTTGGACGGCCGGGCCCAGAAATCCCACCCACAGGTCGGGGGTGACGACCGACGGCCTGTCTGACGACCACACCGTGTCGCCGTCCTGGGAGTGCCGCAGCAGCCGGAGCGTTCCGGTCAGGTGGGCGACGCGGCGGCGTGCCCGGTCGCGATGCCCGGGCAGGGCCTGCAGCATCCGCCACGTCTCCAGCACGCCCGACAGCCCGTGGCACATGGTCGGGTTGTCCAGGAACGGCGTGGCCTGGTCGAACGCGGCGACGGCCGCCTCCCGGACCTCGGCGTCCCGCGTGCGCGCGTGCAGCAGGCACCACAGGAAGCCCGCCACCCCGTGGCACCAGTGCTCCGCCACGCGCTGCTCGCCGGCCGTCGTGGCGAGGATGGTGGACCCGTCCTCCGTCAGCCCGTGGAGGGCGATGCCGCGCAAAGCGTCGTCGGCGAACGCCGCCACGCTCGCGCGGCCCGTGGACCTGCCCCAGGTCGCGAGGGCCGCCGCCACGCCGGCCGTGCCGTGGGCGGCACCGAGATACACCGTGCCGTGGGCGGCCCCGAGATACACCGGACCGGACGGATCCGGGTCCGCCGGCCAGCCGGTCAGTCCGCCTGCCTGCCGGGCGGCTTCGACGATCCTGACGACCTGTCGTCCGGCCAGCTCACGAGCCCATTCGGCGTCCAAGGCGGCGTCGATCAGGCAGCCCGCGAACACGATCCCCGCCGCTCCGGAGAACAGGTCGTAGCCACATGCCTGGCTCGCCGCCGCGTGCTCGAAGCGCCGCCGCGCGGCGACGACCAGGTCCGTCCGGCCCAGCCGTGCCCCTGCCAGGGCCAGCGCCACCGCCACACCGGCTTCGCCGGTGAAAAGCCCGTGCACGGGGGACGGCGGACGCTCGGCGAGCCATGTGGCCGCGTCCGCGACGTCGCCGGTGAACTGCCGGGTTCCCAGGGCGGTGTCCAGCGTCGCCAGCGCGACGACGATTCCTGCGGCGCCCGAGTGCAGGCCCTCACACTCGTATTCCAGGCAGTCGCCGGGCCGACGGTGGGCGTCGCGACGGGACGCCATGAAGCGCCGGGCGGCCAGGCCGGCACTCATCGCGGCACGGCGTGCCCAGCGCAGGTCCGGTGAGCCGTACGGGCCGGGGCCGGCAGCGCGCTCGGCCCGCATGGCGGGCAGGGCCTCTCTCAGCCGCTCGGCGATCTGGTCCGCGGCCGGCCGCCTCGCGGGATCGGGGTGATGGCACGCGCGCACGACGGCGGCGGCCGCCCGCTGCCCGTGCCACAGGAGCAGGCCGATCTGACGGCCCGCGTTGCCCTGCTCCGGCAGGACACCGGGGCAGTGCCCCAGGACGGCGTGGGCCAGGCAGGAGCCGAGGCCGTAGACGTCGTACGGCGGTGCCGCCGCCGCGTGGAGACCTTCCGGCGGCGTGTGCCCGTCGGTGCCGCACGGCACCGGGCGCTCCGTCCCGACCGGCGCCGCCAGTTCGAGATCGACGAGGCGCAGGCCGCGCGGCCCCACCCGCACGTTGGACAGTTTCAGGTCCCGGTGTACGACGCCCCTCGCGTGCAACCTGGCCACGGCCGCGGCGAGTGCCGGCATGAGATCGAGACGCTCCTGAGCGGGAAGCCGTTCCGGCCTGCCGCCTCCCTCGTCGGAGACGACGAGACAGCCGGCCGACGGGTCGTACGCAAGCGGTTCGGGGACGAGGCCCGAGCCGCGCAGCCGGTCGAGCACCCGCCTCTCGTTCTCCAGCCTGGTCACCACGTCGTCGCCGAATTCGTCGCCCTCGACACCCCGCCGTCTGTGCCGGACGACCACGAGCCGCTGGTCGGCGGGCCGTACGCACAGGGCCACGAACCCGCGGGCGTCCGCCCCCAGCAGCTTCAGCGGAAGATAGGCGGCGCCGTCGATCTCGATCGGGCCGTCGGGGTCGGTGGTCACGGGCCGGTCGGCCGGCGGCACGGGAGGGATGGCCCAGTCCGGCTGGCGGCCCCGGACGTCACGCGTGTCCGGATGCAGGCTGCCGTCGGGCGCGCGGAGCGCCGCACGGGGGACGCCGTCGGAGTCGACGATCACCTCCCCCGGCTCGAACTCGCCGTACCGGATGAACAGGGCCTCGCTGATCGAGCCGACCGGCAGGTCGGACGGTACGGCGGGTGCCCGCGCGGGACGCCACATCGCGTCGAGGCGCTCGACCAGCGCGGCCAGCGCGTCATCGGACGCCGGGTACACCGTGACGATCTTCCCGACCTGCGCGCGGCCGGCGAGCCCGGCGTTGATCCGGAGGATCGACGGCACGTCCTCCGGCAGCTTGAACGCCGCTCCGGCGTCGACCAGCGCGGGGAGCACGACGTCCAGCAGGTCCAGGGCGTCCGCCGCCGAGGCGGAGACGTGGAGCTTCCACCCCTGGCGCGGTAGCCGCTTCGGGGGCTCGCACGTCCGCCAGGAGACCGGGCCGTCCCGGTGGACGCCGGTCGACCAGTCCCCCGGCAGCCCGGCGGCGAACGCCTGGAGAGCCAGCGCGTACCGAGCGTGGAACCGCTCGGCGGGCGATGACCTGTCCATCGGCGACCTCTCGCCGCGCGTGTCCTAGTCAGGACAGCGACGGTAGGTGCAGCCGTATCCTGACCTGGTCTTGCTTCCGTCCGTGTCGTCGGTCGTCTCCTCCTGGAGATCCCGGGACAGGCCCTGCTCCGACAGGACCGCCATGGGGTCCGTCGCGAAGCGCGCCCGAAGCGCGTGGTCGCGCTCCAGCGAGACGCTGAGCCGCGACCAGAGGTCGCGCACCGAGGTCTCGTCGGCGATCGGCGCGGCCTGGCCGCCGCGCGTGACGAAGGTCTGCTCTGCGCTCGAAGACATTTCGGCGTACCTTTCTCTCGGCTCGGCCTGCCCTTCGCCGCCCCGGCTCAGCGGGGAGGTCTTGTGCGGACGGGCGCTCGCCACGCGCCTCACGCGGTCCGCGGGCAGCCGGATGTGCCGCCTGTCAGGGGCGAGGCCCTGCGCGGCTCGCGACCGATGTAACCCTGTCTCGGCCGCTTTGTGGCTTGGTACCCCGAGGCAGCACCCGCACGTGCGTCACTCCCGCCCGTTTGATGAAGAGTGACCACAGCCTTACCGAACACGAACCGGGCCGCCGTACCGCCAGACTCGAGTGCGACCGCGCTCAGTGGCCGCGGAAGGCCTCCTCCAGCCACCACGACGGGCGGTCGGCGGTGACCTTGGCGTGGACGAGCAGGGGTTTGTCGCGCGGCCCCTTCAGCCACTCGGCGACCCCCGACAGGTCCTCCTCCCGCCGTACGGTCACCGCCTCGAAGCCGAAGCCCCGCGCGATCCCCGCGATGTCGGCGGGCGGGAAGGTGACCGCGCCGAGCGGGAACCCGTGCGGGCCGAAATGGTGGACCTCCGCGCCGTACCCGTCGTCGTCGTAGACCACGACCACCATCGGCAGGCCGAGCCGTACGACCGTCTCCAGTTCGGCGACGCCCATCAGGGCCCCGCCGTCGCCGAGGGCCGCGACCGCGAGCCGGTCGGGCCGCGCGACGGCCGCGCCGATCGCGGTGGCCAGGCCGAGCCCGATCGACTGGTACGCCTGGGTGAAGCAGAACGCGCCGCCGTCCGGGACCGTGAGGAACATCGACGGATATCCCATGAAGTTCCCCGAGTCGACGGCCACCAGCCGCTCCTGCGGGAGCAGGTCGTCGAGCCCGATGGTCAGCGTGCGGGGGTCGATGCGCCCTTCCGCGCTCAGGTCCTCGTAGGGCACGTCGCGCCAGCGCCCCTCGCGGGTGATGCGCTCGGCGATCTCCGGAGCGCGGTAGCCGCGCGTCCCCGTCTCGCTCCCCGCCCCCGGTTCGCCGAGCAGGGCGGCGACCGCCCGCGCGGTCTCGCGTACGTCGCCGACCACGCCGAGGCCGATCTCGCGGTGCACGCCGAGCGCGTCGGGGTCGAGGTCCACCTGGACGACCCTGGTCTCCGGCCCGATCAGCGCGCCGTGCCGGGTGGTCCACATGGTGAACGAGCAGCCCCAGCCGACGACGAGGTCGGCGCCGCGGATCAGCTCGGCCGCGAGCGGGGTGGCGAAGCCGCCGCTCACGTCGAGGTCCCATGGGCTGCCGTGGAAGTGGCCCTTGGCGACCGCCGAGGTGGCGAACAGCGCCCCCACCCGCTCGCCGAGGGCCTCCAGCTCCCGCCGCGCGCCGCGGGCTCCCCGGCCGGCCACGAAGACCGGCCGCTCCGCCTCCGCCAGCATCCGCGCGAACCGCGTCAGCTCGTCGGACGGCTCCGCCGTGAGCCCCTCCGGCTCCTCGTCGTCCCCTGACTCGATGGGGAACGTCAGCCCCCACGCCGCCGGCACGCGGCTCGCCACGTCGCGGTGCGCGCCGCCCCGGCCGGCCAGCAGTTCGCGTACGGCCTCGGCGGCCTCGTCGGGCAGCGTCTCGGCCTGCACGTCCAGGGGCAGGTTGAGCACCACCGTGCGGCGCCCGAGCAGGGCGGCGAGGAAGGCCATCACGGTGTCGTCCACGACCGTGGCGGCCGACCCGACCCTGGCGCAGTGCGCGCCCACGGCCTCGGCGAGCGCGGTCTGGTCGATGCGGAAGTTGGAGGTGGGCGAGGTCACCTCCGGGGCGAGCACGAGCAGCGGGGTGCGGCTCTTGGCCGCCTCGGTGACGCCGGTCAGCGCGTTGGTCAGGCCGGGCCCCTGATGGACGGTGAGCACGGCGACCGTGCCGCTCATCCGGGCGTAGGCGTCGGCCATCGTGGCGGCCCCGCCCTCGTGCCGCGCCGCGACGTACCGCACGCCGTGCTCGACGAGGGCGTTGGTGACGTGGAAGTTGCCGCTGCCGACGACGCCGAAGGCCGCCCGTACGCCGAGGGCGGCGAGGGCCGCGCCGACGGCCTCCGCGACGTTCACCGCTCCACCAGCGCGAGCACGCGGACCGGGCTTCCCGAGCCGCCGACGATCGGCAGCGGGCCCGCGATCACCACCGCGCCGGTCGTCGGCAGCCGGTCGAGGTTGCGCAACTGGGTCAGGCCGTACTTCCCGGCACCCAGAAGGTAGGAGTGGCAGGGAAAGGCGGGGTCGAAGGAGTGGGCCGCGCCCGCGTCGGTGCCGACGGTCTCCGTCCCGATGCCCGTGATCGGCGTCTCCTCGGCGAGGTAGCGGGCGCAGGCGGGCGACATGCCCGGTGTGTGCGGCCCCGTCTCGTCGGCGTTCAGGAACTCCGCCTGGTCGTGGGCGCGCGCGTCCCAGCCGGTGCGGTACAGCAGCCAGCCGCCGTCGGGCAGCGGCCCATGCTCGGCCTCCCACGCCTTGACGTGGTCGACCTCCAGCAGGAAGTCGGGGTCGGCGGCCGACTGTGCGCTGAAGTCGAGCACCACGGCGGGGGCGATCAGCTTGGCGGGAGCCACCTGCGACACGTCCTCGCCGTCGCGCCCGGTCACCCAGTGGACGGGCGCGTCGAAGTGCGTGCCGGTGTGCTCGCCCGTGGTGAAGTTGTTCCAGTACCAGGCCGGGCCACGGTCGTCGTACCGGCTGATCTCCTGCATCGAGAACGGCACCGTCTGCCCGAACGGCTCGGGCAGCAGCAGGATCGGCGTCGTGTCGCTCAGCGGCGCGGTGAGGTCGAGCACCTCGATCCCCCCGCCCCGGATGCCGTCCACCAGATCCCGCAACACCGACATCAACGCCTCCCCAACAGTCAGGCCCCTGTGATCCTCCTACACCCGCCCCCCGGAACGCCATATCGGACGCGGGTGAACCGTACGACGACGATGATCGTCCAAACCACGTAGGCGATGCCAGACGGAGGAGACAAGGTGGCGGTGAGCTCTCGGGGCACTGGAGCCGCCGCGGCTTGGCTCGGCCATCCCGTGACACTCGCCGCGATCGCCGTGCTCCTCGTCAACGACCACCTGCTCAAGCGCTTATGGCCGGGCATGGTCACCGGCAAGCTGAGCGACGTCGCGGGGATGCTGGTCGCCCCGCCGCTGCTGGCGTTCGCCGCGGCCCTCGCCGTACGGCGCACCGTCGCTCGCGCTGGTGGCGGCGCCTCGCGGAGCGCCGCAGTGGAGTGCGGGGAGGCGGACGGGCGGGCCGCCCTGACGGCGATCGCGCTGACCGGCGCGGTCTTCGCCCTCGTGAAGACCACGCCGATCGGAGCGCGCGTGGCCGCCGACGCCTGGGCGTTGTTCACCCCCTCCGCCGGCGTCGTCGCGGACCCGACCGATTTGCTCGTCCTTCCCGCCCTCGGCCTCGCCTGGATCGTCCGGCGGCACGCCGTGCGGCCATCCTCCCGCCCCGGCCGTTCCGCACGCCGCGCCCGGCTGCTGGTCGCCCTGCCCGCGGCGGTTTTCGCGGTCACCGCAACCGCTGCGGCTCCGACCTTTCCGTCCGCCGTGCACGTGGAGGCGCACGACGCCGTGATCGTCGTGTACCTCGGCTACGGCCTGGACGGGCTTGCCACGAGCGACCAGGGCCGGTCGTGGCATCGCTGGACCAGCCCGCCGTCCGAGAGATCGTCGCGGACGACAGCCTGTGTGCCCGGCGAGCCGAGGCGCTGTTACCGAGTGGCCCCGCCTCTGCTCAAGGTCGAGCAGTCCGACGACGGAGGGCGCACCTGGGCGACGGCCTGGGAGGTCTCACCGGGCCGGCAGCACTACCTGTACCGGAGCCGATACGAGAGCAGCCCTCTTCGCTCCGACACCGCGGCGTCCACGGCCGTGGCGGTCCTGCCGGCGCCCCGGGGGCACCTCGTCGCCGTGGCGAACGGCCGCGACGGCGTGGCGCTGCGCGACGTCAGCGGACGATGGCACCGGCTCGGCTTCCGGGGATACGACGACCTGTCCGAGCAGTCGGCCGCACCCCTCTTCAACGCGGGCGAGCGCATCGAGGCGGAGACGGGGACGGCCTACCTCACCGCGCTGACCGTGCTGCTGGCCGCGCTGGCGTTCGCCGGGTGCCTGCGGAGGTCGCCGCTCGGCTTCTCGGCCGCCGGGTTCCTCACCTGGGTGGGCCTCTACATGACGGTGAAGGGCCCGGCGGGCATCTACGGGCTGCCGTTCACGGTCCTGGGCGCGCTCCTCGTGGTGGGCGGGTGTGTCGCGCTGGCTGCCATCGCCGCATACTCCCGTATTCGGGGACTGAGCTCGATCGTCGCGGCGCCGCTGACCTTCGCCGCGATCTACCTGCCGTTCCGGGGCTGGAGCGCCGGGCGCCCCGACGACTACGGCACCGCCGTGCTGCTGGCGGTCGTGCTGTGCTGTCCGGCCGTCGCCCTCGGCGCGCATCTCGCGATCCGGGCCCGAGGCGGCTACCGCCGGGTCGCCCGGGCGCTGCGCTCCCTCACCCGCTGACCCTTCACAGCCCTGCCCCCCCCGATGGCCCTTGACGTGGGCGGCCTCCAGATTTAACTTCTATGAAACCGCGTTCGACATTATCGAACGACGTTCAAACTCTGGACGGTCTCATGAACGACTCACCCCCCTCCACGTTCCAGAAGCTCCTGTCAGAACTGCTCGGCACCGCCTTCCTCGTGTACGTCGGCGCCGGCTCCGCCGCGGCCACCGGGGTCATCGCCACCGGCTCCCACGCGCCCTTCTCCATGGCCCAGCTCGGCATGATCAGCTTCGCGTTCATGCTGGTCATCGTGGGCACCGTGTACGCCATCGGGCACATCTCCGGCGCCCACATCAACCCGGCGGTCACGGTCGCCCTCGCCGCGACCGGCCGCTTCCCCTGGCGTGAGGTGCCGGGCTACGTCGCGGCGCAGGTCGCCGGAGCGGTCGCCGGCGCCCTCGGGATCTTCGCGACGCTCGGCGCGGACGCGGCCGGGGCCGCCGGCGGCGGCGTGACCGCGTACACCGCCGAGGTCGGCTTCGCCCGCGGCACGCTGATCGAGGCGATCGGCACGTTCATCCTGGTCTTCGTCGTCTTCGGCGTGCTCGACCGGCGGGCCGCCACCGGATGGGCGCCGATGGCGATCGGCTCGATCGTCTTCGCGATCATCGTGATCGTGGGCCCGGTGACCGGGGCCGCGATCAATCCGGCCCGCTACGCGGGCCCGTTCCTCGTGAACGCCGCCTGGGGCGGCGCGGTGAGCTGGGACCAGCTGCCGGCCTACTTCATCGGGGAGTTCGCGGGCGGGCTGCTCGGGGCACTCGCCTACACGGCGCTTGCGGCCTCGCGAGGAAGGACGAAGCTGGAGAGCACGACCACGGCAGTAGGGACCGCATCATGAAGAAGCTCATCAACAGTGTCGATTCCGTCGTCACCGACGCGCTGCGCGGCATCGCCGCGGCGCACCCCTCGCTCCGCGTCGACCTCGAGAACAAGGTCGTCTTCCGCGCCGGCGCCCCCCGGCCGGGCAAGGTCGGCCTGGTCTCCGGCGGCGGTTCAGGACACGAGCCGCTGCACGGCGGGTTCGTCGGCCACGGCATGCTCGACGCGGCCTGTCCAGGAGAGGTCTTCACCTCCCCCGTCCCCGACCAGCTCATCGAGGCGACCAAGGGCGTGGACGGCGGCGCGGGCGTGCTGCACATCGTGAAGAACTACACGGGCGACGTGCTGAACTTCCAGATGGCCGCCGAGCTCAGCGGCGACGAGGGCGTCGAGGTGGCGACCGTGCTGGTCAACGACGACGTGGCGGTGCAGGACTCCCTGTTCACGGCGGGCCGCCGGGGCACCGGGGCCACGCTGTTCGTCGAGAAGATCGCCGGCGCGCTGGCCGAGACCGGAGCGCCCCTGGCCGAGGTGGCGCGGGTCGCCCGGGAGGTCAACGAGCGCAGCCGCTCGTTCGGGGTGGCGCTGACGCCCTGCACGGTCCCGGCCGCGGGCAAGCCCACCTTCGAGCTGGGCGACACGGAGATCGAGCTCGGCATCGGCATCCACGGCGAGCCCGGGCGGACCCGGGCCCCGATGCGCGAGGCCCGCGAGATCGTCCGCACCGCCATGGACGCGATCGACGCCGACCTGCCGCTGTCCGGCGAGACGCTCGTCATGGTCAACGGCATGGGCGGAACACCGCTCATCGAGCTGTACATCGTCTTCGCCGAGGTGGAGGCGTACCTGCGGGAGAAGGGCGCGACGGCCGTGCGCAGCCTGGTCGGCAACTACGTGACCAGCCTCGACATGCAAGGCTTCTCGGTGACGACGTGCTCGCTGACCGGCGAGCTCACCCGGCTCTGGGACGCGCCGGTGGAGACACCCGCGCTGCGCTGGGGCCGCTGACCGCCATCCGAACCTCAGGAGTCCCCTCGTGAACACCCAGTTCTTCGCCGCCTGGATCGAGGAGATCGCCGCCGCCGTGCGGGCGCAGCGCGACCACCTCACCCAACTGGACGCCGCGATCGGCGACGCCGACCACGGCGCCAACCTCGACCGCGGGTTCACCGCCGCGCAGGAGGCGCTGGCCGGCGCCTCCCCGCAGACCCCGGGCGCGCTCCTCGTCCTCGTCGGCTCCACGCTCATCCGCAAGGTCGGCGGCGCCTCGGGCCCCCTGTACGGCACCGCCTTCCGCGAGATGGGCAAGGCGTTCGGCGAGGCCGCCGAGATCTCACAGGCCGAGCTGAGCACGGGCCTGAACGCGGCCCTGTCCGGCGTCCAGCGCCTCGGCGCCGCGGCGGAGGGCGACAAGACCATGGTCGACGCCCTCGCCCCGGCCGCGCAGGCGCTGGCCCAGGCCGTACGGGACGGGCTGAAGCCGGAGGAGGCGCTGGAGGCGGCGGCGGTCGCGGCCGAGCAGGGCGCCAGGGCGACGGTCCCGTTGCAGGCGCGCAAGGGGCGGGCCAGCTACCTGGGGCCGCGCAGCGTCGGGCACGAGGATCCCGGCGCCGCCTCGACGGCTCTGCTGTTCGGCGCGCTCAAGGCGGCCGCCTCCCGATGACCGCGAGCCGCGGCCGGGCCGCGCGGAGCCGGGACCAGTCAGGCGGCCGGGCCGCCGGGCACGGCGGAGCGGGGCGCGCCGAGGTCGCGCGAGAGCGCCCGTGCGGTCTCGCGCACGGCCAGCGCGATGTCCTCGCGCCGTGCCGGGTCCAGCACCCGCTCGACCGGCCCGACCACGGCGACGGCGCCGGCCACCGAGCCGTCCCGGGAGAAGACGGGCGCGGCGACGCCCGCGTCCCCCAGCGCCGCCTCCTGGTCCTCGACCGCGTACCCCCGGCGGCGCACCTCCGCGAGCGCCCGCTCCAGGTCGTCGCGGCCTGTCCTGGTGAGCCCGGTCAGCGGGGCGAGGTCGTCCGACAGCAGCTCGTCCCCGCGCGGGTCGTGGGCGGCGATGGCGTGGCCGAGTGCGCAGGCGTGCCACGGGATCGCCGCGCCCACCTCCAGGATCTGCACGACGTCGTCGGGCCGGAACACGTGATGGAGCACGATCACCCGGCTCCCCGACAACGTGCCGATCCAGACGGCCTCGTTGACGCGCTGGGCCAGGGAGTCGGCCCACAGCAGGCTCCTGGCCCGCAGTTCCGACCCCTCCAGATAGGCGTTTCCGAGTTGCAGCACGGCGGGCCCGAGCGCGTACTTCCCGGTGTCGGGGTCCTGCACGACCAGCTCGCAGGCGGCGAGCGTGCGCAGCAGCCCGTGCACGGTCGGCTTGGCCAGGCCGACCCGCTCGGCGATCTCGGTGACCCCGAGCCGGGGGGTGCCTGACCCGAGGACCTTCAGGATGAGCGCGGCGCGCTCCACCGACTGGATCACTTTTCGATTATGCCGAACGATCTTCAGGAATAACGAATGGTTGGCATCGTACTCATTTCACACAGCAGCGGCCTGGCCGCGGAGGTGGCCGCGCTGGCCAGGCAGATCGGCGGCGCGCAGGTGCCGCTTGCGGCCGCGGGAGGCACCGAGGACGGCGGTCTCGGCACCAGCCCCGACCGGGTGACCGCCGCCATCGAGGAGGTGGACCGGGGGGACGGCGTCGTGCTGATCCCCGACCTCGGCAGCTCGGTGCTCACCGCCAGGCTGCTGCAGACCCCGGGTGACGTCGTGATCGCCGACGTGCCGTTCGTGGAGGGCGCCATCTCCGCGGTCGTCGCGGCGGGCGGCGGGGCCTCGCTGGACGGCGTGCTGGCGGCGGCCGAGGAGGCGTGGCATGTCCGTAAGCTCTGAGCCCACGGCAACCACCGGACCCGCGGCAAACTCTGGGCCCACGGCAAACTCTGAGCCCGCGGCCCCCGAGGCCGGTGCCGGCGAGCGCGCGATCGTCCTGACCGAGGACCTGCACGCCCGCCCCGCGGGCGCGCTCGCCCAGACCGCCGCCGCCTTCACCTCGGCCGTCACCCTCTCGTACGGCTCCCGCTCGGTCGACGTGCGCAGCGTGCTGTCGCTGATGGGCCTGGGCGCCACGAGCGGGCAGACCGTGACACTGCGCGCCACCGGCGACGACGCCGCCGAGGCGCTGACGGCTCTCGGCGCGGTGCTCGGCGGCTGACGGACGCGCGGGAGTCCGGGCCGGCGCGGCCGGAGCCGTCCTGCGGCGGAGCGGTCATGACCCCACGGGCGCAGGATGGTCCTGCCTCTCGGACTTTCCGGCGCTCTCCAGGAAGTCGCGGACCTTCTCGGCCTCCGGAACACCGAGCTCGCCGTAGAGGCCGAAAGCCAGCCGCCCATGCGCACACGCCTGCTCCGCGTGCCCGAGCGCGAGGTGGGCGCGCGCCAGCCCGTCGTGGGCACGCGCCTGCTCCGGCCGGTTGCGCGCGAGGTCGGCGAGCGCGAGCGCGGCCGTGTGCTCCTCGACCGCCCGAGCCGGGTCGCCCGCCGCCTCGGCCAGCCCGTTGAGCGCGGCCGCCTCGTCGGCGGTGTTGCCGAGGGTGCGCGGTAGACCGCCGCGGCCTGCTCGTGGCGGATGCGCGCCTGGGCGAGCTCGCCCTGGCGCCGGAGGACGACGCCGAGGTGGTCGAGGATCACCGCCTCTCCCGCCGGGTCGCCCACCTTGCGGTGGAGTGCCAGCGCCAGGTCGAGATGGCGCCGGGCCTCCTCAGGGCGGCCGGCTCGGTCGAGGAGGAGGGCGAGGACGCCGAGCACGTTGGCCTCGCCCCAGGTGTCGGCGCCGATGCGGGTGAGGTCGAGCGCCTGCTTGAGGTAGTGCTCCGCCTGGGTGTCCCGGCCGCGGCGCAGAGCCACGTTCCCCAGGGTGAGCAGTGCCCGGGCCCGTTCGCCGGCCTCCTCGCACGCGTCGAGGGCCTGGTGGGCATGCTCCTCCGCCCGCTCGTACTCGCCGAGCCGCCAGTAGGTCCGCGCCAGGTCGGTGAGCGCTCGCGCCTGGACCTCGAAATCGCCGAGCGCGCGGCTGCGCCGCAGCGCCAGGGTGTGCAGCGTGAGCGCGTCGTCGTGATGTGCGTGCCGGTCGAGGTAGGGGCGCATCGCCAGGGCCAGCATGCCCAGGCAGATCTCGGGTCCGTGGACGGCGGTCGCGATGATGTTGGAGCGTTCGGCGTCGAGCCAGGCGATGGCCTCCGCGGCGTCGCGGATGGGCGCGATCGGGGTGGCCGGCTGGGGGATGCCCTCCCGCTGGCCGACCGTGTACGGGAAGAGCCGGTCCATCGCCGCGCGGGAGCGGTGCAGGTAGTAGGTGAGCAGCCGCATGACGGCGCCGTCGTCCTCGGCGAGCGAGCGGGCGTGCTCGCGGAGCAGGTCGTGGAAGGTGTAGCGGCCAGGGTCGAGCTGCAGGAGCATGTGGGCGTCGAGGAGGCATTCGAGCAGTTCCTCGGCCTCGTCGTCGCAGATCCCGGCCAGCGCGGCCGCGCCGCAGACGTCGATGTCGCGCCCCGGCACCAGCCCGAGCAGGCGGAACATGCGCTGCTCGTCTTCGTGGAGTTGCTCGTAGGAGAGGGCGAAGGCCGCCGACACCCCGTCGAGGAGCCGGCGATGGTCCCGCAGCCGCCCGGCCAGATAGGACACGGTCCAGCGCGGGCGATGCTGGAGGCGGGCGGCGGAGATCCGGATGGCGAGCGGGAGGTGCCCGCACAGCCGCAGCACCTCGCGTACGGCGTCCGGCTCCTGGTGAGCGCGTTCGCCCACGATCCGCTCGAACAGCTCGGCGGCGTCCGCCTCGCCCAGCACGTCGACCGACAACGCCTGGGCGCCGTCCAGGTCGACGAGCCGCCGCCTGCTGGTGATCAGGACGAGGGTGCCGGAGCGTCCCGGCAGCAGGGGGCGCACGTGCTCGGCGTCGAGAGCGTTGTCCAGTACGGCGAGCACCCGGCGATCGGCCAGCTCGGCGCGCCAGAGGGCGCTCCGCTCGGCCGGGGTGACCGGGATGCGGTCGGCGGGCACCCCGAGCTGGCGGAGGAGTGTCTCCAGCGCCGCGGCGGCGTCGATCGGCTCCCGGCCCGCCGTGTGGGCCTGCAGGTCGATGAAGAGCCGGCCGTCCGGATAGCGGGGGGCCAGCCGGTGGGCCACGTGGACGGCGAGAGCGGTCTTGCCGATCCCGGCCATACCGTCGATCGTGACGACCGCCGGCCCCTCGTGCTCGTGGTGATGCCCGTCCGCTAGCCGCTCCAGTTCGGCGGTCCGTCCGGAGAAATCGGGGATGTCGTAGGGCAGGAAGGTGGAGCGGGAGGGCTGGGCGGGAACGACCGGTGCCGGGCCGGCCTGGCGTAGGGCCGGATCGTCCGCCAGGACCGCCCGCTCCAGTTCTGTGAAGGCGTGTCCGGGGTCGAGGCCCTGTTCGTCCGCGAGAGCCGTACGGTAGGCGCGCGCGGCGGCCAGGGCGTCGGGCTGCCGTCCCGCGCGGTGCAGGGCCAGGACGAGATGGCCGTTGAGCTTCTCGCGCAGCGGGTTGGCGGCCACCTGGGCGGCGAGCTCGTCGAGCAGATCACCGTGTCGCCCCGCGGCGAGCTCGCCCTCCACCAGGCGCTCGTACGCCGACAGCCGCCGGTCGTTCCAGAGCTCCCGGACGCCGGTGACGTAATGCGCGTGCACGTCCTCCAGCGCCTCGCCGCTCCACAGGTCCAGGGCCTTGCGCAGCTCGCCGGCGGCCACGAGCTCGGTGAACTCCTGCGCGTCGATCTGTCCGGGCTCCGGCCGCGCGACGTAGCCGCCGGCACGCGTCTCCAGGAGCCCTACGGCTCCCGCACCGCGCAGGACCTTGCGGATCGCGGTGATCGAGGCGTGGATCTGCGATCGGGCGGTGTCGGGCCGGTCGTAGCCCCACATCGCGTCGATCAGCCGCTCGATGCCGATCACCCTGTCGGCGTTGAGCAGCAGGTAGGCCATGACAGCCCGATGACGTGGGGCGATGCCTGGCAGGGGCGCACCGTCGACGACCATCTGGACGGGACCGAGAAGGGTGAAGCGCAGCATCGTCCCCCCATCACGATCACATCGTGCGCGCATAGCGAATGTATCAATCCGGGCCGCCACTCTGATCTCACACGAACCGAGACGGATCTCACCCGAACCGATACGGAGGGAACACGATGGAAGCCCGGATGAAGAACCCCGCCACGATCATCCCCGCGGCGATGAAGCCGATCATGGAGCTGATGAAGGCCGCCCAGTCGCAGGGTCTTCCCCAGGAGCTCATGGAGATGATCCACCTGCGGGTCAGCCAGATCAACGGGTGCAGCTACTGTGTCGACGCCGGCCTGAAGAACCTGCGCAAGCTCGGCGAGAGCGACGAGCGCATCGGCCTGGTCTCCGCCTGGCGCGAGACCCCCTACTACACCGACGCCGAGCGCGCCGCACTGGAGCTGGCGGAGGCCTCGACCCGGCTGGCCGACCGCGCCGACGCCGTCTCCGACGAGGTCTGGGACAACGCCGCCGACCACTTCGACGAGAAGCAGCTGGCCTCGATCCTGCTGATGACCGCCGTCACCAACCTCTTCAACCGCCTGAACGCCCCGGTCCGGCAGATCGCCGGCAGCTGGTGAGTCCCCTCCCCCGACCCCCACGCACAGAAGGAGACACCGACATGTCCGCCGTACGCTCGCACCGCTACTCCGTCCCCGAGGCCGGCCTGGAGGAGTTCCTGGCCCGCAGGAGCTCGCTGATCGCGACCATCAGGGAGGGGCACCCCGGCCTCACCCGCACCGTGCTGGTCCAGCTCGAGGACGGCACCTACACCGACACCTGGCACTGGGAGAGCGGCGAGCAGATGGGCGCCGCGCTCGCCGCCCTGCCCACCTTCCCGGAGGCGCCGCTGACCATGGCCCTGACCAAGGACGCCACCGCTCTGAACGGCCGGGTCGTCGACGAGCACTGACGCGGGCAGGGCGCGACGGCCTCAACGGCTCCGCGTGCGCCGCGCGCGGGGCATGGCGACGAGCTGGTCGCGCCGGATCTCCTCCAGGTAGGTCCGCATCAGGTCGCCCGCGCGGGTGAACCAGTCGGACAACACGGCGATCTCCGCGGGCGTGTAGTCGGCGAACAGCTCGTTCAATCGCCGGTAGAAGGGTTCGTAGACGGCCGCGGCGGTGGCGGCCGCGGCCGGATCGGCGACGACGCGCACGCGGCGGCGGTCCTCGGGGTCCGGCTGCCGGTGCGCGTACCCGGCCTTCTCCAGCCGGTTCAGCACGCCGGTCACCGCACCCGTGGTCAGACCGGCCTGCTCGGCGAGCGTGCCCGCGCTGATCGGGTCGTCCCCCGCCGCCAGGATGAAGCCGAGGCAGGTGACGTCGGTGACGTTCAGTCCGAGCCGCTGGGCGATGTCGTGCTGCCCGACCAGGCTGAGCGCGATCAGCTGATCCATGCCGGCGAGAGCCTGCTCGGGCGTCGCCTCCGGGCGCGGCTTGCCGTCCATCCTCAATCTCCTTAGAATCTAAGATGTTTAGTTCGTGAGATAATTATCTCACCACCGAGGAGAATCATGAGCGGCATGCACGACGACGTCGATCTCGGGCACACGGTCGCGGGCTGGACCGGCTGCGTCGTCGTGCTGTGCGGCTGCTCGACGGTGGGCGTGGCGATGTGCGCCGCCTCGTCCCTCGGCGTCTGGCTCGGCATCGGCGTCATCGTCCTGGGCGGTCTGGCCGCCTGGGCCCTGCACCTGGCGGGCTGGGGCAAGCCCAGCGGCCCCCGTCCTCCCGAGCAGTGGGACTGGCGGGTGAAGGACGCGATGACGGGCCACGGCGTCTGCCTCGCCTGCCGTCTCGCGGGCCGCCGAAACGAACCTCGCACTGGAAGCGCTCCACGCGTCGATGCCGTCCGCGAGGAACCCGCGATCTCCGACATGCCGGTATTCGCCAACCGCTGAGCTCCGCGCTGTCCTAGCATCGTGCGGTGCTCGACCGGATGATCGATCAACGGTGCGACGACCTCTACCGTGCCGCGGAGGCTCAGGACGCCCCCGGTTTCCTGGCGACCCTACAGGACCTGTGGGAGAGGACAGAGGACTCGGACCCGGCCACCGCGGACGCCGTCCTCGTCCGCCTGTGCGGCCTGTTCGACCGGCTGACTCCCGGGCTCGGCGCGCGGCTCGCCGTGATGGGCGGCGCGATGGTCGAGAACGGAGCCGATCCCGCCCCGCTGATCGACCCCGTGGTCGCGGGACTGTGCGACGCGCTGGAGCGCTCCGCCGAGTTCGCCCGGGCCTGGCACGCGGTCACCGACCGGCGCCTCCCGGAACCCGGTCCGGACAACCGGGTGGTCCTCGGCGCGGCGCGCGTGCTCTCCGGCCCCTTCGGCCTGCCCGGACGGCTCAGGCTCGGCCGTCGCCTGCCTTTCGCTCACGCCCTCGATCTGGCCGTCGGCTGGTCGATCGCCGAGGATTGGAGCTTGGCCGCGACCACCGTGCTCCAGCGGTCGACGGCCATCCGCGCGGATCTCTCCCGGCGTCCGCGGCTCGCCGCGGCGGTCGCGGCAGTGGAGGACGACCGCCCCGACCTGTGGTGCCTGCCGAGGCTCCTGGCCGTACTCGACGACGAGCCGCTGGTCGTCCTGCACCAGCCGACCGGGCGGGCGTACGCGATGAGGATCGGCGGGATCGGGGACAACTTCCAGCTCTCCACGCTGCTGGCGCACGCCCTGAACGGGCACGTGCCGGTCACCATGCCCCATCCCTCCTGGGTCGCGGCGGCCGTGGACGGGCCCCTCGAACCCGAGGCCGGGCCGATCGTGGAGCGGTTCGACCTGCGCGACGCGACGGGCGAGTCGATCCGCACCGCCGGGCGCCCCGCCGACATCCCGATCCTCGACGGGCATCGAGTGGTGGTCCTCGGCAGTCCGTCGTTCCGGCGTACGTGGAACATCGGCCGTACCTATCCGATGATGCGGCCGTCGATCAGCCTCGACCGCGTGCTGTCCGAGGAGGAAGCCCGCATGTGGTCCTCCCGGGTGGCTCCCACTCCATGACCGTCCTCCCGGCGCGCGTGCCGCGGGAGCCCGGGGGTATCTAGTCTCGTCATGCGTGCCCTCACCCACCTGATCCTGCCGATGGTCGTGGTCTCCGCCATGACCTCGGGCTGCGGGGCTTTCGCCGACGGCGTACGCATCACCTACACCTCGGCGGGCCGTCAGCGTACTGTCGACTTCAGTCTGCGAGTGCTGCTGTGCGCACCCGGCGACACCGAGCGATGCAGGGAGGCGTACGAAGAACGCAGCACCACGAGCGACGACGATTGATTCATCAGCTCGTGTCGCCGTACGGAGGTCGAACGGCTCGGTCCACGACCCGATGAGCGACTCGGATCCGAGGAGAGGAAGACCATTGACGTATCCACCGCCGGCCTACCACGGTGACACGGGCGAGCCGACGGCGTCGTACCGGCGCCCGGACGCCACGCCCGAGCTCGACTACCCGAGCGGAACCACGGTGCACTATCTGGCGACCGGTGCGACGACCAATGGACAGTTCGGGCTCTACCGCTGGGACATGGGACCGAAGCCCAGCGGTCCGGCGGCGCATTTCCACCGGTCGATCTCCGAGTCCTTCTACATCCTCTCCGGCAGCGTGCGGATCTACGACGGGCGGCGCTGGATCGACACCGGCCCCGGTGACTTCGTGCACGTCCCGGAGGGTGGCGTACACGCGTTCCGGAACGAGTCGGGAGAGCCGGCGTCGATGCTGCTGCACTTCGCTCCCGGCGCGCCACGAGAGGGCTACTTCGAGGGGCTGCTCACGATCGCGGACATGAGCGAAGAGGAGAAGGCGGAGTTCTACCTCCGCCACGACACCTTCTGGCTCTGAGGAGCGTCCCGACGCGATGAGCCGAGGCGCCGCCGGCGGCTCATCGTCCGTTTGCCTGCTGACCTGAGGCATGCTCAAGGCCCCGTCTGGCTCGGAGACGGGGTTCGCAGGGGTGCGCCCCCTGTTGGGCACGCGGAAGTCGCCGGTCACGGTGAAGGGCACGTAGCCGATCGGGTGTCCGGTCACCTGGAGACCGGAGAACATCACGGTGATGTCGTGTGCGTCGGTGTCGTACACGTGGTCACCGATGGGGCCTTCCGGGGCATCAATTCCTGAGTGCTGTCATCCACGGCGAAGCTCTGTTGCTCCGGCGCGGACGGCCGTCCAGTCGGTTTCTGGCACATTCCGCAGGCCTCTCGCAAGCCATGTCATTCGCTCGGCGTGCTCGGCGCGTAATCGCTTCAAATCGAGTTGAATGCCACTCGGTGGCCCGGTCCGTTCCAACGCCCTGATTCTCCGCCCCATGGCGGTCATGAGTTCATGGTCGAATCGCCGGACGGCGGTGAGGAACGAGTCAGATGAAATGACGACCTGGCCGGATGGAGGGGCGCTGAACCGGATATCGCCGTCGTCGTCGTGCCGCCACGTCACCGTCACCACGTCGAGATCGTCGCTGACGGTGCGCCACACCCTGATTCGGGGCGGGTGCCGGATATAGCCGAGATCCACGGTGTGTTCGTCGTACCAGACCGCGGCGGTCGACGCCGCATCACCGTTCACGGGCCCCCAGGCGTCGGGATCTCCGGCGACGAAATCGAGGAGATCGGCCGGCACCGGTTCGAGGACGGCCGGTGTCATCTCGATGACGTCTTCCCACAGACGAGCCAGGTAGTTGTCGACATAGGGGCGCTGCCCAGGTGTGTCCGGCGTGTAGCGCAACAACTCGTGATCGGCCAGCTCGATCCAATACCAGCCATCGGTCAGTCCGAACCAGTGCAGTGTCCGGTCCTCATGCCCCCAAGGAGCAACCCTGCCCAAGGGTGTCAGCACGAAGCGGAATCTGATCACGCGTCCTCCTCACCGGCTGATTCGTCCCATCGTGACCGGAAGACCGCCCCTTCCGCAGCTAACCTCGTAAGGTGATCGACTTCAACAACGGCTCCCTCTTCAAGCTGAATCCGTGCCACCCGCAAGAGGTCGGCCCGGCCGTGGCTCCTCTCCTGCTCCACGGCGAGCAGATCGTCTCCTCCTACAAAACGGTCCGGGACTTCGTCGTCTTCACCGACAAGCGCGTCATCGCGGTCAACGTCCAGGGGCTCACCGGCAAGAAGCGCGACTTCTCCTCCCTGCCCTATAGCAAGATCCAGGCATGGTCAGTCGAGACCGCCGGGACCTTCGACCTCGACGCCGAACTGGAGCTCTGGTTCAGTGGCCTGGGCAAAGTCCGCTTCGAGTTCAAGGGCAACTCCGACGTGATCCGCCTCAGCCACATGATCGCCGGCTACGTGCTGTAGCAGCGTGGGCTCGGCGAGCCAGGTTCACAGCTGAAGGTCGACTGCCAGTCCGATGTTCCGCGCCGGGTCACCAGGAGTGCCGGCAGGCCAGTTCGCTGAGCGGTCCGCCGTTTGCCAGTGGTGCGGATAGGCCGGTCGCTGCTTGGGATCACGGGGCCACCACCGGCCCGGGTGTGAGCCGGGGTAAGGAGGCCGGCGATCCGAGCGGGGAATGGAGGACGCGGGCACGCAGTCGTACTGCGGGCACGGTGTGGTGAAGCACTGCTTGGGAGAGGGCACGCAGACGCGGCCCGGGCCACAGTCGACTGCCGCACACGGCGATCCGGGACTACACTCACCGGATGCTTGCCCGGCCGGCGGAGTGGCGATAACCGCCCGTGCCGGTGGAACCGCCGACACCTCGCCTGCCCAGGCATTGGCCGTGGCGGCTGGTGATGCCGCTACGGCCACGCCCACTGTCACGATCAGTTTTCGCAGCATTCTTCCCCCAGCTGTGGTGATCGCTTCTGCCTCTCGCGATGCTCGCACCGGCCGCGCCTGCTGACGGCAAAACGGCTCTCAGCAAGTTGCACGGCTTGCCGAAAGACAGATAGCCGACGCTGTCGCGCTGGGGTCACCGGATCGAGCGCCCGCGCCTGCCGACGCGAGAGGCCCCTACTTCCGCTGGAAGTGATCGGCCGCCGTTCTGGCGTGCGACAGAACCCTGAACCACCGGCATGAGCTGCAACGGCTGTCTCGGTGGTTCTCGGCATTTCGCAGCTGATCACAGTGTCATGTGCCCTGAGTGTGCCCTCTATCGGGCGGCCAGCGTATATCTAAGTAGCCTCGAAGCCAGTACGATGCAGCCCTTGCAGATAAGGGTTGTCTTTGGCTGCTGGCTGATGCGAGAAGATCATGTCGAGCGCATCACGAAGACTCGTGTCGACGGCAAGGTCGAACTCCTCGGCCGGGCAACGTCCGATTCTCGAATCGAAGTGCCAGCCATCTTTGGTCGCCACCCGTGTCCGCAACTCGATAGCGTCGACGTTCCTGGCGAAGCGCCACTCGTCCTGGCGGTCAGTCAGTTCGACCACGGCAGTGCTGTGAGTCCGCAGGATGTTTTGGGCAGCTCTCAGCATCAAGACGAAGTCGAGCACCGGCACAAATTCGGTAGACGTGCTGAAGTCGGCGTCTCCAATCTGAAAGACGACGTTGACGCGAAAGTGGCCAAAGATGAAGGCGGCCGGGGGGAGTTCCTCGACGGCCATCGGCTGCAACTCCGGCCCTCCGCCCGGCAGCCAGCCAGGACTCCATGTCGGGTCGCTGCGGACAGGTTCAAACCGAATAGCGATCATTAGCTGCGGACCCGGCCCAACCCGTTGATCTGGCCCAAGTGCCTGCTGCTGCGCGGTGCCCGTCCCGCCGGCCCGCCTCCTGTGCTGGCCCGGTCGCCAGTCACGGTGCAGCGCCGGGCCAACTCCTTCGGCGTGATCATGGTGTGCCGTCAGACCGTCTGCCTGAGCCGCCAGTACGCCGGCGAGGTCGTCACCGTGCACGTCAGCGACACGACCTTCACGATCGACCTGGACGAGGGACCGCGCACGGTGCGGCGGACCACCGACATCCCGATTCGGAACACAAAGCTCACCGACCCCGCAAGGTCGACCATGTTTCCTAGATCACCTGTCGCCCATGTCCTGGGACAGAAACGTCAGGCATCTCATGGGACTAGACACTGAGGGGAGGCCCCTGTCCTGCCTCGGTTGATGCTTGACGCCTCGCCGGAGGCGTCGATCCAGCACAACTGGAAAACGGACGCGCGGCCGGGCATGAGCAGTGTCAGGCTGTCCGGGTGACCTCAGCCGAGACAACCCTGATCCGTGCCGCCGCAGCTCGAAACAACGCCGACTGGTGTGCCTCGGTCTGCCGGTCCCACGGCATTGCAAACAGCTTCGGCGAGACGGCCTGGCGCAGTGCCTATCGCACGCCGCCGTACTACCCCGACGCCGTCACCTTGCGCCCCGACGCAGTCCCGGCCGACTTCCTGTCCGAGATCGACACGGCCTCACCCGGGTGTTCGATCAAGGACAGTTTCTCCGCTCTCGACCTCACCTTGAACGGCTTCGTCGAGTTCTTCACCGCCCAGTGGATGCACCGCCCAGCAGGGCTCCCCGCACCGGTAACACCGCCCCTGCCTACCGAGCGGGTCTCCACGGCCGCTCGGCTTCGCGACTGGCAGGCCGCCTGGCACGGCGGTATCCCAGCCCCGGATATCTTCCGACCAGCGCTGCTGGACGACCCGTCCGTGCTGGTGCTCGCCCTTCACGACGGCGAGGACCTCCGTGGGGGTGTCGTCTTGAACCGCAGCTCCGGGCTGGTCGGCCTCTCCAACCTCTTCGCCGCCGACAGCAGCGACATCGCCGCCGCCTGGTCATCAGCGATCACTGCAGCTGCCGACCATTTCCCCGGCCTTCCCCTGGTCGGCTACGAGCATGGCGACCATCTCACGCACGCGCTCGCCAGCGGCTTCACCGCGATCGGTCCACTCCGCATCTGGGTGGCGAGCGGACACATCAACCACGAAATCTAGGGCCAGCGGAAAGCAACACCCGACAGCGAGACGTCGCCCATCAACCGATGTTGCACCTGAGGGGAGACCCCCTGGTCCTGCCGATGGTCGGTGAATTGTCGCTTCGCAGTGACAGTCGAAGGTGGGTGGCGTTGTCCGTAGCGCTCTGTACGGTATCCCTATGTCGCTAACCTCGTGGGCCTTCAGCCTCACTCAGCAGTACCTTGCCGAGGCGCTACCGCGCCGGTGGGCTCATATTCAAGGCGTTGCTCGCCAGGCACGGATGCTTTAATCCGTCGTGGCCCCAGACTCGGAACTGCTAGAGGCTGCCGCAGTTCTTCATGACGTCGGTTATGCACCCGATCTTGCGACCTCCGGCTTTCACCCGCTTGATGGCGCGAGGTTTCTCCAGATGGTAGATGCTCCTAAGCGGCTCGTGGATCTCATCGCTCATCACTCGTATGCCCTCCTTGAAGCGCGCATGCGTGGTCTTGAGCACGACCTTGCGGCGTTCGATGATGAGGGGCCGTCGGTAGTCCGGGATGCGCTCTGGTATTGCGACATCACCACGACTCCGGATGGCGATGCTACGACCGGCCCTCAACGTATCGCTGAGATCAAGGAGCGCTATGGTCCGGATAGCCTGGTGACACAGTTCATCACTGAGGCATCACCTGAGCTGCTGGCCGCTGTAAATCGAACGGAGAACCGCCTCCGGGCTGCTATCGCTTCAGCCTAGATAGGTGCTGTCTTCTGAATGGATTGCGTGATCGATTCGTAGCCGCATAGTGGGATGAATGTCGAGGCGGTCTAGTTCCTCTCGACTGATCCATCGTAGCCGTCGAGGACATCGACTTCCTCGGTCGTTTGGTGCATGTAAACCGTCAGGTTCGGCTGATCGCCGGACGCCTGGTGTTCTCACCTCCCAAGCGCGGCAGGACCCGGATTGTGCCTCTGCCTGAGTCTCTCGGCCTGCGACTGAGCGCGCACATCGCCCCGCACCCGCCGGTCGCGGTCACGCTGCCGTGGGTCGAGAAGGGTAAGCCCAGGGGCGACCTGGTGACGGCGGAGCTCCTGTTCCCCGGCCCCAATGGCGGTGCCCTGCATCGCAACACGTTCAACCACACGTGGCATGTCGGTCTTGAGCGTGCGGGCATCGTGCCCCCGCCGGTGAAGGGAGAGCTCCGGAAGTCTCACCGCGAACATGGATGCCATGTGCTGCGGCACACTGCGGCGTCGGCGTGTCTCGGTGCCGGGGTCGAAATTCGCACGGTCGCTGAATACCTCGGTCACTCCGACCCTGGCTTCACGCTCCGGACGTATACCCACCTCATGCCGAACGCAGCGGACCGGGCGCGCAAGGCCATGGACCCGTTCTTCACTCAAGAGCAGACCGGGCCGAGTGCCCTGGTTGTACCCTCGGGAAGATCAATATGACCTTTACCCTGATAGACGCGCGGTGCCCTTACTTCCACTGGAAGTAGACGAACAGACGGCCGTGGTTCTTGGAGTCCTTGTCGATCCGGTGGTAGAGCGCCTTGATCTCCTTCTGCTCCAGGAAGCGCAGCACCTTCTTCTTGAGCTGGCCGGACCCCTTGCCCGGGATGATCTCCACCTGGGTCGCCTTCTTGCGTACGGCCTCCTGGATGATGCCGTGCAGCGCCTTGTCGATCTCGCTGCCCTTGTTGTAGATGTCGTGGAGGTCCAGCTTCAGCTTCACGGAAGCGAGTCTAAATCGCCGCTCGCCGTGGGACGCGGGGCGAGGCGGGTGACCGCGCCCCACGCCGGCACGGTCTCGCGTCAGCCGTTGATGTAGCCGACCAGGGCCTCCTTTTCACTCTCCAATTCCTGGATCGACGTCTTGACGACGTCGCCGATGCTGACGATGCCGGCGAGCCTGCCGTCGCGGACCACGGGCACGTGCCTGATCCGGTGGTTGGTCATGGTGCGGCGCAGGTCGTCGACGTTGGCGTCCGGGCCGCAGGTGCGCACCTCCACAGTCATGATCGACGATACGGGCATGGTGAGCAGCGCGACGCCGTGCTCGTTGAGCCGCCGCACAACGTCGCGTTCCGACACGATGCCCGCGATGGACAGCCCGTCCTCGGAGACCACGACCGCGCCGATGTTGAGCTCGGCCAGCCGGGCGAGAAGCTCGGACACCGTGGCGTGCGGAGGAACGGTCGCCACACCTGTTCCCTTACTCTGCAAGATCGTCCCGATGAGCATCGACACCGCCTCTCAGGGCACCCGGGGGACATGTCCCCGCTTCCGCTCCCGCCGGCCGGCCGGAGCGGCGAATCCTGTTTCCCCAGGCAACAGCGGTCGTCCTACCTCGTCAAGGGCCCCCACCCCTACGATGGCGAAATATCACCGCACGCTGGGGGCAGAGGATGGCCGAGAAGCTCAACACCGGGAGCCACGATCTCCCGATCTCAGACGCGCTCGCGGACTTCATGCGCGGCGGCTGGGCCGACACGCACGAGGACGTGGCGCCGTTGCCGGTCGCCGCGTACGCCGCCAAGCGGCGGGCGCGGCTCGCCGAACGGCTGCCCGGCGAGCGGCTCGTCATCCCCTCGGGCACGCTGCAGGCCCGCAGCAACGACGACGACCACCGGTTCCGCACGCACAGCGCGTTCGCCTACCTCACCGGCGGCCGGCAGCCCGACGACGTCCTGGTGATCGAGCCGTCCGGCGACGCCCGCCTGTTCCTGCATCCCCGCCCGTCCCGTGCCGAGTCGCAGGAGTTCTACCGCGACCGGCGGTACGGCGAGTTCTGGGTGGGCCGCCGTTTCGACCTCGCGGAGGCCGAGGCGGCGTCCCAGATCGAGTGCGCGCACATCGACACGCTGCCGGCCGCGCTGAGCGGACCGGCGCGCGTGCTGCGCGGGGTGGACGCCTCGGTCGACGCGCTCGTCTCCCCCGCCGGCGACGACCGCGACGCCGAACTGGCCGCGGTCCTGTCGGAGCTGCGGCTGGTCAAGGACGAGTGGGAGATCGCGGAGCTGCAGCAGGCGGTGGACGCGACCGCGCGCGGGTTCGAGGACGTCGTGCGCGCGCTGCCCGCGGCCCTCGCGCACCCGCGCGGCGAGCGGTACGTCGAGGGCGTCTTCGGCCTGCGCTCGCGGCTGGAGGGCAACGCCGTGGGCTACCAGTCGATCGTGGCCTCCGGGGCGCACGCGTGCGTCCTGCACTGGATCCGCAACGACGGACGGCTCGACCCCGCCGAGATGCTGCTGCTGGACGCCGGGGTCGAGGGCGACAACCTCTACACGGCCGACGTCACCCGCACGCTGCCGCTGTCGGGCCGGTTCAGCCCGGTGCAGCGTCAGGTGTACGACCTGGTCTACGAGGCGCAGACGGCCGCCATCGCCGTGCTGCGGCCGGGGGTGCGCTTCCGCGAGTTCCACGAGACCGCCATGCGGGTGATCTCCGACGGGCTGCGCGAGTGGGGCCTGCTGAGCCGGGCGCAGGCCGACGCGGGCCTGCACCGGCGCTACACCCTGTGCAGCAGCGGCCACATGCTGGGCCTCGACGTGCACGACTGCGCCCGGGCGCGGGCGGAGACCTACCTCGACGGCGTGCTTGAGGAGGGCCAGGTGCTGACCGTCGAACCGGGGCTCTACCTCCAGCCCGACGACCTGACGCTGCCGCCGGAGCTGCGCGGGATCGGCGTCCGCATCGAGGACGACCTCGTCGTCACGGCCGACGGCGCCCGCCTGATGTCGGCCGCGCTGCCCCGCCGCGCCGACGAGATCGAGGCGTGGATGGCCGCCCTGACCGGGTGACCCCCCTTCCGGTGCCGCGGGCCGGCGATCACCCGGCCGGCAGTGCGCGGTCCCGCGGGTTGCCGGCCGCGGCTCAGAGACGGGGCTGAGGCGGCTCTTCCGGCTCGCCCTTGTAGACGGGGTCGGATGGGTCGTCGATGACCGCATCGATCCGGATCGAGGTGTCGATGGCCTTCTCCGCCGCGGTCAGGACTCCGATCATGGACGTGCCGAACGCGTCGGCGTCTGTGCGGTCGGCGGCCTGTAGGCACGCCGGACCCGCGCTCCGGACGTCCAGTCCGAACTGGTGCCAGGACGCCTGCGCGGCCGGGTCGGGGATCTGGAAGTAGACGGGTTCCCAGGAGGCCACGTTCACCATGCCCTGGCACGCCGGCCGCACCTTGGCCATGAGATCAGCGGTGATCTCGAGCCGGCGGTCGCGCACCGCCGAATGGAGCAGCGTCACGATCCACCTACCGTTGCGAGTGGCGTGGTCGAGGAGATATCGGCCACCGAGCCGATACCAGGCGTGAACCTGCCGCCGTCGCATGTCCCGCGACACCGGCAGGACCGGCAGACCCGCCGTCTGCTGAAAGGCGGTCTGCATGTCGGCCGTCACTGATTGCGCCTTTGTCGCGAACTGCGCTTCGGCGTCACCCGCCATCAGCACGGCCGCGGTCGCGAGGGCCACACCGGGTATGCCGGCCGCCGACAGCACCGCTCCGGCGTACCGTCCTCCGGCCCTGGCGTGCGCGGTGACCGCGACCGGCGGGGGCGCCGGTGTGCCGTCCTTCGCGTGGATCGCCCGCCGGGCGAGGCGGAACAGGGCCGCCGATGCCGTGGCCGCCACCGCGATGACCGGGGCCATGAGCAGCGTGCTGTGCGCGACGAGGCCGAACGTGTTCCCGCCCTGCAGTTGCCGCCAGGCGGGACGCCAGGAGCAGGTGTCGTTGAGGACGTTCAGCGGTTGGATGCATCCGTCGACAGAGATGAGCGCGGTCGCGGCGCCCAGGCCGAGCAGCGCGCCGATCCCCGCGGCGGCGAGCGCGGCCGGCAGGCGGAACCGGGCCGAGGCCGCCGCGACCAGGGCGGCGACGAGTGCGCCGAAGGCGATCGCCCACAGTGACCAGATCGCGTAACTGAAGGCGTACATGCCGCCGCGTTGTCCCGGCGCCGCGTGCAGGGTGTGCAGCCATGCCTGGACGGCGGCGAGGCCGGCGGTCGCGATGACCGCTCCCAGCAGCGCGGGTGCGGTGGCCTGCCGCAGCGCGGGCGCCCGCCAAGCCACGGGAGCGGTGGCATCCGCCGCTGCGCGGGCGTCGCCCGGTGAGCGCAGCCAGCCGGGGCCGCGTACGGCGGCGCCAGCGGCCCACAGGACGAAGGGCGTGACCCAGGCCGCGACGGCGGCGACGGGCGTGAGCGGCTGATACGCCGCGTATCGCAGCACGGTGATCGTCGGGGCCATGACGGCGGTCGTGTCCGGGTGGGCGGTGCCCATACCGGGGAACCAGTTGACGATGGTCCGTCGCAGGCCCGCCGGGTCGTACCAGAATCCGCTGGCGTACATCGCGCCGTAGTAGTTCCACCAGGCGAACCACGCCGCGAGGATCAGCCAGCCTGCGATCAGGCACAGCGCCAGCGGCCATCGCAGCGACCGGCCCGGCCAGGACGCGGCGGCCAGGCGAGCACACTGACAGATCCAGCACGTCAAGGCGACCGCGACACCGACGACCAGCGCCAGCACCCACCATCTGCCGGGCGGCCACAGGTTCCCGATGACCTGACCGCTGACCAGCGAGCCGGTGGCCAACCCCAGGCCCAGCCACAGCCCGGCCCGCACCCCGGCGGGAGCCGGTCGGCCCAGCACGGCGGCGCGGACCACCGCCCGCCACAGCACCGCTGTGGCGGCCGCCGCGACCACGGCGGCCGGGACTGCGGCGAGGCCCTGCCCGAGCCAGTCGCTCAGGTCGGCGACGTGCGGCGCCACGTGCCCCATCAGGTGGAAGTTCATCAGCGTTGCGCTGGTGCCGGCCAGGAACATCAACAGCGAACTCACCGCGAAGAGCGGCGCCGGGTCGTCGAGGGCGTCGCGGCGGATCTCCCACCTCGGATGGGTGCGCATCTGGTCCAGCAGGACGCCCGCCCACCGGTGCGGACCCCGGCGCCCGGCCGGCGTGGGCCGCGCGGCCCAGACGTGCTCCAGCGGCGCGCCCCACCGCCTGGCCGTCAGGTCGGCGTACAGCTCCCTGCTGCGCAGCACGTCCGCACGGGCGAAGTGCATCACGATGGCGATGACCACGGGAACGGCCAGATAGCGCGTGATCACGGCGGTGAGCGTCGGGCCGACGCCGGCCGCGATGCCGAGCAGCCACAGTCCCGACCACCACAGCAGGTACGGGATGATCACCAGCACGACGAACGTCCGCCACAGGGCGACGGTGGCGTAGGTGATCGTGAGATCCCGGTTGGCGACGTGGCCGAGCTCGTGCAGGACGACGGCGTCGAACGTCCGCGGGTCGGTGGTGCGGCAGGCGACCAGTCCGCCGTGCAGGAGCAGCCGGGGGCGGCCGTTGGTGCCGAACACCGTGGCGCTCCTGGTGGTCACGGCCGGCGCGAAGAACAGTTCCGGCACCCGCGCGACGCGGCCCGCGGCCAGTTCCTCGACGCGCGCGGCGATCTCGGAGCCGCCGGGGACGAGGTTCAGACGGATGCAGCGGCCGGGGCGCTGCTTCCACAGCGGCAGCAGGACTGTGGCCGCCGCCGCGGCGGCGACGACCACCGCGGGCGCGGCCAGGATCTGCCACAACGGCGGAGGTGGCGCGTGCCGGGCCACGCAGGGGAGAAACGCCAGCGCCTGCCCCGTCAGACGGGTCGCCGTCGCCAGCGCGTGGGCGGAGTCCCAGTCGACGCCGGCCGCCAGCGCACACCCCTGGTAGCCGCCGAGGCGGAGCACGGTCAGTGTCGACACCAGCATGTAACCGCTGGCGGCCACGAGCAGGAGCAGCAGCAGAGCGAAGCGGGAGTTCGTGCCGGCGCCGAGTATCCGTTCGTCGAGCCTGGCCCGGACAGGCTCGACCGTGGTCACCGTGTCTCCCTCACATCGGCTTCTCCGTCGGACTCGCCCGGCTCGGCCAGCGCCAGACCGGCGACGACGCCGTCGGCGATCCGCTTGGCCAGGATCGGCGACAGCCCGGCCTCTGTGGCCGCGTCGAGGACCATCTGCCTGACCATCGCCTGCTGCTCGCGCGTGAGGGGAGGGATGGTTTCGGGCTTCGCCTTGCGGCGCCGAATGCGCCGCCACAGTGACGCCGAGCCGCGCGCCGCCCTGTCCACGGCTGCGTCGGCCAGCTTCTGGCGGGCGCTTTCCAGCGTCAACCACAGCAGCGGGGCCACCAGCGGAACGACGTCGGCGAGTCCGAAGCCGAGCGGGTCACGCCCGTGCCCGCGCCGGCGCAGCCGGGCCACCACCTCGGCGTCGCTGTAGCGCAGCAGCCCCTCGACCACGACCGCTTCCTCCGGCGCGCAGTCGGCCACGACCCTCCGTACGACATCGCGGACCAGAACCTCGGCGGAGCGTTCGGGCTGTGTGTTCAACGTCCCGTCCCTGGTGGAAGTTCGCTGACTTCGGAATCGGCCCCTGGGCGTGATGCTACAAGCGCCGATCGACGCGCATGCCGTTATTCGGGGGCGAGACCAGGGGAACCGTGGGTCGCGGGAACGCCGGCCGTGACGTCCTGGACCCCAGTTCACGTGATCGTCACATCGCTCCCCTACAGTGGCCTCGTGCGCCCCCCACTGGCCGTGGCCGGCCACACCGACGACGTGCTGGACATGGTCGCCGGCACACTGACCGAGGCCGAGCGCGAGCGCGCCGGGCGTTTCACCCGCAAGCGGGACCGCCTCGACTTCGTCGCCGCCCACCTGCTCGTACGGCACTGCGCCGCGGAGCTGCTCGGCACCCGCGCCTGCATGCTGACCGTGGTGCAGCGCTGCGAGGGCTGCGGGCAGGCCCACGGGCGGCCCTGGCTGGCCGAGGCCCCCGAGGTGTCGATCAGCCTCGCGCACACCTCGGGCTACGTCTGCGCGGTCGCCGGGTTCGGCCGGGTGGGCGTGGACGCCGAGCACGCCACGAACGGCCCGGCCGACGAGAGGCTGGTGGAGCTCGCGCTGACCCCCGCTGAGGCGAAGCTGGTCGGCGACGACAACCGCGGGCTGATCCGGCAGTGGGTACGCAAGGAGGCACTGGTCAAACGGGGAGAGCTCACGCTCGACCGGCTGCGCGAGGCGGACCTGTCGGCCCTGCCGCTGGAGGACGGGCTGTCGATCCCGCTGGAATGGCAAGGCCGTCACTTCGTCGAGTGGACGGCCGGCACGGTGATCGCCTCCGCGGTCACCGACGAGCCCGCCAAACTACGCCTTCTTGGCGGCTGACCGCCCCGGGGTGGGGTCGAGGAAGACCTGCCGGATCTCCGGGAACCGCTCGGTGAGCCGCCGCTCCACCTGGTCGGAGGCGAGCTCGAGCCGCTGCCCGGACGTCTCGTCGCGGAAGTCGACCTTGGCCGCGACCATGACCTGGCCGGGGCCCATCATGACCGTGACCAGCTCGACGACGGCCTCGACCTCCGGATGGGCGGCCAGCTCGCCGCGGATCTCCTCCTGCAACCCGCGCGGCGCCGCCTGGCCGATGAGCAGCGAGGCGTTGGTCCTGATCAGGGTCAGCGCCACGCCGAGCAGCAGCAGCCCGATGACGATCGACGCGACGCCGTCCCACACGGCCGAGCCGGTGAGCTGCGACAGCAGCAGGCCGACGCCGGCCGTCGCGATGCCGATCAGCGCGGCGGAGTCCTCCAGCACGACGGCCTTGAGCACGGTGTCGGAGGTGCGCCGCAGCAGCCGCCCGGGGCTCACCTGCCAGCGGCGGGCCTCGCCGCGAAGCTGCCGCAGGGCCTTCCAAAGGGAGACCGACTCGATCGCGAAGGACACCGCGAGCACGAGGTACGACACGCGGATGTCGCCCAGGCTCTCCCCCGCGGTGATCGTGTGCCAGCCGTGCGTCAGCGAGAACCCGGCCCCCACGACCAGCGTGAAGCAGGCCGCCACGATCGCCCACAGGTAGGCGGCCCGTCCGTGCCCGAGCGGATGGCGGGAGTCGGCGGGGCGCTCGCCGTGCCGGATCGCGGCGAACAGCACGACCTCGGTGGCCGTGTCGGCCGCCGAGTGCGCGGCCTCCGACAGCATCGCCGAGGAGGAGCTCATCAGGCCGGCAACCAGCTTGGCCAGCGCGATGGCGAGGTTGGCCGCGCCCGCGACCACGACGGTGCCTAGACTCTCACCGTTCTCGCTGTCAGGCATTCCGCTCCGTTCGTTCAAGTGATCTTATGCTGGTCGTCATGGAAGCCCCTCACTGGCTCACCCCGCAGGAGCAGCGCGCCTGGCGGGCCCATCTGGCCGCCCACCGCCTGCTCTTCCACCAGCTCGACCGGGAGCTGCAGGCCATCGGGCTGTCGCTGAACGACTACGAGATCCTCGTGAACCTCTCGGAGAGTCCCGGCCGCCGCATGCGCATGAGCGAGCTGGCCGACGCCACCATCCAGTCGCGCAGCCGGCTGTCCCACCAGATCTCCCGGATGGAGGCCGCCGGCCTGGTGACCCGGCAGGACTGCGAGGACGACCGGCGCGGCACGTTCGCCGTGCTGACCGACCAGGGCTGGGAGACGATCCAGCGGGTGGCGCCGGACCACGTGGCGAGCGTCCGCCGGCACTTCATCGACCAGATGACCCCCGAGCAGGTCTCCACCCTGGAGCAGATCTACACACCGATCGTCGATCGTCTCCAGGCGCTCCGCGGCACCCGGTGAGGAGGTTGCGGGACGGCGGGGGATGAGCACCGGCCCCGACTTCCCGCGACAGGCCGCGCCAAACCGATTGCCTGGGGAGCGCGTGCCGGCCCCGCCCGCTCGCTACGATCCGGCTGTGCGAACAATCCTCGGGCTCGTCGTGGCCGGCCTGCTGCTCGTGACCGCCTGCAGCGCGAAGAGCGAGACGGCCCTGCCGGACGGTCCGGCGTTGCTGAAGCGCTCGGCCGAGGCCATGCGGACGGTCAAGACGGTCGCCTTCACGATCGAGACCAAGGACAAGCCCGCCGTACCGGTCCGGCACGCCGAGGGCAGCCTCACCCGGGAGGGCGACGCCAAGGGCACCCTGCAGATCGAGATCGCGGGACTGCAGGAGATCGAGTTCGTGCTCGTCGGCGACAAGGTCTACTTCAAGGGACCCACCGGCGGCTTCCAGACGATGACCCGGCAGCAGCTCATGGCCCTTTACAACCCCTCCGCCGTGCTGACCGGCGTACCCGACCTGCTGTCCACCGCGAAGGACGTCCAGACACAGGCGGAGGAGAAGGTCGGCGACGCCGCCGCCTACCGGGTGACGGCCGCGCTGTCGCAGGAGGTGCTGGCCAAGCTGGTCCCCGGCGTGCAGCAGGGGGTCACCGGCACGCTCTGGATCGACAAGGCCACCAGCCGCCTGCTCAAGCTCGACCTGCCGCTCACCGGCGGCTCCGTGGCCGTGACCCTCGGGGACTACGACGCCCCCGTGACCATCGCCCCGCCCGCGTCATGACCGACGCCACCGACGCCACCGGCGCCACCGGGCAGACGCGGTCGACCGGGGCCGCCCGGCCCTCCATGCGGCACCGGCGTCTCGCGCTGGGCGTCGGCGGCGCCGCCGTGCTGCTCGCCGCGCTCGACGCGTACGTCGTGGTCACCGTGCTCGTGGACGTCGCCGCCGACGTCGGCGTGCCGCTGAACCACCTGGAGCGGGCGACCCCGGTCGTGACCGGGTTCCTGCTCGGCTACGTCGCGGCGATGCCGCTGCTCGGCCGCCTGTCCGACCGGTACGGCAGGCGCGCGCTGATCCACGCCTGCCTGGCCGGGTTCGCCGCCGGTTCCCTCGTCACCGCCCTGGCGGGGAGTGTCCCCGCCCTGGTCGCGGGGCGTACGCTCCAGGGCGTCGCGGGCGGCGCGCTGCTGCCGATCACCATGGCCCTCATCGGCGACCTGTGGGACGAGCGCGCCCGGCCGGTGGCGCTCGGGGCGGTCGGCGCCGCGCAGGAGCTCGGCAGCGTGCTCGGCCCGCTGTACGGCGCGGGCCTGGCCGCGCTCGCCGGATGGCGCGGCATCTTCTGGGTCAACCTCCCGCTCGCGCTCCTGGCCGCCGTCGCCGTGCAGGCGGCCGTCCCCGGCGGGCGCGAGCCGTACGGCCGGCCCTCCCGCGAGGCGAGCACGGGCAAGGCGGACGTGGGGAAGGTGGACGCGGGCGGCGGCGTCCTGCTCGCGCTGGCCCTCGGCCTGCTGGTCGCCGGGCTCTACAACCCCTCCCCCGACACGGCCGTGCTGCCGCCGTGGGGACTGCCGTGCGTGGCGGCCGGGGCGGTCGCGGCGGTGCTGTTCGTGCTGTGGGAGATCCGCTCCCCGGTCCGCCTGCTCGACCTGACGGGCGTACCCAGGACACCGCTGCTCGCCACGCTGGCGGTGAGCCTGCTGGCCGGGGCGGCGCTGCTGGTCACGCTGGTCGACGTGCAACTCGCCGCGCAGACGCTGCTCGGCAAGGACGCGGTGGGCGGCGCTCTGGTGCTCACCCGGTTCCTCGCCGCGCTGGCGGTCGCGGCGTTCCTCGGTGGGATCCTGGTGCGGCGGTTCGGCGAGCGCCCGGTGGCCGTGGCGGGGATGGCGGTGGCCGCCGCGGGCTACTGGCTGATCTCCCGGTGGCCGCTCGACCCGGCTTCGGCCGGCGTGCGGATGGACGTCGACCTCGTGGTGGCCGGCCTCGGCCTCGGGGTGGTGATCGCCCCGGTCTCGTCGGCGGTGCTGCGCCTGGTCCCGGCGGCACAGCACGGCGTGGCGTCGGCGGCGGTCGTGGTGGCCAGGATGATGGGCATGCTGCTGGGCGTGGCCGCGCTGTCGGCCTGGGGCTTCCACCGGTTCCAGTCGCTCACCGCGCACCTGGACACGCCGCTGCCGTTCGGGGTGGACGCGGCCGAGTACGCCCGCAGGCTCGCGGACTACACGGCGAAGGTCCAGGCGGCGCTGCACGCGGAGTACACCGAGATCTTCCTGATCACGTGCGGCCTGTGCGTGCTCGGCGCGGCCGCGTCCCTGGCCCTGCCCCGCCGCCGCGCCTGATCCCGCGCCCCTGCCGGGTCAGGCGCCGAACCAGCCGGGCACGTCGAGGCGGAAGACGTCCTGCGGCGTCACCTTCCGCAGGTCGGCCTCCAGGTCCCTGAGCCGCTCGTCCCCGATGACGGCGGCCCAGCGCGCCCGCAGGTCGTCGAAGATCCGGGCCGAGCGCGCCAGGACGTCCACCCCCCACGGCGTGAGCCGTACGATCTTGCGGCGCGTGTCGCGGGGATCGCGCGCGCGCTCCACGTAGCCGAGGCGCTCGAGCGTCTCGATGGTCTTGCCCGCCGCCTGCTTGCTGACGCCCAGCGTGCGGCCCAGCTCCACCGCGGTCGTGCCCTGCGTGCCGATCGCCTGCATGACGAATCCGTGCATGGGACGGGCGTGCGGATGCCCCTGACGGGCGAGCTCGGCGTGCAGCTCGTCGATGAGGACGCGAAAGCCGAGGAAGAGCCGCAGGGGCAGCTCGAAGCCGGGCGGGTCGATTGACACGGATAGACAACCTGGTTCACTATTACCGACAACGACGTTGTCTATCTTAGGAGACGCCGGCGATGTCTGTCATCCGCCATGCCCAATGCCGCAGATCCGAGACCCCGGCCGGGGTCATGACCACCTACGCCTCGCCCACCCTGGGCGGCGCCACGCGGGCCGTGTGGCGCGTCGAGGCGACCCCCGCGACGAGCGGGCCGCTGCACGACTTCGACGCCGAGCAGGTGTGGACGTTCCTCGGCGGCACCGCCACCGTCGAACTCGGCGGCGAGACGTTCACGGTCGCACCCGGCGACACCGTGGTCATGCCGCCCTCGACCCCGCGGCGCGTCACGGCGGGCGCCGATGAGGGCTTCACCGCCGTCGTCACCGCCCCCGCCGGGGCCAGGGCCGTCCTGCCCGACGGCACCGTGCACGGCGTGCCGCCCTGGATCGCCTGACCTCCGCCCCTCCACCTTCTCTCACCCTTCCCCCGCGGACCGGCCCGGCGACCCGTCCGGCACCCGGACCGCCCTGTCACCCAGGAGTCACGCATGCCCGTCATCCGTTCCGCCGACAGCCGCAGGAACACCACTCCCAACGGCGTCATGACCACCCTCGCCTCGCCCACCCAGGGAGGCGCCACCCAGGCCGTCTGGCGGGTGGACATGCCGGCCGGAAACAGCGGTCCCCACCACGCCAGCGACGGCGAGCAGGTGTGGACCTTCCTCACCGGCGGCGCGACCGTCGAACTCGACGGCGAGACCGTCGCCGTCGAGGCCGGAGACACCGTCGTCATGCCCGCCGACGTGAGCCGCCGGGTGCACGCCGGCGCGGAGTCCGGCTTCAGCGCGATCGTGGCCGCGCCGGCCGGCTGCGAGGTCTACAACCCCGGCGGGATGACCGCCGCGGACGCCTGCGACCTCGCGCCCAAGGGGACCGACCGGCTCGTGCCGCCCTGGGTCCGCTGACAGGCCCGCGCCCGCGCGTCTGCGGGCGCGCGGGTTCGACCGGCGGACCCACAGGCCGCCTCTGGCGGAGTCCCGGACACCTCTGATGAAGTCCCGGACGCCTCGGCGGCAGGGCGGATCGGGTCTCGCGGGCTTCCTGTGGGCGAACTTCCCGGCGGGCGGGTGCGGATGTCCCGGGTGCCCGGGACACGGACGGTCCACCATTGCGGCGTACCGTTCCGGCTCTCGCCACCGCCCCGCAGAACCCCCGGGGCTCACCCCTTTCCGACTGAGGAGGCCCCGTATGCGTAAGGTGTTCTTCGGCTTCGCCGTTCTGCAGCTCGTCGTCGTGCTCGCCCAGTTCTACCTCGCCACGTTCGGCGCGTTCGAGGCCCCGCACCCGGCGCCGGGCGACCCGGACGCCGCCATCAACTACCACGTCACGAACGGCTCGCTGGTGATCCCGCTCGTCTCGCTGCTGACCGCGATCACGGCCCTTGCCGCCCGCGCGGGCGGCAAGGTCGCGGGCCTGTCGATCCTGCCGTTCGTGCTGGCGGCGGTGCAGCTGTTCGTGATCTTCCCGCTGGCGGAGCTCGCCGGCACGACGGACACCGCGACGACCACGGCCGGCCTGGTCGTCATGGGCTTCCACGCCCTCGACGGCGTGGCGATCCTCGCCGTGGCCGTCGTCGTCGTGCGGCGAGCCCGGGCCCTGGTCAAGGGCGTGCCGGTCGCGGCGTCCGCCGGCGCGCACGTGGCGGCGTGACCACCGCCCGGCGCGTGCGGTCAGGAGCGGAGGTAGGCCAGCACCGCGAGGACGCGGCGGTGCTGGTCTCCGTCCTCGGCGTACAGGCCGAGCTTGGTGAAGATGCCGCGGATGTGCTTTTCCACAGCGCCTTCCGTGACGACGAGGCGGCGGGCGATCGCGGGGTTCGACCTGCCCTCGGCCATCAGCGACAGGACCTCGCGTTCACGCGGTGTCAGCGACGCCAGCGGGTCGTCCCGCCGCCGCCGCACCATCAGCTGGGCGACGACCTGGGGGTCGAAGACCGTCCCCCCCGCGGCGACCCGCCGCAGGCCGTCCATGAACTCCTCGACGTCGACCACGCGGTCCTTCAGCAGGTAGCCGACCGCCCCGCGAGCGTCGGCCAGCAGGTCGTCCGCGTACGACACCTCGACGTACTGCGACAGGATCAGCACGGGCGTGCCCGGCACCTTCTCCCGCGCCTCGACGGCGGCGCGCAGGCCCTCGTCGGTGAACGTCGGCGGCATCCGCACGTCGACCACCGACACGTCGGGCCGGTGGGCGACGACGGCCTTGACCAGGTCCTCCCCCGTGCCCACGGTCTCGACGACCTCGCAGCCGAACTCCTCCAGCAGGCGGACGAGCCCCTCCCGGATGAGGACGGCGTCGTCGGCCACCACTACGCGCACGGAACCTCCGCCGTGATCAGTGTCGGCCCGCCCGCCGGCGACCGCACCGACAGCTCGCCGTCGACGGCCCGCAGCCGGTCGGCCAGGCCGGACAGGCCGTGTCCCTTGGCGACGTGTGCGCCGCCGACCCCATCATCCCCGATCGTGAGGATGAGCGTGTCGCCGATCCTGGTCAGCCCGACCGAGCAGGACGTCGCCCTGCTGTGCTTGGCCACGTTGGTGAGCGACTCGGCGGTCACGAAGTAGATCGTGTTCTCGATGAGCGCGGGATACCGCTCGGCCGTCTGGACGTCCAGCTCGACGGGCACCGTGCAGCGGCCGGCCAGGGCGGCGAGCGCGGGAGCGAGGCCGCGGTCGGCGAGGATCGGCGGGGCGATGCCGCGCGACAGCGCCCGCAGCTCGTCCAGGGTCTCCCGGGTGGCGCTGATGGCCTTGCCGATCGTGTCGTGCGCGGCCGTGGCGTCCTTCCGCAGTTCCCGCTGGGCCCGCGACAGCTCCATCGCCAGATGGACCAGGCGCTGCTGGGGTCCGTCGTGGATGTCGCGCTCCAGGCGGCGCAGCGCGTTCGCCTCCGCGTGGGCGGCGGCGTGACGGCCCTCGGTGAGGTCGTCGATGCGCTCCTGCAGCTCGGCGACGCCGGTCAGCAGCGCCCGGCCCAGCGACGCCTTGATCAAGGCGCAGGAGCGGACGACCGGATAAAGGGTGATCGCGGCGACCACGCCGATCGCGACGTAGAAGACGCTGTTGATCACGTAACCCTGGCCGAGGCCGAGGAGCTCGGGCAGCTCGGTGTTGCCGGGGATGTTCGAGGTGATCCAGCCGTACAGCGGATAGGTCAGCCCGGCGAGAGCCAGCGCCCACCAGGTGACGGTCACGCAGAACGCGACGATCGCGACCGGGAAGGCCAGCAGCGCGTGCAGCACGTCGAGCCAGGGCTGGCCCCCGGCGAGCGGGGTGACGGTCTTCCGGAACACCCCCGCCCCGGGCGGCGATGTGGGATATCGCGGCCGGGGCACGTCCCTGCCCAGCACCGCGCGCATGCGGAGCCGTTCGACGTCGCCCATCCCCCGGGCGATGAGGAGGGTGAGAGCGAGGACGGGGACGCCCAGCCAGACCACCAGCAGGCCGGTGCCGGCCGACAGGCCGGCCACCGTGAGGCAGAACGTGATGATCGCAAGGGGGAACCCCACGAGGATATAGATCGTGTCGCCGCCGAGGCGGGAGAAGAATCGGCGCATGTCCCCAACGCTATTGACCCGCCCGCCGCGGATCGATCCGGCGGACGGCAGTCCCGGGGGTAGGGCAGTCCCTACCCCCGGGGCCCGGCGGCCTCGACCAGGATCTTGAGCAGGTCCTCCGGGGCGTCGCGCATGAGGTTGTGCCCGCCCCCCAGGGCGTACGTCGTCCACGCGGGGTCCTCGCGCAGCCGCTCGTACGTCGGGGTGAAGGGGGACTCGCCCTGCCAGCCCGCCGCGTACACGTAGATTCGGCGCCCGACGCGCGCGGGGTCGCCGGTCAGCCGGAGCGGCTGGAGCAACGAGGCGATCGGGTGGGGGGTGGCCCGGGGGTCGAAGAACGGCAGCGGTCGCGTCGCGTGACCGGTCTCCACCACGTCGGCGTACCACTGCCGTTCCCGGTCGGAGACCAGGCTCCAGCAGGAGTCGCCGTCCCCCGGCACGACGGCGTCCAGGTAGACCAGACCGGCCACCCGGCCGGGCAGGCGGTCGGCGACGCCGGTGATCACCATTCCCCCGTAACTGTGGCCGACCAGCACGGCGTCCCGGACGTCCTCGGCCTCCAGCACCCCGGTGACGTCCCGGATATGCGTGTCGAGGTTCACCGCGCCGTCCAGCAGGTGGGCGCGTTCGGCGAGCCCGGTCAACGTCAGCGCGACGGCCCGGTGCCCGTGGTGACGCAGCCCCTCGCACAGCTCGCGGAAACACCAGCCGCCGTGGCACATGCCGGGGATCAGGACGAACGTGGTCATGGTGTGCCTCACTATCTCGTGGACGCGTCCGCGTCGGATGTCTTCTCGGCCGAACCCGCTCTGGCCCGGCGGGAGGGATTCGCGAACGCCGCGATCACAGCCGCGGCGGCGCACAGGATCGCCGTCCACGCCAGGGCGGCGGCGGTCGAGGTGTGGTCGGCGACGAGTCCGGCGAGCCACGGGCCCGCGGTCTGCCCGCCCGCGAAGATCGTGGTGAACGCCGCCAGGGTGGCCGTCCAGTCGGCGGGCGGGGTGTTCGCCTTGATGAGCGCGGTGACGGCGGCGGGCACGCCCATGAACGTCGCCCCGTAGAGGATCGCGGAGGCGAGGATGACCGGCGGCGCGGGCGCCGTCATCGCCAGCGCCGCGCCACCGCCCAGAAGACCGAGCAGCACGGCCAGGGCCCGGGTGCCGGGCCACTCCGCGGTCGGACGGCTCCACAGCGCGGGCGCCGCCACCACGGCCAGGCCGAGCGCCGTCCAGGTGAGCACCACCTGCCCGAGCGGCGCGTGCCGGTCGGCCAGATAGGCGGACAGGAAGGTGATGTAGGTGATGTAACCGGCGGCGAACAGCAGGTAGGCCAGGGCGATCCCCCACAGTGGCCGCACGTGGACCCGCCCGGCGGTGGCGGTCTGCGCCTCTCCCCCCGTCTGCGCATCTCCCCCCGCCTGCGCTTCCCCCCGCGCCTGTGCCTTCTCCCGCGCGTGTGCCTCCCCGTCGGCCCGGGCGGCGGTCCAGCTCAGCAGCGCCGCCAGCCCGGCGGCCACGCCCAGGCCGGCCCAGGCCAGGTGAAGGTGGTCGCCCAGCGGCGGGATGCCGGCGCCGCCGACCAGGATGCCCAGCCCGGCGCCCGCGAAGTACACGGTGATGGGCGCCCCGGAGGCGGCGCGGACGGCGAGGCGCGACGCGATGACGCCACCGGTGACGAACACCGCGGCGCCCGCCACCCCGGCGGCGGCTCGCGCCGCCAGCAGCACCGGATAGGCGTCGCTCGTCGCGGTGACCGCCAGCGCCAGCGCGGTGAGGACCATGCCCCACCGGAAGGTGGCCGCCGTGCCCAGGCGGCGTACGACGACCGGGGTCGCCAGCGCGCCGAGCAGATAGCCCAGGCCGTTCGCGGCGCTCATCGCCCCTGCTTCGGCCAGTGACCAGTGCAGTTCGTCCCGCATCGCCGGAAGGAGCAGCCCGTACGCGAAACGCGCCAGCCCGAGCGCCGACGCGGTGCCGAGAGCCAGCCGCGCCGCCGGCCACGTCTCCCGCCGGGCCGGCGTGCCGATGGCGAGGAGGTCGGGCATGACGGACTCCTTGAGATCGAACCGATCGGTACGATCTCGGAGCGTAGCAGTGCATCGAACCGATCGGTACCATCTAGGTATGCCGGTTCCCAAGGGCTCGACGATCGACCCGGAGCGCACCCGCGCCGCCATCCTGGAGGCGGCCACCGCCGTGCTGTACGAGCGCGGGCTCGACGGCGTCGGCGTCGCCGAGCTGTGCGCCCTCGTCGGGGTGTCGAAGGAGACGCTCTACCGGCACTTCGGCACGAAGGACGGGCTCGTGGAGGCCATGCTCCTGGCGCGCAGCGAACGGGTGACCCGCTGGCTGGCCGACGCCGCCGCGGCGGCGGGGGACGACCCCCGCGACCAGCTCGCCGCCGTGTTCGACGCGCTGCGGGAGTGGTACGAGGACCCGGCCTTCCGCGGCTGCGCGATGGTGAACGCGTCGGCCCAGCACCATGTCGAGGCCGTGCGCGCCATCACCACGCGCCACCTCGACCGCTACCTCGACCTGCTGACCGGCATCGCCGAGCGCTCCGGAGCCGCCGATCCGCCCCTCCTGGGGCGCCAGCTGCTCATGCTGGTCGAGGGCGCCACCGTCGTCGCCGCGCACCACGGCGCGGCCGGCACGGGCGAGCAGGCCCGCCAGGCGGCGCTCGCCCTGCTGTCGGCCGCCGCCAGAACCAGCGGCGGAGACTGACGCCCCGGGACCGGCCGGGCGTTACTTCTTCTTGCGCTTCTCGCGGATCTTCATCGTCACCTCGATCGGAGAGCCCGCGAAGCCGAACTCCTCGCGGATGCGGCGCTCGAGGAACCGGCGGTAGGTCTCCTCCAGGAACGCCGAGGTGAACAGCACGAACTTCGGCGGCTCCGTGGACGCCTGGGTGGCGAAAAGGATCTTCGGCTGCCGGCCGCCGCGCACCGGCGGCGGGGTGGCCTGCAGCAGCTCGGTGAGGAACTGGTTGAGCCGGGCCGTCGGCACCCGCGTGCCCCACGAGTCCAGGGCCCGTTCGATGGCCGGGGCCAGCTTCTCGACGTGGCGGCCGGTCTTCGCCGAGATGTTCACCCGCAGCGCCCAGGGCGTGCGGACGAGCTGCCGGTCGATCTCCTTCTCCAGGTAGTACCGCCGGTCCTCGTCGACCAGGTCCCACTTGTTGAACGCGACCACCATCGCCCGGCCCGACTCGATGACCAGGCCGAGGATCCGCAGGTCCTGCTCGGTCAGCACCTCGGAGGCGTCGATCAGCACGACCGCGACCTCCGCCCGCTCCAGCGCGGCCCGCGTGCGCATCGCCGCGTAGAAGTCCGCGCCCTTCAGCTCGCGGTCCCGCCGCCGGATGCCGGCCGTGTCGATGAACCGGTACGTCGTGCCGCCCAGCTCGATCAGCTCGTCGACCGGGTCGCGGGTGGTGCCGGCCATCGGGTCGACGAGCACCCGCTCCTCCCCGGCGAGCTTGTTGAGCAGCGACGACTTGCCCACGTTGGGCTTGCCCAGCAGGGCGATCCGGCGCGGGCCCCGCCGCTCGCCGAACGTCTGCGGCGGCGTCTCGGGCAGTGCGTCGAGCACGATGTCGAGCAGGTCGCCGCTGGCGCGGCCGTGCAGGGCGGAGACGGGGTGCGGCTCGCCCAGGCCGAGCGACCACAGCCCGGTCGCCTCCAGCTCCATCTGCTGGTTGTCGACCTTGTTGGCGGCCAGCACGACCGGCTTGCCCGAGCGGCGCAGGACCGCGCCGACGGCCTCGTCGGAGTCGGTGACCCCGACGCTGGCGTCCACGACGAAGAGGATCACGTCGGCCAGCTCGGCCGCGATCTGCGCCTGCTCGGCGATGCGCAGGGCCATGCCGGTCGCGTCGGGGTCCCAGCCGCCGGTGTCGACCAGCGTGAACCGCCGGCCCCGCCAGGTCGCCTCGTACGTGACCCGGTCGCGGGTCACGCCGGGCACGTCCTCCACGACCGCCTCACGACGGCCGATGATGCGGTTGACCAGTGTCGACTTGCCGACGTTGGGGCGCCCCACCACGGCGACGACCGGCAGCGGGCCCGAGTCGGGCTCCCGCTCCGCCTCCTCCGTGGATAGCTCGGCGAGCTCGGCCTCGATCCAGCCGCCCTCGTCCTCGTCGTACTCCCCCGTCACGTCCATACCCTGCCTCATCGGCTCTTCCCGTTCTCCCCGGCCTCCCGTGAGGCCTCCCGGCGGACCGCTTCCGGGGCCGGGCTCGTTCGTACGTCGCACCGCGTGGCCCACTCCGGCGCGGCGGACGCGGCGCGGGAAGCGGTCAGGCGGTGCGTGCGGGCGTCAGACCCGCTCCTTGACGAGCCGGAGCACCTCGGCGATCACCTCGTCCAGGTCCAGCGGCGTCGTGTCCAGTTCCACCGCGTCCGCGGCCATCGCCAGCGGGTCGGCCTTGCGCGTCGAGTCGAGGGCGTCGCGCCGGGCCATCGCGGCCCTCTGCGCCTCCACGGTCGTCCCGTCCAGCTCCGCCGTACGGCGCAGGGCGCGCGCCTCGGCGCTCGCCGTGAGGTAGATCTTGACGGGCGCGTCCGGCGCGACCACGGTGCCGATGTCGCGGCCCTCGACCACGATCCCGCCGCCAGGCAGGGACTCGGCGATGATCTCCCGCTGCAGGGCCACCAGCCGGTGGCGCACCTCGGGCACGGCGCTCACGGCCGACACCGCGCCGGTCACCTCGGGGCCGCGGATCGGCCCGTTGACGTCGACGCCGTCCACGGTGACGCCCGGCGCGTCGGGGTCGGTGCTCATCACCAGTGTGGGCTCGGCGGACCTCGCGGCGATCTCGGCGGCGTCCTCCAGGTTCACGCCCCGCTGGAGCATCCACCAGGTGACCGCGCGGTACATGGCGCCCGTGTCGAGGTATCGCAGGCCAAGCGCCCGCGCGACGCCCCGCGAGGCACTCGACTTGCCCGATCCCGAGGGACCGTCCATGGCGACGACCAGACCCGACACCGGCTCTCCTTCTCCCCTTCGAATCGTCGCCCCCGAGGCTACCGGGATACCGCCGGAAAGCATGCATCGGCGGCGGGACAGGGCCGCCCGCGCGATCCTCTCGCGTTCGCCGGCAGTACCCGCGAGACGGGTCTCAGGCGGTCTCCTCGGCGGTCCCGCCGAGCAGCCGGGCCGCCCGCGCCTCCTGGGCCAGGCGGCGCAGGGATGCGATCACGGGGTCGCCGAGAGCGGTCCAGATCACGATCGCCTCGGCCATGGCGTGCAGGTCGCCCCGCCGGCTGATCGCCCGCACCTCCGTGTCCGCCAGGTGCTCGGCGGTCTCGGCGTAGGTCTCCAGCAGGTCCAGGTAGTCGTCCTCACCGAGGCGCCGCAGGGTCGCCAGCGCGTCCGCCAGCGTCCGCCTGGCCGGATTGCCCGGCTTGACCTGCCAGCCCCGCCGGGCGATCAGCTCGTCGACCTGCGCTGCGGCCTCGTCCCAGGCGTCGTCCTCGGCGCGTTCCCTTGGCGGGGTCAGCGCGTACTGCGCCTTGCCGAGCACGTCGAACTCCGAGATGCCGGACGAGAAGATCAGCGCGAGCGCCTCGCGGGCCGAGGCCACCGGCAGCCCGCCGACCTCGACCAGCGCCCTGGCCAGCCGAAGCCGCCTGACGTGCTCCTCGTCGTACCGCGCCTGGTTGGGGCCGGTCCGCTCTCCCTGCGGGACCAGCCCCTCCCGCATGTAGTACTTGATGGTCGGGATCGGGACCCCGGTCCGCCTGCTCAGCTCCGCGATCCGCATGTCCCTCTCCCTCGCCGCACCCTCACAGGATAGGCCCGGGGCTTGCCCGCACCCACAGATATGGATAGCGTCGCTATCGGTCAATTATGGATAGTGACACTCTCTACTATCGGAATGAGGGAAGCGCATGTTCGGCGCTCTGGGCCGCTTCGCGGTCCGTCACCGTCGCCTGATCCTGCTGGGCGCGCTGCTGTTCACCGTGGTCGCGGGCGTGTGGGGCGCCGGCGTCTTCGGCCGCCTCGGTGGCGGTGCGGGCTTCGACGACCCCGGCAGCCCGTCCTCGCACGCCGACCGGCTGCTCGCCGGACCGCTGGGCCGTCACACGGCCGACGTCGTCGTCCTGTACGAGAGCGACCGCCTCACCGTGGACGACCCCGCCTTCGCCGGGCCCGTACGCCGGGCCCTCGACGCGCTCCCCCGTCAGGACGTCGTGCGGCTGGAGTCGTACTGGTCGACCGGCTCACCCGGCTTCGTGTCGGAGGACCGGCACGCGACGTACGTCACCGTGCAGTTCCGCTCCCCCGACGACCAGGAGCGCGTACGGGCCCTGCGCGGCATCCGGGACAGGTTCGAGGTCGAGGGCCTGACTGTGCGGTTCGGCGGCCTCACCGCGATGACCGACCAGGTCAACAGCACGATCGCGCGCGACATCGGCCTGGCCGAGGCGATCTCGGTGCCGATTCTGCTGATCCTGCTGGCGGTGGTCTTCCGCAGCCTCCTGGCGGCGGCGCTGCCCCTGGCCGTCGGCGTGGTCGCCGCGCTCGGCACGATGGCGGTGCTGCGCCTTGTCACGCTGGTCGCCGACGTCTCGACGTTCGCCATCCAGGTCGTCACGGTGCTCGGCCTCGGCCTGGCGATCGACTACGCGCTGCTCGCGGTCACCCGGTTCAGGGAGGAGCTCGGCAGGGGCGCGTCCGTCGCGACGGCGGTGGAACGGACGACGGCCACGGCGGGCCGGACGATCGCGTTCTCCGGCGCGGTCGTGGCGCTGTCGTTCGCGGGCCTCGCGGTGTTCCCTTCGCGGTTCCTGCTGTCGATGGCGTACGCGGGCGCCGCCACGGTCGTCCTGGCCGTGCTGACCTCCCTCACCGTGCTGCCCGCGCTGCTGGCGGCCGTCGGCCGACGGGTCGGCCGAAGGGAGCTCGGCCGGCAGGCCGGCCAAGGGGGGCTCGGCCGCGCCCGGCCCGCCGCCTCAGGCGCGCGGTGGTATCGCCTGGCCCACGCCGTCATGCGGCGGCCCCTCGCGAGCGCGCTCGCCGTCGTCGCGGTGCTCGTGGCGCTCGGCCTGCCCTTCCTCGGTGTGAACTGGGCCAGGCCCGGCGACTGGGTGCTGCCCTCCGGCGCCGACGCGCGCGCCGTGACCCGGGAACTGGCCGAGCGCTTCACCGCCGACCCCGCCAAGATCGTGACGGCCGTCGTCGAGGCGCCGCGCGCCCTGGACAGGGCGGCGCTGGACGGCTACGCCGCCCGCCTGGACGCCGTGTCCGGAGTGGAGAGCGCGGCCGTCACCGGGACCACCGGCGCTCTCGCCAGGATCACCCTCGGCTACGCGATGGACCCGATGTCTCGCGCGGCCGTGCGGATGGTCGAGGACCTGCGGGCCGTGCCGCCTCCGGCCGGGGCCGTCGCGTCGTTCACCGGGATGCCCGCCTCGCGGGTGGACATCGTGGACATGGTCGTCACCCGCCTGCCGTGGATGGCGCTGTTCGTGGCCGTCGTGTCGATCGCCCTGATGTTCCTGGCGTTCGGCTCGGTGATCCTGCCGATCAAGTCGGTGCTGCTGAACCTGTTGTCGCTGTCGGCGTCCTTCGGCGCCATCAAGCTGATCTTCCAGGATGGCCGGCTGGCCGGGCCGCTCGGCTTCGAGCCCGTCGGGGCCGTCGACGTGAACTTCCCCGTGCTGATCGTCGCGATCGCCTTCGGGCTGGCGATGGACTACGAGATGTTCCTCCTGTCGCGCGTACGCGAGGAGCGCGAGCGCGGGGCCGATCCCGCGGAGGCGATGGCCCGCGGGCTGGCCAGGACGGCCGGGGTGGTCACCAGCGCCGCCCTCCTCGTCGCCGTGTCCGTCGCGGGCTTCGCCTTCTCCAGCGTGACGATCATGAAGATGATCGGCGTCGGCCTGGTGATCGCGGTCGCCGTGGACGCGACGATCGTGCGCGGCCTGCTGGTGCCCGCCACCATGCGGCTGCTCGGCGAACGGGCGTGGTGGGCGCCCCGGCCCCTGGCCCGATGGTGGCGGCGGCACGGCCTGCCGGAGCACGCTCCCGCGGTGCCCTCCCCCGAGGAGGCGGTCACCAGCCTCTGAGATCGGGTCTTCCGCGCGCCGGTTCCGCGCTCGTTCCGCGCTCGTTGTGGGCCCCCGCGGATCCTCCTGTAGCTTCCTCCGCGTGTTGACCTTGCCCCTGGGTGAAGCCCCAGCATCGTCGGCACCGGCCATGGCGGCCGGGACGAGGAGGAGTGGTGCGGGAGCTGCTGACCATCGGGACGTTCGCACGGGCCGCCCGGCTGTCGCCCAAGGCGCTACGGCTGTACGACGAGGTCGGGCTGCTGCGGCCGGCCGCGGTGGACGGCGAGTCGGGATACCGCTACTACGACCCGGCCCAGCTGGAGCGGGCCCGCCTGATCGCCTGGTTGCGGCGGCTCGGCATGCCGCTGGAGCGCATCCGGCGGGTGTGCGACCTGCCCGTGCCGGACGCGGCCGAGGAGGTGGCCGCGTATTGGCGGCACGTCACGGCCGAGACCGAGGCCCGGGGCCGGCTCGCCGCCTTCCTCGTCGACCACCTGTCGGGAAGGGGCAGCGCCGTGAGGGACACCAGGACCATGCCGGGGATCCGTTACGCCGCCCGGTCGGAGCCGGGACCGGTGCGGACGAGCAACGAGGACGTCGCGTACGCCGGCGAGCGGTTGCTGGCGGTGGCCGACGGGATGCGGGGCCCGGGCGGCGACCGCGCCGGCGCGGCGGCCGTCGACGCGCTCAAGCGCCTGCAGACCCTGTCCGTGCTCCCCGAGGACCTGCTCGGCGCGCTCGCCGACGCCGTCGGCGACGCCGAGCGGGCGATCCGGGACATCGCCGCCTCGACACCCTCGGGAGAGGCGGTCACCACGCTGACCGCGCTCGTGTGGTCCGGGTCGCGGCTGGCGCTGGTGCACATCGGCGACAGCCGGGCGTACCTCTTCCGCGACGGGGGACTGTTCCAGATCACCCACGACCACTCGTACGTACAGTCGTTGATCGACGAGGGCCGGCTCACCCCGGAGGAGGCCGTCTCCCACCCCCGGCGCTCGCTTCTGGTACGCGCGCTGACCGGCACCGGATCCTCCCTGCCTGATCTGTCGATGCACGAGGCCGTCCCCGGCGACCGTTACCTGCTCTGCACGGACGGCCTGCCGGGTGTCGTGCCGGTCGGCGTGCTGCGCGAGACCCTCGCCGGTCCCGGCGATCCGCGGCAGGTCGTCGACGAGCTGATCGACCGGGCGTACGCCGCCGGCGCCTCCGACAACGTGGCCTGCGTGGTCGCCGACGTGGTAGCCGACACCGCGGCTGACCCGGTGGCCGACACGGTGGCTGACACGGTGGCTGACACGGCGGCGGAGGGATCCCCGGCCGCCGGCGACGGCGGGGCCGCGCGATGAGCGCCACGACGGTGCGGCCGCCCCGTTCTTCCACCTGTTCCTCCAGGCCGGCCTCCGTGTGGGCCTTCACCGTCGACTGCCGGCCGCTCGCCATCCCGGCGTTCCGCCGGATGTGGGCCGCCTCGGTGATCTGTGCTGTGGGCGGGTCCTTCAGCGTGGTCGCGGTGCCGACGCAACTGTTCACGGTCACCGGCTCGTCGGCGGCCGTGGGAGCCGCCGCGGGGGTGTCGTTCGCCGCGCTGGTCGCGGCGGCGGTGTGGAGTGGCGCGCTCGCCGACCTGACGGACCGGCGGACGATGCTGCTCGCCGCCGACCTCGGTCTGGCGCTGACGTACGCGGCGCTGTGGCTCCAGGCGGTCCTGGGTGGCCGCTCCGTCCCCGTCCTGCTGGTGGCGGTGGCCTTCCAGGGGCTGACCTACGGGACGGTCCTGACGACGACGGGGGCCACCGTGCCCCGCCTCGTCCCGGCCGAGCTGCTGCCGGCGGCCAACGGCCTCAGCTCGCTGGTCCGCTACGGCGGGTCGATCCTGGGGCCGATGCTCGCCGGTGTGCTGGTCCCGGTTGCAGGGCTCGGCACGCTGTACCTGTTCGACGCCGTCGCGCTGCTCGCCGTGGTGTGGGCGGTCGCCATGCTGCCGCCGCTGCCGCCTCCCGCCGCGGGCACGAAGGACGCGGCGGGCACGGCGGGCGCGGCGGGCAGCCGGATGCTGGCCGGGTTCCGATACCTGGCGACCGACAGGCTGCTGGTGGCGGTGCTGGCCGTGGACCTCGCGGCCATGGTCTTCGGCATGCCGTCGGCGCTGTTCCCCGAGCTGGCCCGTCACGTCTTCGGTGGCACGGCCGGGGGCGGCACGGAGACGGGACTGCTCTACGCGGCCTACCCCGCCGGGGTCTTCGCGGCCGGGCTGCTGTCGGGCACGTTCACCCGCGCGCGGCGCCACGGCGCCCTCGTGGCGGGCGCCGCCGTCGCATGGGGGATCGCCGTCGTGTTCGTCGGCCTGGCCGCCGAGCTGTGGATCGCGCTGGCGGCGCTCGTGCTCGGCGGCGCGGTCAACTTCGTGCTGAGCACCTTCCGCACCACGATCATTCAGGCGCACACCGGCGACGCCGTACGCGGGCGCGTGCAGGGCGCGCTCACCGTCGTGCTGGTCGGAGGGCCGCAGATCGCGAATCTGCTGCACGGTTCTGCCGGCGCCGCGTTGCACGGTCTCACCAGCGCGCCCCTGCACGACACCGCGGGCGTGTTGTCCGGCCCGCGCGTCGTCATCTGTGCGGGCGGACTGCTCACCGTGGTCAGCGTGACGGCGATCGCCTGGGCGATCCCCGACCTGCGCCGCTACATCGCCCCCGCTCCCGCCACCGCCCCGGGGCCGGGGCCGGTGGCCGGTCTGACATCACCGGCCTTACCGGGAGACCGGGTCAGCCCGGCACCTGCCAACCGCGCTCGCGCAGGCCGTGGGTGAGCGCTTCCGCCGCCTCCGGGCGGACGTACAGCTCGGCCGCGCCGAGCTCCAGTCCGGTGGCGTGCTCCAGGCGGATGTCCTCGATGTTGACGCCCGTCTCGCCCGCGGCCTGGACCAGGCGGGCCAGCTCGCCGGGACGGTCGCCGATGAGCACCTGGACCACCGCGTACGTCCGCGCCGGACCGCCGTGCTTGCCGGGGATCCTGCCGGTCCCCCGCACGCCGCGCGACAGGAGGTCGGTGACCTGCCCCATGGCCGCGCCGTCGCCCGCCAGCGCGCGAAGCGAGCGGGCGGCGGCGCTCAGGTCGTCCACGAGCGCCTCCAGCACCTCGGCGACGGGCAGCGCGTTGCCCTCGAGAATGCCGGTCCACAGCGCGGGGTCGCTGGCGGCGATGCGGGTCACGTCGCGCACGCCCTGCCCCGACAGCCCGAGCGCCGTCTCCGACGCCTCCGCCAGCCGGGCCGCCACCGCGGCGGCCGTCACGTGCGGGGCGTGCGAGACGACCGCGACGGCGCGGTCGTGCTCGGCCGCGTCCACCCGCACGGCGTTGCCCCCGCACAGCGAGATCAGCCGCTCCACCGCGGCCACCGCCCGCGGGGACGCCTCGTCCGTCGGGCAGTACGCCCACGGACGGCCGAGGAACAGGTCGGCGCGGGCCGCCGCCGGGCCGGACCGCTCGCGGCCCGCCAGCGGATGCCCCGCGACGTACGTCGTCAGGTCGCAGCCGAGCTGGGCGGCCTGGGCCAGCGGGAGCGCCTTCACGCTCGCCACGTCGGTGTAGAAGCGGGCGCTGTCGCGCTTTTGCAGGTCGAGCAGTTGCTGCGCGACGAACTGGGGCGGCACGGCGACGACCGCGAGATCCGCCCGCTGCTCGCCGGTCCAGTCCTCCCCCGCGCCCAGTTCACGCGCGAGCCGTACGGCTCCCGCGTCCCGGTCGGCCAGGAAGACCCGCACGTCCCGCTGCCGCAGCGCCAGTGCGATCGACGTGCCGATGAGGCCCGTTCCCACAACGACCACACTGCCGATCCCGGCGTCCTCGATGGGAGTCATCGTGCTCTTCCTGCCGTCGCCGTCCCCAGGTGCGCTGTCCCGCGACGGATGTCTCGTGGGTGGATTGTTGATGGTTCGCCGGCCCCGCCGTCCCGGCGTGGCCCTGCCGGGCGACGCCTACCGGGCGATGCTCGATGGGCGATGCCTATCGGAGGGTGCTCATTGGGCGATGTCCACGCGCAGCGCCACGGCGCCGCGCAGGTACACGTGCTGGATCTCCTGCCGGGGACGGTCGGTCTGCACGTGGGCCATCAGCCGCACCACGCGCGGAAGCGCGCCCGGCACGTCGATCTCGCTCGCGCACAGCAGGGGCACGTCGTGGAACCCGAGCTTGCGCGCGGCCAGTGCGGGGAACTCGGCGGTGAGGTCGGGCGTGCACGTGAAGATCACGCTGATGACGTCGTCGGTCGTGAGGTTGTTGCGCCCCATCACCTCGGTCACCAGCTCGGTCGTCCCGGCGAGGATCGCGTCACGATCGTTGCCCTCGACCTGGATGGCTCCGCGAATCGCCCGCACCATGTCGTTCCCCTCTCGCTGGGACGGGCCGGTCTCCTGCGGAGACGAGCCCGGCCCATCTACGTGACTTTCAGCCAATTCTGCCCGGCTTGCGACTTTCGTCCGCCGCGCGGAAAGGCTACAGGCCGACCGCCGCGTACAGCTCACCGATCTCCTGCACGGTGAGCGTCCGGATGGTTCCCGGCTTGAGCCGGCCGAGCTTGACCGGGCCGAACTCGATGCGGGCCAGGTCGATCACCCGATGCCCGACCGTCTCCATCACCCGCCGGACGATGTGCTTGCGGCCCTCGTGGAGAACGATCTCGACCAGCGCCTGCTGGCCGTGCTCCTGCACCACCCGGAACTCGTCCACCTTGGCCAGGCCGTCCTCCAGCTCCACGCCCTTGCGCAGCACCTTGTGCAGGTCGCGCGGAACGGGACCGGGCACCTTGGCCCAGTACTTCTTCTGCACGCCGTAGCTCGGGTGGGTCAGCCGGTGAGCCAGCTCGCCGTCGTTGGTCAGCAGCAGCAGGCCCTCGGTCTCGGTGTCGAGACGTCCCACATGGAACAGCCGGGGCGCGAGGTCCTGCACGTAGTCGTTCAGGCACGGCCGGCCCTCGGGGTCGTCCATCGTGCTCACCACGCCGATCGGCTTGTTGAGCGCGTAGTAGACGGTCTCCGAGGACGTCGGGATGCGCTTGCCGTCGACCCGGATGACCTGCTTGGCGGGATCGACGCGCGCGCCGTAGCGGCGCACCGTCTGTCCGTCCACCGACACCCGGCCTTCGCCGATCATCTCCTCGCACGCCCGCCGGCTGGCCACCCCGGCCTGGGCGAGCACCTTCTGCAGCCGCTCACCGTCCGGCACCTCGGTCGTGTCGCGCTCGTCGGTGTAGTCCTCGTCGTAGAAGTCCGGGTCGCGCAGCGGCTGCCGGGACGTCTTGAACGGGTTGCTCACCGGGCCGCTCGCGCCGGGGCTCTTGAAACCTCCCGCGGGCCGCGCCGCGCCGCGCGAGCCTCCGCCGGCTCCGGCGCCGCCGAACCGGCCGCGCCCGCCGCCGAGACGGCCGATCGTCTGCACCTCGTCGCGGCTCGCACGGCCCCTGCCGCCGCCGCGCGCCGCGCGGAAGTCGCCGCGCTCGGGCCGCGCGCTCCGTGCCTCACGGTCCCCGCGCTCGCTCCGTGTACCACGGTCGCCGCGCGGGCCCCCTGTCTCACGCTGGCCGCGTCCGCTCCATCCCTCACGGTCGCCGCGTCCGCTCCGTACCTCACGGTCGCCGCGTCCGCTCCGTACCTCACGGTCGCCGCGTCCGCTCCGTACCTCACGGTCGCCGCGTCCGCTCCGTGTACCACGGTCGCCGCGCTCATCGTCGCGGAAGGCCGCCCGCCTCGGCTCACGCGTCGTCTCGTAACCGCCGTCGCGGTCACGCGGCCGGTCCCGGCCACCCTCCGGCCTGCCGTACCGGCCGCGCGAACCGGTCCCCTCCGTACGGAACGACGGACGGTCGGCGGAGAAGGCGTCCCTGGCACCGCGCTCCCGGCCGGAATTGCGATCACGGTCGAAGTCACGCTCGAACCCACGGCCGCCGTCGCGGTCGAACCCACGGCCGGACCCGCGGTCTGACCCGCGATCGAAGCCACGGCCGCCGTCACGATCGCCGGAACGGCCGCCCTCGGGCCTGCCGTACCGGCCGCGAGAACCGTCCCGCTCCCCGCGGAAGGGGGCCCGGTCGTCGTCGCGATACCGCTCGCCGCCGGAACGCGCGTCGCGGCGGCCGGTGTCACCGTAACGGCCCGTGTCATTGTGACGACCGGTGTCACCGTAACGGCCGTGGGAGCGGTCGTCGCCGGAACGGCGGTCGCCGTACCGGTCGCCGCGCGGGGCCTCCTCGTCGCGGAACCGCCTGGAGTCCGGCCTGTCGGACCGGGAGTCGGACCTGGAGTCGGACCTGGAGTCGGACCTGGAGTCGAAACCGTACCCGGACCGGGAACCAGGGACGCGGGAACCGCCGCGCCGGTCGCCCTGGGGGCGGAAGCCGCCGGATCCGCCACGGGATCCACGCGGGCTCGCGCCCTGCTGACCGGTGCTCCGGCTCCGACCGCGTCCCTCACCGGACGGGGTGCCACGCCTGTTGTTCACTACTTCTGCTCCTCAAGAATTTCCACGTCGTCCGGGAGGAACGGGGCGAGTTCGGGAAGCTCGTCGAGGCTCCGCAGCCCCAGTCTCTCCAGGAAGTAACTCGTCGTCCGGTAGAGCACTGCCTGGCTCTCCGGGTCGGTTCCGGCCTCTTCCACGAGGCCGCGTGCGACCAGCGTCCGCATGACGCCGTCGCTGCTCACGCCGCGCACCGCCGCCACCCGGGCCCGGCTGACCGGCTGCCGGTAGGCGACCACGGCGAGGGTCTCCAGCGCGGCCTGCGTCAGCCGCGCCTGCTGGCCGTCCCTGACGAACCTCTCCACCAGCGCGGCGCATTCCGCCCTGGTGTAGAAGCGCCAGCCTCCGGCCACCTCTCGCAGGTCGAAACCCCGTCCGGCGGTCGTGTATTCCTCCGACAAAGCGCGGAGCGCGGCGGCGACCTCCACCGTCGGGCGTTCCAGCACCTGAGCGAGGGTCACCTCGGCGACCGGCTCGTCCACCACCATCAGGATCGCTTCGAGGGCCGCGGTGAGCGTGGTCCCCTCGCCCGGCGGCTCCGCCTCGGGCTCCCGGGCAACGGGGGCCGGATCCGGCGATCCGAGACCGGACGCGAGCGCGCCGCCGTCCCGCCCCGTCACATCGCCGGCGGAGCCGGAGAGGTCGTCGCCGGAACCGGGGGTGTCGCTCGCTTCCATCGCTCCTCGCTCGTCGTACGGGTCACGTCTCCGCCGCGCCGCTCATTCGGCGTCCTGGTTGGGCGCGGCCTCGAGCGGTCGGCCCTGGCGGGCCGCCTCACTCGTCCCGTGCGGCCGCCGCTTCGGCGGGCCGCTCCTCGCGCCGGCCCTCGTCGTAGTCGTCGCCCACCGTGACGTCGCCGTCGGCGGTTCCCGTCCAGGTGACGTACAGGTCGCCGAGCGGTTCGACCTGTTCGAAGGAGACCGCGGCCTCCCGGAACAGCTCAAGGACGGCCAGGAAGCGGGCGACGATCTCGAACGTCCCCGAGCAGTCGGCGGTCAGCGCCCGGAAGGTCGCCGTGTGCAGCCGCCTCAGCCGCTCGACAAGAATAGCGGCTTGCTCCCTGACGCTGGCCAGCGGTTGGTAGATGTGCGAGACCGACACCGACGGCGGCGCCTTGGGAGTGAAGGCCCGTGCCGCGATCTTGGCGAGTTGCTCGGGCCCGATGCCGAGCACGAGTTCCGGCAGCAGGTCGGCGAAGCGCTTTTCCATCGGCACGGCGCGCGGGAAGCGCAGCGCCTCCTCCGCCATCCGGCCGGCGAAGATCTTCGCGACCTCCTTGTACGCCCGATACTGCAGCAGCCGCGCGAACAGCAGGTCGCGGGCCTCCAGCAGGGCGAGGTCCTCCTCGTCCTCGACCTCTCCGGTGGGCAGCAGCCGGGCCGCCTTGAGGTCGAGCAGGGTCGCCGCGACGAGCAGGAAATGGCTCGTCTGGTCGAGGTCCCACTCCGGGCCCCGCGACCGGATGTACGCGATGAACTCGTCGGTGACCTTGTGCAGGGACACCTCGGTGATATCCAGCTTATGCTTGGAGATCAGCCCCAGCAGCAGGTCGAACGGCCCTTCGAAGACGTCCAGGTGCACCTGGAAGCCGCTCGGAGCGCTCTCCTCGCTCCCCTGGTCGGTCTCCTGGCCGGTCGTCACACCTGCCATTGTCCCCTACCGGCGCGATCGCGCGGCACCTACCGGCATCACTGTCAGACGCGGGCGGGCCACCTGGCCAGCAGCTCGCGGGCCAGCTCACGGTAGGCGGTGGCGCCCATCGAGCCGGGGTCGAACTGCGTGATCGGCTCCCCCGCCAAAGTGGCGTCGGGGAAGCGAACCGTCCGGTTGATGACCGTGTGGAACACCTTGTCGCCGAAGCCCTGCATGATCGTCTGCAGCACCTCGCGGGCGTGCAGCGTCCGGGGGTCGTACATGGTGGCGAGCAGACCGTCGATCTCCAGGTTCTTGTTGAGCCGCTCCTGGACCTTGCCGATCGACTCCATCAGCAGCGCCACGCCGCGCAGCGCGAAGAACTCGCACTCCAGCGGGATCATCACGCTGTGCGCGCAGGTCAGCGCGTTGACCGTCAGCAGACCGAGGGACGGCTGGCAGTCGATCAGGCAGATGTCGTAGTGCGGCAGCAGGGGCTCCAACGCCCGCTGCAGGGCGTACTCCCGCGCGACCTCGTTGACGAGCCGGATCTCCGCGCCCGACAGGAAGATGTTGCTCGGCAGGAGCTGCATACCCTCGACGGTGGTGTCGATCAGCACGTCCTCGACCGTGACGTCGGGCTCCTCCATGATGAGGTCGTAGACCGTCGCCTCGAGCGGCCGGGGGTCGATGCCGAGACCGACCGACAGCGCGCCCTGCGGATCGAAGTCCACGAGCAGCACCCGCTGGCCGACCTCGGCGAGCGCGGCACCCAGGTTGATCGTGGTCGTCGTCTTGCCGACGCCGCCCTTCTGGTTGACCATCGCGACGATGCGCGCGGGCCCGTGGGACTCCGGCGGTGTCGGTTCGGGGAACACCGGACGGGGACGGCCGGTAGGCCCGATCGCGCCGGGAGCCCCCACCCACGTCCCCTCTGTGGTCGCAGTCACCTGTTGGTCCTCCCTGACGGCCCTCGAACCTGATCGAATCTAAAGGGTCGGCACGTGGTCGGCAAGGCGGCGCGCCAACGGCTGCCGAGATGCACCCGTTCAGTGCAAGGCGCGGGGATGTGCCGCCGCGTAGACCTCCCGGAGCTTGTCGACCGTCACCAGGGTGTACACCTGCGTGGTGGTCACCGAGGCGTGGCCGAGCAACTCCTGGACAACCCTAACGTCGGCGCCCCCGTCGAGGAGGTGGGTTGCGAACGAATGGCGCAACATGTGCGGCGATACACCAGAAAGTCCGGCTCGCTCTGCCGCCGCCTGCAGCACCTCCCAGGCGCCCTGCCGCGTGAGCCTTCCGCCCCGCGCGTTGAGGAACAGCGCGGGCGTCCCCCGGCCGTGCGCCGCCAGCCGGGGCCTGGCCCTGACCAGGTACGCGTCGAGCGCCCGGCGGGCGAAGCGGCCGAGCGGCACGATCCTGGTCCGCCCGCCCTTGCCGCGCAGCCACACCTGATCCTGGTCCCCGTCGTGGTCATGGTCTTCGTCGTACGCCGGCCCCGTGGGCACGTCGTCCACCGCCAGCCCCACGGCCTCCGAGATCCGGGCGCCCGTGCCGTACAGGACCTCCAGCAGCGCGCGGTTGCGCAGGGCGAGCGGCGAGTCCTCCGGGCCGCAGGCGGCGATGAGCCGCTCGACCTCCGCGACGGTGATCGCCTTGGGGAGCCGCCGAAGCTGGCGCGGCGGGCGCACCTCGTGCGCGGGGTCGTGCCCGGCCACCCCCTCGCGCAGGGCGAAGCGGTGCAGCCCGCGTACGGCCGACACGGCGCGGGCGGCCGAGCTGGCGACCAGCGCCGGGTGGTCCTCGTCGCCCTCCCGCAGCGCGGCGAGGAAGGCGACCACGTCCGACTCCGCGACCTGCGCGAACGTCTCGAGCCCGCGCGCCCGGAGATGTTCGACGTATCGGCGCAGGTCGCGCCGGTAGGAGGCGAGCGTGTTGGCAGACAGCCCCCGCTCCACCGCCAGATGGGCGAGGTAGCTGGACAGCACCGCCTCGGGCTCGCTCAGGACGTCTCCCTACGGACTCATGCCTCCGGCGCGTCGGCGGGACGAAGGCCCTTGAATCCGTCGGCGGAAGCAGCGTATGCGGCGAGGATACCGGCGACGGCAGGAGAATTGTGGATCATTCCGCTCAGCACCTTGTCGACCGCCGCACCCAGGGGAATCCAGGCCGCCGGCATGTCGGTCTCCTCGTGGTGGCGCACGTAGGTGTTCTCCTCGTCGGGGATCGGCTCCACGTCGCGGGCCAGGAAGACCCGGATCCGCTCGTCCGACATGCCCGGGGAGGTGCGCAGGTCGACCAGCGTGTGCCACGTGCGCGCCCGGTAGGCGGCCTCCTCGGCGAGCTCGCGCGCCGCGCACTCCACCAGCGGCTCGCCCGGCACATCGCGGATACCGGCCGGCAGCTCCCACAGCAGGCGCCGCGCCGGATGCCGGTACTGGCGGATCAGCAGCACGCGGTCCTCGTCGTCTAGGGCGAGCACCGCGACCGAGCCGGGGTGGACGACGTAGTCGCGGTCGGCGGTCACCCCGCCGGGCATCTCCACCGTGTCGGTGCGCACCGTGATGATCCGCCCGGCGAAGCGCTCGGCGGAGGCGACGACGTTCCAGGACTCCTCGGCGTCTTCGACGTTCACCGTGTTCTCCGCGGTCACTTGGCCCGGCCCGCCTTCGCCACGTTCTCCCGCCGGCCCGCGTACTCCAGCGCGGCCTGCACCAGCCCCTTGAACAGGGGGTGCGACCGGGTCGGGCGGGAGCGGAACTCCGGATGGGCCTGCGTGCCGATGAAGAACGGGTGCTGGTCGGTGGCCAGCTCGGCGTACTCGACGAGGCGGCCGTCGGGCGACAGGCCGGAGAACACCATGCCGACCTTCTCCAGCCGCTCCCGATAGGAGTTGTTCACCTCGTAGCGGTGCCGGTGGCGCTCCTCCACCTTGGCCTTGCCGTACAGGCGGCGGGCCAGCGAGCCCTCCACGAGCTTGGCCGGGTAGAGGCCGAGCCGCATGGTGCCGCCCATGTCGCGCTCACCGGCGACGACGTCCTTCTGGTCGGCCATGGTGGAGATGACCGGGTTGATGGTCTCGGGGTCGAACTCGGTGCTGTCGGCGTCCTCGATCCCGGCCAGGTTGCGGGCCGCGTCGATCACGATGCACTGCATGCCGAGGCAGATGCCGAGCAGGGGCACGCGCTGCTCGCGGGCGTGCCGTACGGCGCCGACCTTGCCCTCGATGCCGCGCACGCCGAAGCCGCCGGGGATCAGCACGCCGTCGACCCCGTCCAGCTCGCGGGCCGCGCCCTCGGGGGTCTCGCAGTCGTCGCTCTTGACCCAGCGGATGTTGACCCGCGCGTCGTTGGCGAAGCCGCCGGCGCGCAGCGCCTCGGTGACCGACAGGTACGCGTCGGGCAGGTCGATGTACTTGCCGACCAGCGCGATCGTGACCTCCTTGGCCGGGCGGTGGACCCGGCGCAGGAGCTGGTCCCACTCGGTCCAGTCCACGTCGCGGAACGGCAGGCCGAGCCGGCGCACCACGTACGCGTCGAGGCCCTCGGCGTGCAGGACCTTCGGGATGTCGTAGATCGAGGCCGCGTCGACGGCGGAGACCACGGCGTCCTCGTCCACGTCGCACATCAGGCTGATCTTGCGCTTGAGCGAGGTGGTGATCGGGCGGTCGGAGCGGCAGACGATCGCGTCGGGCTGGATGCCGATGCTGCGCAGCGCGGCGACCGAGTGCTGCGTGGGCTTGGTCTTCAGCTCCCCGCTCGGGCCGATGTACGGCAGCAGGGAGACGTGCAGGAAGAAGACGTTGTCGCGGCCGACCTCGTGGCGGACCTGCCGGACGGCCTCCAGGAACGGCAGCGACTCGATGTCGCCGACCGTGCCGCCGACCTCGGTGATGACCACGTCGACGTCCGGGCCCGCCATGCCGCGGATGCGGTCCTTGATCTCGTTGGTGATGTGCGGGATGACCTGGACGGTGTCGCCCAGGTACTCGCCGCGCCGCTCCTTGGCGATCACGTTCGAGTAGACCTGGCCGGTGGTGACGTTGGCGGAGCCGTGCAGCTCGGTGTCGAGGAAGCGCTCGTAGTGGCCGATGTCGAGGTCCGTCTCGGCCCCGTCGTCGGTGACGAACACCTCGCCGTGCTGGAAGGGGTTCATCGTGCCGGGGTCGACGTTGAGGTAGGGATCGAGCTTCTGCATCGTGACGCGAAGGCCGCGAAGCTTGAGGAGACGACCGAGGCTGGAGGCCGTCAGTCCCTTGCCGAGACTGGAGGCGACGCCGCCGGTGACGAACAGATGCTTGGTTTGTGCGGCGCTGCGCAAGAAGAGCTCCCGTGGTCGATGTCGATCCGGCCGTCCGGTTTGGACGCCGCGATGCCCACGGGCTCTCAGAATATCAAACGTCGGGCAACATTGGGCTTGCCACGTGCACTAACCTGCCATAGCGGACAAGCCGACCTAACGGTAACTTGTCGCGTTATGTCGTTCGTGAAGCGCGCCGTCGGCCGTCTGGTCCACCGGGGGTGGGCCTATGTGCGGGAGGCCGCGGCGATCAGCCCGGCCGCCCCGGGCGGCTACCGGTTCCGCAGCATGGGCGAGGGAGTGTGCCTGTCCTTCCCCCAGGGCGCCATCTTCGGCGAGCAGTGGATCGAGATCGGCTCGCACACGCTCGTCGGGGAGCGGGTGTCGATCTCCGCCGGCATGGGCCCCGGCGTGGACCTCGGGCCCGACTCGATCGTGCGGATCGGACGGGGCTGCTCGATCGGCAGGGGCAGCCACATCGTCGGCCACCAGTCCATAGACATCGGCGACGACGTCTTCACCGGCCCCTACGTCTACATCACCGACCAAAACCACGTGTACGACGACCCCGAGACGCCCATCGGGCGGCAGTGGCCGCGCAACAAGCCGGTCTCCATCGGCTCGGGATCCTGGATCGGGACGGGGGCGATCATCCTGCCGGGGACACGCATCGGCCGCCAGTCGGTGGTCGCGGGCGGCGCCGTGGTGCGCGGGGAGTTCCCCGACCACTCGGTCATCGCCGGCGTCCCCGCCAAGGTCGTCCGACGGCATTCCCCCGACCTCGGCTGGCACAGCCCCTCGGCCGGCCGCCTCACCTCTCCCCTTCCCGCCGACCCCCGCCCCCGGCCCGAGCGCGAGTCACGTACGGCCTAGCCGGACACCGGCATCCGTGTCCACATCTGCCCAGCCAGTCACGCATGACTACGCCTCGTGTCAGAATTACGCCGGTGAGTCACGCCACGACGGCAGGCGGACAGCGAATGGCCGCGGCCCTCCCCGAGTGGTTCTACCCCGGTCCATCCGGCGGGTGGACCGCCGACATGCTCGACCACCTTCCCCCTGATGCGCCCCGGCATGTCGAGTTGATCGACGGCTCCCTGATCATGAGGTCCCCCCAGACCGCATTCCACATGCTGATGGTCAGTTTGCTGGCCCACCACGACCTCGGCATCCGGCCCCCGAATCACCTCGGGGTCGCGAACGAGATGTCGATAACGCTGGGGCCACGGCAGCGACCGGAACCGGACGTCCTTGTCGTCAACAGGGAGGCAGTCTCTGATCTGCGCAGAACCTCCTACCGCCCCGAGGATGTTCACCTTGTCGTCGAGGTGGTGTCGCCCGGCTCGGAGGAGCGGGACCGCACGACCAAGCCGATCAAGTACTCGGATGCCGGGATCAGATATCTCTGGCGCGTCGAGCTGGAGGACCAGGAACCGGTCGCGTACACGTTCGAGCTGGAGCCGAGCGTCAAGGCGTATGTGCCGACCGGGATCCACCGCAAGCGCCTCACGACCTATGTCGGCTTCGACGTGGACATCGACCTGGACCTGAGCCCGTTCATCGGCTGACCCACCCTGCCGAGCGTCGGCCGCGAGGCGCGGGTGCCGCGACCGCCGGTCAGCCGGGCGGCGCGGCGGCCCGGGCGCGGCGGGCCGCCCGGTAGCGCCGCACCCTGCGGATGAGCCGCCAGGCCGCGAACGCCAGCACGGCCAGCGCCACCACCACCAGGACGGGCAGGAAGATCGCGATCAGGCTCATGCCGAGCGAGCCCACGTCCTCGACCGTGCTGACGACCGGCGCGCCCACGCCCGCCGTGGTGGCGTTCACCACCGGCCGCGCCGATGCCTTGATCACATGCACCGCGAGCGCGACGGCGATGCCCAGCAGCCAGCCGACCGCCGGGTGCTCGGCCATCCACGCCGAGTTGTCGACCTTCGCGGCGGCCGCCGTGGCGCTGAAGACCACACCCCCCGACGCGGGCCGCACCGCCGTCTGGATCATGTCGTTGACGTGGTCGACCACGGGCACCTTGTCGAGGACGAACTCGGCGACCAGCAGCACGGCGACGATCGCGAGGACCCAGGTGTCGGACAACCAGGCGTACTCGGCCGGCAGCCGCACGGCGTCGGTGATCCGCGCGAGCACGCCGACGAGCAGCAACGGGATGTACGCGTTGAGCCCGGCCGCGGTCGACAGTCCGAGCCCGGTGAGCGCCGCGAACATGAGCAACCTCCTCCGGACGGCGGGACAATCCCGCCTTCCCGTCAACGGACGGCCCCGGCGCCGTGTCCCCGGTTACTACCGCGAATCGGGCTCGCGACACCCCACGGGCATGAGCCGGGCGCGGGCACCGGACAGGCGGCTCGGTGCGGCCGGTCTGCCCGGCCGCCCGGTCGATGTCCGGAGGCGCCGTCAGCCTGTCGCGGCGGCGAGTTCGTCGATCGCCGTGACGACGTCCTCGGCCCGGGCGCCGCGCTTCACCAGCGCGCCCAGGCGCTGCGCCTGCTCTCTCGTGGGGAGGAAGCCGGCCAGCATGGCGGGCAGGAGCAGGCGTCTGGCGAGCACCTCGGGCGTGGAGATGCCCTCGGGCCGCCGGACCACCGAGACGTTCACCCGGATCGCGTGCTCGTTTCCCGGCGGCACCCCGGGACGGTCGGTCTCCCTGGCGACGTAACGCATGCCGTGCGCCACGTCGCAGCGCGGGCACCCCGCCCGGCGGCCCAGCGGGCCGCCGCACTCGTCACAGGCCAGGCGGTCGAGCGCGGCGTCGACCACGCGCCAGTCATGCCGGCCCGGCTCGTCGGCCACCATCTCGGCGATCGCCCGCTCGCCGTCGGGCGTGACCCGGTCGCCGAACTCGCGCAGGAGGAAGTCCCGCCAGCCCTCTTCCACGATGGCGTCGACGAGTTCCGCACACCGCGGGCAATCGGGGGCACCGCCGTACTCCCAGCCGCCACAGGACGGGCACCGCCGCAGCGGCTCCCCCACCGCAGGTCGCATGACCACCTCCCGGTGGACGTCCCCGCCCGTCCGCCGCACCGGGCGGGTCGTCGCCGGGGATTGCATCATGGACGCGGACCGGCCGGGCCGCGCCGGTCGTGATCGACCCGGCCACCAGGCTAGGTGTGCCGCTCGCCACGGGCGAACGGTTTTCCGTCGCCGATCCGCCTGAGGGACATCACGGCGCGACCTCTTCGACGGGGGGCGCGAAGGCCCCTTCCCGATACCCGTGTCGACAACGGTGCGCGGGGAAACGCATGAACCCGAGTCACGGCAGAAAACGCCATGCCGCACGCCGGCGCGGCAGCGTCACCCGGTCGAAAGGGCCGGAACTTCACTCCCAGGCGTCACCCGACGCGGTCGCGCTCATGGACCGGCCTGGCGGTCGGCGCGCGGGCCAGATGTTCCACCTCGGCTTGACGGCGGTTCCCCGGGGCGCGACGGTCCACTCCCCTGCGGCTCCCGCCGTTCCCGCCAGCGGCAGCCTCAGAACGAACCGGGCGCCTACCGGCGAGTCCTCGATGCGCAGGGTGCCCCTGTGGGCGCGGGCGATGTCGCGAGAGATGGCGAGGCCGAGTCCGCTGCCGCCGGAATCCCGGCGACGTGCCTCGTCCAGGCGGACGAAGCGTTCGAAGACACGCTCGCGGTCCGCCGGGGGGACGCCCGCCCCGTCGTCGGTGACCGCTACAAGAGCCTGGCCGTCCACGGACTCGACCGACACCGTGACGGCGCTGACCGCATGCCGCCGCGCGTTGCTCAAGAGGTTGCCGACCACTCGGGCCAACTGGATCCGGGAGCCGCGGACTCGCACGTCGCCGACCGCCCGGACGCGCACCGGCACCCCGGAGCCCAGGGCCGACACCTCCTCCGTCACCAGCGCGCCGAGCTCCACCAGCTCCGGCGGCGCCGCATCGGCGCCGCGCAGCCGGGTCAGCAGCAACAGGTCGTCGACGATCGCCTCGAGCCGGCCGGTGGCCCGCAAGGCTCCCTGGATGGTGTCGCGCGGGTCGACGTCGTCGGGGTAGAGGAGAGCCTCCTCCAGTCGTGCCCGCAGGCCGGCGATCGGCGTCCTGAGCTCATGGGAGGTGGTGGAGGCGAACTGACGCTCTTGCTCCACCGGGCGCAGGGTCCGGCCGACCGCCCACCACGTCATCCAGGCCACCGGAACCAAGATCAAGACACCGCCCGCGGCGATGACGTACTCCAGAGTGTGCGTGGCCAGGAGGGACGGCTGCGCCGTGCCGGCATAGACGACCGGCGAGTCCGCCGCGGGAGAGACCCGATTGGCCATGAGCATGACACACCGGTCCTGCCCGGAGCACTCGGTGCGCTCTTGGAGGCGATCGTCGGCCGGAGGCCGCAGCGTGCTGAGCGGCCGCATGCCCGCGGCCTCCCGGCTGGAGTCGACGACCCTGCCGCGGGCGTCCACGAGCTGGACGAGGGTGATGTCGGTGAGGGTGGGGATCGGACGCGGCACGGCGCCGTTGCGCGCCGCCGCGCTCCATCGTGCGGCGACCTGCTCGGCCGTGAAGAAGACTTCGTTCTGGATTCTGTAGCGGATCGCCAGGTCGAGGGCGACGCCTCCCACGACCAGAGCCACCAGCAAGAGCCCTGCCGCGGCGATCGTGGAGCGCGCTTGTATGGAGTGCGGGTTCACATCCGGTTTCCCCTCCCTAATACCGGTGAATGGCTCTATTTCGGGACGATCAGTTCTGCGCGTACCAGCGCCGGATCGTCTCCCCCGCCTGGGGCGCACGGCGGTCCGCCGCGGCCCGCACGTCGGCCAGAGTCTGCGCGGCAAGCGCTCGCCGCCACGCCATCTCGGCCTTGCGCATCGCGGTCGAGACCGCGCACGGGGTGCGGAACTGCCACTCGGGCCTCTCCACACCGGCCCCACGCCGCCGGATCTCCGTGCACTGGAACGCCTCACCAGGTCCTTCGATCGCCGTGACGACGTCCATGACTGTGATCTCCTCCAGGGGCCGGGCCAGCCGGAACCCGCCCCTCGCCCCCGGAGTGGACGTCATGATCCCGGCCTTGGCCAGCGCCTGAAGTTGCTTGTTGAGGTATGCGGACGGCAGCTCGAACCCGGCGGCGAGCTTCGCCGTCGAAACCGGCACCTCGTTGCCGAGCCATGCCAGCGTCAGGCAACAGTGCATCGCCCACTCGACGCCCTCACTCATCCGCATAACCTGGATAGTACACATCCAGGATTGAGATCGGGAACCGTCGCGCCTGGTCAGGAGTGGTGCCGCCGCCATGCGCGGGACCGATCAGCCGTGTGGGGTGGACCCCGGTGAGGGCGTAGCGGTGGCGAGTATGGCCAGGAGTCCCGGCTCCACGGGTGCGGAGCCCTTGCGAGCGGCGTGAGGACGAGCGAGACAGGGGCGAGCCGGGCGAGACAGGGGCGAGCCGGGCGACGAGACATCGCGTCGGCTCCGGCCGGCCCTCGGGGCCGGAGTGCGGGTCAGTCGCCTTCCTTGGGGGCAGGCTCGAGCCTCAGCACGGCGGTGTCACCCGCGACCTGCGCGACCCGTAGGGCGACGTCGCCGATGCGGCCCGGCCTGGTCGTGCTGATCGTCACCGCTCCCCTGACCCGGCAGCGGTCGTTGTAGCAGCTCCGGCTGATGCTGATGTTCGCGCCGTCGACGACCGTCGAGGTGCCGGTGAAGGCGAGCCTGACGGCGTTTCCCCGCAGGCCCACCACGGTGATCTCGTCCACACCCAGTTTCGGGTCGATCGGGATGATGTCTCCCTCACGCACCCGCACCTCGCAGTCGCCTTCCCGGCACCCGGCGAGGTCGCTCGGCGTCACCGACGGGCTGGGCATCGGCGACGGTGCGGGCGTCACGGACGGGCTGGTCGTAACCAGGGCGAACGTGACCGGTCTGCTCACCGGCACCGCGGCGAACGACCGCGCCGGAACCTCGCCGCAACCGGCGAGGAGCGCGGTCACCGACCCCGCGGTGAGCACGAGGCGGGCGGCAGGGCTGGACGCGGTGGTCGTCGAACGCATGATTTCCCCGATTGCCACAGACGGATTCGCCCGACGGGAACCGCTCGAATAGGCCGCTCCCATGACGCGTGGACGTGAATCCGCGCGCCGACGAATGCCTTCCCCGCAACAGACCAGGTCAACCATGCCCGGAGTCGTGCGCGCTCATTTCCTCGTAGTCGACAGCGTTTTCAGTGGGATAAGTACGCCACCACTCCAACCGGCTTCCGTACTTCGCTTATCAGCGGTTCGAGCACACAATTAACTGGAATTCGCCGAAATTTCGCGGCACGGGTGCCGACCCGTGCCGACCCGGGGCGCCCGGGCGATGATCGCGCGGCCGCTGAGCCGTCACTTCACGCCGGCCTCGCGCATGTCGCGGACCTCCCGCTTGAGCTCCTTGATCTCATCGCGCAGCCGGGCCGCCACCTCGAACTGCAGGTCGGCGGCGGCGCTGTGCATCTGCTCGGTCAGCGACTCGATCAGCGACTCCAACTGGGCCCGCGGCATCTCCCCCGCGATCGCCTTCGCGTGCTGGCCGGCCCCGCGGGACGCGAGGCCCGGCACCGGCGCCTTGCCGCGAGACTGCTGACGCCCGGCGCCGCCGAGAAGCTGGGCGGTGTCGGCGTCCTCGCGGACCAGGCTGTCCAGGATGTCGGCGATCTTCTTTCGCAGCGGCTGCGGGTCGATGCCGTGCGCCTCGTTGTAGGCGATCTGCTTGGCCCGGCGCCGGTTGGTCTCCTCGATCGCCCGCTCCATGCTCGGGGTGATCTTGTCGGCGTACATGTGGACCTGGCCGGACACGTTACGGGCCGCGCGGCCGATCGTCTGGATGAGCGAGGTCTCCGAACGCAGGAAGCCCTCCTTGTCGGCGTCGAGGATCGACACCAGCGACACCTCGGGCAGGTCGAGGCCCTCACGCAACAGGTTGATGCCGACCAGCACGTCGAACTCGCCCATGCGCAGCTCGCGCAGCAGCTCGATCCGGCGCAGCGTGTCGACCTCGCTGTGCAGGTAGCGGACCCGGATGCCGTTGTCGAGCAGGTAGTCGGTGAGGTCCTCGGCCATCTTCTTGGTCAGCGTGGTGACCAGGACCCGCTCGTCCCGCTCCGCCCGGGCCCGGATCTCCTCCATGAGGTCGTCGATCTGGCCCTTCGTGGGCTTGATGATCACTTCGGGGTCCACCAGGCCGGTGGGACGGATGACCTGCTCCACCACCTCGCCCTTGCTGCGGCCCAGCTCGTACGGACCCGGTGTGGCGGACAGGTAGACGGTCTGGCCGATGCGCTCCAGGAACTCCTCCCACTTCAGCGGGCGGTTGTCCATCGCGGACGGCAGGCGGAACCCGTGGTCGACCAGCGTCCGCTTGCGCGAGGCGTCGCCCTCGTACATGGCGCCGATCTGGGGGACGGTCTGGTGCGACTCGTCCAGCACGAGCAGGAAGTCGTCGGGGAAGAAGTCGAGCAGCGTGTGCGGCGCGGTGCCCGCCTCGCGGCCGTCGATGTGCCGCGAGTAGTTCTCGATGCCGGCGCAGGTGCCGACCTGGCGCATCATCTCGATGTCGTAGGTGGTGCGCATGCGTAGCCGCTGGGCTTCCAGCAGCTTGCCCTGCCGCTCCAGATCGGCGAGCCGCTCGGCCAGCTCCGCCTCGATGCCGGCGATCGCCCGCTCCATCCGCTCGGGACCTGCCACGTAATGGGAGGCGGGGAAGATGTGCAGCTCGTCGTCCTCGGCGATGACCTCGCCGGTCAGCGGATGCAGCGTCGCCAGCTTCTCGATCTCGTCGCCGAACATCTCGATGCGGACGGCCAGCTCCTGGTAGACCGGGATGACCTCGACCGTGTCGCCGCGCACCCGGAACGTGCCCCGGGTGAAGGACAGGTCGTTGCGGGTGTACTGCATGTCGACCAGCCTGCGCAGCAGCTGGTCGCGCTCGATCTGCTGGCCGACCTTGAGCCCGACCATCCGGTCCACGTACTCCTGCGGCGTGCCCAGGCCGTAGATGCAGGAGACCGAGGCGACCACCACCACGTCGCGGCGCGACACCAGCGACCAGGTCGCCGAGTGGCGCAGCCGCTCGACCTCCTCGTTGATCGAGGAGTCCTTCTCGATGTAGGTGTCGCTCTGCGGGACGTACGCCTCGGGCTGGTAGTAGTCGTAGTAGGACACGAAGTACTCGACCGCGTTGTTGGGCAGCATCTCGCGCAACTCGTTGGCGAACTGCGCGGCGAGCGTCTTGTTCGGCTGCATGACCAGCGTCGGGCGTTGCACCCGCTCGATGAGCCACGCCACCGTCGCGGTCTTGCCTGTGCCGGTCGCACCGAGCAGGACCGTGTCCTTCTCCCCGGCCCTGACCCGGCGCTCCAGGTCAGCGATCGCCGTGGGCTGGTCGCCGGACGGCGTCATGTCGGTGACGACCTGGAAGGGCGCGACCTTCCGCTTCAGGTCCATCATGGATGTCATCGCCGCTCAGCTCCTCACTCGCCCCGTCCACCGGCGCGGGCGGGCGTACAGAGACACTCGCGCCTGCTCCGGTTCACATGCATAACCTACGCGCGGCGACCGACAATTCCGGTCCCGATGCCCCCTCCGCCCCTCGCTTCCAGAACGCCGAGCCCCACCCGGCGAACCCTTTGCCGGACCAAGACGCTGTCGTTACGATTCGAGTCGGGGGCCGACACTGACGGGATGGCGGGGCTGACCTATGGCGGGGTTGCGGAGTGCCGTCGGCCAGTCGCTCGCGTGGGCGGCCAAGAACGTCGACGGGGCCATCGCCCTCGTCCTGGCCGTGGCGGTGGGCGTGCTCGGCGTGCTGCCCGATCGCGTGATCCCCGACGAGGTGAAGACGCAGCTCGTCAGCGGCACCACACTGGTCGTCCTGGCCCTGGTCGCGACCGCGCTGCTGCGCGACCGGGTTCGGCAGGAGCCCGTCGAGGAGGCCATGCACGCGGCCTCCGGCGTCCTCGCGCGGCTGCCCGAGCGCCTGGACCGCCTCGAGGAGCTGGAGGACCTGGTCGCGGGCACCCGCCGGGCCCTGGAGGACATGACGGTCATCCGCATCCTGGGCAGCCAGCACGAGATCGCGCAGGCGCACGCGGACGCCCGGAGGGGCACCGACCGCTGGACGTTCAAGGGCGGCACCGGCACCTACATGCGCGCCGTCACGCTGCCCGAGTGCGTGGCCGCCGCACGGCGCGAGAAGCGGCACCTCACGGTCCGCCTGGAGATCATCGACCCGACGGACGAGGCGGTGTGCGAGAGCTACGCGCACTACCGCAGGTCGCTGTCGGACCGCCCGGACGGCACCGGTGAGCTGTGGACGACCGACCGGGCCAGGAAGGAGTCGTACGCGAGCGTCCTGGCCGCGTTCTGGTATCGCCAGCGGTACGGCCTGCTCGACATCGCGGTGGGGCTCTCGCCGGTCATGACGACCTTCCGCTGGGACATGTCCGGCCGCGCCCTGATCATGACGTCCGAGGACCCCAACCGGGCCATCATCGCCTTCAGCGGCTCGTTCTTCTACGAGAGCTGCGGCACCGAACTGCGCACGAGCTTCGAGCAGGCCCGCCGCGTGGCGATCGACCGCTATCGGTCGGTGCCGCTGAGCGACGAGCCGACCGTCGAGGAGGTCCGCAGGCTGTTCGACCGCGTCGACCTCCCCCTGCCCAAGTCGTTCACCGACCGCGACGTGGTCGAGGTCACCCGCAAGGCGCTGCGCGCCAAGGATCCGTACGCGCCATGAGGTATGGGGACGTGCTCGACGTGCTCGCCGGCGGCGGCGTCCGCGAGTGGGCCCTCGGCGTGCTCGGCGAGATCGCAGAGGGTGGCTCGGGCGGGTCGGGCGTGCGGGGCGTGCGGCATCCGCTGGGGTTCCTCTGCCTGCCGCTGGTCCGCGAGGGAGACCTCGGGGTGTGCGTGCACGTGTGGACCGCCGCCGCGCGGCGCGCCCGCAGCACCACCTCCCAGGTCCACTGCCACAGCTGGGACCTGGTCAGCCACGTCCTGTACGGCCAGGTGCGCAACGTCCACGCCGTGGTGACCGACACCACCCGGTCTCCCACCCACCGCGTCTTCGAGGTGGTCAGCACGCCGTCGGGCGACCTCGTCCGCCCCACCCCGAGGACCGTGGCGTACGCCCCGGGACGCGCCGAGCTGTTCGGCGCCGGGGACACCTACACGCTCGTCGCGGGCGCCTTCCACAGCAGCGTCATCCCCGAGGACGGCGAGGCCGCCACCGTGGCGCTCGGCCACGGCCGGCCGGGCCTCGGGGACCTGTCGCTCGGGCCGCTCGCCACGCCCCTCCACCACGTCAGGCGGGAACGCCTCGACGACGCCGAGACCGCACGTGCCGCCGAGCTGGCCAGGAGGAGCCTGTGGACCTCGAACACGCCAGGCGGGTAGCCGTCGAGGCCGCCCTGGCCGCCGGGGCCGTGCTGCGCGAGAGCGCGCCGGGAGCGGTCGCCGTCCACGACAAGGGCGGGTCGGGCGACGTCGTGACCGACCTCGACCTGGCCGCCGAGAAGCTGATCCTCGACCGCATCCGGGCCGAGTTCCCCTCCCACCGGATCGTGGCCGAGGAGTCGGGCGTCCACGGCGATGACCGTCCGGACGGCGGATGGACCTGGCTGGTCGACCCGCTCGACGGCACGAACAACGTGGCGATCGGCCTTCCCGCGTACGTCGTGGGCCTGGCGCTGTGCGCCGGCGGCCGCCCGGTGCTCGGGGTGGTCCACGAACCGCTCTCCGGCCGCACCTGGTCGGCCGTCAGCGGCGCCGGGGCCCGCGGGCCGGCGGGGCCGCTGACCGGGCCGCCGAGCCGCGACCTCCGGCACGGGCCGGTACTGGCCTGGACTCAGGGCCACGGGGTCTCCCGGCTGGACCCGGCGGTGCGGTCGCTGAAGATGACGATGGACGCCCGCGCCCGGCGGGTGCTCCAGCTCTGGGCGCCGCTGATGTGCTGGGCCATGCTCGCGCGGGGCGACATCGACGGCATGATCGGCTACCGCGCGGAGGGACTCGACCTGCCCGCCGGGGCCCTGATCGCACGCGAGGCCGGTGTGGAGATCCGCACACTCGACGGCGGGCCGTTCGAGGCGTCCGCCGAGGGCCCGCCCGAGGACCGCAGCTTCGTCGCCGCGCCGCCCGCCCTGGTCGGGGACCTGCTCGACCTGGTCGCCGAGGCCCGCCGCCTGGCGCCCGCCCTGCCGCCGCTCTGACTCGCCGCCGACCCGAGTCAGTCGTCGAGGCCCGTTCAGTCGTCGAGACCACGTGCGGCGAGCGCCTCGCCCAGCGCGTCGGCGTGCCGCAGGGCGCCCACCACCAGCGGGACGGCGAAGGCGCGCGGGCTCCGCTCGACCCCTCTCGCGCGCTGGGCCTCCCGCACCCGGGTGACCAGATCCGCGATCACCGGCACGCTGCGCAGCGTGAGGGACAGCAGCAGCGACAGGCGGAACGGGTCGAGGCCGGCGAGCCTGGCGGGCGCGAGGCAGCGCTCCAGGCAGGCCATGAGGGCACTGGTGCGCGTCGTGAGGGTGACCAGCCCGGCCAGGGCGACGGCGAGCACGACCCGGAGCGTCGAGGACGCCGCCGTGGGCAGGTCCGCGAACACCAGCTGCACGCCGAACAGGGCCACGGCGAACCAGCGGACGGGCCGCACCTGCGCCCAGGCCGCCGCGACGCCGACGCCGGAGACGGCGTACAGCAGCACGACGGCGGCGGCGGCGCCCGCGAGCGCCGCGGGCGAGCGCAGCAGCAGGAGCGCCGTGCAGGACACGGCGAGCCCGGCGAGCTTGGCCCCTGCGGGCAGCCGGTGCAGGAGCGAATCGCCGGGCACGTAGGCGCCGGTGAGCCCGCTCACGCCATCATCTTCCTGTAGTGGCCGATCGCGGCGGCGGGCTCGGCGTCGGCGACGATGCGCCCCTCGTCGATCACGAGCACGCGGTCGAATTCCTCCAGCAGCGGGAGGTCGTGGGTCACCACGACCACCTGCTGCGGAAGAGTCCGGAGCAGCGCGGCGACCTGCCGGGAGTGACGCAGGTCGAGCAGCGTGGTCGGCTCGTCCATGACCAGGATCTCCGGTTCGAGCACCAGGACCGAGCAGAGGGCGAGCAGCTGCTTCTGCCCGCCGGACAGGTGATGCGCGGGATGGTCGGCGTGCTCCCCCAGGCCGTACCTCTCCAGGATCTCTCCCACCCGGCGCTCGACCTCCTCGCGCGTCAGCCCCTTGCGGCGCAGCGAGAAGGCCACGTCCTCGGCCACCGTGGGCATCACGATCTGCGCGTCCGGGTCGGTGAACAGGAAGCCCACGCCGCGCCTGATGCGGGCCGCGTGGCGGCGGGTGTCGAGCCCGGACACCGTGACGGTGCCCGAGGACGGCAGGACCAGGCCGTTGACGAGGCGGGCGAGCGTGCTCTTGCCCGAGCCGTTGGCCCCGACCACGCCCACGCGGCGCTCGGTCAGCGAGGCCGTGACGCCGCGCAGCACCTCGCGCTGCCCGAGCCGCACATGGACGTCCTCCAGCCGGATCACTCACACCACCTCGAACAGGGCGGCGATGCCGAGACCGCCGCCGACCGCGACCGCCGCGAGGCCCAGGGTCCCCGGCGGCGCCCCGAGGAGCCGGCTGAACAGCCGGGTCACCACCACCGCTCCGCTCGCGCCCCAGGGGTGGCCGAGGGCGAGCGCGCCCCCGTCGGCGCACACGCGGCCCGCGTCCGCGCCGAGAGGATCGAGGCCGAGCGCATCGGTGACCGCGAGCACCTGCGCCGCGAACGCCTCCACGATCTCCACCGCCGCCACCCTCTCCAGGTCCGCTCCGGCCCGCCGCAGCACGCGCCGTACGGCCGGCACCGGTCCCCACCCGGGGAGCGCGGGGTCGCAGCCGGCGACGGCGCCGGCCAGCAGGCGCAGACCGGGCAGGCCGGCCGCCGCGCGGAGCCGCTCGGGCACGACCGCGACGGCCGCGGCGCCGTCGCTCACCGGGGAGGAGTTGCCGGCCGTCACCGTACCGCCCGGCACGAACGCGGCGGGCAGCCGGGCCAGCGACCGCGGCCGCAGCACGCGCGGCCGCTGGTCGTCCGTCCGGCCGCCGATCGGGACGATCTCGCGCGTGAACCGCCCGGCCTCCCGTGCGTCCAGCGCCAGGGCGTGGCTCCGGCAGGCGTACGCGTCCTGGCGTTCCCTGGTCACGCCGCGCGCGGCGGCGAGCGCCTCGGCGGCCGGACCCATGTCCGGGTCGGGGTGCCCCTCCGGGGCGAACGGCGCCCGCTCGTACGGCACACCCGGCTCGCCCTCCCTCCGGCGAACCCGCAGCGGAGCGGTGGAGGCGCTCTCGACGCCCCCGGCGACGACGAGCTCCGCCTCGCCGCAGCGGACCGACTGCGCGGCCAGCAGGATCGCGGCGAGCCCGCTGCCGCACTGCCGGTCGACGGTGACGCCGGGCACCTCGTGCCCCAGCCCGGCGGCCAGCGCGCAGACCCGGGCGAGGTTGCCCCCGGGCCCCGTGCAGTTGCCCAGCACCACGTCGTCCACCGGCACGCCGAGAGGCGCCACGTCGCGGGCGATCGCCTCGATGACGGGTGCGGCGAGTCTGTCGGCCGTCAGGCTCCGGAACGCGTGGCCGGCGGTGCCGATGGGGGTGCGGCGGGCCGCCACGACGACCGCGTGCTCGTCCATGTCAGGCGAGCCGCCGCAGGCCGGGATCGTCGCCGGCGGCCAGACGGGCGGCGACGAGGCCGCGGGCCGGCTTCCCGGTGGGGGTCCGGGGCAGGGACGCGGCGGCGTACCAGCGCCGGGGCCGCTGGGCCGGGTCGAGTTCGGCGCGCGCCGCCGCCTCCAGCGCGGACCTCACCACGTCCTCGCCCTCGACGACCGCGGTGACCACGGCGCCCAGGTAGGGGTGCGGCGTGCCGACCACGACCACGTCGTCCACTCCCGGCACCTTCCTCAGCACCTCCTCGACGTCCTCGGGCACCACCGTGGCGCCGCCGGTCTGGATCGCGCCGTCGCCTCGGCCGCGCAGCCGCAGGACCTCGCCGGGCCGGTGCGGCTCCGCCAGGTCGCCGACCGTCATCCAGCCGCCGTCATCCTGCCGCAGGGGGCCGGTCGCACCGGCCAGGTAACCCTCGCAGAGCCACGGGGAGCGCACCCACACCTCGCCCAGAACCTGCCCGGGCGGCACCCGGACGTCGATCTCGACGCCGGGGAACGGCCGCAGCCCGGCGCCCTCGGCGTCCACGGCGACGAACGACAGCTCGGTGGCGCCGTAATAGGAGACCACACGCACTCCGGCCGCCGCTGCCCGGGTCCTGGCGGCGGCGTCCAGGGCGGCCCCGCCGACCACGGCGGTGCGCAGTGGGCCCCCGCTCTTCTCCAGGGCGTCCAGCACGGCCGGCAGGCGGTGGGGCACCACGTGGACGACGGTGGCCCGCCGCAACTGATCCGCCAGCAGCGACGGGGACCACCGGCCCGGGACCACGGCGGTCGCGCCCGCCGCCAGCGTGTGCACGGCGGCGAAGCCGTACAGGGAGGAGACCAGCGGGCCGGGGATCAGCACGACGTCGCCGGGGCCGATCGCGGTCATCTCGTCGAGGTGGCCGAACGACCCGGTCCACGAGGCCCGGCCGCGCACCACGGCGCGGGGCCTGCCGGTGCTGCCGGAGCTGAAGCAGGCCCAGGTGAGGTCGTCCGGCGCGGGACGGTGCCGTACGGGCGGGCCGTCCGCCTCCGGCAGCGGGGCGTCGAAGCGGGCGACGGCCGGCACCGCGGCCATGACCTGCGCCCGCCGTTCCTCGCTCCAGGCGTGGTCGCATAGCAGCGGCGTGGCCCCCGCCAGGTCGGCGGCGAGCACGGCGACGAGCAGGGCCACCGGGTCGGCCAGGGCGACCGCGACGAGCGCACCGCGCCCGACGCCCTCGCCGGCCAGACCGCGGGCGGCGCGACCGGCCCGGGCCGCGAGTTCGGCGTAGCTGAGGTCGCCTCCGGGACCGGACAGCGCGATCCGGTCCGGGCTGGCCGAGGCGTGTCGTATGACCTGCGCGGCTACCGGCACGGGCGCGTCACCGCCCCCCTGCCCGCAGCCGCTCGCGGTGCACCGCGGGGACCGCGTCGGGGTAGGCCCGCTGGGTGCCCCTCGCCACGATCGACGCCAGCACCGCCTTGGCCAGGTCGCCGGGCAGGAAGGCGGCGCTGAGCACCGCGGTCTTGCCCAGGGACAGCCCGGTGACCAGGGCCTGCACGGGGATGCCGCACAGGTAGACCACGCCGACGCCGCCGGCGAGGCAGGCGGTCACCAGCCGCACCGTGGACGGCGTGCGCCCGCCGCGTTCGACGATCCATCCGGTCAGGGCCGCGCCGGGAAGCCAGCCGAGCAGGAAGCCGGCCGAGGGCCCGGTGAAGACGCCGAGCCCGCCGCGTCCGCCGGCCAGCAGGGGCAGCCCGGCGGCGACCAGGACGAGCAGGACCACGACGGCGAGGGCGGACCGCCACGTGCCGAGGATCGCCCCGGCGAGCATGACGCCGAGCGTCTGCAACGTGATCGGCACCGCGTCGCCGAAGATGTTCAGCGCGCCCGGCATTCCGAGCACGGCGATCAGCGCGGCGAAGACGCTGACCCTGGCGACGTCCGCCGCGGGGAAGCGCCGCCGAGGCGGACTCTGTTCATCTGTCACGGATCGATCCCATACCAAGACCCTCCGTACGGCGAATGAGGATTCCCACAACTTTCCGCCGTGTCGTTCTCACCGGCGCCCATAGCCGCCGGCCGCCCCGTGACCGAAGCGCCGGAGGCGGCCTTGCCGCTGTCTACCGGAAGGCTTCGACGTTGCGGCGGGCCCACTCGGCGAAGGGGCGGGGGGCTCGGCCCAGCACGTGCTCGACGTCCGGGCTGAGCCGCAGTTCGGCGGCGTTGGGCTCGCCGAGGACGGCCAGCGAGGTCTCCAGGGACGGCTCCGGCATGAACGCGGCCATCCGCGCCTGCGCCTCGGCCCGGGTCAGCTCCACGAACCGCACCGGCTCGCCGAGGGCCGCGCCGATCGCCTCCGCCTGCTGCCGGGGTGTGACGGCCGCCGGCCCGTTCAACTCGTAGGCACGACCCGCGTGCTCGTCCTTGCGCAGGGCCACGGCCGCGACCTCCGCGATGTCCGCCGGATCGATCACAGGGATCCCGACGTCGCCGAACGGCGCGGCGACCGTCCGCTCGGCGCGTACCGACTCCGCCCAGGCGTAGGCGTTGGACGCGAAGACGCCGGGCCGCAGGATCGTCCAGGCCAGGCCCGACTCGCGCACCGCTTCCTCGACCGCCCGCATGACGCCTCCGTGCGACGCCGACTCCGGCCGGGTCACCACGCCCTGCGAGGAGAGCAGCACCACCCGCCGGACCCCGGCGGCCCGGGCCACGTCCAGGATGGCTCTCGGGTCGAGCCCGACGCCGCCCGTGCCGCCGTCGTGCAGGAACAGCGCCTCGGCACCGTCGAGGGCGGGCCGCAGGGTCTCCGGCGCGGCCAGGTCGGCCCGCACGTGTCCGGTCCCCCTCGGCAGGTTCACCGGGGCTGTCCCCCTCGACACCGCCGTCACCAGCTCCCCGGCGTCCGCCATGGCCCGCACCAGTGACCGACCGACGTTCCCGGTCGCACCCGTCACCACAATCATGATCAACTCCCGCGTCTTTCCCTGTGGCTTCTCGCGATGACGGTGACGCTAACAGCCTCCGTATAGTAGGTACCTAGAGGAAAGTAACTACCTCAGAGGGGTGCAACGCATGGCGACCGAGACGAGCCGGCCGGCGGCCGACGCCGCGACCGACCCCGAGCTGGCCTGCCCGATCTCCCCGGTCGTCGACATCGTGTTCAGCCGGTGGACCTCGCCCATCCTCTGGTCGCTCCAGGCCTTCGGCCGCCAGCGGTTCGTGGAGCTGGAGCGGCGCATCGAGAACATCACCCCCAAGGTGCTCACCCAGCGCCTGCGCCAACTGGAGCGCGACGGCCTGGTCGTCCGCACCTACCATCCCGAGGTGCCGCCGCGCGTCGAATACGAGATCAGCGAGCTCGGCCGCACCCTCTCCCCCCTCTTCGCCCAGATCGCCGAGTGGGCCGCCACCAACATCGAGCACGTCGAACGGGCACGGCGACGCTACGACGACGCGGGGGCGCCCCGCGGCTGAACGATCCGCGAGCGCCGGAGGCCCGGCCGGGGCGGCCCTCGGGCGGCGCCTCAGGCGGTGAGGATCAGGACGGTCACCGTCGCGGCGAGACCGGTCACGGCGAGGCCCGCGCCGGTGACGACGAACTTTGCCAGCGGCACCCGCACGTCCCCCCGCCGGCACCACTCGAACCACAGCAGCGTCGCGAGCGAGCCCCACGGCGTGATCACCGGGCCCAGGTTGGTGCCCGCGAGCAGCGACAGCAGCTGCGTGTGGTTGGCCGCGGGGATGACCTGCTCACCCGCGACGTACGCCGGGAGGTTGTTGAGCACGTTGGACAGCGCGGCTCCGGCGGCGGCCGCGCGGTAGGCGCCGTCCCCCTCTCCGCCCACGCCGATGAGCGCGCGCATCATGTCCGCCAGGCCGAGGCGGCTGAGCGTCGGGACCACGAGGAACAGTCCGGTGACGAAGACCAGCAGCCGCCAGGGAATCAGGCCCCACACGAGCTTCGCGCGGTCGCGCCAGGCGAAGGCGGCGACCACCGCGACCGCGGCGACGAGAGCCGCGACGCCGATCTCCACGCCCGCCAGGATCGCGGTGATGAACAGCAGGCACGCCACCCCGGCGACGCCGAACAGCACCCGGTCGGCCACCGGCACCGGAGGCGGCGGCACATAGCGGTCCTCGCCCCGCTCGCCGCGCCGCCAGTAGAACGCCCATAGGAACGCCATCGTCACCGCGATCGACGCGACCTGAGGCGCCCACATCCGCGCGGCGAACTCCTGCGTGGTCAGCGCGACCCGGTTCATGGCGAGCAGGTTGGTGAGGTTGGAGACCGGCAGCAGCAGGCTCGCGGTGTTGGCCAGCCAGACCGTGGTCATCACGAGCGGCAGCGGCGCGATCTTCGCGCGGGGCGCCAGGGCCAGCATGACCGGCGTCAGCAGGACGGCCGTCGTGTCCAGGTTCAGGACGATCGTGACCAGCGAGGCGAAGGCCGTGCAGAGCAGGAAGAGAACGGCGTAGCTCCCCCTGCCGACGATCGCGATGCGGGTCGCGATGACGTCGAAGACCTGCGCCTCCTTGGTCAGCTCCGCCAGCACGATCACCGCGCCGAGGAACAGCAGCAGCGGGGCGATGCGTTCGATGCTGTCCCTGGCCTCCTCGGCCGGCAGCAGGCCGGTGGCCACGAAGACCAGGCCCGCCGCGAGCAGCCCGAATCTGATCCAGTCGAGAACGCTCAGTCGCCGCAGCCCGGTCGCCACGCGCACACCCTATCTCGCCGCCCACCGAGATGATCGATCCCCTCCAAACCGTCGGTGGCACCGGGAATACTGGGCTCCATGACGCACACGGGGCGGGGGGACGCGCGGACCGAGATCTTCGTCAGCTACTCCCCCGCCGACGAGCGGTGGGCGACGTGGATCGCCTGGCAGCTCGAAGCGGCCGGCTATCGCACGATGCTGCAGGCGTGGGACTTCGTGCCGGGCACCAACTTCATCGACTTCATGGACCGGGGGGTCAGCGAGGCCGACCTGGTCGTCGCGGTGCTCACCCGCAACTACCTGGGTTCCCGGTACGGCAGGCTCGAATGGCAGGCGGCGCTGCGCGCCGATCCCGACAACCCGTCCAACAAGCTCGTGACGGTCCGGCTGGAGGACTGCCCGCTCGACGGCCTGCTGTCCACGATCACCTGGGTGGACCTCCTCGGCGTGACCGACCCCGCCGAGGCGCGGCGGCTGCTGCTGACCCGGATCCGGCAGGCGCTGGCCGGCCGGGCCAAGCCGGCCGAGCCGCCCCGGTTCCCGGCGGGGCCGGGCACGCACGCCCTCCAGCCGCCCGCCGACCCCGCGCCCCCCGCCGTACGCGTGCCCCGGGCCCGGCGCACCCCGGCGGCCGAGCCGGCGTTCCCGACGGCCGAGCGCGCGGGCGGCGCCTCCTCGGTGACCGTGCTGCACGTCGCCGGGCCGCGGTTCGGGCGCGGCCTGGCCGAGGCGGACGAGCCGCTCGACGCGGGCGAGTTGCAGGCGAGCGTGTGGGCCGACCTGACCCGCCTCGCCGACGCCGGGGTGCCCAGGCCCGACCTCCTGATGGTGACCGGCGACCTCACCGAGTCGGGCAGCATCCGCGAGAGCGAGCAGGCGCTGGCGTTCCTCACCGGGCTGCGCGTGCTGCTGGGGCTGGAACCCGGGCGGCTGGTGGTCGTCCCCGGGCCCCGCGACGTCACCAAGGCGGCCTGCCGGGCCTACTTCGCGACCTGCGAGGCCGACGACGTGCGCCCGCAGCCGCCCTACTGGCCGAAGTGGCGGCACTTCTCCACGCTCTTCGGCGAGCTCTACCAGGGCCTCGACGGCCCGGCGTTCGACAGCGCCCAGCCGTGGACGCTGTTCGAGCTGCCCGAGCTGCGCACGGTCGTCGCAGGGATCAACTCCACGATCGCGATGAGCCACCGCGAGGAGGACGACTACGGCTTCGTCGGCGAGGCCCAGGCGGCGTGGTTCGCCGAGCGGCTGCGGCCGTTCGAGGGCTGGCTGCGGCTCGGCGTCGTCGCCCATCCCCCGCGCCCCGGCCTGCGCGACGCCGCGACCCTCGAACGGCTGCTCGGCTCCCGGCTCGACCTGCTCGTCCACGGGCGGGACGCCCGGCGCGGCGGACCGGAGGAGGTCTGGGATCTGGAGGGGCTGCCGTGCGTGCCCGCGCTCGCCCCGGGCCGTCACCAGATCCTCCAGGTCACGCCCCAGGGGCTGCGCCGGTGGACCCGGGACCGGCCGGAGCTCGGCGACCCCGAGACCCTGCCGTACGGCTGGCGCGGCTGGCGGCCGCAGACCCCCGCCGCGGCGGCTCCCGAGCCGCCCGCGCGGGAGCCGGAGGAGCCCGCGGGCCCGGCCGACCTGCTGCTGGACCGGATCGCCGAGGTCTGCGAGACCCGCTTCGAACGGGCCAAGATCCGCCGTGTGGCGGGCGATCCGCCGCGCCTGCTCGTCACCCACCCCGAGGACGGGTTCGTCCGCCAGGTTGTGATCGGCGCGCACGCCGGGGAGCTGGACCAGGCGCGGGTCGAGGCGTTCCTCGGTCACGTCCACGCGGCGGGGCTGGAGCACGCCGCCGAGCTGGTCTACCAGGGACCGCAGCCGTCCCGGGCGTTACGCGACGACGCGCTGCGGCGCGGGCTGCGGCTGCGCAGCTTCACCGAGTTCCAGGGCCTGCTCGACCTGTCGTCCTACGTGGCCGGCCAGACGGCCAGGCTGCGCGGCGACCGCCGCTACCCGCCGGAGCTGTACGTGCCGCAGCGGTTCAGGGAGCTCGACCGGACCGGTGGCGAGGTGCGCGACGACCTGACCGACGAGCTGATGCGGCTGCTCGCGGCTGACCACGGGCGGTTCGCGCTCGTGCTCGGCGACTTCGGCCGGGGCAAGACGTTCTCGCTGCACGAGGTGGCCAGACGCATCCCCGCCGAGCTGCCGCACCTCACGCCGATCCTGATCGAGCTGCGCGCCCTCGACAAGGCGCACTCGGTCGCCGGGCTGGTCGCGGCGCACCTCGCCAACCACGGCGAGGAGCTGATCGACCTCAAGGCGTTCCACTACATGCTGCGCCAGGGCCGCATCGTGCTGCTGTTCGACGGCTTCGACGAACTGGTCACCCGAGTGACGTACGAGCGGGCGGCCGACCACCTCGACACCCTGCTGCGCGCGGCGGAGGACAAGGCGAAGATCGTCGTTGCCGGGCGCACCCAGCACTTCAAGTCGCGCAGCCAGGTGATGACCGCCCTCGGGGAGAAGGTCGGTCTGCTGCCGAACCGCCGGGTGCTCAGCATCGAGGAGTTCACCGAGGAGCAGATCCGCGCCTACCTGGTCAACCGGTACGGCTCGCAGCAGGCGGCCGATGACCGGATGGCCCTGCTCACGGGCATCGGCGACCTGCTCGGCCTGGCGCACAACCCCCGCATGCTCAGCTTCATCGCCGACCTGCCCGCCGAACGGCTGCGCGCCGTCGCCCGGGCCGGGGAGGCGATCAGCGCCGCCGGTCTCTACCAGGAGATCCTCGACACCTGGCTGGCCTTCGAGGAGGAGCGCGTACGCGGCGTGGCCGGAGCCCCCGGCGGGCTGACCCGCGAGGAGCTGTGGCGGGCCGCGACCACGCTCGCGCTGCGGCTGTGGCAGACCGGCGAGACCTACCTTCGGCCGGCGGAGCTGGCCGAGGTCGCCGACACGCTCACCGGCCTGGCCGCCGACACGCAGAGCCGCGTGCCGTACGCGCCTGGGGCCGGTTCCGAGCAGGCGGAGCGCACAGGCCCGGCCGATGCGGACGGCGCCGGGACCACGAGAGGGCAGGGGTCCGCGCGGCTGACACCCGAGCAGGCCGCGCACGCCGTCGGGGCCGGCAGCCTGCTGGTCCGCACCGACGAGGGATTGTTCGGGTTCATCCACGCCTCGGTCGTGGAGTGGCTGGTGGCCCGGCACCTCGCGGGGTCGCTCGACGCCGGCCACGCGCCGGGGCTCGGCCTGCGGCCGTTGTCGGCGCTGGCCGTCGACTTCCTGTGCGACCTGGCCGACGCCTCGCGGCTGCAGGCGTGGGCGGCCCGCACGCTCGCCTCCCCCGGCGCCGGCGACGTCGCACGGGCCAACGCCATCAAGGTGACCACCCGGCTGCGCACCTCGGCCAGGACCGACCTGCGCGGAGCCCGGCTCAGCGGCGAGGACCTGTCCTACCGCGAGTTGCAGGGCGTGGACCTCACCGGCGCCGACCTGACCGACACCCGGCTCGTCGGGGCCGACCTGTCCCACGCCGTGCTCAGGAACGCCCGGCTGGCCGGGGCGCGCCTGGACGAGGCCGTTCTGGTGGGCGCCGACCTGCGCGGCGCCGACCTCACCCGAGCCCGGCTCGCCCGCGCCGACCTGCGGGACGTCGCGGTCGAGGGCAGCCGCTGGGACCGGGCCGCGCTCATCGACGTCACCGGCATCCCCCGGGGAGCACCGGAGCTGCGCGACGCGGCCGTGGCGCCCGCCGTCCCCGGCACGGACGGCGGGCGGGTCGGCGGCGAGCTGGCCCCCGCCGTCGTCGGCGTGCCGTACGGCTACCACTTCGAGAGCAGCCGCCTGCCGGAGCCGGTCGCCTACGACCCCGGCGGCGGCGTGATCGCCCTGGGCGGGGAGGACGGCGGCGTCCTGGTCTGCGACAGCGTCACCGGGTCCGCCCTGCGCACGCTGCAGGGCCACCGGGGCCGCGTCTACAAGGTCGCCTACGGCGAGACCGGGCTGGTGACCGGCGCGAACGACGGGACCGTCCGGGTGTGGGACCCTGCCACCGGAGAGCCGACGCACGTCCTGCGCGGCCATCCCGAGGGAGTGTGGCCCGTGGTCACCTCGGGCGACCTGATCGCGGCCGGCGGCGCGGACGGGATCATGCGGGTCTGGGCGTCCGGTGAACTCGCATGGGAGCTGCCCGGCCACACCGCTCCGATCTACACGGCCGTGTTCCTGCCGGGGCTGCTGGTGACCGGCGACAGCGCGGGCGCGATCCGCGTGTGGGACCTCGCCACCGGGCAGGTGCGCCACCACCTCCACGGCCACAGCGGAGCCGTCTACCGCCTGGTCCTCAGCCCCGACGGCACCCGCCTGGCCGCCGGCGACGGCCAGGGCGTGCTGCGCGTCTGGGACCCCCGCACCGGCGTCCCCCTGCACGAGCTGACCGGTCACCCCGGCCGGATCTACTCGCTCGCCTTCCACCCTGAGGGCCGGCTGCTCGCCTCCGGCGACACGGAGGGAGCCGTACGGCTGTGGGACCCGGCCACGGGCGCGGCCGCCGGCAGCCTCCCGGGGCACCGCGGCGCCGTCTACCAGGTCCTGTTCGACCCCACCGGCGAGCTGCTGGCGACCGGCGACAGCGACGGGGTCGTACGGATCTGGGACCACCGCACCGGGCAGGCGCGTGCCGAGCTGACCGGGCACCGGGGCTCCGTGTGGCCGTTCGCGTTCCGCCCCGACGGCCGGCAGCTCGCGACCTGCAGCAACGACGGCACCGCCCGCCTGTGGGACCCGCACACCGGTCAGTGCGTCCAGACGCTGCGCGGCCACGGCCGCCGCATCACGTCGGTCCGCTTCTCCGCCGACGGCGGCATGCTCGCCGCCTGCGGCAACGACGGTTACGTACGGCTGTGGGACCCGGTCACGGGCCGCCGCCTGCGTTCGCTCACCGGGGCGGCCGACCGGCTGGTGTCGGCCGTCTTCAGCCCGGCCGGCCCGCTGCTGGCGACCGCCAGCAACGACGGCGGCGTCTATCTGTGGAACCCGGTGGCCGGGACGTACGAGCGCGAGCTCAACGTGGAGACCGACCATGTGTGGGCCGAGGCGTTCAGCCCCGACGGGCAACTGCTGGCCACCGCGAACGACGACGACAGCGTACGGCTGTGGTACCGCCCCTCCGGGCGGCAGGTCGCCAACCTCGCCGGTCACCGGGGGCGCGTCAGGTCGATCGCCTTCAGCCCCGACGGCAGGCTCGTGGCGACCGGCTGCGACGACCGCAACGTGCGGCTGTGGGACGTGTCGACCGGCCAGTGGGCGGCGACGTTGAGCGGCCACGACGATCGGGTGTACGCGGTGACCTTCTCCCCGTCGGGCGACCTGCTGGCGAGCGCGAGCAACGACGGCACCGCCCGCCTGTGGGACGTCGCCTCCGGCGAGTGCCTGCACGTCCTCGCCGGCGGCGGGCGGCTGTGGACGGCGGCCTTCAGCCCGTCGGGCGACCTGCTGGCCACCGCCGGGGACGATCTCGCCGTCCACCTGTGGGACCCGGCCTCCGGCGCGCGTGTCGGCGCCCTCGCCGGTCACGGCCGCCGGATCTGGTCGGTCGCGTTCCACCCCTCCGGCGACCTGCTCGCCAGCGCCGGAGACGACGGCGTGGTGATCCTGTGGGACGTCCCCCGGCGCGAACGCCGCGTCACGCTGCTCGGCCTGCCGGAGGGATGGGCCGCGTTCTCACCCGGCGGGCTGTACAAGCTGGAAGGCGACGTGACGGGCCAGTTCTGGTACGTGATCGGCATGTGCCGGTTCGAGCCCGGCGAGCTGGACGAATACCTGCCCGAGGTCAGGCGGCTGGCCCTCGACGAGCCGTTCTGACGACGGGAGGGTTCAGTGCTCGCGGGCGGTGCGGAGCCCGGAGACGACCATGTGGGCCAGCAGGGCGTGGCTCTCGTCGAGGTCCTCGGCGAGCTGGAACGCGCCCGCCGCCTCCAGGACGGCGAAGCCGTGCATCGCGCCGCGCAGGCAGCGGACCGCGTGTATCGCGGCCGAGCCCTCCAGCCCGTACGATCGCAGCGCGGCGAGCATGATGCCGACCAGCCGGTCTCCTGTCTCGGCCGTCTCGGGCCGCGGCGCCTGGATCATCGCCGAGTAGCGGTGCGGATGCCGGTAGGCGTAGGAGCGCCAGGCGTCCATCAGGGCGCGCACCGCCTCGTCGCCGGACCGGCCGAGCACCGCCTCGCTCGCGACCTCCGTCAGCTCGCCCATCACCCGCCCGGACACCAGGACGCGTAGGTCGGCGAGGTTGCGCACGTGCTTGTAGAGGGAGGGGGTGGCGACACCCGCCCGCCCCGCGACCGCGGACAGGGTGAGCGCGTCGGGGCCCTCCTCGTCCACGATCCGCAGCGCGAGGTCGACGACGGCGTCCGGGGACAGTGCAGCCCTAGCCACGGGCCCGCTGCTTGAGGAACGCGAGTATCGCGGCGGCGACCTCGTCGGGGTGCTGCGCGTGCGGGTAGTGCCCGGCGCCGTCGATCATCACCACGTCGCCGAGCCCCTGCGGCATCCCGGCCACGACGCCCTCCGCCTCGGCCCGGGGGTCGGCCCAGTCGGGGTCGCGGGTGCCCATGACGACCAGGGCGGGGCAGCGGATGCCGTCGAGGTGGGCGCCGGCGTCCGTGGGCGCGGACGCGCCCATCGCGCTCACCACGGCCATCCGGCCCGGCCTGCGCAGGTCGCTTTCCAGGGCGGCCAGGTAGTCCGCCCAGTCGGCGGGCTTGGCACCGGGATAGGCGTGGTCGAGGTAGCTCTTCCACAGCCCGGTGCTGCGGAGGAGCGCCACGCCCATGAGCCGCGTCATGCCCTTGCGGTAGTGGCCGTTGCTCAGCAGCCCGCCCAGGTCGGGCTTCTGGGCCCGGGTGAAGGGATCGACCTCCACGAGGGCGCCGACCAGCTCGGGCCGCTTCGCGGCCGCGATGGTGGCCGCTCCCCCGGCGAACGAGTGCCCCACGACGACGGCGGGCCCGCCCAGGTGCTCGATCAGGGCGACGATGTCGTCCGCGGTGTCGGTGCGGGTGTAGGAGTCCCAGCCGAGGCTCGACTCGCCGTGCCCGCGCAGGTCCATGGTCGCCACGCGATATCCGGCGGCGGCCAGCGCCGGGGCGAGGAAACGGTAGGCGCGCCGGCTGTCCCCCATGCCGGGGACCATCACGACCAGCGGGCCCTCCCCCGTCACGTCGTACGCGATCTCGCCTTCGCCGATCTTAAGGAACTCGGTCACGCCATCCTCCAGGCTCAAATGCATAGCTCAAAGGCTAATGGCATTAGCCACATGCGTCAAGACAGGGCCTGTCGCTGGAAGACCGGTTGAGGCATCGATGCGAGCGACGGCCGCTCTCGACCTTCCTGCCGCTACTAAGGTTGTGGACGTGAGCCCGAGGCCCGTGCGCGCGATGGACGCCGACGAGAAAGTCGACCGGCAGGCGCTGATCCTCGAGGCGGTGCTTCGACTCCTGTCCCTGCAGGGCATATCCGGGGTCAGCATGCGTGCCGTCGCGCGTGAGGCCGGGGTCTCGCTGGGGCTGGTGAACTACCACTACGAGGACAAGACGAGCCTGATCCGTGCGGCCCTGCACCGCATAGAGGAGCAGGACATCGCACTGGTCGAGCCGGACCTCGCCCTCGAACCGGAAGAGCGGCTGCGTGCCGCGCTGACACGGGTGGCCGACCCGGAGTTCCTGACGACGGAGTACCTGTCCCTGCGACTTCAGCTCTGGGCGCTCGCCCAGGCTCACCAGGACTTCGAGCGCATCAACACGGAGGCTCAGAAACGCTACCGCGCCGGGCTTGCCGCCCTCATCGGCGCGGCTCGCCCCGAGCTGCCACCCGACGAGTGCGGCAAGCGGGCCGCCGACATCGACGTCATCCAGAACGGTCTGTGGCTCACGGCCCTGCTGGGGCTCGACCGCGCCTCGATCAGCAGGAGCGTCGCCCGCTGCGAGGAGATCGCACTCGCCGACTGACCGGCGACCTTGAACGAACGTCCAGGAACATATTGAACGATCGTTCAGGCCCTCGTATGCTCCCGCCATGGCACCAGTCACCATGGCCGACGTACGCCGCGTCGGCACCGGATTCCACAAGGACCCAGGACGATCGATGTCGCTGCGGGCGGAGACGTACACGGACCCGCGGTGGCTCGACGTCGACGTCCGGGCTGTCTTCGCCCGCACCTGGCAGTGGATTTGCCACGTGGAGAAGCTCTCGTCGCCCGGCGGCTACGTGTCGGCCACCGTGGCCGGCATGCCGATCGCGATCGTGCGCGACCGTGACGGAGCGCTGCGCGCGTTCTACAACGTCTGCAAGCACCGCGCCCACGAGCTGCTCGCCGGCTCCGGCACCACGCGCAACATCGTCTGCCCCTACCACGCGTGGACCTACGGCCTGGACGGGCAGCTGAAGGCGGCTCGTCGCGCCGACAAGATGGAGACCTTCGACAAGAGCGAGATCTGCCTCGACCAGGTGCTGGTGGAGGAGTTCGGCGGCTTCGTCTACGTGAACCTGGACCCGGGCGCCGCTCCCCTGGCCGAGCAGGCCGGGGATCTGGCGGCCGACATCGCCAGGTGGGCCCCCGACGTGGCCGGACTGACCCACGCGAAGCGGTTGACCTACGACATCGCGTCCAACTGGAAGAACGTCGTCGACAACTTCCTGGAGTGCTACCACTGTCACATCGCCCACAAGGAGTTCGTCGACCTCGTCGACATGGACACCTACGAGGTGAAGACCCACGGCATCTGGTCGAGCCACTTCGCCGAGGCCGGCAAGCAGGAGAACGCCGCGTACGACGTCGCGGGTGCGTCGGTCACACAGCACGCGGTGTGGTGGCTGTGGCCCAACACCTGTCTGCTGCGATACCCCGGTCGCGGCAACTTCATGGTCTTGCAGATCATTCCGGCCGGTCCCGCCCGCACCCTGGAGACCTGGGACTTCTACTTCGAGACGGCCGAGCTCATGGACGCCGAGGTGGAGGCGGTGCGATACATCGACGAGGTGCTGCAGCAGCAGGACATCACCATCGTGGAGAGCGTCCAGCGAGGCATGAACACACCGGCCTTCGACCAGGGCCGCATCGTTTACGACCCGTCCGGCTCAGGGCTGTCCGAGCACGGCGTGCATCACTTCCACGGCCTGGTCCTCGACGCCTACCGGTCGTGGGTGGAAGGCACCGCCGAGCGCGGTCGCACCGCTGAATAAGGACGTCGGCTTTACGCTGTAGATTAGCAAGGGGGTCGGGACGTCCATGAGACTTCCCGGGCGTAGACAGCCCGGTCAGCCCTTCGCGGAGACCCGGGCGCTCAGGTCCTGCCAGACCTTGTCGACCCGGGCGTCCAGGTCGACCAGGGAACCCTCGTTGCGGATCACGATGTCGGCGATCCTCAGCCGGTCCTCGCGGGAGGCCTGGGCGGCGATCCGGGCGCGGGCGTCCGCCTCCGGCATGCCGCGAAACCGCAGCAGACGCTCCAGCCGCACCTCGTCCGGTGTGTCCACGACGATCACCACGTCGTACAGGGGGGCCAGGTTGTTCTCGGCCAGCAGCGGCACGTCGTAGACGACGACCGCGTCGTCCGGGGCCTCTCGCTGGAGCTGCTCACTGCGCTCGCCCACCTTCGGATGGACGATCCCGTTGAGGACCTTCAGCTTCTCGGCGTCGGCGAAGACGATCGCGCCGAGCCGTTCCCGGTCGAGCGTGCCGTCGGACCGGATCACGTCCTCGCCGAACGCCTCGACGATCTCCGCGAGCCCGGGGGTGCCGGGCTCCACGACCTCTCTGGCGATCTTGTCAGCGTCGACGACGACGGCGCCGCGCGCCGCGAGCCGGCGCGACACCTCGCTCTTGCCCGAACCTATGCCGCCCGTGAGCCCAACTTTCAGCACGTCCCGCAGCCTATCGGGCGGACTGGTGCCGGGGCTCCCGGCGCAGATGGACCAGCGTCAGGTGGTCCTGCACCCGTTCCCGCTGGGTCTCCCGGTAACCGAGCCGGCGGTAGAGCCGCAGGTTGCCCTCCGACAGGTGCCCCGTGAACAGGTCGAACACCGCCACCTCGGGCACGGCCTCGTGGATCGCGGCCAGCAGCGCACTGCCGATCCCCTGCCCCTGCCGGTCGGGCGCGACCACGAGACGGCCCACCAGGCAGGTCGAACCGGACATCTGGCCCCGGACCGCGCCGACCAGCCGCCCGCCGTCCGTCGCCTTGAGCACGACCGCCGTCTCGATCACCGTACGCACCTGGTCGAGCGACTCGACGAGCGGCGCGATGAACGGGTCGCCGTAGAGCTGCGCCTCGGTCACGTACGCGGCCCGCTGCAGGGTGAGGAGCTCCCCCGCGTCCGCGGGCACGGCCCTCGCGATCTCCACCACGAGGGCCACCCTATCGGCACGCCTGCCTCCGCCAACCGGCGGAAGCTGTCCCCCTGCTCGCGACGAACCATGGAAAGGGGAAAGGCCCCGCCGAAGCGGGGCCTTTCGTGGTGCTGTGGAGGACTCGGCTGGACCTCCGGTCGGGAGACCGGGTGTCAGCTCTGGCCGCCCGCCAGCTTCTCGCGCAGGGCGGCGAGGGCCTCGTCGGAGGCGAGGGCGCCGCCGCCGGACTGCGCGGAGGTCGTCTCGCCGCTGTAGGACGACGGAGCGGCCTCGCTGGCCGCCGCCTCCTCCTGGCGGGCCTTCTCGATCTGCGTGCGGTGCGCCTCGAAGCGGGCCTGGGCCTCGGCGTACTGCCGCTCCCACTCCTCACGCTGCTTGTCGAAGCCCTCGAGCCACTCGCCGGTCTCGGCGTCGAAGCCCTCGGGGTAGATGTAGTTGCCCTGGTCGTCGTAGGTCGCCGCCATGCCGTACAGCGTGGGGTCGAACTCGACCTCGGCGCCGACGCCCTCGTTGGCCTGCTTGAGGGACAGCGAGATGCGGCGACGGTCCAGGTCGATGTCGATGATCTTCACGAAGATCTCATCGCCGACCTGCACGACCTGCTCCGGAATCTCCACGTGGCGCTCGGCCAGCTCGGAGATGTGGACCAGGCCCTCGATGCCCTCCTCGACCCGGACGAAGGCACCGAACGGCACCAGCTTGGTGACGCGGCCGGGCACGACCTGGCCGATCTGGTGGGTCCGGGCGAACTGCTGCCACGGGTCCTCCTGCGTCGCCTTGAGCGACAGCGAGACCCGCTCGCGCTCCATGTCGACGTCGAGAACCTCGACCGTGACCTCCTGGCCCACCTCGACGACCTCGGACGGGTGGTCGATGTGCTTCCAGGACAGCTCGGACACGTGCACCAGGCCGTCGACGCCGCCGAGGTCCACGAACGCACCGAAGTTGACGATCGAGGACACGACGCCCTTGCGGACCTGGCCCTTCTGAAGGGTGTTGAGGAACGTCTGGCGAACCTCGGACTGCGTCTGCTCCAGCCAGGCACGGCGGGACAGGACCACGTTGTTGCGGTTCTTGTCCAGCTCAATGATCTTGGCCTCGAGCTCGCGCCCGACGTACGGCTGCAGGTCGCGGACGCGGCGCATCTCCACCAGGGAGGCGGGGAGGAAGCCGCGCAGACCGATGTCGAGGATCAGGCCACCCTTGACGACCTCGATGACCGTGCCGGTGACGATGCCGTCCTCGTCCTTGATCTTCTCGATCGTGCCCCAGGCGCGCTCGTACTGGGCGCGCTTCTTGGACAGGATGAGGCGGCCTTCCTTGTCCTCCTTCTGGAGAACCAGGGCCTCGACGTGCTCTCCGACCTCGACAACCTCGGCCGGGTCGACATCGTGCTTGATCGAGAGCTCGCGCGACGGGATAACGCCCTCGGTCTTGTAGCCAATGTCGAGCAAGACCTCGTCTCGATCGACCTTGACAACGGTGCCTTCAACGATGTCTCCGTCGTTGAAGTACTTGATGGTCTCGTCGATCGCGGCGAGGAAGGCCTCCTCGGAACCGATGTCGTTGACCGCTACCTGCGGGGTGCTCGAGGTGGCCTCAGTGCTGCTCGTCATGTGTGGAATTGCTCCGAACCGGACAGATGTCGTTGTGACAGAAGCGCGGCGGGCCGTTTTTCGTTCACTGGATGATGCTGCTTCCTGGTAGCCACCAGATGACCGAGCGCGAGCCCGCTCCGTCCGTGACGCGCGCGAGCCCACAGCGCAGCGATCAGCATATGAGACGGAGCGAGCTGGGTCAATCCGAGGCAACCAGACGAACGCCTAGTACGTGATCACCGACTTCGCCCGGGCCGGCGAGAGCGTTGCCCGGAGTTTACGCGGCACCGACACTCGGGCCGGATCCCCGTCCGACGTATAACGCTCTCCTGGATGTTTGGCGAGCCAGTCGAGCCAGTAGGTCGTGCACCAGCGCCGGCACTCGCCGTGTTTTCCATTGGACTGGATCCTCGGGATCGCGTATCGCGGGAAACTTTTCGCGTAGGGCGAAACCGTGGGCTGCGCCCCGGCCAGGAAGACGGCGTCGAAGTGGTAGCGGGTGCCGTCCCACGTGCCGTCGTGCGCCCTGCTCAGCTTCCTCGGCCGCGACCCGTACGGCAGCGCGAAGGTCGTCGAGTCCGGCGCGCCGATCTTCTTCAGCAGCCGCTCCTGCCGGACGATCTGCTCGCTGACCCGCTTGTTGGAGAGCCGGCGCAGATCGGGATGGGAGTAGGTGTGGTTGGCCACCTCGAAGCCGTGGTCGGCCAGCCACTTCACCGCCTGTTTCTGCCGCTCCCGGTCGCGCAGGCCGAAGGGGTCGCGGTTGACCCAGAAGGTGGCGGTGGGCCGGAAGTTCGGGTACTTCGCCGCGACCTCGTAGATGATGCCGACGGCCGTGTCGTTCTTCGGCATGCCGTTCTGGTCCATCGCGAAGTGGCTGGGGTGGCCGTCGTCGAAGGTCAGGACGACCGGATGGGTCCCGGCCGGGATGTCGATCTTCCTGGCGACCAGTTCGGCCGCGGTGATCGGCACGTAGCCGTCCTTGGCCAGGCGCTCCAGTTCCTTGCGCAGTTGGGCGGGGGTCCGGTCGATGGACGCCAGCCGCTTGGGCAGGATGCGGTGGTACATGATCACGGGCACCAGGCCGGCCTCGTTCGCCTTGACCTTCCTCGCCGACTCGGCGGTCGCCTTCGGCGGGGCCGCGCTGGGCGAGGGCGACGGCGACCGCGGCTGGGCCCGCACCTGTGACCGTTCCCCGCCCGTGGACCGGGGCAGCAGCACGAGCGCGACAAGACCGATCACGACAACGACGACATTGGCGATTGCAGTCATTCGGGCAAGGTTGCGCACAGTTATTTGACCTTACTGCCCGACGTGTCCGTATTCACATGTGTTGCAATTTTCCTGTGGACTGGAGCTTGCGTGCCTGCGGACGGCACGGGCACGTCACGTACGCCCCGGACGAGGAGGCGCTGCGGAGCCGCCTGCGCGCCGAGACCGCGCTGGGCGAGGCGTGGCGCTGCCTGCGCTGCGGCGACTTCACCCTGGGCCCTCCGCGCGGGGCCGGACCGGCCGGCGACGCGCCCGTGGTGCTGCGGGGCCGGGCGCTGCGGGACGCCGCCGTGCTGCGGCTGATCGCTGTCTTCCGCTGGGCCAAGGCCGTTCTCGTGATCGCGGGAGCGTACGGCGTGTGGCGGTTCCGGGCCCACCACGACGCCGTACGGCGGGCGTTCGACCAGGACCTCCCGCTGGTCGAGCCGCTGGCCCACAAGCTCGGGTGGAACCTCGACCAGTCGGGCGTGGTGCACACGCTGCGGACCGCGCTGGGCGCGCGGACGACGACCCTCACCTGGATCTTTCTCGCCCTGCTCGCCCTCGCGGCCCTGCTGCTGACCGAAGGGATCGGCCTGTGGCTGCTGAGGCGATGGGGCGAGTACTTCTCGGTGATCGTCACCTCGGCGTTCATCCCGGTGGAGATCTACGAGATCGCCGAGAAGGTGAGCCCGTTCCGGATCGTGATCCTCCTGATCAACATCGCGGCCGTGCTCTACATCGCGCTCAGCAAGCGCCTGTTCGGACTGCGCGGCGGGCGGGCGGCGTACGACACGGAGCGGCACGAGGCGAGCCTGCTGGAGGTCGAGCAGGCGGGCCTGGCCCTGGCCGGGCGGGACCACAGGCCCACCCGTCCGACCGGCCACCCCTGACCCGTCGCCCGGCGAACCAGCCCAATGTGACGAGCCCCGTGCGACGACCCCAATGTGACGAGCGCAGTGCGATGAGCCCGGTGTGACCAGCCCGGGCGTGACGAGCCCGGTGGACCAGCCCGGCATGACCAGCCCGGTGCGACGAGCCTGGCGAACCCCGGCTCGGGCCGTGGTCAGTGGCCGGCGTCCTCCCAGGTGGTCCCGACGCCCACGCTGACCTCCAGCGGCACGCTCAGGTCATAGGCCCGGCACATCTGCGTGCGCACGACCTCGGTCAGCTCCTCCAGCTCGCCCGGCGCGACCTCGAACACCAGCTCGTCGTGGACCTGGAGCAGCATGCGGGAGCCCATGCCCTCGATCGCCTTCTGCACGTTCAGCATGGCGACCTTGATGATGTCGGCGGCCGAGCCCTGGATGGGCGCGTTGAGCGCCATCCGCTCGGCCATCTCCCGGCGCTGCCGGTTGTCGCTGGTCAGGTCGGGCAGGTAGCGGCGGCGGCCGAGGATGGTCTCGGTGTAGCCGTCCTTGCGGGCCAGGGCGACGATCGACTCCAGGTAGTCGCGGACGCCGCCGAACTCCTCGAAGTACTCCTCCTTGAGCGCCCTGGCCTCCGCGACGGGGATGTTGAGCTGCCCCGACAGGCCGAAGTCGGACAGGCCGTAGGCCAGGCCGTAGTTCATGGCCTTGATCCGGGCGCGCAGGTCGGCGTCCACCTGCTCGGGGGGCAGGTCGAAGACGCGGGACGCGGTGGCCTGGTGGAAGTCGTGGCCCGACTCGAAGGCCGCGATCAGCGACTCGTCCCGGGACAGGTGGGCCATGATCCGCAGCTCGATCTGGCTGTAGTCGGCCGTCAGCAGCGTGTCGTAGCCCTCCCCCACCACGAAGCCCTTGCGGATGCGCCGGCCCTCGACGGTGCGGATCGGGATGTTCTGCAGATTGGGCTTCTCGCTCGACAGCCGCCCGGTGGCCGCCACGATCTGGTTGAACGTGGTGTGGATCCGCCCGTCGTCGGCGATCTCCTTGATCAGGCCCTCGACCGTGGTGCGCAGCTTGGTCTGGTCGCGGTGGCGCAGCAGGATCACCGGCAGCTCGTTGTCGGTCTGCTGGGCCAGCCAGGCGAGCGCGTCGGCGTCGGTCGTGTAGCCCGTCTTGATCTTCTTGGTCTTGGGAAGGCCGAGCTTGCCGAACAGGATCTCCTGCAACTGCTTGGGCGAGCCGAGGTTGAACTGCTCCCCCACCGCCTGGTGGGCGGCCTCGACCGCCTGCTTGACGGCCGCGCCGAACTCGGCCTCCAGCGCCGCGAAGTACTGCCGGTCGGCGGCGATGCCGGCCCGCTCCATCTCGGCCAGCACCCGCACCAGCGGGAGCTCGACCTCGGTCACCAGCCGGGTGCCGCCGCGCTTGGACAGGTGGGACTCCAGCGCGTCGGCCAGGTCACGCACGGCCTGGGCCCGCAGCGCCAGATCCCGGGCCGCGCCCTCGTCGGCGTCCTCGAACAGGGAGGTCTGCCCGCCGGGCGCGGACTCCGCCCGCAGTTCGCGGTGGAGGTAGCGCAGGACCAGGTCGTCGAGCGGGAACGACCGCTGCCCCGGCATCGCGAGATACGCGGCGAGTGCCGTGTCGCAGGTGAGACCGCGCAGGTCGTGCCCGTGGGCCCACAGCGCGAGCAGCGGCCCCTTGGCGTCGTGCACGGCTTTCGGCCTGTCGTCGTCGGCCAGCCAGGCGTGCAGCGCCGCCTCGTCCTCCTCGGTGAGGCGCGTGGGGTCGAGATAGGCGGCGCCGCCCGGCGAGGCGATCGCCAGGCCCTCGAACCGCCCGGTGCCGCTGCCGTACGCGCCCTGGAAGGCCAGCCCGGCGCGGTCCTCGGGGAGGGCGGCCAGCCAGCCGGCCACCTGACCCGGCTCGAGCACGGTCACCTCGAGCTCGAAGCCCTCGCCCGCCTCCGGTTCCGTGGTGCCGAGGGTCTTGAACAGGCGCTCGCGCAGTTCGCCGCGGATCTGCAGCGCGTCGAGGAGCTTGTTGACCTCCTCGCGGTCCCACAGGCCCATGGTCAGCGCGGACACCTCGGCGTCGACCGGGGCGTCGCGCTTCAGCTCGGTCAGCATCCGGTTGTGGATCACCTGGCCGAGGTGCTCGCGGAGCTTGTCGCCGACCTTGCCCTTCACCTCGTCGGCCCGCCGGACCAGCTCGTCCAGCGAGCCGTACTCGGAGATCCACTTGGTGGCGGTCTTCTCCCCCACGCTCGGGATGCTCGGCAGGTTGTCACTCGGGTCGCCGCGCAGGGCCGCGAAGTCCGGATATTGCCCAGGGGTGAGGCCGTACTTCTCCATGACGGCCTCGGGGGTGAAGCGGGTCATGTCGCTGATGCCCCGCCTGGTCATCAGCACCGTGACCCTGTCGTCCACGAGCTGGAGCGCGTCGCGGTCGCCGGTCACGATGAGCACGTTCATGCCTTCGCCCGAGGCCCGCGTCGCCAGCGTCGCGATCAGGTCGTCCGCCTCGAAGCCGGCCACGGACATGCGGGGGATCCGCAGCGCGTCGAGCAGCTCGAAGATGAGCTGCACCTGGCCGCGGAAGTCCTCGGGGGTCTCCGTCCTGTTGGCCTTGTAGCCGTCGTACGCCTCGTGCCTGAAGGTCGGCTCGCTCCGGTCGAAGCACACCGCGACGTGGCTCGGCTGCTCGTCGCGCAGGATGTTGGCCAGCATCGAGGTGAAGCCGTACACCGCCTCGGTGTGCTGACCGTCGGTGGTCATGAGGTTCGCGTCCTTCAACGCGTAGAACGCGCGATAAGCAAGAGAATGCCCGTCCAGGAGCAGCAGACATGGACGGGTGGGGGTCGCTTCACTCTTCGGCACATCCGCAGCCTAGTCTCCCTGTACGACAGAAAACCCGTGCTCTTCCCACAGGAGGCGTCCCCTTGACCTTGACGAATCCCGAGGAGTTCGTGGCGTCGATGAACGCGCCCGGGGACCACCTGCACCAGCGGATGGGCATCGAGATCCTGGAGGCCAGCGCCGAGCGGGTCGTCGGCCGCATGCCCGTCAAGGGCAACACGCAGCCGCACGGGCTTCTGCACGGCGGCGCGTCCTGCGTGCTGGCCGAGACCCTCGGCTCGACCGGCGCCGCCCTGCACGCCGGCGCGGGCAGGATCGCCGTCGGCATCGAGATCAACGCCACCCACCACCGCTCCGCCACCTCGGGGCATGTCACCGCCGTCGCCACTCGCGTGCACGGCGGGCGCACGCTCGCGACGTACGCCATCGAGATCACCGACGACGAGGGCCGGGCGGTCTGCACGGCCCGTCTGACCTGCATGCTCAGGGACGCTCGCTGAGGCCCCCCGGCTCGGGGGCCGAGCGCGCCCGCGAGCCGGCCGGGAAAGCACTACGAAAACCCCTTACGACGCATTGAGCCTCATAACGGAACGGCTTGCGACTCTCTTTGCACCGGAGTCGCTCCGGTCGCTACCGTTGTGGCTCCAGAGCCCGTGGGAAGACCGAGTAGACAACGTGCGGAGCCGGGGAAGCTGTGTACGGTCCCAAAGGTCCTCCCACGGGCTCATGCTCTTCCACAGCACCGACCCGGCGGTTGACTCCTTACATGCCCTGACCTGCGAACCCTTTCTCACGTCAGTGACACACCATGGTCACCAATTGGTGACGAACGACCCCGAAACGGGCGTCTCAGGCTTATGCTCCGGCCACAACATCGCAGCAACCTTGCCGATGTTGCGCGTCCGCAGTGGGGGCACGACCCCGCCATGACCTGAAACAGAGGGAGCACCATTGCGCAGAGCCGTGATCGCGTTCACGGCCTTCCTGGGTGGACTCGTCTTTCTGCTCTCCTCCCCCGCCTGGGCGGACGGGGAGGCTTTGAAGGGCACACTCCAAAACCAAGGCCAGCCGGTGAACGGCGTGAAGATCAGCGTGGCGGGCGAAGACGGCAAACCCGTCGGGGACGCCACCACGGGTGCGGACGGCAAGTGGGAGGTGCCGGTCCCCAAGGCGGGCAGATACAAGGTCACGCTTGACCAGTCGACGCTCCCCAAGGACATCGGGCTGAAGTTCCAGAACCGGGCCACTCTGGACGTGCAGGTCTACGAGGGCAGCGAACGCAACGTCCTGTTCGCCCTCGCGCCCGCCGGCAAGCAGGGCGGGGGCGCCGCGCAGGCCTCGGACTCCTCCTCCTTCTGGGACCGGGTCGCCCAGCTCACCTTCGAGGGCTTCAACCTCGGGCTCATCATCGCCCTCGCGGCCATGGGCCTGTCGCTGGTGTTCGGCACCACCGGGCTCACCAACTTCGCCCACGGCGAGCTGCTCACATTCGGCGCCATGTGCGCCTACTTCTTCAACGTGGTCGTGGGAATCCCGCTCATCTGGGCCGCGGTGATCTCGGTCGTGATCGGCGGGGTCTTCGGGTACACCCAGGACCGGTTCTTCTGGGGAGTGCTGCGCAAACGGGGCAGCAGCCTGGTCGCCATGATGATCATCTCGATCGGCCTGGCCCTGTTCCTCCGCTACGTCTTCCTGTTCTTCTTCGGCGGCGAGGGCGCTCCGTACGCGGACTACAACGCCCAGCCCGGCATCCAGGTGGGCCCGATCTCCGCCGCGCCGAAGAACTTCATCGCGATGGGCATCGAGCTCGCCGTGCTCGTGATCGTCGGGCTCGCGCTCCTCAAGACCCGCCTCGGCAAGGCCGCCAGGGCCGTCGCCGACAACCCCGCGCTGGCGGCCTCCTCCGGCATCAACGTCGACGGTGTCATCCGGATCATCTGGACCGTCGGCGGCGCCGTCGCGTCGCTCGCGGGCGTCATGCTCGGCCTGTCGCAGAACGTCAGCTTCCAGATGGGCTTCCAGATCCTGCTGCTCGTCTTCGCGGGGGTCACCCTCGGCGGGCTCGGCACCGCCTTCGGCGCCCTCGTCGGCTCCATCGTCGTCGGCCTGTTCATCCAGCTGTCCACCGTCGTGGTGCCGACCGAGCTGAAGACCGTCGGCGCGCTGCTGGTGCTCATCCTCGTCATGCTCTTCCGGCCGCAGGGCATTCTCGGCCGGCGCGAGCGCATCGGCTGATCGGAGACCACACGTGGACTGGAACACCATTTTCGTCACCACGGTCAAGGCCTCGATCGGCCTGGAGACCGTCGTCTACGCGCTCGCCGCGATCGGCGTCAACATCCAGTTCGGCTACGCCGGGCTGCTCAACTTCGGCCAGGCGGCCTTCCTCGGCGTCGCCGCGTACGGCATGGCCGTCACCGTCGCCACCTTCCACCTGCCGTTCTGGCTCGGCATCCTGATCGGCCTTGCGGCCACCGTCGTGCTGGCCTTCCTGCTCGGCATCCCCACCCTGCGGCTGCGCGCCGACTACCTCGCCATCGTCACCATCGCGGCGGCCGAGATCGTCCGGCTCGTGTTCAGGTCGGTCAAGTTCAGCAGCGTCTTCGGCGGCTCGGACGGCAGGCAGAACTTCTCCGGCGACTTCTTCGCGATGAACCCTTACTCCCCCGGCACGTACGGCATCGGCCCGATCAGCTTCAACGAGCGGGTGACGTGGGTGCTGACCGTCGGCTGGGTGCTCATCGCGATCGCCTGCGGGCTGGTCTACCTGCTCATGAAGAGCCCGTGGGGCCGCGTGCTCAAGGCCATCCGCGAGGACGAGGACGCCGTGCGCAGCCTCGGCAAGAACGTCTTCTCCTACAAGATGCAGGCGCTCGTGCTCGGCGGCGTGGTCGGTTGCCTCGGCGGCTTCCTGTTCGCGCTCGGTCAGGCGTCGGTGCAGCCCGACCTGTTCAGCACGGAGTTCACCTTCTACGCGTACACGATCGTGATCCTCGGCGGCGCGGCCCGCGTCTTCAGCCCCGTCGTCGGCGCCGCGCTCTTCTGGGTGCTGCTGGTCTTCGTGGGGAACACGCTCAGCGAGGCCGTGAGCGCAGGAATGCTCCCCTCGTTGTTCACCGTGAACAACATCGGCGCGGTCCGCTTCATGCTGGTCGGTCTCGGCCTGATGCTCCTGCTCATCTTCCGGCCTCAGGGCATCTTCGGTGACAAGAGGGAGATCGCGCTCGATGCACGCTGACAGCACCACGACGAAGAAGGCGGCGGCGCTGGCCGCCTTCGCGGGCCTCGATCGCGAGCCGGGGGTCGCCAAGCCCGACCCCATCCTCGTCGTCGACAAGGTCGTCCGCCGGTTCGGCGGCCTCACCGCCGTCGACGTCGATCACGTGGAGGTCCAGCGCGGGTCGATCACCGCGCTCATCGGCCCGAACGGCGCCGGCAAGACCACGTTCTTCAACCAGCTCACCGGCTTCGACAGCGCCGACGAGGGGTCGTGGACCTTCAACGGCAAGCAGCTCAAGGGCGTGCCCGCCCATCGGGTGGCCCGTTCGGGCATGGTCCGCACGTTCCAGCTCACCAAGGCCCTGTCGAAGCTCACGGTGATGGAGAACATGCGGCTCGGCGCGCAGAACCAGCTCGGCGAGAACTTCTTCCGCGCGCTGATCCCCGGCAGCTGGCGCCGTCAGGAGGACGAGATCACCGAACGCGCCGAGGAGCTCCTCGAGCGCTTCAAGCTCGACGCCAAGCGCGACGACTTCGCCGGCTCGCTGTCGGGCGGCCAGCGCAAGCTGCTGGAGATGGCGCGGGCCCTGATGGTCGGCCCCGAGCTGGTCATGCTGGACGAGCCCATGGCGGGCGTGAACCCGGCCCTGACCCAGTCGCTCCTCGGTCACGTGAAGGACCTGCGCGAGGAGGGCATGACCGTGCTCTTCGTGGAGCACGACATGGACATGGTCCGCGACATCAGCGACTGGGTGATCGTGATGGCCCAGGGCGCCGTGATCGCGGAGGGGCCGCCGGACACCATCATGTCGGACCCGCGCGTGATCGACGCCTACCTGGGCGCCCACCACGACGCGCCGATGTCCGCCGAGGAGTTCGAGGAGCAGCTGCAGGAGGCCGAGGCCGAGCTGGAGTCCGAGATCGAGGAGAAGGCATGACCGCCCCCACGCCGGAAAACCACGCAGAGCCAGACCGCGCGCCCACGCCGGACGACGTCGCCGCGACGGACGGCACCGGCGTGGCCGAGCCGGTCGCGGCGGCGGACGAGGACGGCGCCGCGGCCGTCTCGCGGGCGGCCGTCGTCGACCGCTCCGACCACCTCGCCGGAGCCGAGAACGCGCTGCTGCGGGCCGACGAGCTGTACGCCGGCTACATCCCCGGCGTCAACATCCTCAACGGCGCCGACCTGTACGTGAAGAAGGGCGAGCTGATCGGCATCATCGGCCCGAACGGCGCCGGCAAGTCGACCCTGCTGAAGACCCTGTTCGGGCTCGTGCCGGTGCGCACCGGCTCGGTCACCCTGAACGGCGAAAACATCACCAACCTCAAGGCCCACTCGCTGGTGGCCCGCGGGGTCGGCTACGTCCCGCAGACGAACAACGTCTTCCCCAGCCTCACCATCGAGGAGAACCTGGAGATGGGCGCCTTCCAGGTGCCCGGCAAGTTCAAGGAGCGGTTCGAGTTCGTCTGCGAGATCTTCCCCGCCCTCCGGGAGCGCCGCAAGCAGCGCGCCGGCTCGCTGTCCGGCGGTGAGCGGCAGATGGTCGCCATGGGCCGGGCGCTCATGACCGAGCCGTCGGTCCTGCTGCTCGACGAGCCGTCCGCGGGCCTGTCGCCCAAGCTGCAGGACCTGGTCTTCATCCAGGCCCAGCAGATCAACAAGGCCGGCGTGACCGTGATCATGGTGGAGCAGAACGCGCGGCGCTGCCTGCAGATCTGCCACCGGGGCTACGTGCTCGACCAGGGCCGCAACGCCTACATGGCCAGCGGTCGCGATCTGATCAACGACCCGAAGGTCATCCAGCTCTACCTGGGCACGCTCGCCCGGGCCTGAGCCGCTCTCGCGAGGGCCCCGGTGGATCCCGCCGGGGCCCTCGTCGTATGTCTGTGACCGTATTTCCACCTGATCGGCAACCAGCGGGGCGACAATGAGCCCTATGACCCGAACCCCCCTCCGCATGGCCCTGGTCGTCTCGGCACTCGCGGTGGGCCTGTCCGCCTGCCAATCACCGTCCCCGGAGCCCGAAGCCTCGTCGTCCACCGCGTCGTCCACCGTGTCGTCCACTGTGTCGTCCCTGGGGACCGCGTCCGGGAAGACCAGTGGCGCGGTCTACGTCACCGGTGCGAAGGCCGGAGACGACCCCTGCGCCCGCGTGGTGTCCGCCATCGGCTACCTGGGGCTGTCGCTGCTGCCCGCCGGGCAGGAGGAGGCCCAGCACTGGGACGGGGACGTACGCGGCCGTTTCGGCTATCTGCGCGGCACGCTGGCGATGTACGGCCCCCACCTGCCGGCCCCGGCCTCGGCCGCCGTCGCGACCGTCGACGGCCTCGCCGAGACCCTGTCCCGGGCCGACACGGCCGGTTCCCGGCGCGCGGACCTGCTGCGCCGGTATCGCAAGGCGTCCGCCGCCGTCCTCACCGCCTGCGGCCGTTCCTGACCAGCGCGGCGAGACGCCTGGGACGCCCCCCGCGACGGCGGAAGGTCCCGGGACCCCGGAACGCGGAAAGGGCCCGCTCCATGGGAGCGGGCCCTTCGTGCTCGCGATCAGCCGGCGATCTTGCCGGTGTTGAAGGCGATGTTCTTGTTGGTGTTGTCGGCGCCGTACTGGTAGATGCCGATCGTCGCCTCGGCCGGGTCACCGGCCTCGTTGAACTCGATCGGGCCGGACGCGCCGTCGTAGTCGATGTCCTTGCCCGCAGTCAGCAGGTCGTTGCAGGACTTGAAGTCCTTGCACTTCTCCCCGCCCGAGGAGACCTCCGCCAGATGGGCCGCGATGTCCTTGGGCGCGTCGCTCTTGGCGGCGACCGCCGCGAGCGCGGTCAGGATGGTCGCGTCGTACGACTCGGGGCCGTAGTTGTAGTCCTTCAGGTTCGGGTCGACCGTCTTCAGCTTCTCCTTGAAGTCGTCGGAGACCTGGGCGCCCGGCTGGGTGCCCTTGGCGCCGTCGAGCGTGCCCTTGGGGAAGCCGTCCTTGCCCGTGCCGTAGTTGGACAGGTTGCCGTCGACGAAGTAGTACTTCACCTTCTTGGCGGTCAGGCCCTGCTTGACGAGCTCAGGAATGATCTTCTTGGTCTCGTCGAAGCCGATCAGCGCGACGGCCTTCGGGTTGGCCTCCTTGATCTTGGCGACGTCCGCCGAGTAGTCGGCCGCCTTCGGGTCGTAGACGACCTTCTCCACGACCTGGCCGCCGCCGCCCTCGACCGCCTTCTGCACGTTGTCCGCGAGGCCGGTGCCGTACGCGTCCTGGAGGGCCAGGATGCCGACCGTGTCGTTGCCGTCGGCGAGGATCAGGTCACCGAGGACACGGCCCTGCAGCACGTCCGGCGGAGCCGTACGGAAGTACAGGCCCTTGTCGTTGTACGTGGTGAACTGGTCAGAGGTGTTCGCCGGCGAGATCTGGACAACACCGGCACCGGTGATCTTGTCGATGACCGACAGCGACACCGAGGACGAGGCGGCACCGATGACCACGTCGGCCTTCTGCTGCAGCAACTTGTCGACAGACTGGGACGCAATGTTGGTCGAGGTGTCACCCGAGTCCGTGTCGACCTCGGTCACCGGCTTGCCGAGGACACCACCGGCGTCGTTGATCTCCTTGATCGCCAGGCCGACACCCGCGAACTCCGGCGGGCCGAGGAAGGCGAGCGAGCCGGTCTGCGGCAGCAACGTGCCGACGGTGAGAACGCCATCGCCCTGGGCGGTGGCGGCAGCGGGCGCGGAGGACTGGGCCGCCGGCGCCGAGGAGGCCGGCGCTGCGCTGTCCTCACCACCGCCACAGGCCGTCAGCGCGAGGCTGGCGGCTGCGGCGACGGCCAGCGCCCGCCCGAGGGGGGCAATGCGGATCATGAAGCATCTCCTTCATCCAGGCCGGGGAATCGTCAGCGCTGCCGACTGGTCCCGATCGAATGGCTGAAAGGTACATAGGCCAGGCATGGCCCGACCAGGGATGCATCAGAACTGTCCGCACTTGGATGCGGAGTCGTAATAACTCCTCAACTTAGCGGGACGGCCCCTGACCAGGAGTCTTCTCCTCCGCGATCAGCGGGGCGACGTTCAGGCGGGCGGCTGGGTCTCGCCGCCGTTCTCGTTCACCACGATCTGGGCCACCTGGCGCATGCTCATGCGCCGGTCCATGGACGCCTTCTGGATCCACCGGAAGGCCTGCGGCTCCGTCCACCCGTGCTGGGCCATGAGCAGGCCCTTCGCGCGCTCCACGAGCTTCCTGGTCTCCAGCCGTTCCGACAGCGTGGAGACCTCCTTCTCCAGCGCGGCGATCTCCTCGTGCCGGCTGACCGCCATCTCGATGGCCGGCACCAGGTCGCCCTTGGTGAACGGCTTGACCAGGTAGGCCATCGCGCCCGCGTCCCTGGCCCGCTCGACCAGGTCGCGCTGGGAGAACGCGGTGAGGATGAGGCACGGCGCGATACGTTCGGAGACGATGCGCTCGGCCGCGGAGATCCCGTCGAGCACGGGCATCTTGACGTCCAGTATCACCAGATCGGGCCGGAGCTCCATGGCGAGCTTGACCGCCGTCTCGCCGTCGCCGGCCTCGCCGACCACGGCGTAACCGTCCTCTTCGAGCATCTCCTTCAGGTCGAGGCGAATCAGCGCCTCATCTTCCGCGATCACCACTCGCCGCTGCGTACTCACGCACAAGAGGTTACCGACGTCCGCTACATTAGGACCACGGCAGGGGATGTCCCAAGCGATCTCCAAGCAAGATCGACTGCTGCGCGGCATCCATTGCCAAAACCGGACAAATCCGGAAATAGCCCCGATAGACCAATCGGCAGAGTCGATGGCCTCAAAATCCATTCAGTGTGGGTTCGAATCCCACTCGGGGCACTTGCACGAATTGTTGTCGCCCGTAAACGAGCGGCGACCGGGGCGATGAGGTCTGCACGCCACCCTAGATGATCGATTCCAAGGGTTGGTGGTCGTAGCGGTCTCGGACTTGCCGGACGGGTGGCGCGCCCCCATAGGCTAAGCCCCCGTCCGCACTGTCTGGGGGAGTCATGACCAGTAGGTTCACCGAGTTGGTTGTCGACTGCCACGATCCGGAGCGGCTCGCGGCCTTCTGGTGCGCGGTCCTGGACTTCAAGGTGATCGACCGGAGCGAGGGCAAGGTCGAGATCGGCTCCTGGGAGCCGACCGTCGAGGAGGTCCGGGCCCGCCAGATGCCGCCCACCCTGATGTTCATCCGGGTGCCCGAGGGCAAGACCGTGAAGAACCGGCTCCACCTCGACGTCAGCCCGATCGACGGCAGTACCGACGACGAGGTGGCCAGGCTGCTCGGCCTCGGCGCCGCCAAGGTGGACGTGGGGCAGGGCTCCGGCCGGAGCTGGGTGGTCATGGCCGACCCCGAGGGCAACGAGTTCGATGTCCTGCGCACCCTGGCACCGTCCACGTACATGATCGGCCCGGAGGGTCAGTGGTCGTAGGCGGTCAGTGAGCGCAGGACGGGCTGTCGGTTTCAGAGCCGGACCCCTCCACTCCGCTCGCGAATCAGCCGCCGGGGAGGAGGCGGACGGCGTCGAGGGCGAGGGAGAGCTCGACGACGTCCAGGGGACGGGCCAGCGACCGGCCGGTGAGCTGCTCGATGCGGCGCACGCGGTTGAAGACGGTGTTGCGGTGGCAGTAGAGCTCTGCCGCCGCCCGGGCCGCGGACCCCTCACAGCGCAGCCACGCCTCCAGCGTCGCGAGCAGCACGCCGCCGTCGGGTGAGGCGATGATCGGGCCGAGGACGCCGCCCGCGAGGTGCCCGGCCAGCTCCGGCTGGCAGACCACCAGGGCCGCGGGCAGCCGCCGGTCGAGCCGCGCGATCTCCGGCGCGGTCCCCGAGCAGGTGCGCATGGCCACCTCCGCCAGGCGGCGGGCCGTGCCGAGGTCGGCGAGACTCTCCACCACCGGGCTCACGCCGGCGCTCGCGCAGACGACCGGGGTGATCGCGGCGACGAGATCGTCCAGCTCCCTGTCGCCGAGGTACACCACCGCCATCTCCAGGTCCGGGCGCATGCGCCACAGGAAGCGCATCCCGCCGATCTCGTCGGGGCGGTGGACGCGGTCGGGCTGCGCGGGCAGCCGCGTTGTGACGACCGCATAGCGACCGTGCTCCGGCAGGCCGAGGGCGTCGGCGGCCACCCCGGCCACGGCGGGGTCGGCGCGACCCTCCAGGAGGGCGTCGAGCATGGCGTTGACGCGCTGGTTGGTCCGGCCGAGCAGCTCGTTCTCCCGGCGGCGGTAGGCGTCGGCCGCCGCCACGGCCTGGCGGTCGATGGCGTGCCACACGTGGGTGGCGCTGCGCAGCAGGGCGGGCAGCCGCTCCTGGCCCTGGTCGCCGATGATGTCGATGACGCCGTTCCAGGTGACCTGCGCGGCCAGGCGGTAGCTGCGCATGAGCGAGTCCAGCGGGAGCCCGAACTCGGCCCGCCTGCGCCCCACCGTCTGGGCGTACGCCACGTCGCGCCGCTCGTGCCGGAGCTGCAGGATCGCGGTGATGCCGACGCGCAGCCCCTCGTGGGTGCTCTTCCAGTGGTCCTCGTAGGGGACCGTCATGCGGTAGGCCTCGTCGCTTTCCCTGCCGCGCCTCACCAGCTCGTCGGCGAGCTCGGGGAGCCGTTCCAGCAGGCCTGCGGCGGAGGTCCGCAGCAGTTCCCGGACCTCGGAGTCCGTCCTGGACCTCATGCCCCGAATGTGCCAGCCGGCAGCGTCCGGAACAAGGTTCGGTTTTCGTTTCGTGATGCGGGATTGTGCTGGAGCACAGGGCACGACCGGCGGGCATGGGCTGGGGTCCCGACTTGACTCCCGGCGCTGGACGGCCCTCGACCACGGTGGGTTGGGTGTGCCTTCATCGAAGTCACAGGAGGCGCGGATGTCTGGTGAGGCGGGCCCGGGGACCAGCGGCCCGGAGATCGACGGCCCGGAGACCGCGGCCCCGAGGACTGCGGACCCGAAGAGTGGGGGCCTCGAGATCAGCGGCCTGGAGGTGCGGTACGGCCCCGTGCGCGCCCTGCGGGGCGTCCACCTGGCCGTGCCCCGGGGCGCGGTGGCCGCGGTGCTCGGCGCGAACGGCGCGGGCAAGACGACGCTGCTGCGCGCCGTGTCGGGGACGCTGCGGTTCCACCGGGGCGCCATCACGTCGGGGACGGTCGCCTTCGGCGGACTCCGCATTGACGGAGTGGCGGCCGCGGCCGTCGTACGGCGCGGCGTGGTCCAGGTGCCGGAGGGACGGCGGGTGTTCGCCCGGATGACGGTGGCGGAGAACCTCCGCGCCGGAGCGCTGGGCATGCCGGGCGGGCGCGCCGCGGCGGCCCGTGAGCGGGTGCTCGAACTCTTCCCCGTGCTGGCAGAGCGGGCCCACCAGCGGGCGGGCCTGCTGTCGGGCGGCGAGCAGCAGATGCTGGCGATCGGCCGGGCGCTCATGGCCGGACCCTCGCTGCTGTTGCTGGACGAGCCCACGCTCGGGCTCGCGCCGCTGATGGCGGCCCGGATCGCCGACACCGTGCGGCAGATCAACGCCCAGGGGACGTCGGTGCTGCTGGTGGAGCAGAACGCGGCCATGGCGCTCGCGCTGGCCGAGCGGGCGTACGTGCTGGAGGTGGGCGAGGTGGCGCTGTCGGGACCGGCGGCGGACCTCGCGGCCAGCGACGAGGTGCGCCGCCGCTACCTCGGCGTCGGCATGCCCGAGACAGACCGACCGGTCGGTACCGACCTCGGCCCCGGCCATGAGGGGCGCCAGAGGCTCGAGAGGCACGAAAGGACCAGGCTGGCGAGATGGACGGCATGACCCACCGCCGCGGCGTACCGCGCACGCACCCGACGAGGCGCCGCCGCATATCCGTGAGAAACCAACCGGTCGGTACGGCCGGCGGCGACGGCCCGGCGGAACTCGTGGTCAGCGAGGTGACGGTACGCTTCGCCGGCCTCACCGCGCTCGACGCGGTGAGCTTCACCGTGGCCCCCGGCAGCGTGCACGCGCTGATCGGCCCGAACGGCGCGGGCAAGTCCACCTGCTTCAACGTGCTGTCGGGCGTCTACCGCGCCACCTCGGGCAGCGTGCGCTTCGGCGGCGCCGAGCTGACCTCGCTGCGCCCGCACCAGGTGGCCGCGCTGGGCGTGGCGCGGACGTTCCAGAACATCGCCCTGTCGCCGCACCTGACGGTCCGCGACAACCTCATGCTCGGCCGGCACCGCCTGACCCGCGCCGGCTTCGTCTCGGCCGGCCTGCGGCTGCCCTCGGCCAGGCGCGAGGCCGCACGGCACGGCGCGCGCGTCGCGGAGATCGCGGAGTTCGCCGGCGTCGGCGACGCGTTGTCCATCCCGGTGGGGCTGCTGCCGTACGGCGTGCAGAAGCGGGTGGAGCTGGCCCGGGCGCTGTGCATGGAGCCACGGCTGCTCCTGCTCGACGAGCCGGTGGCGGGGATGAACGGCGGCGAGCGGCGGGAGATGGCCGACCTCATCGAGTCGGTGCGCGAGAGCCTCGGCATCTCGATCCTGCTGGTCGAGCACGACATGGGCATGGTCATGCGGATCGCCGACGCGGTGACCGTGCTCGACTTCGGCAGGCGGATCGCGGACGGGACGCCCGAGGAGGTCCAGCGCGACCCCGAGGTGATCCGCGCCTATCTCGGCGACTTCGGCGGCCCCTCCGGTGAGCGAGGGGAGGCGTGATGGCGGTCTTCCTGGAGCTGCTCGTCAACGGGATCTCGGTCGGAGCCGTGTACGCGCTGATCGCGCTCGGCTTCGTGGTGATCTTCAAGGCGACCGAGGTGGTCAACTTCACGCACGCGTCGCTGCTGCTGGCCGGCGGCTACGTGATCGCCAGGCTGCACCCGCTGATCGGGTTCTGGGCGGCGCTGGCGGCCGGGATCGCGGCGGCGGCGCTGGTCGGCGCGCTGGTGGAGTTCCTGATCCTGCGCCGGGCGCACGTCGGCTCGCGCGGCGTGCTGGCCATCGTCACGATCGGCGTGGACATCCTGCTCACGACCGAGCTCACCCGCCGGATCGGCACCGAGGTGCTCGCCCTCGGCGACCCCTGGGGCGACCGGGTGCTGCGTCTTGGCCCGGTGACGGTCGCGGAGACCCGCGTCGTGGCTCTCGCGGTCGCCGCCGCGCTGATCGTGGCGTTCCTGCTCGCCTTCAAGTTCACCGGCTGGGGCGTGGCCATGCGCGCCACGGCCGAGGACGCGGAGACCGCCGCGCTGATGGGCGTGCGGCTCGGCCGGGTCTCGCTCAGCGCGTGGGCCGTCGCCGGGGCGCTGGCCGCGGTCGCGGCGATGTTCCTGTGCGTCTTCCCGACGCCGGGCCTGGACAGGGGCACGGCCGCGGCGGCGATGAAGGCGTTCCCCGCCGCCATCCTCGGGGGGCTCGACTCGACCACGGGCGCGCTGGCCGGCGGGCTGATCGTGGGCGTCACCGAGACGCTGATGAGCGGCTACCAAAGCGAGCTCGCCTTCCTGGGCCGCGGCATCGGCGACGCGGCGCCGTTCCTCGTGATGATCGTGATCCTGCTGCTGCGGCCCGCCGGGCTGTTCGGCACGAAGGAGCCGGCCCGTGTCTGAGCCCACGCCCGCGGCCGCGACGCCCGCACGCGACACGCCCCGCTCCCTCCGGGCCGCGACGTGGTCCTGGGCGCGGTCCCTCCGGGCCGCGCTGTGTATCGCGGTGCTCGCGGGAGCCGTCGCGGTGCCCTTCTACCTGGAGGGGTTCTGGCTGCAGGCGGGGCTGTTCGCGATGTCGGCGGCGATCGGCGCGATCGGGATCAACCTGCTGACCGGGGCGACCGGGCAACTGTCCCTGGGACATGCCTTCTTCCTCGCGGTCGGGGCGTACTCCTACGTCTTCCTGTCGTCCGACCTGGGGCTGCCGACGCCGCTCGCGGCCGTGGCGGCGGTGATCGTCGCGGGGGTGTCCGGCGGCCTGTTCAGCCCGATCGCGGGCCGCCTCAAGGGCGCCTACCTGGGCATCGCCACGCTCGCCCTGATCTTCGTCGGCCAGCACATCCTGTTCAACGCGGAGCCGGTGACCGGCGGCTTCAACGGCCGGCCGGTGCCGCCGATGGAGCTGTTCGGGTTCGTCTTCGCCGACACCCCGGAGCTGGTGGTGCTGAACGTGCCGTTCGGCTCGCTCGAACGGCTGTGGTTCCTCGGGATCGCGCTGCTCGCGGGCGCGGCGGTGTTCGCCAGGGGCGTGCTGCGCGGCCGTCCCGGCCTGGCGATGAACACGATCAGGGACCACGAGATCGCCGCGGGGGTCATGGGCGTCCCGGTCGCCCGATACCGCGCGGGCGTGTTCGTCCTGTCGTCCATGTACGGCGGGCTCGCCGGGGTGCTGGTCGCCCTGGTCTTCCAGCAGGTCGTGCCGGACTACTTCGGCATGCTGCTGTCGCTCGACTACCTCGCGATGATCGTGATCGGCGGCCTGGGATCGGTCGCCGGCGCGGTCGTCGGGGCCGCGTTCGTCTCCCTGCTCCCCCAGCTGCTCACGCGCTACAGCGACGCCCTGCCGCTGGTGGCCGAGCCGGGTTCCGGCGGGGTCTCCCCCGCCGAGACCGCGCGGATCCTCTACGGCGCCGCCGTCGTCGCGGTGGTGCTGTTCCTGCCCGGCGGTCTGGCCGGGCTCGCCACGCGGCTTGGCCGCGTTCGACTCAAGGAGCTCAGATGGGCAAAATCGGCACCCGCGCCGGCGTCGCGGCGTTAGCCCTGCTGGCCGTCGCGACCTCGGCGGCGGGGTGCGCCAGCGGCAAGGCCACCGGCGAGGGCGGAGGCGCCGGGGCGGCGGCCGGCGGCGACGGGGTCAAGACCGGCCCCGGCGTCACGGCCACCACGCTCACCGTGAGCGCGCTCACCGACCTGACCGGCCCCTACGCGTCGTTCGGCAAGAGCCAGACGCAGGCGCAGCAACTGTACTTCGACCAGGTCAACGCCGGCGGCGGGGTCTGCGGCCGCAAATACGAGCTGGTCGTGCGCGACCACGGCTACGACACGCAGAAGGCGGTGGCCGCCTACACCGAGGTCGCGCCCAAGTCGGCGGCGATCGCGCAGTTCATCGGTTCCCCGATGATCACCGCGCTGAAGCAGCGCATCGACGGCGACAAGCTGCTCACGATCCCGATGGCGTGGGCGACCACGCTGCTTGGCAGCCGGGCCATCCAGGTGACCGGCACGACGTACGACGTGGACATGATCAACGCCGTCGAGTTCCTCACGAAGGAGAAGGGGATCAAGTCCGGCGACAGGATCGGGCACCTGTACTTCGAGGGCGACTACGGCGAGAGCTCGCTCAACGGCTCGAAGTACGCCGCGGGCAAGCTCGGCCTGCGGATCGTCGAGCAGAAGATCAAGGCGACCGACCAGGACATGAGCGCCCAGGTGGCGGCGTTCAAGGCGGCCGGAGTGAAGGCCGTGCTCGTCTCGGTGGGGCCCCGGCAGACGGCCTCGCTGGTCGGCGTTTCCCTCGCCAAGGGCATGGACGTGCCGTTCGTCGGCAGCAACTCGGCCTACGCTCCGCAGCTTCTCGCGACCCCGGCCGGGCCGGCCCTGCTGAAGGACTTCTACTACGTGTCGGCGGGGACCCCGGTCAGCGCGAAGAATCCGGCGATGCAGCGGCTGGTGGCCGACTACCAGGCGAAGTATCCCGGCGAGACGCTCGACAGCGGCGTGCCCACCGGCTGGAGCGCGGCGATGATCGTGGACGAGGCGATGAGGAAGGCGTGCGAGGCCAGGGACCTCACCCGTGAGGGCGTCCTGAACGCGCACCGCTCGCAGTCGAACTTCGGTGGCGACCTCGGCACTCCGATGAACTTCACGTTCTTCGACAAGCCCGCCTCCCGGTCGTCGTACGTGCTCAAGCCCGACAAGGCGGCGCTCGGCGGCGCGGTGGTCTTCAGGGAGGCGGAGGTCTCGGGGCTGGCGAAGGACTACCCGGTGCCGGTGGGCTGACGCGGACAGGCCCGTGCCCACGCCCATGAGGTTACTCGCAGGTGTCGCGATTGACGAGATTTGCCCGGAAGGAGCGGTGTCCAGAGTGGTGCATCGCAAGGCGGAGGAGGAGCCGATGACAGCGTCATAGGCGACGACGACAACGCAGCGAGGTGCCGGTCTGGGCGACGCGACGGGGCAAAGATCGGAAAGAGGGACACTAGTATCCCGATACCGAACAATCGTCTGGAGAATCGATGCGACGCACCATCTACGGCGAGGACCACGAGGCCTTCCGCGACTCCGTGCGGCAGTTCGTGATCCGCTCGGTCGCCCCGAGGGCCGAGGAGTTCATCGAGCGCCGGCTGATCGACCGCGAGGTGTGGCGGGAGGCCGGCCTGCAGGGATTCCTCGGCCTGGAGGTCCCCGAGGAGTACGACGGCGCGGCTGCGGGCGACTACCGCTTCAACGCCGTGCTCACCGAGGAACTGGCCGGGGTGGGCATGGCTCTGGCGTCCAGTTTCGGCATCCACTTCGACGTGGTCGCGCCCTACCTGGTGGAGCTGACGACGGACGAGCAGAAGAAGCGCTGGCTGCCGCCGTTCTGCTCGGGAGAGATGATCACCGCGATCGGCATGACCGAGCCGAGCGGCGGGTCGGACCTGGCGGCGCTGCGCACGACCGCCGTCAGGGACGGCTCCGACTGGATCATCGACGGCTCCAAGACGTTCATCACCAACGGCTACCAGGCCGGCCTCGTCGTGGTGGCGGCCCGGACGAGCCCGGAGAAGCGGGCCAAGGGCATCACGCTGTTCGCGGTCGAGGAGGGCATGCCCGGCTTCCACCGGGGGCGCAAGCTGGACAAGGTCGGCCAGCCGGAGGCCGACACGGCCGAGCTGTTCTTCGAGGGCGTGCGGGTGCCCGCCGGCAACGTGATCGGCGAGGTGGACCGGGGGTTCGTCGCCATGATGGAGCGCCTCCCCCAGGAGCGGCTCGGCAGCGCCGTCACCAACATCTCCCACGCCGCCGCCGTGCTCGCCGAGACCCTGTCGTACGTGAAGGAGCGCAGGGCGTTCGGCCAGGCGATCGGCAGCTTCCAGTACAACAAGTTCACCCTGGCCGACCTGGTGACGAAGGTGGAGGTGACCCGGGCGTACGTCGACCAGTGCGTGGCCGCCCACACCGACGGGGAGCTGACGGCGGTCGACGCGGCCAAGGCCAAGATGTGGACCGCCGAGGTGCAGAACCAGGTGATCGACGCCTGCGTGCAGCTCTACGGCGGCTACGGTTACATGAAGGAGTACCGCGTGGCACGGGCCTGGACGGACGCCCGGGTGACCCGGATCTGGGCGGGTTCCAACGAGATCATGCGCGAGATCATCGGCCGGGACCTCGGCTTGTGAACGGGCCTGCGAACGACCGGGCGACGTATCCCCACTGGCGGGACGTGCCCACCCGGTGGAAGGACAACGACGTCTACGGGCACGTCAACAACGTCGTGCACTACTCGCTGATGGACACTGTGATCAACACCTGGCTGATCGAGGAGGCCGGGCTGGACATCCACGAGGGCCCGGCGATCGGGCTGTGCGTGGAGTCGCGCTGCTCCTACCGGGCCTCGGTGTCCTTCCCGCAGGTGATCAGCGTGGGCCTGCGGATCGGGCACCTCGGCCGCTCCAGCGTCCGCTACCAGCTCGCACTGTTCGCCGGCGACACACTGGTCGCCGAGGGCGACTTCACGCACGTCTTCGTCGACCGGCACACCCGCCGCCCCGTGGAGATCGGCCCGCCCCTGCGCCCCGCCATGGAACGCCTCCTCTCCCGTCCCCCCGTTTAGTGGTTTCAGCGACCGTGGACGTTGACGGCCACTCCGCTCAGGTGGCCCTCCTCGGCGATGTCCAGCAGCGTGGTCGCCACGTCCGCCCGGGTCAGGGCACGCGGCGTGGCCAGCAGCTCGCGGCGGATCACGACCGACCCTGCGGCGGGCCGGTCGGTGAGCCGGGTCAGCCGGACGATGGTCCAGTCCAGGTCGCTGGTGCTCACGGCCTGCTCCAGGTCGCGAGCGTCGGCGTAGGGGGTGGCCAGCAGGCGGCGCAGCAGCCAGATGAGCAGGAACGGCTTGCGGGCGACGATCGGGTAGGGAGTGGTGACGATCAGCCGCTCGACCCCGGAATCCGTCATGGCCTGGATGACGGTGCGGGTGGCCTCGGCCGCGCGGTGCGGGTCGCTGCTGTCGCCGCCGTTGATGATGGAGATCACCGCGTCCGCGCCCTCCACGGCCGCGCGCATCTTGTCCAGGTCGCGGCCGTCGCCTTCGACGACGGCATCCGGCCGCGCTTCCAGGGCGGCGGCGTTGCGGGTGAAGGCGGTGACCCGGTGGCCGCGGCGCAGCGCCTCGGCCAGGACGTAGCGGCCGGTGCGGCCGGTGGAGCCGATCAGAGTGAGGTTCACGGCTTCACCGTCCGGGTGATCGAGTCGACGCGCTGAACCCGTCCGTCGGGGGCGAACCGGGCGAACTCGCCGAGCTCGGGAGGTCCGGCGGCACGGTGACCAGGACGGCGACGGAACATGACTGTTCTCCTTAGCGGCTGGAGGGCCGGTCGACGACGGCGATGGTGATGATCAAGACGAAAGCGGCCACCGCGCTCAAGGTGCGCAGGTCGTGGAACAGCTCCCACCGCCGGAAGATCTCGGCGTAGCCATCCGGGACCGGACCGGCAGCCCATTCCCGGAAACGCGCATGCAGCGGGACGTTGCCGAACACGGTGACGAGCAGCGAGGTCAGCGCCAGCGCACCGGCGCCGAGCGCCAGCCGGCGCGCCCGGCCGCGGCCGGCGATCGCCAGACCGAAGGTCGTGAGGATGGCCAGCGCCATGGCGCTCTGCATGACCGGCTCGTTGACCTTCATCATCGTGGTGTGGAAGGTCAGGCGCACATCCAGCGGAACGGCCCCGAACGTGGGGATCACGTTGGCCGCGCCGTACGCGAACGCGCCCGCGAGCAGGCCGGTGGCAAGCAACGCCGCCCCGTGGACGTACCTGAATGGGGTTCCCATGAACGGCTATCGTCGTCCGGCCGGAGTTCGACGGCGTCCCACCCACGGAGTCATCTGCCGCTACCCCACGGGGATCACCCCGGCTGCCGGCGCTGCGACGCCGGGAGTAGCCGCCGACGGCGGGAGGTCAGGCGAGGCTGTCGAGCCAGGCGCGGTGGAGGCGGGCGAACCGGCCGGCGCCGGCGATCAGGCGGTCCGGCGGGCCGTCCTCCACGATCCGGCCGTGCTCCATGACGAGCACCCGGTCGGCGATCTCCACGGTCGACAGGCGGTGGGCGATGATCAGTGCGGTCCGGTCGGCGAGGATCGTCCGCAGCGCCCGCTGCACGAGGCGCTCGCTGGGCACGTCGAGGCTGGAGGTGGCCTCGTCCAGGATCAGCACGGCGGGGTCGGCGAGGAACGCCCGGGCGAACGCGACGAGCTGCCGCTGCCCCGCCGACATGCGGCCGCCGCGCTTGCCGACCTGGGTCTCGTACCCGTCGGGCAGCGCGGAGACGAACGTGTGGGCGCCGATGGCCTCGGCGGCCCGCTCGATCTCCGAATCCGGCGCGCCGGGCCGCCCGAACCGCACGTTGTCCGCGACCGTCCCGCTGAACAGGTAGTTCTCCTGGGTGACCATCACCACGTGACGGCGCAGGGTGTCCTCGTCCAGCTCGCGCAGGTCCACACCGTCGAGGAGCACCCGCCCGGCGACCGGGTCGTGGAACCGGGCGATGAGCTTGGCCAGCGTCGTCTTGCCCGCGCCCGTGGTGCCGACGACGGCCACGGTCTGCCCGGCGGGGATCACCAGGTCGAGCAGCGGCAGCACCGGCGGGCCGTCGGGATAGGCGAACCGGACGGCCTCGAAGCGCAACGCCCCGGCGGCGCGCGGCAGCGGCGCCGGGCGGCGGGGCTCGGCCACCGAGGGCCGCTCCTCCAGCACGCCCGACAGCTTCTCCAGCGCCGCCCCGGCCGACTGCAGGGCGTTGTAGAACTGGCTGATCTCCTGCATCGGCTCATAGAACTGGCGCAGGTAGAGCAGGAAGGCGGCGAGCACGCCGACCGTGACCGTGCCGCGCAGCGCGAGCAGGCCGCCGTACAGCAGGACGGCCGCGACGGTGACGTTGCCGATCAGCTTGATCCCGGGCATGAACACGGCGACCAGGCGCATGCCCCGCGTGTTGGCGGCGCGGTAGTCCGCGTTGAGCCGCTCGAAGATCTCCTGGTTGCGCGGCTCCCGCCGGAACGCCTGCACCGCGCGGATCCCGGTCATCGACTCCACGAAGTGGACGATGACCAGCGCGACCGCCTCCCGCGTACGGCGGTAGGCGACGCTCGACTGGCGGCGGAACCACCGGGTGAACAGCAGCAGGACCGGCAACGGCAGCAGCGCCACCAGGCCGAGGCGCACGTCGAGCACGAGCAGCATGACCGCGGTGCCGCACAACGTGAGCACGGCCGTGACCAGGCCGTCGAAACCGGAGTCGAGCAGCTCCGCGATGGCGTCCACGTCGGAGGTGAGCCGGGAGATGACCCGCCCGGAGGTGTACTTCTCATGGAACGGCAGCGACAGGCGCTGGAAGTGGTCGAAGACCCGGCGGCGCAGCTCCAGCAGGATGTCCTGGCCGATCCGGCCCGACATCTGCAGGAACGCCTGCCGGGTGAGCGCCTGGGTGAGCGCGGCGGCCAGCACCGCGCCGACGATCGCGAGCAGCGTGCCCGCGCCCTGCCCGCGCACCATGGGCGGGATGCCGTCGTCGATGCCCGCCTTCACCAGGTACGGCAGGGCCAGTCCCGCGGCGTTGGACACCACGATGACCGCCGTGAGCACGCCGATGGCCCGGCGGTGCGGGCGCAGCAGGTCGCCGAGCAGGCGGCGCGACCGGGTGCGCAGCAGCAGGGAGACGTGCTCGGAGATCTCGTCCCGGTTCTCGGCGGCGACCCCGCGCCACGTTTCCGTGCTTCTCGCGTCGCCATCGGAACGCTCACGTCCCGTTCGCTCGGTATTCCCCGCGTCGCTGCCGGTCTCTTGGCTCATCGCATCGATCCCTCGGGGTCGAGGTCGGCGTCCTGGGCGAGCAGTCGGCGATACTCCGGCACGGCCGACAGCAGGTCGCCGTGGCGGCCGACGTGGGTGACGGTGCCGTCGCGCAGCAGCGCCACCCGGTCGGCGAGCAGCACGGTCGAGGCGCGGTGCGCCACGACGATGCCGGTCGCCTCGGCGAGCACCCGCCGCAGCGCCTCCTCGACCAGCGCCTCGGTCTCCACGTCGAGCGCCGACAGGGTGTCGTCGAGGACGAGCACCCGCGGCCTGCCGAGGACCGCCCTGGCCAGCGCGAGCCGCTGCCGCTGACCGCCCGACAGCGACATCCCCTGCTCTCCGATGCGGGTGTCGAGCCCCCACGGCAGGTCGTAGGCGAAGGTCGCCTGCGCGATCTCCAGGGCCTGCCTGATCTCCTCCTCGGTGGCGTGTCCATGGCCGAGCGTCACGTTCTCGCGGACGCTCATCGAGAAGAGCGTCGGCTCCTCGAACGCCGTGGCGACCACCGAGCGCAGCGAGGTCAGCGACAGGTGCCGCACGTCGTGCCCGTCCACGGTGACGCGGCCCGAGGTTACGTCGAGCAGGCGGGGCACGAGCGCGGTGAGCGTCGTCTTGCCCGACCCGGTGGCCCCCACGAGGGCGACGGTCTCCCCCGGCCGCACCTCCAGCCACACGTCGCGCAGCACCGGCCGGTCGGCGCCGGGAAAGCGGAACCCGACGCCCTCGAAACGTACGTGGCCGCGCGGGCGCTCGATGACGGCCGGGCCGCCGCTGATCGCGGGCACCGTGTCGAGCACCTCGACCACCCGGTCGGCCGAGGTCATGGCCTCCTGGCCCATGGCGAGGATGTAGCCGAGCGAGGCGACCGGCCAGACGAGCTGGAGGACCAGCGTGGTGAAGGCGACCAGGGTGCCGAGCGTCAGCGCGCCGGCGCCGACCGCGATCGCGCCGAGCAGCAGGACCAGGGCGAGCGTGACGTTCGGCACGACTTCGAGGAAGGTGAAGAACCGGGAGGCCAGCCGCACCTTCGCCAGCGAGGTGCGGCGGATCTCGCGGGCGGCGGCGGCGAAGTTCGCGAAGACGTGCTCGCGCCGCCCGAACGCCTTGACCGTGCGGATTCCCACGGCCGACTCCTCGACCAGCGTGGCGAGGTCGCCCTGCTGGTCCTGCACCTGCCGGGAGATGACGATGTAGCGCCGTTCGAAGCGCAGCGCCAGGACCACGACCGGGACGGCGGAGACGGCGACGAGCAGGCCGAGCGGCCAGTACATCCGCAGGAGCACCACGGTGACCGCGGTGAGCTGCAGGATGTTCATGATCAGGAACAGGACGCCGAAGCCGAGGAACCTGCGGATCGTCGACAGGTCGGTCGTCGCCCTGGACAGCAGCTGGCCCGACTGCCATCTGTCGTGGAAGCTCATCGGCAGCCGCTGGAGGTGCCGGTAGAGGTCGTCGCGGATCGCGGTCTCGAGGCCGAGGACCGGCCCTGCCTGGGACCAGCGGCGGACGAACGTGAGGACCGCCTCGGCGACGCCGAGTCCGAGGGCCAGCAGCCCGAGGGGGACCAGCCCGCCGAGGTCGCCGTGGGCCACCGGGCCGTCGATGATCTCCTTGCTCACCAGCGGGATCACCGTGGCCGCGGCGATCCCCAGCAGCGCGGCGAGCCAGGACACCACCAGGCTGGGCACATAGGGGCGCAGGTAGGACCGCAACCGCCACAGCGAGCGCCACGACGTCCGGCGCACAGCGTCGTCACTCGCGTCGGGCCCAGGTGCCTGAGTTGAGTCCGGTGCCTGAGGGGACTCCGATGCCTGAGGGGGGTCCATCAACGGGCGCAGCGCTCCTCCGGCATCTGACAGGAAAGGTCGACTCGCTCCTGCCATGCTCCGTCGAAGGGCGCCGCGCCTTCAAGGGGTTTTCTTCCGCCGCCGGGTGCCCCAGGCCGTGCGGCCCGGGGGAACCCGGCCGCCGGGGTCAGGTCGACGGGTGGGCGACCGCCGAGCCGATCGTGTGGACGCGCAGGGCGTTGGTGGAGCCGTGGTTGCCGGGCGGCGAGCCGGCGACGACGACGACCTTGTCGCCCTTCTCGCAGACGCCGAGCGACAGCAGCGAGGCCTCAACCTGGCGGACCATGTCGTCGGTGTGGTGCACGAACGGCACCTCGAACGTCTCCACGCCCCAGGTCAGCGCGAGCTGGCCGCGCACCTGCGGGTTGGAGGTGAACGCCAGCAGCGGGATCGGCGAGCGGTAGCGGGCCAGGCGCCGGGCGGTCTCGCCGGACATCGTGAACGCCACCAGGGCCTTGGCCCCGACGATCGCGCCGACCTCGGCCGCGGCGCGGGCGATGGCGCCGCCGGTGGTCTCGGGCAGGCGCTCCAGCGTGTGGGTGGCCTGCAGCGTGGTGCCCTCCGCGGCGACCGCGATGCGGGCCATCGTGGAGACCGACTCGATCGGGTAGGTGCCCACCGAGGTCTCGCCGGACAGCATCACCGCGTCCGCGCCGTCCATCACCGCGTACGCGACGTCGGACGCCTCGGCGCGGGTGGGCCGGGGAGCGCTCATCATCGAGTCGAGCATCTGGGTGGCCACGATGACCGGGTGGGCCTTCTCGCGGCACAGCTCGATGATGCGGCGCTGGACGATCGGCACCTGCTCCAGCGGAAGCTCGACGCCGAGGTCGCCGCGGGCGACCATCACGCCGTCGAAGGCGTCCACGATCTCCTCGAGGCAGTCGACGGCCTGCGGCTTCTCGATCTTGGCGAGGAGCGGGAGCCTGACGCCCTCCTCCTCCATGATCCCGTGGACGAGCGCGGCGTCGTCCGGCGACCGGACGAACGACAGGGCGATCATGTCGAAGCCGGTGCGCAGGGCCCAGCGCAGGTCCTCCTCGTCCTTCTCCGTGAGCGCCGGAGCGCTGACGGCGACGCCGGGGAGGTTGAGGCCCTTGTTGTCGGAGATCATGCCGCCGATGACGACACGGGTGACGACGCGCGGCCCCTCGACCGCGGTCACCTCGAGGTTCAGCCGGCCGTCGTCCACGAGGATCGTGTCGCCGGGCTTGACGTCGCCCGGCAGGCCCGCGTACGTCGTGGAGACGATGTCCCGGTCGCCGGGGACGTCCTCAGTCGTGATCGTGAAGACGTCGCCGAAGCCGAGCCGTACGGGCCCGGAGGCGAAACGCCCGACGCGGATCTTGGGGCCCTGGAGGTCGGCGAGGACGCCCACGGCGCAGCCCAGCTCGTCGGCGGCGGCTCTGACCCGGTCGAACACCTCCTTGTGCAACTCATGGCTGCCGTGCGAGAGGTTGAAGCGGGCGACGTTCATGCCCGCCTTGATGAGCTCGCGTAGGCGCTCCGGCGAGGAGGTGGCGGGCCCGAGGGTACAGACGATCTTTGCTCGACGACTCACAGCACTACCCTAATTGGTACAGACCACTTGCAATGACGGCGCACACAGCTGTCGCCAAATGTTCAGACACTTCACGCGATCATCCGCGTGCCCTAGCCTTGGCAGCCATGGGACGTACCCGGACTTGGGGGGTAATAACGGCGCTGTTCACCCTGGCCGCGTGCGGAGGCCAGGGTACCGAATCGACCGCGCCGCCGACGGGTGTTTCGGTATCGCTGAACCAGTGGCGCAGCGACGAGACGTCCCACGAGCTGGAGGTGTCCGTGCGCAACGACACCGGCACGCAGGTGCGCTTCCGGGACGTCCAGCTCGTGACCGGCTCGTTCGCGACGCTCCCGCCGACCCGCCTGGACACCACCCTAGGCAGGACGCCGCGCACGGACCTGCGGATCCCGTACGGCGAGGCGCGCTGCGACCCGGCGAAGATCCCGCCGGTGCGCCCGGCCACGGTGGTGGCGCACATCCAGGTCGGCGACGGGACACCGCGCAAGGTGGTGTTCCCGGTCCACCACCCCGATCCCACGCTGGACGGGCTGGTGAAGGCCGAGTGCGGGGCCTACATCCTGCGCCGGTCGGTGGACGTGACGTTCGGGGACACCTGGACTCGCGCGGGCCGGACCCTCCACGGGAACCTCGTCGTCACCAGGAAGGGCGGATCGGAGCCGATCACCATCGACGACCTCGGCGCCACCACGCACTACACGATGCTCCCCCGCTCCGGCAAGCGCAGGCCGGTGGCCGTGCTCGCGGCGGACGCCACGCGGCTGGAGATCCCGGTGGAGGTCACTCCCATGCGCTGCGACTGGCACGCGTTCGCGGAGGCCAAGAAGGCCTACCTGTTCCCGATCTACGGCACCGTGGGCGGCGGCGAGAAACGTTACCTCATCGCGACGCCCCCGGCTCCGGTGCAGCAGGCGTTCCTGTCGTACGCGCAGGACGTGTGCGGCGTCGGCGGATCCTGATCGCGAGACCCGCCCAGGAGGCGAGCACGACGGCGATCACCGCCAGCCGCACGTGCCAGACGTACGCCTCCGGGTAGACGGCGCCCTCGATGTAGGTGTCGATGAAGCCGCCGGGCAGCAGGCCGGTCTCCCCCGCCCTGGCCCGCCCCCAGTTCTCCAGCGCGGTCAGCGGGCACTCCACGAGCCCGGCGAGCTGCACCAGCCCCCAGGCGCACAGCGCGAGGTGCGGCCAGATCAACCGGGGCCGCCACCAGGCGAGGAAGCCGCCCAGGGCGATGTAGGCGATGACGAGAAAATGCGCCACCATCGTGGCCTGCCAGACGAGCCGGTAGATCATGATCTGCCCTCCTCCGCGAAGGAGGGTAGGCCGCAGTGGCTCGCCGGGCATCCGGTGGACTACTCAGGCGCGTACTCAGGTGGGGACGAGCCCCGGGACGAGCTCCGGGACGAGGCCCAGTAAGGGCCCCGGGAAGGGGCCCAGGAGCAGGCTCAGGGCGCGACGGTGGCGGCGCGGGCGGCGTCCACCAGGCCGTGGCCGAAGAAGCCGTTCTTCGCCGTGGGCCCCTCGCAGAGCTGGCTCTCGCCCGTGCCGTACCGGTAGGTGCGGGGGGCCGGGCAGCCCTTCGGCGTCGCCGCAGCGTACAACAGGCGCTCCACCTGCGCGGGGTCCATCTGGAGCCCGCCCTTGCCCGGCTTGCCGAACCTGCCGATGATCAGCGCCGCCACCCCGGTGACGTGCGGCGCGGCCATGGAGGTGCCCTCCATGTACTGGTAGTAGGCGCACTTGCCGTCGTGGCAGTCGCGGATCACCGAGGACGTCTTCGGCTTGCCGGCGGCGTCGATGAGGCCCTTGGCGCGCAGGACGCTCTCGGGGGCGGCGGCCAGGATCTCCCGGCTCGCGCCCTTGAAATCGGTGCCGCCGTCGAACATGTCGCCGCCCGGCGCGGCGATGTCGGTCTGCTCGACGCCGTAGTCGGAGTACGACGCCTTGCGCCCGGCCGGGCCCACGGAGGACACCGAGATGACGCCGTCCAGCTCTGCCGGGACGTTGATGCAGGTGTTGTCGACGACCCGCTTCTTCTCCGCGCCCTTCGGGAAGTCGGGGCTGGAGGTGTCGCTCTTCACCTTGCCGAGGTCGAGGCCCTCGTTCCCGATCGCGCTGACGAGTGTGACGCCGTGCGCGCGGGCGTACTTGACCGCGCGGCGCATGCCCTCCAGGATCGCCCGCTGCTCCAGCCGCTCCCTGTTCGTGTCGCTCGGGTTGTTCTCGCAGTTGAACGTCCAGGGGTCGACGTAGAAGCTCATGTTGACCACGTCGACGCCGACGTCGGCGGCGTACTCCAGGGCGTCCATGGTGGGCTTGAGGAAGAAGAAGCCCGAGTCGGTGCCGGCGCGGAGGTTGACCAGCGACACGTCGGGGGCGACCCCGCTGACGCCGAGGCCGTTGATCGGCGAGCCGATCGTGCTCGCGACGTGGGTGCCGTGGCCGTCGTCGTCGACGTCGGCCGGGTCCTTGCAGCCCGTGTGCTCGCAGGGCCCGTCGAGCGTCTTGCCGTTCTCGTCGGTCGGCTGGTCGACGACGAAGTTGCGGCTGAGCGCCCGGTTGAAGTTGGGCGCGATGTCGGGGTGCGTGCCGTCGACGCCGGTGTCGATGACGCCCACCAGCACCTTGCGGCTGCCCCGGGCCTTGGCGTACGACCCGGTGGGGGTGGCGCCGATCATCTTCATGTCCCACTGGCGGCCCGAGAGCGGGTCGCCGCCCTGTGCTGACCTGACATGCTTCGCGGCCGACCGGACGTGCTCCGTGCTCCGCGTGCCGGCGGAGACAGATGCGCCGGATGTGGCGGGCGCGCCGGCGGTCTTGCCGATGGGACGGTCGAGCGTCACACCGACCACGGAGGGGTCGGCGCCGATCTTCTCGGGGTCGGACGCGCGCACGACGAGGTAGCCGAGCTTGTCGTCCCGTCCTTGGACCGTTCCTCCGGCCGCCTCGGCCGCCCGCTGCGCGGCGGCCGAGCCGCCGTCCTTGTAGAAGACCAGGTAGTTCTGCGCGGGCTCGGACGCGGCCGCCGCCCCCGGCAGCGCCGCGGCCCCCAGCCCGCCGAGCATGGTGATGGACATGATGGCCCCGGCGAGCCGCCCCCGTGCGTACAACGATCCTCCTCGGTTGCGGGCCCCTGGTGCGGAGGCCCCTCGATCCGGGCACAGCATCCTCCCGGCAGCCGTACGCGCTCGCAACCCGGCCACCGAACTTGGATATGCCCGTTTTATCCCCTACGCCCCGATCGCCGTGGTCCGGTCCCCTGGGACCACGGCGGCGGGTCACATCTCAGACGAGGGGCCTCGCGGTCGGCGGAATGGGAACGGGCAGGACGGTCCGCCCGCTCAGGTAGCGGTCCACCGCCGCCGCCGCCGACCGGCCCTCGGCGATCGCCCAGACGATCAGCGACTGGCCCCGGCCCATGTCGCCGGCCGCGAACACGCCCTCGACCGACGTCTCGTACGACGCGTTCCTGGCCACGTTGCCCCGGGCGTCGAAGAACGACTCCGGGCCGCCGGACAGCGCCGCGAGGTCGTTCAGCAGCGGGCCCTTCTCCGGGCCGAGGAAGCCCATCGCGAGCGTCACCAGCTCGGCCGGGATCTCCCGTTCGGTGCCGGGGATCGGCGCGAAGCCCGACGCCGGGCCCTCGACCTCGACCAGGCGCAGCGCCCGCACGTTGCCCTCGTCGTCGCCGGCGAACTCGGTGGTGGACACCGCGTACACGCGGTCGCCCGCCCCGGCCTCCAGCTCCTCGTGCGCGCTCTCCATCTTGAACAGCATCGGGTAGGTCGGCCACGGCTGGCTGCCCGGACGGGTCTCCGGCGGCCTCGGCATGATCTCCAGCTGCGTGACCGACAGGGCCCCCTGGCGGATCGCCGTGCCGATGCAGTCGGCGCCGGTGTCGCCGCCGCCGATCACGACGACGTGCTTGCCCTCGGCCGAGATCGGCGACTCGGTGTAGTCGCCCTCCTGGGTCTTGTTCGCGGGCGGGAGGTACTCCATCGCCTGGTAGACGCCCTTGAGCTCGCGGCCGGGCACCGGCAGGTCGCGCCAGGCAGTGGCGCCGCCCGCCAGCACGACGGCGTCGAACTCCTCGCGGAGCCGGGCCACGGTGACGTCCACGCCGACGTTGACGCCGGTGCGGAACTCGGTGCCCTCGGCCTCCATCTGGGCGATGCGGCGGTCGACGTGCCGCTTCTCCATCTTGAACTCGGGGATGCCGTAGCGGAGCAGTCCGCCGATCCGGTCGGCCCGCTCGAACACGACCACGTCGTGCCCGGCGCGGGTGAGCTGCTGCGCGGCGGCGAGGCCGGCCGGGCCCGAGCCGACGACCGCGACCTTCCTGCCCGTCTTGGCGGCGGGCGGCTGCGGCGTGACCCAGCCCTCGGCGAAGGCGCGGTCCACGATCTCGACCTCGACCCGCTTGATCGCGACCGGGTCGGAGTTGATGCCGAGGACGCACGCCGACTCGCACGGCGCGGGGCACAGGCGGCCGGTGAACTCCGGGAAGTTGTTGGTCGCGTGCAGCCGCTCGATCGCCTCGCGCCAGTCGTCGCGGTAGACGAGGTCGCTCCACTCGGGAATGAGGTTCCCGAGCGGGCAGCCGTTGTGGCAGAACGGGATGCCGCAGTCCATGCAGCGGGCCGCCTGCTTGGTGAGGGCGGGCCGGGGGAAGTCCTCGTAGACCTCGCGCCAGTCGCGGATGCGAACGTCGACCGGGCGGCGCGCCGGCAGCTCGCGCCCGTGTGTCAGAAACCCCTTCGGGTCAGCCAACGGTGTTACCCCCCTCTATCCCTGCGTGGAAACGGTCGTGATGATTCGCATCGGCGTCACCCGTGGGCGGCGGCCATGACCGCCTCGTCGATGTCGCGGCCCTCGGCCTCGGCGGCGGCCCGCGCCCGCAGGACCCGCTTGTAGTCGGTCGGCATGACCTTGCCGAACCGGCCGAGCGCGGCGTCCCAGTCGGCGAGCAGCGCCTTGGCCACCGTGGACCCGGTCTCCGCGAAGTGCTTCTCGACGATCTCCCGCAGGAACTCGGTGTCGTCGTCGTCCAGCGCCTCCAGCTCGACCATCTCGCGGTTGACCCGCTCGGGCCGCAGGTCGAGCACGTACGCGACGCCGCCCGACATGCCGGCGGCGAAGTTGCGGCCGGTCGGTCCGAGGACGACGGCCCGGCCGCCGGTCATGTACTCGCAGCCGTGGTCGCCCACGCCCTCCACGACGGCGGTCGCGCCGGAGTTGCGCACGCAGAACCGCTCGCCCACGACGCCGCGGACGAAGACCTCGCCGGACGTCGCGCCGTACAGGCCGACGTTGCCGGAGATGACCTGCGTCTCGGCCTCGAACGGCGCGTCGGGGTGCGGGCGGACGACGATCCGGCCGCCCGACAGGCCCTTGCCGAGGTAGTCGTTGGCGTCGCCGGTCAGCCGCAGCGTGACGCCGCGCGGCACGAACGCGCCGAACGAGTTGCCCGCCGAGCCGGTGAACGACACGTCGATCGTGTTGTCCGGCAGGCCGGCTCCGCCGTACCGCTTGGTCACCTCGTGGCCGAGCATCGTGCCGACCGTGCGGTTGACGTTGCGGATGGGCAGCTCCAGCGTGACCGGGTCGCCGAAGTTCAGCGCGCCCTCGGCGAGCTGGATCAGCGTGTTGTCCAGCGCCTTGTCGAGCCCGTGGTCCTGCTCGACGACCTTGCGGCGCGGGGTGCCCTCGGGCAGCTCCGGCTGGTGCAGGATCGGCGACAGGTCGAGGCCGGCGGCCTTCCAGTGCTCGACCGCCCGGGTGGTGTCGAGCAGATCGGCCCGGCCGATGACCTCGTCGAGCGAGCGGTAGCCGAGCTCGGCGAGGTACTCGCGCACCTCCTGGGCGATGAACTCGAAGAAGTTCACCACGAACTCGGGCTTGCCGGTGAACCGCTTGCGCAGCTCGGGGTTCTGGGTGGCCACGCCCACCGGGCAGGTGTCGAGGTGGCAGACCCGCATCATGACGCAGCCGGAGACGACCAGCGGAGCGGTGGCGAAGCCGTACTCCTCGGCGCCGAGCAGCGCCGCGATGACCACGTCGCGGCCGGTCTTGAGCTGGCCGTCGGCCTGGACGACGATGCGGTCCCGCAGGCCGTTGAGCAGCAGCGTCTGCTGGGTCTCGGCCAGGCCGAGCTCCCAGGGGGCGCCCGCGTGCTTGACCGAGGTCAGCGGGGAGGCGCCGGTGCCGCCGTCGTGGCCGGAGATCAGCACGACGTCGGCGTGGGCCTTGCTGACGCCCGCCGCCACGGTCCCGACCCCGACCTCGGCGACCAGCTTCACGTGGACGCGGGCACGCGGGTTGGAGTTCTTCAGGTCGTGGATGAGCTGGGCCAGGTCCTCGATCGAGTAGATGTCGTGGTGCGGCGGCGGCGAGATCAGGCCGACGCCGGGCGTGGAGTGCCGGGTCTTGGCGATCCACGGGTACACCTTGTGGCCGGGCAGCTGGCCGCCCTCGCCGGGCTTGGCGCCCTGCGCCATCTTGATCTGCAGGTCGTCGGCGTTGACGAGGTACTCGCTGGTCACGCCGAAGCGGCCGGAGGCCACCTGCTTGATCGCGCTGCGCCGCTCGGGGTCGTGCAGCCGCTCGGGGTCCTCGCCGCCCTCACCGGTGTTCGACTTGGCGCCGAGCCGGTTCATCGCGATGGCCAGCGTCTCGTGCGCCTCCATGGAGATGGAGCCGTACGACATGGCGCCGGTGGAGAACCGCTTGACGATCGACTCGACCGGCTCGACCTCGTCGATCGGCACGGGCGCGCCGCCGGGACGCAGCGTGAACAGGCCGCGCAGCGTCATGAGCTTCTCGGACTGCCCGTCCACCAGGGACGTGTACTCCTTGAAGATCTCGTACCGCCGGGTGCGGGTGGAGTGCTGCAGTTTGAAGACGGTGGTCGGGTTGAACAGGTGCGGCTCGCCCTCGCGGCGCCACTGGTACTCGCCGCCGACCTCCAGCCGCCGGTGCGGGTTCTCCGCGCGGGGGTAGGCCCGCGCGTGCCGCTCCAGCGCCTCCTTGGCGAGCACGTCGAAGCCGACGCCGCCGAGACGGGAGGTGGTGCCGGCGAAGCACCGGTCGATGACCTCGGCGCCGAGGCCGAGGGCCTCGAAGATCTGCGCGCCGGTGTAGGAGGCGACCGTGGACACGCCCATCTTGGACATGACCTTCAGCACGCCCTTGCCGTACGCCTTGATCAGGTTGCGCACGGCCTTGCGCGGGTCGAGGTCGAGCTGACCGGTGGCGATCATGTCCTCGACCGTCTCCAGGGCGAGGTAGGGGTTGATCGCGCTGGCGCCGTAGCCGATGAGCAGGGCCATGTGGTGGCACTCGCGGGCCTCGCCGGTCTCGATCACGAGCCCGACCCGGGTGCGGGACTTCTCCCGGATGAGGTGGTGGTGCACGGCGCCGGTGAGCAGCAGCGACGGGATCGGCGCCTTCTCACGGGAGGACCCGCGGTCGGACAGCACGATGATCCGCGCGCCGTCCTCGATGGCCCGGGAGACCTCCTGGCGGATCTCCTCCAGCCGCCGCACCAGCGCCTCGCCGCCGCCGGCCGCGTCGAACAGGCCGGACACGACGTACGGCTGGAAGCCGGGCAGCGCGCCCTCGTCGTTGATGTGGATGATCTTGGCGAGCTCGTCGTTGTCGATCACCGGGTAGGGCAGCACGAGCCGGCGGCACGAGGCCGGGCCGGGCTCGAGCAGGTTGCCCTCGGGGCCGATCGTCGACTGCAGCGAGGTGACGAGCTCCTCGCGGATGGCGTCGAGCGGCGGGTTGGTGACCTGCGCGAACAGCTGGCTGAAGTAGTCGAACAGCAGCCTCGGCTTCTCGCTCAGCACGGCCACCGGGGTGTCGGTGCCCATCGAGCCGATCGGCTCGGCGCCGTTCTTGGCCATCGGCGTGAGGATGACCCGCAGCTCCTCCTGGGTGTAGCCGAAGGTCTGCTGCCGCTTGACCAGCGCCTCGTGGGTGGGGTGCTCGTGCTCGCGCTCGGGCAGCTCCTCGAAGCGGACCAGGCCCGCGTGCAGCCACTCGCCGTACGGCTGGGAGGCGGCGAGCTCGGCCTTGATCTCGTCGTCCTCGATGATCCGGCCGCGCGCGGTGTCCACCAGGAACATGCGGCCCGGCTGCAGGCGGCCCTTGCGGACGACCTTCTCCTGCGGGATGTCGGACAGCACGCCCGCCTCGGAGGCGAGCACGACCAGGCCGTCGTCGGTGACCCAGAACCGGCCCGGGCGCAGGCCGTTGCGGTCGAGGACCGCGCCGACCAGCGTGCCGTCGGAGAAGGTGATGGACGCGGGGCCGTCCCACGCCTCCATGAGGGTGGAGTGGAACTCGTAGAAGGCCCGGCGGGCCGGGTCCATCTCGGTGTGGTTCTCCCACGCCTCCGGGATCATCATCAGCACGGCGTGCGGCAGCGACCGGCCGCCGAGGTGCAGCAGCTCCAGCGTCTCGTCGAACGAGGCGGTGTCGGAGCCGTCGGGGTCGCAGATGGGGAACAGCCGCCGCAGGTCGCCCGGGATCAGGCCGGTGGCGAGCATGGCCTCGCGGGCGCGCATCCAGTTGCGGTTGCCGCGCACGGTGTTGATCTCACCGTTGTGGGCGACGTACCGGTACGGGTGGGCCAGCGGCCAGGAGGGGAAGGTGTTGGTCGAGAAGCGCGAGTGGACCAGCGCGATGGCGCTGACGTAGCGCTCGTCGGACAGGTCGGCGAAGAACGGCTCGACCTGCAGCGAGGTCAGCATGCCCTTGTAGACGATGGTCCGCGAGGACAGCGAGGAGAAGTAGACGTCCGCCTCGTGCTCGGCCCGCTTGCGGAAGGCGAACACGATCCGGTCGAGTTCGACGCCGGTCTCGCCGCCGGCCGAGGTCACGAACAGCTGCGTGAAGTGCGGCATGACCGCCCGCGCGGTGGCGCCGGGCAGGTCGCGGTCCACCGGCAGGTCGCGCCAGCCGAGGATGGTCACGCCCTCCTCGGCGGCGATCTCCTCGATGAGGCCGATCGCGGTCCGCCTGGCCTGCTCGTCCAGCGGCAGGAAGGCGGTGCCCGCGGCGTACGCGCCCTCGGCCGGCAGCGGGAACTCCACTACCGCACGGAAGAACGCGTCGGGGATCTGGGTGAGGATGCCCGCGCCGTCGCCGGTGTCCGGCTCGCTGCCGCTGGCACCCCGGTGGTCGAGGTTGCGGAGCGCGGTCAGTGCCTTGGCGACGATGTCGTAGCTGCGGCGGCCGGCGACATCGGCCACCATGGCTACGCCACAGGCGTCGTGCTCGAATCCGGGGTCGTAGAGTCCCTGGGGCTCGGGGAGACCTCCGGGAAGGCCAAGGCGGGCAGCAGGCATGTAGTCACTCCCGTCGTCAACGTCTGCGTGGAACAGAGGGACGACGCTGGCCCTGCTGCGGTTGTGGTGCTTAGAGATTACAACACGCTGCCGGAATAGTGCCCCCCAGGTCCGCTTCGCGAACCTTCACAGGTCAGCGCCGTGGATATGGTTTGCGCATGAGTGGTCATGAGGCGATCGACGAACTGCTGGCGGCGGCCGGCGTGGACGGATTGCGCCTGCGTGGAGCGCTGGCGCTCCTGTCCGGCGGCCGCTGGTGGACCCTGGCCGACCTGATCCGGGAGACCGCCACGTCGCGGCGGACGATCGAGTCGCTGCTGCGAGTGCTCCCCCTTGAGCACAGCGGCGACCATGTCCGTATTCCCATTGATCAGGTCAACCGCTACAACGCCGGGGTTGATACGGATATTTCCGGTCTTGGGAATCCGGTCGCCGGAATGGTCGCGGCGCACGCCGAGACGCTCGAACGCCTGGAGACGCTGATCGCCGGGGCCCCCCGGGGGCGGCACGCCCTCGACCACGTCTCCGCGACCGCTGAGACCGTGCTGCGCCGCGCCCTCCTGCTGGGGCGGCGGTTCTGGCTGCCCGGCGCCCGCCTTCTGTGCGTCGGCGACCACGACCTGACCTCACTGGCCGTGCGGATGGTCCACCCCGAGGTCGAGGTCGCCGTGGCCGACATCGACGACCGCATCCTCGAGTACATCGACGCCCAGGACCTGGGGGTGCGCACCCGCTGGGCCGACCTGCGCCTCGGCCTGCCGCCGTCGCTGCGCGGCTGGGCCGACCTCGCGATCACCGACCCGCCGTACACGCCCGAGGGGATCGGGCTGTTCGCCGCCCGCGCCGCCGAGGGCCTGCGCGACCGCGACCAGGGACGGATCCTCGTGGCGTACGGCGCCTCGGAGCGCACCCCGATGCTCGCGCTGAAGGTGCAAAAAGCCCTCTTCGACCTCAACCTGCTGCACGAGGCGATATTTCCGTACTTCAACCGGTATCACGGGGCGGAGGCGATCGGCAGCGCGGCGGACCTGTACATACTGCGGCCCACCACGAAGACGTGGCCGGCGATCGCCGCCCGGCTCGACCGCCTCGCCACGGCCATCTACACCCAGGGCCCCCAGGCCGTCGAGTCCGCCCCCGCGGCGCCGCCGGACGAGGCGGCCGTGACCGCGTTCCGACCGGACCTGCTCGCCGGGGACTGGCCGCGCGGCCTGCTGCTGCAGGTGCCGCGCACCCGGCTCGCCACCCTGCTGGCCAAGCCGTACGCCGCCGACCCCGAGAGGGTGGCGATCGCCGTGCCTGCCGGGCTGGAGGCCGCGCTGCCCCGGCTGCTGCTCGCGACGCGCGCCCGGCACGTGCGCGTGCTCACGCCGGGCCCGGTCGCCGACCTGCCCGCGCTCGCCGCCCTGCTCGCCCCCGTCTATCGCCTGGCCGCCGAGGGCCACGTCCTCGACGCCGTACGGCTCTCGCCCCCCGACAGCGGTCCGGAGCGGGTGGTGCGCAGGATCATGGACAGCGCCCATGGGAAGGTCGCCAACGCCTGGCGCGAGGCGCTCACCGAACCCGGCCCGGCCGGGACGGCCGGGCTCACCAAGCGGCAGGCCAGGGCCGCCGTCGAGGAGGCCGCGCCGTGGGCCCTCGACGCCACCCCGCTCGAACTCCCCCTCCACCGCCTCGCCCGGATGAGGGCGCGAATCGGCGCTCCCACCACGGCCTGACGAGGCCGGCCGGGCAGATCGCGCCGAACCTGTCGCGCTGGTTCGTCGCGCTGGTCTGTCGTGCTCGTCTATCGCGCGGCGGGGGCGGACGGCTGCGCGGACGTGCTCGCGCCGGGCGCGGACACGGCGGGAGAGGCGCCGGGATCGGAGGGGGGCTCCTCTGAGGGCTGGGCGGTGTCGGCCGGGCCCGGCGGTTGCGCGGGGTCCGACGGCACCCCGGCCACCTTGACCACACGCCGGAAGACCGCCTTCTCGGCCTCCCGCACGGCCAGGCCGAGCATGATGAAGTCGTCCTTCTCCCCCGGTTCCGCGCCGTCGGCCCGGCCGATCCAGGCCACCCCGAGGTAGTGCCCCAGGACGTAGGCGTTTCCCTCGCTGTAGGCGCCGAACTTCGCCCGCGGCGACTCCAGCGGCTGCACCCAGGCGCCCCGGTAGAGCGATGCCAGCGACTTCGCCAGCGACTCGGCCGCCGCGACGTCCGCGAGGTTGAACAGGGTGTACTGCGCGACATACATCCCGTCGGCCGTGGCGTACAGGCCGCGGACGGCCTGGCCGCATCCGGCCTCGGCCAGGGCCTCGGCGAGGTCGGCTCCCCAGACGGCGCCCGCGCAGGCCTGGTCCAGGCGGCCGGCCAGCCTGCGCAGCGTGACCTTCCCGGCCGTGAGCGTCCGCGCGCCGAACACCTCCTGGACGGTCAGCGCCGCGGTGTCGGCCTTCCTGTCGGCGATCGGGGCCAGTTCCTTCAGGGACGGCCAGGACTGGAAGGACGCGGGCAGGCCCTCCCCGGACACCTCACCCGACGCCTGCGCCGGCTGCGGCTGCCCGCCGCCGATCGCGTTGACCACCAGCGTCAGCACCAGGGCGATCGCCAGCACTCCCACAGCGGTGACCGACCACACGAACACACGCTGCTGCCGGTCGTCCAGCCCCAGCTCGGCGAGGGCGGCCCCGGTCCGCCCCTCGGCCGGCGCGGACGACCGGCGCTTGCGCTTGGTCATAGACCGCCGGTTCCAATCAGCGAGCCCAGGCCCCAGGTCAGCGCCGCCGCCACGGCCCCCACCACGAGCTGGCGCAGGCCGCTGAACCACCAGCTGCGGGCCGTCACCCGGGAGACCACGGCGCCCGCGGCGAACAGCGCGACCATCGACACCGCGGCGGAGATCCACAGCCCCCGCACGCCCAGCAGGTAGGGCAGGAGCGGGATCAGCGCGCCGATGCTGAACGACAGGAACGACGACACGGCGGCCAGCACGGGTGAGGGCAGGTCGTCGGGGTCCACGCCGAGCTCGGCCCGCGTGTGGACCGCCAGGGCCTCCTCCGGGTTCCGGGAGATCTGCCGGGCGACCTCTCTGGCGGTCTCCGGGTCCACGCCCCGCTGCTCGTACATCCGGGCGAGCTCGGCCTCCTCTGCCTCGGGGTGCCGCTCCAGCTCCCGGCGCTCGACGTCGATCTCCGCCTGGGCGAGCTCGCGCTGGCTGGCGACCGACACGTACTCGCCGCCCGCCATGGAGAACGCTCCGGCGGCCAGGCCGGCGATGCCGGCGAGCGCGACGATCCTGGTCTCCGCGGTGCCTCCGGCGACGCCCGCGATCAGCGCGAAGTTGGAGACCAGCCCGTCCATCGCGCCGAAGACCGCGGGGCGTAACCAGCCGCCGTTGACATCCCGGTGCTCGTGGTGAATCTCGGCCCGCGCCCCCGTCGTGGCCTTCGTCATCGCTGGCCGGCCTCCGGTTCCGCCGCCGCGCCGTCGCTCGCGGCGCCCGCTCCCGCGGTCGCCGTCGGTTTGCCCGAGCCCGCGTCGCCGTCCGGTGGGGCCGGATCGCCGGCGCCGCCTCGCGTCTCCCGATCCTCCCTCTCGTCGTCGCGCAGGAGTTCCGGCTCGTCGGCCTGGTCCCGCCCGTGGGCGGGGTCGGCGTGGTCTCCGCCGGTGTCGCCGGTCTGCGCGCCCAGCGGCTCCTCGCCCGTGCGGTTGCGGGCCAGCCACAGGTACGCCAGCGCGCACAGGAAGATGACGACCGAGGTCCACTGGTTCAGCCGCAGGCCGAGGATGTGGTGGGCGGGGTCCACCCGCAGCCCCTCGACCCAGAACCGGCCGAGCGTGTAGCCCGCGACGTACATCGCGAACACCCGGCCGTGCCGCAGGCCGAACCGGCGGGCGGCCAGGATCAGCACGCCGGCGAGCGCGAGGTCCCACAGCGACTCGTACAGGAACGTCGGGTGGTAGGTGGTCGCGCCGGGGATGGTGCCCGGGCGGCCCGGCTCGATCTCCAGGCCCCACGGGAGGTCGGTGGGGCCGCCGAACAGTTCCTGGTTGAAGTAGTTGCCCCACCGGCCGATGGCCTGTGCCACGGCGACGCCGGGGGCGAGGGTGTCGGCGATGGCGGTGAAGGAGATGCCGCGCCGGCGGCAGGCGATCCAGACGCCGAGCGCGCCGAGGGCGATCGCGCCCCAGATGCCGAGGCCGCCCTCCCATATGTACAGAGCGTCGATCGGCCGCTTGGGCGCTTCCGAGCCGAAGTAGATCTGCCAGTCGGTGATGACGTGATAAAGGCGTCCGCCGACGAGGCCGAACGGCACGGCCCAGACCGCGAGATCGGTGATCGTCCCGGCGGCGCCGCCACGGGCGCGCCAGCGGCGTTCGCCGATCCAGACGGCGACGATGACGCCGAGCACGATGCACAGCGCATACGCGCGGATCGGGATCGGTCCGAGATTCCAGACCCCCTGTGACGGGCTGGGAATCGAGGCGAGGAGGGGCATGTAACGTGACGTTACCGCAAGAGAGGGCGGGTCCGGAGCGAGGCGCGGGCATCCGCCCCGCGACCTGCGCCGACCATCCGCCGCACCCCGCTCAGGGCTCGGTGGCAGGCGTCTCACGGAGGGCGGCCAGGCGTGCGGCGAGCTCCCCCAGGCCCGGGTATTCGCCGAGATCCACCAGCCCCAGCCAGCCGAGTGCGGTGACCCCCTCGGGGTCGAGCGCGCCGAGGACGCCGCCCACGAGCGCCGCGACCGTGTCGGTGTCCCCGCCGAGCGACACGGCGTACGGGAGCGCCGCGGCCAGGCCGGGGGCCTCTCGGATCACGTGGACCACCGCGGCGGCCGTCTCCACGGCGTCGAGGGAGACGCCCTCGGACGGGGGCGACCACCGGCCGCGGGCGGCGTCCGTCACGGTGTCCATCGGCCCGTAGTGCTCGCCCGCCCAGCGGGCCTCGGCCGCGGCCGCGGCCGGCAGATCGGCCGCGCCCGCCCCCTCGACCGCGGACGACGCCATGGCCGCGATCACGCAGGCCGCCGCCACGGCCGCCGGCGCGCGGTGCGTCGCGGCCGACAGCGCCTCGCACAGGCTCCGGCGGCGTTCCGGCAGACGGGACGGCACGGCCCAGCCGACAGGGGCGATGCGCATGGCCGCGCCGTTGGTGGGCAGGTCGCCGGCCGAGGGCGCCGGGAGCTCCCCTGTGGCATGGAAGTGCGCGAGGGCCCGCCTCGTCGTCGGCCCGAGGCCGCGCACCCCGGGCGCCGCGTCGGCCAGACGGGTCAGGAAGTCCATGGAGGCCGGGCGCCCGTCCGTGTCGGCCAGGCATTGGGCCACCAGCACCATCTGCGCGGTGTCGTCGGAGGTCGAACCGCGCGGCCACCCCCGGTCCTGAGCCGGCAGCCGGACGACCTCGGCCGGGTCGATGCTCTGCGGCGGGCGGCCCTCCCAGGGCACGCCGAGCGCGTCGCCCGCCGCGAAGGCGATCATCGCCCCGTGGATCCTCCTCGCGGCGCCCGCGGGTTCGGTGAGGGAAGACAGGTCGTCGTACGGCATGCGGGCATGCTAACCACGGCCGCGGAGGCGAAACCCGGCGCGCGCGGCCGTCCGAAAGCCTTTCTGGCGAGCGTCAGAGCTGCTCGCGCACGCCCGCCTCGCGCGCCAGCCCCTTCGTCTGGTCGCGCAGGTCGCCCCGGAGCGCCGTACGGGCCCGGCCGAGGCGGACCACGGGGAGGAGCGCACGCCCGTGCGCGTCCTCCAGCTCGAACGCCAGGGCGGCGTAGTAGGCGACGACGGCGAGCACCAGACCCGCGACGCCCGCCGTGGTCCTCCATCCCGCGGACGCGGTGAGCTCGTAGACGCCGGTGATCGCGAACCTGGTGGCGGACATGGCCATCACGGCGGCGGCCACCGGCTTGGGCAGGCCCGCGAGGGCCGGCACGAGCATCGCCGCGGCGGCCGTGAGCAGGACGACGCCCAGCGCCGCGCTGGGGGTGCCGGGCGCGGAGGTGAGCGTGACGCCGCCGATCACCGCCCACGTGCCGGCAAGGACGCCCATCGCGGCCCCGGCGACCGGATCGCGGGCGAGGAAACCGAGCACGCAGACGAGGAACTGCAGCGGCGCGGTGAACAGCAGCGCGGCCAGGGCGACGACGCGCCCCTGCACGGCGGGCACCCAGCCGAGCTCCACGGCGGCGAAGGCGGTCGTGGCGAGGGCGAGCCCGAGGAACCCCAGCGGCAGCGGGCTGCCCATGGGCCGCAGGACGACACGGGCGACGCCGGCCTGTCCGCCGGCCTGCTCTCCCGGGAGGTCGCGCCCGCTCATCGGCCCGGCGGCACCGGCATCGGCCGCCGCCCGGTCACGACCGGTTGTCCGGCTCTTGGGTGCGGCTGTCGAACTCGGTGTGGCCGTTCGGGCACTTCGGGATCGTGTCGCCCTCGTGGACCGACACCTTCTCCCCGCAGACGGCGCAGTGGAAGACGCCGGTCTTGCGGGCCTTCTCACCGGTGTGGGCGGGCACGGCGCCTCCTCGCTCGGCTCATCGCGGCGGAACCGCTCGCGGCGGGCGCGGGCGGGAGTCCGGTCGGACCGGCCTCTCCCCCGCCCTGTGCGGAGCTTGTGACATCGCGCTCGATACCCCCGTCAGGGGAGAACCACGCGGCCCTTGCCCGATTCTTGGCCGGCGAAGGCCGGGCGCGGGACGGCCGGCGTGGGGCCGTCCCGGCGGGAGGTCACTTGCCTGCGCTCTCCACCGCGTCGCGCAGGGAGCTCGGCACGAAGGCGACGTTGGTGTCGAGTTCCTTGCCGTCGAGCTTGACGGTCGGCGTTCCGGTCAGCTTCTGCGCGCTCATGGTCTGCGCGGAGAACTGCTGGTGCGCGGCGACGTTGCGCTGCTGCCGTACGCAGTTGTCGAAGTCCTCGGCGGTGACGCCGGCACCCTTGCCCCACTTGATCAGCTCGTCGGCGCTGAAGCCGGTCACGGTCTCGCTCGGCTGATTCTTGTAGAGCGCGTCGTGGAACGCCAGCCACTGCCGGCCGTCGGTGATGCAGCGGGCGGCGGAGGCCGCGCGCAGCGAGTTACCCTTGGTCGGCTCCTGCGTGAAGATCGTGATCGGGTGGTACACGACCTTGGCCTTGCCCTCGGCGGCCAGGTTCTTCAGTGTCGAGCCGCTGGTCTCCTCGAACTGCTTGCACGCCGGGCACTGGAAGTCCTCGAACACGTCGACCACGGGCTTGGTCACGCCGGACTTGGCCATCACGACCGTCCCGTCCTTCTCCACGGTGACGGGAGCGGCGCCCCCGGAGGCCTCCTCCGCGGTCCCCTGCCGCACCGACCACACCGTGAAGGCGGCGGCGATCACGACGATCACCGCGATGGTGACGATCATCGTGATGCGCTTGCGCTGCTCCTGCTTGCGCAAGGTCTCCCGCTGGGCCGCGATCCGGGCCCTGGCCGCCTCACTCGTCCGCTTGCTCACGAAGCTTCCCCCCTGGCTGTTCTCACGGCGACGTCCCGCGATCGCCCGCGGTCACGCACCGTCGTCCTCGCCGCCGTCCGAGTCGTCCTCGTCCGCCGTTTCCCGCTCTCCCGTGAAGCCCAGCGCGGAGTCCAGCGACAGGCGGCCCGCCGGCCTGACCACGATCCACGCCGCGCAGACCAGCAGCCCGAGGTCGCGCATCAGCTCCCAGAAGTAATTGGGGTCCTGACCCGCGGCGAGCGTGCCGTCACCGCCGAAGCAGCCGCAGTCGATGCGCAGCCCCCTGGCCCAGGCCGACGCGATGCCGATGACGAACGCCACCATCAGCACCCCGCCGACGGCCGCCACCGCGCGCGTGAACAGGCCGACGAGCAGCAGCAGGCCCGTGATGATCTCCAGGACGGGCAGGCCGTACCCGACCACCTGCGCGACGGAGTCCGGCAGGAGCTGGTAGGCCCGCACCGCCTGCACCGACAACGCGGGCGCTCCGATCTTGAGCGCCCCGGCGACGATCAGTACGCCGGCGAGCACGACCCGTGCGGCGGTCGTGACCCAGGAGAGCACGGGTTTCGCGGGCTGTAACCGTTCGGACACCGAGGCGCCGGATGCCAACTGAACCATGAGTCTCCTCGCCCGGTAGGCAACACCGACTGAACAGTACCGGGACTCAACCTCACCATGTGCTGGATAAGAGCATGGTAAGCCGCCTCATCTTAGCTGCTCACGGCGCATGTACGGGAAGGAAACCCCAGGGCGGCTCAGCGCCGGACGCCCCGGGCGAGTTCGGACGCGAGCTCGCGTACCGCCACAAGACCGGACTTCTCGTCCGGCGCGTCGAGCAGGCGCCGGATGAAGGCGGACCCGACGATGACGCCGTCGGCGTACGCCGCGACCTCGGCGGCCTGGGCGCCGTTCCCGACGCCGAGGCCGACGCAGACGGGCAGCGGCGTGTTCGCCTTGGTCCGCTTGACCAGGCCCTCCGCCGCCGAGCCGACGGTCTCCCTGGCGCCGGTCACGCCCATCAGCGAGGCCGCGTACACGAAGCCCGTGCAGCAGGCGGCGACCCGGGCGATCCGCTCGTCAGGCGAGCTGGGCGCGACGAGGAAGACCGTGTCGATGCCGGCCTCCTTGCTCGCGGCGAGCCAGGGCTCGGACTCTTCGGGCGTCAGGTCCGGTGTGATGGTCCCGACGCCGCCCGCGGAGGCGAGGTCGCGCGCGAAGCGCTCGGCGCCGTAGCGGTCGATCGGGTTCCAGTACGTCATGACCAGCGTCGCGGCCCCCGACTTCGCCACGCCCTCGACGGTGCGCAGCACGTCGGCGATGCGGGTGCCGTTGGTCAGCGACCGGTGCACGGCGTCCTGGATGGTCGGGCCGTCCATGAGCGGATCGGAGTACGGCAGGCCGATCTCGATCACGTCGCAGCCGGCCTCGACCATCGCGGTCGCCGCCGCGACCGCGCCGTCCTTGGTCGGGAAGCCGGCCGGCAGGTAGCCGACGAGCGCGGCCCTGTCCTCGGCGCGGGCCTTGTCGAACACCGCGTGGAGTGTCGTCATCGGGATGCCCTATCGATGCTGATCAGAGGTTGAAGTACTTCATGGCGGTGCCCATGTCCTTGTCACCGCGGCCCGACAGATTCACCAGGATGACGGCGTCCGGGCCGAGTTCGCGGCCCAGCCGCAGCGCGCCCGCGAGCGCGTGCGAGGACTCGATGGCCGGGATGATGCCCTCGGTGCGGGCGAGCAGGGCGAAGGCCTCCATGGCCTCCTCGTCGGTCACACCCTCGTAGGTGGCCCGGCCGGTGTCCTTCAGCCACGCGTGCTCCGGGCCCACGCCGGGGTAGTCGAGGCCGGCCGAGATCGAGTGCGACTCGATCGTCTGGCCCTCCTCGTCCTGCAGGACGTAGGTGCGGGCGCCGTGCAGCACGCCGACGCTGCCCTCGGTCAGGGTCAGCGCGTGCTCGCCGGTCCCCGCGCCCCGGCCGCCGGCCTCGTAGCCGTACAGCCGGACGCCCTCGTCCTCGATGAAGGCGTGGAAGACGCCGATGGCGTTCGACCCGCCGCCGACGGCGGCGCAGACCGCGTCCGGCAGCGCGCCGGTGAGCTCGAGCACCTGACGGCGGGCCTCGACGCCGATGATCCGGGCGAAGTCCCGCACGATCTCCGGGAACGGGTGCGGACCGGCGACGGTGCCGAACAGGTAGTGGGTGTGGTCGACGTTGGTGACCCAGTCGCGGAACGCCTCGTTGATGGCGTCCTTGAGGGTCTGGCTGCCGTTGGTGACCGGCACCACCGTCGCGCCGAGGAGCTTCATCCTGGCGACGTTGAGCGCCTGGCGCTCGCAGTCGACCGCGCCCATGTAGATGACGCACTCCAGGCCCATCAGCGCCGCGGCGGTGGCGGTGGCGACGCCGTGCTGGCCCGCCCCGGTCTCCGCGATGACACGCCGCTTGCCCAGCCGCTTGGTCAGCAGCGCCTGGCCGAGCACGTTGTTGATCTTGTGCGCGCCCGTGTGGGTCAGGTCCTCGCGCTTGAGCAGGATCCGCGCGCCGCCCGCGTGCGCGGCGAAGCGCGGCACCTCGGTCAGTGTCGTGGGACGACCGGCGTACGTGCGCAGCAGGTGGTCGAACTCGCGCAGGAAGCCCAGGTCGGTCTTGGCCTTCTCGTACTCCGCGGCGACCTCGTCGAGGGCCGGGATGAGCGCCTCCGGCACATACCTGCCGCCGAACCTGCCGAACTTGCCGTGGACGTCCGGGTCGTTTCCGTGGACCCCGTTGCCGGCCAGGTCCGCGGAGGTGAGGATGGTCCCCTCCGTCGCGGTCACGCGGCCTCCTTCCGCTGCGCTGTCGTTCACGAGTGCCTCTCGGAGCCGGTGTCCTGCCGGGAGGCCGGGTGGGCGCCCGCGGTCACGAGGTCGTTGACCGCCGCCTTGGGGTCCCTGCCCGTGACCAGGCTCTCGCCCACCAGCACGGCGTCCGCCCCCGCCCGCGCGTACGCGAGCAGGTCGTGGGGACCGCGCACCCCGGACTCGGCCACCTTGATGACGCCGTCCGGCACCTTGGGCGCGAGCTTGGCGAACACCTCGCGGTCCACCTCGAGCGTCTTGAGGTCGCGGGCGTTCACCCCGATGATTTTGGCGCCGGCGTCGACCGCGCGGACCAGCTCCTCCTCGGTGTGCACCTCGACGAGCGGGGCGAGCCCGATCGACTCGGCCCGCTCGATCAGCGAGACGAGCGCCTGCTGGTCGAGGGCCGCCACGATGAGCAGGGCGAGGTCCGCGCCGTGCGCCCTGGCCTCCCACAGCTGGTAGGAGGTGACGATGAAGTCCTTGCGCAGGACGGGGATGTCCACGGCCGCGCGCACGGCCGCGAGGTCGGCGAGCGTCCCGCCGAACCTGCGCCGCTCCGTCAGCACGCTGATGACGTGGGCGCCGCCCTCCTCGTAGTCCGCCGCGAGGGCGGCGGGGTCGGCGATGGCGGCGAGCGCGCCCTTGGAGGGGCTCGACCGCTTCACCTCCGCGATGACCGACACCCGGTCGCCGCCGAGCGCGGCGTAGGCGTCCCGGGGCTCGGGGGCACGGGCGGCGAGCCGCTTGAGCTCCTCGATCGGCACGTTGCGCTGCCGCTCCTCGAGGTCCTCCCGCACGCCCAGGATGATGTCCTCAAGAACACTCACGCGTCCTCCTCGCCTTCGGCTCGGAGCTCGCGCGATTTGCCTGTCCGCTCGCTCACGCGTAAGGGTCCCTCCGGTCGGCTGCTCTGCGTGTCCTGCCCTGCGATGGTATCGGCCCGTCTCGCGTCGATCCGCCACCGGGTCGATTCACGGTGCGAGGAATTGCCCGAAAGGCGTATTACGCACCACTCCGAAGACGGCCGCGACGGCGAGGAGTCCCCACAGGTATGCGGGGCGCGCGATGTCCGGGCGCACGGGCCGTCCCTGCCATGATCGTAACGCCCAGCGGGCCCACAACGTGATTACGACAGGGACGCAGAAGACAAAGAGCAGGTTCATCCGCGCCGCCCCGGCGAGGTCGGCGTGGGCGAGGTCGTGCACGGCGCGCAGCGCGCCGCACCCGGGGCAGTAGAGGCCGGTCAGGTAATAGAGGGGGCAGACGGGGTAGTGGCCCGGCTCGTGCGGGTCGACCACCGCCAGGTACGTCACCGCCGCGGTCAGAACGGCCGCGGCGCCGAACGGCGCGCGCAGCGACCGCACCCGGTCCCACGCGCGCCGTCCGGTCACTTCCATGGAGGTCAGCCTAACGCGGGGCGCGGACGACCACCGTGCCGACGATCTTGTCGGCGAAGGTCTGCCGCTTGGCGTCCCAGAGCGGCCACAGGTAGCCGATGTAGCAGGGCAGGCCGTCCACGATGTGGCAGATGTACCGGACGACGGCCATGCCGAAGCCGATGTACTCGCCGGTCTGCTCCTTGACCGTCTGGATGCCGACGACCTTCTTGCCCACCGTCTGGCCGGTCGTGCCCTCCTTGTGCTTCAGCCACAGGCCGAGGCCGAGGCCGACGACGATGGCCACGAGGGAGAGCACCAGGCCGATCCCGAAGCCGGAGCCGACCTGGCCGGTCTCCTGGTCCACGGATCCGGCGCTCAGGGCGCTGCCGATGATGCTCAGGATCCAGGTGGGGACGCCGACGATGAGGCCGTCGATCAGCGTGGCGCCGACGCGCAGGCCCCAGTGCGCGAGCTCGGGCGCCGGGTAGCCGCCGGGCGCGCCGTACGCGCCGCCGTACTGGCCGCCGTACTGGTCACCGGCGGGCGGGGCCGGGTACGAGCCCTGCGGCGGCGGGTAACCGCCGCCCTGCGGGTAACCGCCCTGGGAAGGCGGCGGGTAGCCGCCCTGCGGCGGGGGATACCCGCCCTGCGGGCCGGGCTGGCCGGGCTGGCCGGGCTGGTTCTGGGGGTAACCACCCGGGTTGTAGCCCGGGTCGTTGCCGTACGTCATGTGATGCTCCTGCGTGAGTGGGGGAAAAAGGAGTCTCGGATCTTCTTCAGCGCGACGAGACCGGAGACGACCCCGAGGATCCGCGGAGCACCGCATGGAGACGGGCCGGGGATGCCGGGGAGGAGCGACGCGACGACCATGCCGTTCCCGCCGGCGCCGGAGGGTGGCCGGCGCCGGTGCGGACCGGCCGGAGCGGATGGCGATGGCCGTCGGAGGCCGGCGGCCGGTCCGCCCGGCCCGACGGGCGGCCGTGGCCGCCCGTGCCGCCCGGCCGGCTCCCGTGGCTCATTCGGTCTCCTGTGCGATGATCAGAGGTCGGCGCGAAGCCTATCGGCAGCAGGGCGGCCGGGCTGGCAATAATCCGCTTTGTGGACAATTTGTAATCTGAGGTGGGAACGATCCAACGCGCGGGGGGAGGGCTCCCCCGCCGGCGGACCGGCTACGCGGTGGGGTCCTCGCCCTCGTCGATCGCGTCCCACATCGCCCTGTCGGCGTCCTTCACCCGGGCGGCTCCGCCCGTGCCCGCACGCCCGGCCCCCCGCTCGTACCTGCTCGACATGCCGGGCCAGCGCACGCTCAGGACGGCGGCCGCCACGCCCGCCCCGGCCAGGACGAGCCCGCCCGCGGCGGTCAGCACCGGCCAGACCCAGGCGCGCGACTCCAGGGAGATGTGACCGGAGGACGTCACCGCGGTCGTCATGTGCTGCGCGGCCACGGAAGCGATCGTCGCGCCGCGCGTGCCGTCCCACGCCCCGGCCGCGACCGCCGCGCCGAGGAGGGCGACCACCACGCTCGTCACCCGCCGCACGACCCCCCGGGTCGCCAGTACGGCCAGCACGGCGGCGAGCGCGGCCAGCGCCGCGGGGGTGAGCCATGCGACCAGGTCGTTGCCGGTGAGGGAGCCGCCGCCCGCTCCTGCCGGGCTTCCCGCCGTGCCGAGCGTGACCCACACGCGGCCCGCGGCCGACAACGCGAGGCCGCCTCCCACGGCACAGGCGGCCAGCCAGGCGAGCAGCGAGCGCCGCGCCGTACGCGCCTGGTCGCGGGCGGGAGCGGTCACGGCGCGCCGCTCACGTCGAGGACGTCGGCGTCGAAGCAGGTGCGGTCGCCCGTGTGGCAGGCCGCCCCCACCTGGTCGACCTTGAGCAGGATCGTGTCGCCGTCGCAGTCGAGCGCCACGTGCTTGACCCACTGCACGTGGCCGGAGGTGTCGCCCTTCACCCAGTACTCCCCCCGGCTCCGGGACCAGTAGGTCGCCCGGCCGGTGGTGAGCGTGCGGTGCAGCGCCTCGTCGTCCATCCAGGCCAGCATGAGCACCTCGCCGGTGTCGTGCTGCTGGACGATCGCGGGCACCAGGCCGTCCGGGGTGCGCTTCAGCCGGTCGGCGATCTTCGGGTCGAGGGCCATGAGGCCAATTGTGCCGCAGGTCCCGGCCGCCCCCGCCGCCGCGCCCTGCCTCCTTCGCCGCCGCGCCCTGCCTCCCCCGCTGCTGCACCCTGCCTCCTCGCCGCGCTACACGGCGCCGCCGGCCGTCGCGGTCACCAGGGACAGCGGCAGGTCGCCCACCCGGCGTACGACGTGGTCCCCGTCGCGCGGGCCGCCGCGGTAGACCGATCCCGCGACCCAGCTCGCGGTGTTGGACGCGACGACCCGGCCCTCGGCGTTGACCAGGAACGCCGGGCCGGGGATCTCCCGCAGCGCCGGGAGCACCGCGGCCTCGAAGCGCCGGACGAACACGTCGGCCGCGGCCACCCCGGCGAAGCTCCCCCCCGCCAGCACGGGCACCGACAGCGTGAGGCTGTACTCGTCGGTGCACAGGTAGTCGACGTACGGGCCGCAGATCGTGCGCTCCGCACCGGAGGACGGGCCGGCGTACCAGTCCCAGTGGGTGTAGTCGTAGAAGGCGCTGCTCGCCGGGTCCATGTCCCGCAGCAGCTGCACGGGGTCGCCGGAGGGGTTCTCCTGCCACCATTCGAGGTACCACGGCGCGTCGGCCAGCAGGCCGGGCGCGGCGATGAAGCCGATCCCCGCGATCAGCGCCGGCAGATGGGCCGGCAGACGGGCGGGCAGACGGGCGGGCAGCGCGCCGCCGCGCAGCCGGGCCCACAGCAGCGGGCGCAGCGCCGCGAGGTCGGCCACGACCGGGCGGCGCGTGCCGCCCGCGGGCAGGACGCAGGCGACGGCGGCGTCGCGGACCTCGCGCAGCGCCTCGAACACGCCCTCGGCCGCCTCGCGCACCCGCGCCACCGCCGCGGCGGCGTGGTCGTGCCCGGCCTGCACAAGTGACGCCGGTGTGCTCATGCTTCTTACTCCCGCAGCCGCAGCCGAAGCTCGATGAGGTGTCGTGTCGCGTCGAGCACGTGCCGCTCGGCGACGGCCCTGGCCTGCTCGCCGTCGCCGCGCTCGACGGCCCCGGCGATGGCGCGATGCTGTGCCGCCGTCTCATCGTGCCCGCTCAGGCCCTCGTGCGGAAGCCAGAGCAACGGTCCGATGTCAGCCTGTAACCGGATCTCCTCCTGAGTGAGGCGGGCCGACTGCGAGGCCGCCGCCACCTCGATGTGGAACCGGCCGTCGAGCCTGCGCAGCCGGGCGCACGCCTCCGCGGACCCGGCCGCCTCCGGTGCGGCGGCGACGGCGTCCATCTCGTCCAGGGTGCGCCACAGGGGCGCGACGTCCGAGGGAAGCGAGCGCTCGGCGGCGAGCCTGGCCGCCGTCCCGGCGACGGCCGCGTAGTGGTCGCCGAAGTCGCGCAGCTCGTCGGCCGCGAACGCGCGCAGCCGCGCCAGAGGGTCGAGCCCGGCGGGCAGGCGTACGAAGCTGCCGCCGCCCCGCCCGCGCCGCGTCTCGACCATCCCCCGCTGGCGCAGCGCCATGAGCGCCTCCCGCAGGGTCACGGTGGAGACGCCGAGCCTGCCCGCGAGCTCCGCCTCGCTGGGCAGCTGCTCACCGTCGGCGAGCAGGCCGACCGCGATCGCGTCTGCGAGCCGCCGGACGACGACGTCCACCCTGGCGGTGCTGTCCACAGGTGAGAAGACGGCCAGGCGGGCCATGTTCACGGTCGCACTCCTGTTCGCCCACGCCGTCCGCGACGGTTGACTCCGCGAGAGTGGACTCCGCGAAAGTTGACAACAGTGATACCTGATCAGGTCTTTACGTGAAACATTTAACTCCATATGTTTCAGGTCATGCCAGACCAAGCAGTCAGTCTCCGCGGCCTGCGCAAGAGCTTCGGGCCGGTCGAGGCGGTCGCCGGGATCGACCTCGACGTCGCCGACGGGGAGTTCTTCGCGATGCTCGGGCCGTCCGGCTCGGGGAAGACCACCGTGCTGCGCATGATCGCGGGGTTCGAGTCGCCCACCGCAGGGACGGTCGAGCTGGGCGGGCGTGACGTCACGCGGCTCGCGCCGTTCGAGCGGGACGTGAACACGGTCTTCCAGGACTACGCGCTGTTCCCCCACATGAGCGTGCTCGACAACGTCGAGTACGGCCTGCGGGTGAAGAAGGTGCCCAGAGCGGAGCGGCGCGAGCGGGCGCTCGCCGCGCTGCGCTCGGTGCGGCTGGAGGGCTTCGAGAAGCGGCGCCCGGCCCAGCTGTCCGGCGGCCAGCGCCAGCGGGTCGCGCTGGCCCGCGCGCTGGTCAACCGGCCGCGCGTGCTGCTGCTCGACGAGCCGCTCGGCGCGCTCGACCTCAAGCTCCGCGAGGAGATGCAGGTCGAGCTGAAGGCGATCCAGCGGGAGGTCGGCATCACGTTCCTGTTCGTGACCCACGACCAGGAGGAGGCGCTGACGATGAGCGACCGGATCGCGGTGTTCAACCAGGGCGGGATCGAGCAGATCGGCACCCCCGCCGAGGTGTACGAGCGCCCGGCCACCGCCTTCGTCGCCTCCTTCGTCGGCACCTCCAACCTCATCTCCGGCGCGGCCGCGCGGGCCGTGCTGGACAGGGAGGGCACCTTCAGCGTCCGGCCCGAGAAGCTGCGCGTCGTCCTCGGCGAAGAGCCGCCGGGCCCGGACGAGCACGAGGCCGCCGGCGTGATCCGCGAGGTCGTGTACGCCGGTCCGGCGACCCGGTTCGTCGTGGACCTCGACGCGGGCGGGCGCCTGATCGCCCTCCAGCAGAACCTGCAGGCGTCGTCCATGGACGTGACGGGCCTGCGCGGCGCCCGCGTCCGCCTCGTGTGGAACCGCCGGCACGAGTTCCCCATCGACGCCCCCGCCGAGCCGGTCGCCGCCGGCTGAGCTCCGCCACCGCGCCCCCCGCACCACTCACAGCAAGGAGAACCACGATGCGGTCCCCCCGTCCGCGTTTCGCCAGGCCTTCTCTCGTCGTCACCGCCGCGCTGGCGCTCGCCGCCGTCGCGGGCTGCGGCGGCGGGTCGTCCACCGCCGGCGGCGGCTCGGCCGCGGCCCCCGGCGGCGGCGCCTTCACGCCGCCGAAGATCGAGGCCCTGAAGTCCCTCGGCCCCGGCGAGGGACAGGTCAACCTCGTCGCCTGGGCCGGCTACGCGGAGGACGGCTCCAACGACCCCAAGGTCGACTGGGTCCACCCGTTCGAGAAGGCCACGGGCTGCACGGTCAACACCAAGACGGCCGGCACCTCCGACGAGATGGTCAACCTGATGAAGACCGGCGAGTACGACGCCGTCTCGGCCTCGGGCGACGCCTCGCTGCGCCTGATCGCCTCGGGCACGGTCGCGCCGGTCAACACCGACCTCGTGCCCAACTACAAGGACGTGTTCGACGGGCTGAAGCTCAAGCCGTGGAACTCGGTCAACGGGGTCGCGTACGGCATCCCGCACGGCCGCGGCGCGAACCTGCTCATGTGGCGCACGGACACCGTGAAGCCGGCCCCCGACTCCTGGGGCGTCGTGTTCGACCCCGGCTCGCCGTACAAGGGCAAGGTGACGGCGTACGACTCGCCCATCTACATCGCCGACGCCGCGCTCTACCTGATGTCGGCCAAGCCGGAGCTGGGGATCAAGGACCCGTACGCGCTGGACGACAAGCAGCTCCAGGCCGCGGTCGACCTGCTCAAGCAGCAGAAGCAGAACATCGGCGAGTACTGGTCCGACTACACCAAGGCGGTGCAGTCGTTCAAGTCCGGTGACACGGTCGTGGGCACGACGTGGCAGGTGATCGCCAACCTGGTGGAGGCCGACAAGGCGCCGGTCGAGACGACGCTGCCGAAGGAGGGCTCCACCGGCTGGTCGGACACGTGGATGGTCGCCGCGAAGGCCAAGCACCCCAACTGCGCCTACAAGTGGCTCGACTGGATCATCTCCCCCACGGCCAACGCGCAGGTGGCCGAGTGGTTCGGCGAGGCCCCGTCCAACGCCAAGGCCTGCGAGCAGACCTCCGACAAGTCGTTCTGCGACACCTACCACGCGACCGACGAGGAGTACTTCTCCAAGGTCCACTACTGGACCACGCCGATCGCGCAGTGCCTCGACGGGCGCACCGACGTCAAGTGCACCGACTACTCCGAGTGGACCCGGGCCTGGACCGAGATCAAGGGCTGAGCGCTCCCCCCGGGGGACGGCTACCCGGCCGTCCCCCTCGGCCGCACGGAGATAAGCCGCACGGAGAGAAGACGATGACGACCATCACCACGACGGCCGCCTCCCCCGGGATGCGGAGGCGGGCCGCCTCGTTCCTGCACCGGCACGCCGGGGTGCGGCTGTCGCTGCTGCTGTCGGCGCCCCTGGCCTGGCTTGGGCTGGCCTACCTGGGCGCCCTCGCGGCCCTCCTCGTCACCGCGTTCTGGTCGACCGACGTGTTCACCGGCGACGTGGTCAAGGTGTTCACCTGGGCCAACTTCACCGACCTGGTCACCGGCGAGGTCTACCGCACGGTCGCCCTGCGCTCGATCGGCGTGGCCGCGGCGGTCACACTGATCGACCTGGTGGTGGCCTTCCCCATGGCGTTCGCCATGGCCAAGCTGGCCTCGCCGCGGGCCCAGCGCTGGCTGGTGATCGCCGTGCTCACCCCGCTGTGGGCGTCCTACCTGGTCAAGGCGTACGCGTGGCGGGTGATGCTGTCCTCGGACGGCGTGCTCGGCTGGGGCTACGGCCTGACCGCCACCGTGGTGACCTTGTCGTACCTGTGGCTGCCGTACATGATCCTGCCGATCTACGCGGGGCTCGAGCGGCTGCCGAACTCGCTGCTCGACGCGGCCGGCGACCTCGGCGCCCGCGGGTGGCGGACCTTCCGCACCGTGGTCTGGCCGCTGACCTTCCCCGCCGCCGTGGCGGGGTCGATCTTCACGTTCTCGCTCTCGCTGGGCGACTACATCACCGTGAAGATCGTCGGCGGCAAGACCCAGCTCATCGGCAACGTGGTCTACGACAACATCGGCGCGGCCAACAACCTGCCCTTCGCCGCCGCCGTCGCCACCGTCCCCGTCGTGATCATGCTGGTCTACCTCGCGGCCGTACGCCGCACCGGCGCGCTGGAGAATCTATGAATCTCTCTCGTACGTCCCGGACGCTGCTGCGGGCGGCGCTGGCGGCCGGTCTGGCCGTGATCTACGTGCCGCTGGCCGTGGTGCTGCTCAACTCGTTCAACTCCGACCGGACCTTCTCCTGGCCGCCCGCCGGGTTCACGCTGCGCTGGTGGGCGGCTGCCTGGGACTCGGCCGGCCTGCGCGACGCGCTGTGGACCTCGGTGCAGGCGGGTCTCGGCGCGACCGTGATCGCGCTCGTGCTCGGCACGATGGCCGCCTTCGCGGTGCAGCGCTACCGGTTCTTCGGCAGGGAGACGGTCTCACTCGTGATCGTGCTGCCGATCGCCCTGCCCGGTATCGTGACCGGCATCGCGCTGAGCAACACCTTCCACACGGTGCTCGGCCTCCCCCTCGGGCTGCTGACCGTGATCGTGGGCCACGCGACGTTCTGCGTGGTCACCGTCTACAACAACGTGCTGGCCCGGCTGCGCCGCATGGGCCTGAACCTGGAGGAGGCGTCGGCCGACCTCGGGGCGGACACGTTCACCACGTTCCGCCTGGTCACGTTCCCGATGATGCGCTCGGCGCTGCTCGCGGGCGGGCTGCTCGCCTTCGCCCTGTCGTTCGACGAGATCATCGTCACGACGTTCACCGCCGGGGCCGGCGTCCGCACGCTGCCGATCTGGATCTTCGAGAACCTGTTCAGGCCCAACCAGGCGCCGGTGGTCAACGTGGTCGCCGCCGCGCTGATCCTGCTGTCGGTGATCCCGATCTACCTGGCCCAGCGCCTGTCCGGCGGCGACCCGCAGACCCACTAAAAGGCGCCTGGACGGATCAGCCGTCCGCGCCCGTCAGGGACCGCAGGCAGGGGCGCAGCAGGGCGGCGATCTGCTCGGGAGGCGCGTCGCGCAGCTCTTCGAGTTTCAGCAGGTGCCGCCCGAGGACCACGCCGATGAGCACCGCGCTGATCAGCGCGGCCCGTACGCCCGCGTCGGCGGCGGGGATGGCCTCGGCGAGCTGCGCCCGGTGGCGGGCCGCCCCCTCGGCCGCGGCCTCGGAGGCTCCCGGATGGGTCAGCATCGAGCGCAGGACGGCCAGCGACTCGACCGGCTCGTCGGCCATCGAGGCGGCGAGCCGGTCGAGCATCTCCTCGACGACCTGTTCCGGCTCGCCTTCGAGCGGCCCGGACGGCCGGGCGCGGGCGACGCGGAGGAAGAGCTCCTCCTTGGAACCGAAGTAGTGCATGACGAGCCCGGGGTTGACCCCGGCGTCGGCGGCGACGGCCCGGATCGTCGTGTGTTCCGCATCCGCGACGGGCGGATCCTCCTCCTCCGCGATTACTGGAACCCCATGGGCCTCGCCTCCGCGACGCAGGCCTGATCAGATGGGCGGGGTGGCGGCGGTGTAGGGCGGGAGCGGGAGCCGGTGGCCCAGCAGGTAGGCTCGCACCACTGCGAGATAGACGGCCGGCTGGTCGATGGCGATGGCATGGCCGGCGTGGGGGACGTAGACCAGGGTCGAGCCGGGCAGGGTGCGCCGGTAGTCGTAGGTGACCTGCCAGTCCTTGTAGTCGCACTCGCCACGCATCACCAGCGTCGGAACGGTCACGGTACGCAGGCGGGGACGCGGATCGGGCAGGGTCTGGGCGTCGGCGATCGTCATCTGGTTGACGTAGAAGCCGGGGCGGTTGGCCGGGAGCGACGCCGGTGGACGGCCGGGGCACTGCGCGGCGGACACCGAGGCGTCCAGGATCCGGCGGAAGAGCTCATCGGCCTCGTCGTCGCCCAAGAGGGCGTGGGCGGCGGACGGGTTCACCTCGGCCAGCAGCTGGGCCGCCGACATACGGGGGCTGGAGGCGAGGCTTTCGGCCCGCTCGCGCTGACGCGGCGAGAGCCGATCCCACAGTTCGCCGCTGGCGCGTCCGCGGAAGGCCCCGTACCACAGGACGCCGGGTGAGCTCAGCACGGCCTTGGCCACGTGCTCGGGGTGTACGGCCATGTAGTGTCCGGCCAGTTCGCCGCCCCACGACTGCCCGATCAGGATCATCTTTTCGGCGCCCAGCCGGCGGCGGATCGCGTCCAGGTCGGCGACCTGCCGTGCGACGGTATATCCCCGGATGTCGGACAGCCGCGTGGAGCGTCCCGAGCCGAGCTGGTCGTACGCGTACACATCGAAGCCGTCGGCGGCCAGCGCGCGCCCCGCAGGGGAAATTCCGTCGTTGGCGGTCCCGGGCCCGCCGTGCAGGAACACCACAGGCGCCGGACGGGGTCTGCCGACGGCGGGAATGTGACTGTAGGCGATGCGGGAGCCCGTCGGCAGGTCCCAGTACCGGACGTCGGAACCGGGGGGCGGGCCGGCGGGACGCGGCATCGGCCGGAACAGCGGGATCCCGGCCGCCGCGCCGAACACGACGACGGCGACGGCGGCGGCCAGGGCGGCGGGTCGCCGGCTGCGCCGGAGTCCGAACAGCTCGAGTCCCGCCCAGCACGAAAGGAAGAAGGTCGCGAAGAACGCTGCGAGAGCCGCCGCGACCAACACCGGGACGAGCGCGGTGGCGAAGGCCGCGCAGAAGAAGGCGGCCAGGGCCGCGACGACCGCCGCGACCAGCGCCACCAGGATCGTGAGCACACCGCCGGCGCGCCGGAGGAAGATCATTGCCATGCCGTCCAGGCTAGGTACGCCGTTCGCGCCGTTCCTCCTGCGTGACGACGAACCGCACGGGCCCCGCGCCCCGCCGGACGGCGGGGTCCGTCCCCCCTGCGCGGCGGGGGCCGTCAGCGAACGCCGGGACGGACCAGCCCCGTCTCGTAGGCGGCGATCGCGGCCTGGACGCGGTCGCGCACGTTCAGTTTGCGCAGGATGACCGCCACATGGTCCTTGACGGTGGCCGGGCTCAGGGACAGCTCCCGGGCGATCTCGGCGTTGCTGCGTCCGCGTGCGACCTGAACCAGGACCTCGGTCTCCCGCCGGGTCAGCGCCGCCGGCGGCGCGGAGCCGGGCGAGCCGCCGGGCGCGGCGGCGTAGTGGTCGATGAGCCGCCGGGTGACGGCCGGGTCGAGGAGGGCGTCCCCGGCAGCGACGACCCGGACGGCATCGACGACGCGCTGCGGCTCGGCGGTCTTGAGCAGGAAGCCCGACGCTCCGGCCCGCAGCGCGCCGAACACGTACTCGTCCAGGCCGAAGCTGGTGAGCAGCAGGACCCGCACCTCGGGGGCAGCGGCCGTCACCCGCGCGGTCGCCGCGACACCGTCCAGGCCCGGCATACGGACGTCGAGCACCGCGACGTCCGGGCGCAGGTCGAGGGCCTGCCGCACGGCCGTCTCGCCGTCGCCGCACTGGTCGACCACCCGCAGCCCGGGCTCGGCGGCGAGAATGGCGGCGATGCCCGCGCGGACGATCGGCTGGTCGTCGGCGACCGTCACGCGGATCACGTCGGATCGGTCTGTGGGAGCCACACCCGCACCGTACCGTCGGCGGCGATGCTCAGCGTCCCGCCTCCTGCGTCGATCCGGTCCCGCAGCGGGCGCGGCACGCCCGGGGAGCCGGGGCGGCGCGGGCCGATGGTCAGGTCCAGTCCGTCCGGGACGTGGTGAAGGGCGATCGGAGTCTCGTCCTCCATGAGCGCCTCGACGGTGCGGTAGGCGATCACCTCGGCGGACGCGGGAAGAGGGCGGACGGGGCCGGTCACGCGCAGGGCGGCGCGATGACGCGTGGCCAGCGTGCGGACCCCGGCCAGGGTTGGCGGCGGGTCGTCGTCGGCGGTTGCGGCGCGCAGCTCGGTGACCAGGTCCTGCATGACGAGCATCGCCGCCCGGGACCGCGTCAGGACGTCCTGGAGATCCTCGCGTTCGGCGGCGGAGACCGCGGCACGGACGTGGGCGCATGCGGTGCCGCGCAGGCCCCGCAACAGCCGCGCCCGCTCCTCGTGCGCGGCAGCGGCCGCGTGGTCGTCGACGGCCCGGTGCAGCGCGGTCCAGGCGTCGCTCCCGGCGCGCCGCCGCCGTCCCGCGCGCAGGCCGAAGGCCCAGCAGACCAGGGCGGGGACGAGCACGGCCGCGGTGAAGACCGCCCAGGCGGTGAAGCGGTGCCCCACGCCGTCCGCGGCCAGCGCCGCCCCGGCGACGGCGGCCACCACGAGCGGCACCGGCCAGCTTCCGGCCGCGCGACGCCGCGCTCTCGACGCTGCCGCATGGACCAGCAGAAGATCCGCCCACCAGCACCACAGCAGCACGTCGGTCCCGTGGGACGACGTCCAGCCGTAGTGCTCGCACAGCAGCCACCCCAGCACGACGGCGCAGGCCGCCATCGCCGCCGCGCACGGGGCGCTGCGCCGCCACGCCAGCGGTGCGGCGTGGGCGGCGAGCACTCCGGCCAGCAGCGCGTCGGCCACGGCGGATCCACGGAACGCGTCCGGCCCTCCGGCCGGAATCAGGCATGCTCCCAAGGGCAGTGCGAACGCCAGGACCACGAGCGCGGCGTCGGCGGAGGCCGGCCCCAGCAGCCGCAGCCAGACCCTGGGTGCGATCGTGCGCGTCCGCCGTCTGGCGGCCTGCGCCCGCACCGGCGGCTCCCCGGCAGCGCCCGGAAGCGACATCCGGACGAGCCACCCGCCCTCGTGCGGGCCCGCGTCGAACCGTCCGCCCGCCTCGGCCACGGCACGCCGCAGAGCGTCCAGCCCCGTGCCGGCGCCGAGGCCGTCGCCGGCCGCCGTCCCTCCGCTGTCCCTCACCTCGACGAGGAGGACGTCGCCGTCGGCGTCCACTCGTGCCCGCACGGTGGCGCCGGCGGCGTACCGGGCGGCGTTGGTCAACCCTTCTCTGAGTACGCGATAGGCGAGCGCCGCGCCTTCCCGGGTGACGACCCGGACGCCGCGGCGGTAGCCGGCCTGCGCGAACGCGGCGGCGAGGGCGTCCAGCTCGTGCAGCGTGCGCGCGGGGTCGAGCGACGCGCCGAGAGCGTCGAGTTCCGCCAGTGCGGCGCGTCCGGCCTCCGCGGCGTGCCGGAGCGCCGCCGCCCGCAGGTCCGGGGCGTCAAGCCGGAGCGCGGCACCCGCCGTCACCACAACCCCGGTGAGACGGTGCCCGGCCACATCGTGCAACTCGGTGGCGAAGCGTGCCCGCTCCGCCCGTGCCGCGTCGCGCGGGACGGCCGCCGCGTGCCGCAGAAACTCCCGGCGGCCCAGCCGGGCGGCCGCGCGGCGACGGCGCGCACGGCCCGCCGTCCAGATCCCGGCGCCCACGCCCAGCGCGAGGACGCCGCCCGCCGCCGTCACACGCGCCGGCGCGCCGCCCCAGGCGACCAGCAGCACCGCGACCGCCGTGACCACGGCCATCGCCGAAAGCGAGACGCCCAGCGTCCGTGCGCGCGCCACGGCGAACAGCAGCGCCGAGACCGCCACGACCAGCGCCGGTACGGCCAGACCGCCCATCACGCCGAGATGCGCCGCCGCACTGATCACCATCGTTCCCATGTGTATCAGGCCCCGCGCACGCGGACTTCGACCGGTGGTGTCGCTGACCTCGGACTTTCGCGCCGAATCTCAGCGGGCGGTGGTGGCGGTGGTCCAGGAGGCGTAGAGGTCGGCGTACACGCCGGGCTGCTCGACCAGGACGGCGTGCGGGCCGCGCTGGACGATCCGGCCGTGCTCGAACACGATGACCTCGTCGGCCGCCTGGGCGGTGGAAAGGCGGTGCGCGATCGAGATCGCCGTACGACCGCGGGTGACGCCGTCGAGGGCACGGGCGAGACGCACCTCGGTGGCGGGGTCCACGGCGGAGGTGGCCTCGTCGAGCAGCAGCAGGTCGGGGTCGGCGAGGTAGGCGCGGGCGAGCGCGACGAGCTGCCGCTCTCCGGCCGACAGGGACTCGCCCCGCTGGCCGACCGGGGTGTCCAGGCCGGCGGGCAGGCCGTCGAGCCAGTCGGCCAGGCCGAGCTCGGTCAGCGCCCGGGCGATCTCCTCCCGGGTCGCCGAGGGCCGTCCGAAGCGGATGTTGTCCTCAAGCGTCGAGTCGAACAGGAACCCGTCCTGCGGGACCATGACGATCCGCTCCCTGAGCGAGGAGAAGCTGACCGTGCGCAGGTCGGTCCCGTCCACGAGGATCCGGCCGGAGGTCGGGTCCATGAGCCGGGTCAGCAGCTTGGCGAAGGTCGTCTTGCCCGAGCCGGTCTCCCCCACCACCGCGACCCGCGTGCGCGGCGGGATCTCGACGGACACGTCGTGGAGGACGGGCGGCCCGCCGGGGTAGGCGAAGCCCACGCCGTCGAAGCGGACCGAGATCGGGCCGCGCGGCAGCGCCGCGCCGTTCTCCGGGTCGGCCACGTCGGCCGGGGTGTCGAGCACGCCCAGGATGCGCCGCCATCCGGCGATCGCGTTCTGCGCCTCGTTCAGCACCTCGGTCGCGGTCTGCAGCGGGCTGATGAACAGCGTGATCAGGAACAGGAACGCGATGAGCCGCCCCGCCGTGATCGAGTCGGCGACGCCCAGCCAGACCCCGGCCACGACCACCAGCGCGACCGTGATCGAGGCGACCAGCTCGGTGGCCGGGAACGTGAACCCGACGATCTTCTGGGCTCGGGTCTGCGCCGCGCGCATCCCGTCCACCGCCGTGTCGATCCGCTCGGCCGTACGGTCCTCCGAGCCGTACGCCCGGATCACCGCGCTGCCGACGACCGACTCGCTGACGGCGGCGAGGACGTCGCCGGCGCGCTCGCGCACCCGCGTGTACGCCCCGGCCACCAGGCGCTGGAACCGGGGCAGGGCCAGCACCAGCGGCAGGAAGCAGGCCCACACGATCAGCGTGAGCTGCCAGGAGTAGACGGCCATGAGCACCGTCGCCACCACCAGCTGGCCGGCGGACACGATGACCATCAGCCCGCCCCACTGCATGAACGTGCTGATCTGGTCGACGTCTCCGGTCACGCGGGAGACCAGGCCGCCGCGCCGCTCGGTGTTCTGCGTCAGCACCGACAGGTCGTGCACGTGGCGGAAGCCCTTGCCGCGCAGGGCCGCCAGGCCCGACTCGGTGGAACGGTAGAGCCGGACGTTCATGAGGTAGCCGCACAGCGCGGTCAGCACGACGGCGAGCGCGCACAGGACCACCGCGTTCCGGATGAACGGCAGGTCGGGCACGCCCGAACGCAGGCCGCGGTCGATCACCTGTTGCACGGCGATCGGCACGACGACCTTGCCCAGGGTGGCCAGCACGGCCAGCACGAGCGTCCCGGCGAGCCCGCGGCGGAACTCCGGCGACAGCCGCAGGCCCTGCCTGAGCGTCTCCAGGGCGCCCCGGTCGGCCGACCGCAGGGACGAGGTCTCTCCTGTGGCCGTGCCGGTCGCAGGGTCGGTCACGGCGGTCACCGCGTCACACTCCTCGTCAAGGGCTTCGGGCCGTGCGTCATGCGACGACCTCCTCATCGGTGTCGAGCGCGGCCCGCTCGGCCTCCTCGCGCTCGTAGGCGGTGACGAGGTCGCGGTAGCCCGCGCAGCGGACCAGCAGCTCCTCGTGCGTGCCGTGGTCGGCGACCACGCCCTGCTCCAGGTAGACGACCTCGTCGGCCAGTGCGATCGTCGCCATGCGGTAGGCGACCACGATCACCGTGGCCTCGGCGGCGCCGTCGCGCAGGCCGTAGAGGATGCGCTTTTCGACCTGCGGGTCGACGCTGGAGGTGGCGTCGTCGAGGATGAGCAGCCGGGGCTCGCGCACGAGCGCGCGGGCCAGTGCGAGGCGCTGGCGCTGACCGCCCGACAGCGTCGCGCCGCGCTCCCCGATCCGGGTGTCCAGGCCGGACGGCAGCGCGCTGACGAAGCCGTCGGCCTGCGCGAGCCGCAGCGCGGCCCAGACCCGCTCGTCCGGCACCTGGCCGGCGAGCGCGATGTTGCCGCGCACGGTGTCGTCGAACAGGAACGTCTGCTGCGGGACGAGCGCCACCGAGGCGCTCACCTCACCCTTGGCCACCTCGCGCAGGTCCACGCCGTCGACGCGGACGACGCCCTCGCCGGGGTCGATCAGGCGCGCGAGCAGCTGGGTGAGCGTCGACTTGCCCGCCCCGGTCGGCCCGACGACCGCGATCGTACGGCCCGGCGCGACGGCGAAGCCCACGTCCCTCAGCACCGGACTCCCCGGCACGTACGCGTAGGAGACGCCCTCGGTCTCCACCCGGGCCGGGCCGGAGGCGTCCAGGCGGGCGGTGCCGTACTCCATGGAGCCGGTGGCGTCGAGGACGTCCCTGACCCGCGTCCAGCCGACGACGCTACGCGGCAGCTCGGCCAGCACCCAGCCGAGCGCCCGTACGGGGAAGGCGAGAAGCGTGAACAGGTAGGCGACCTGGATCAGGTCGCCGGCCGCGACGCCGCCGGACTCCAGCCGCAGCGACCCGACGAGCAGCACGGCGAGCACGCCCAGCGTGGGCAGCGCCTCGAGCAGGGGGTCGAACAGCCCGCGGACGCGGCCGACGGCGACGTTCGCGTCCCGCAGCGCGTCCGCCTTCGCCTGGAAGCGCGCGGTCTCCGCGTCCTCCCGGCCGAGGGTCTTCACGACGAGCGCGCCGTCGAAGCTCTCGTGCGCCACCTCGCTCACCTCGGCCCGCAGCTGCTGGGCCCGCATCGCGAGCGGTGAGAGCCTGCGCTGGTAGACCAGGTTGAGCACGGCCACGGCCGGGAAGATCAGGAAGCCGACGACGGCGAGCACCGGGTCGACCAGCACGATCGCCACGGCGGCCGTCACGAGCATCACGACCACGCCCACCGCCATAGGCAGCGGGGCGAGCGGCCCCCAGGCCGCCTCGACGTCGGAGTTGGCGTTGGACAGCAGCTGTCCGGTCGGGTGACGGTGGTGCCAGGCGAGGGGCAGCCGCAGATACTGCCGGGTGACGGCGCGGCGGGAGTGGGCCTGCATGCGGTACTGGTGGATCCCGGCCAAGATGCGCCGGCCCATGATCCCCGCGGCCTTGAACACCGCCACACCCACGATCAGCAGGGCCGCCACGACCAGCGCGCCGGTGCCCGCCGCGCCGTCCCTGAACGCGGGCAGCACCGCGTTGTCGGTCGCCCAGCCGAGCGCCCAGGACGAGGCGACGGTCATCGCGCCGTAGAGGGCGCTGGCGAGGACCGCGCCGGTGAAGATCCTCGGCTCGGTTCTGATCGCCACGCCGATGACCTTGAGACCCTGGAGCATGACTGAGCTGCCGGGCCGCGCGGGGGACTCCTTCGTCGGCACGCGGTGCGTTCCTTCCGATCGGGGGACCAGCCGGGGCCGCTCCCTGCGAGCGCCCCAGAGGGGGACGTTACTCACTCGGGGACGCCACCGGATCGGTCACCGGACCGACGCCGCCCAAGCCCTTGGTCCTAGTCGTGTCTCGCGGATCGCTGCGACGGGCAGCATCTGCTCGACAGTCCTAGTTACTCCCTATCATCCTGATCAATCGGTTTATTCCTCGGTGATGCTCGGCCACCGGTCCGGACGGGATGACGGACACATAGGCTGATCGCGTGACACACGCCCAGACGGAGCGCGCGGCGCTCTGCGACCTGCTCGACCGCCTCGGTCCTGAGGCGCCCACGCTGTGCGAGGGATGGGCGACCGGGGACCTCACGGCCCACCTCGTCCTGCGCGAGCGCCGGCTCGACGCCGCGCCCGGCATCGCGCTGCCGTTCCTGGCGGGCTACACCGCCGCCGTGCAGGACCGCATCAAGCGGCGCCACCCCTATCCCGAACTGGTCGGGCTCGTCCGTCACGGCCCGCCGCGCTGGACGCCGTACGGACTGGTCCCTCGCCTGGACGAGATCGTCAACACGGTGGAGCTTTTCATCCATCATGAGGACGTGCGCCGGGCGCAGGCCGGCTGGGAGCCGCGTGTCATCCCGCGGGACCTGCAGGAGGCGTTCTGGAACCGGCTGCGCGGCACCGCCCGGCTCTTCCTGCGCAAGGCTCCTGTCGGGGTCGTGCTCCGCCGTCCCGACGGGGCCAAGACCGCCGGGCGGATGGCGGAGCCCGCCGTGGTGGTCACCGGCGAGCCGTCGGAGCTGCTGCTGTTCGCGTTCGGGCGGCAGGCGCACGCCCGGGTGACGTACGACGGGGACGCCGCGGCGGTCGCCCGGCTCCAGGAGGCCCGATTGGGGCCATGAGGACGAAGTCGCGGGAGTTGTCCGGAATTCTCCACGTAAACGTCCTGCAATGGGGCAGCATGAGACCAGCGCACGATGTGTGGGAGCGTTTGGGAGCCCCGGATGAACCTCAAGAAGGTCCTGACCTACCTGGCCATCGCGTTCGTGATCTTTTATTTGTTCACGCAGCCCGCGAACGCCGCCGGCGCGGTCAGGAACGTGTTCGGAGGCATCACCACGGGAGCCGAACGCCTGTCCGCGTTCTTCACCTCGCTCCTTTCAGGCTGAACCCCGCTCTTCCCGGGCCGGACCCCGCTCTTCCCGGGCCGGACCCCGCTCTTTCCGGGCTGCGCCGCGTTCTCTCCGGGCTTCGCCGGCGGCGTCCTGCCAGGCCCGCGAGGACTTCTCGAAGCACCGCGAGAAGGCCGCCGATCCCGCCGTCTCACGATGAGGGCGGAACGGCCTCATGTCCTCTCGGCTAGTTATGATCAACACTGCCGCCGGGTACAAACAACCGGGATACCGATTGCAGGAGGCCCCCCGATGAAGGTGAAGAAGGTTCTTACGTACGCGGCCATCGCGTTCGTGGTCTTCTACCTCTACAGCCAGCCGCACGCGGCGGCAGGCGCCGTGCGAGGCGTGTTCGACACGGTCAACACCGGAGCCAGCCGACTGGCGACCTTCTTCACCTCGGTCCTGAGTTGAGGCCGCGGACCGCCCGTCCCCGCTCTCCCACAGGTGACCCCGACCACAACCACAGGCAGCGACCAACGACTATCGAAACGTAGTGACAGCCAGAGCCCTGAGGCTCTCCGCGCACAGGCCGGCAGGGCATCCGCCCTTGCTCCGCCGGCCTCTCCTTTCGCATCCCCTCATCGACCGGCGAGCGGCTCACCCCAGGTCGACACCTCTGCCCCCACGTCCCGTTCGCACACCCGCGTGTTCCCCAGGGCTCCCGTGAACGAGAACGAGCGCAGGGCGAGTGCTATCCGCGCTGCCGGTGCTCCGTGAGCTCGTACTCCACGAACGCCCCGATCATCGCCCGCCAGACGGCCTCGGCGACCTCCGGCGACAGCCCCTCGCGCTCCGCGCGCTCCCGCGCCGCGGTCACGACCCGCTCCACCCGGTCGGGAGCCCGTACCGCCTGCTCGTCCGTCTTGAAAGCGGCCGCGGCGCGCACGAGACGCTGCCGCTCGGCCAGCAGCGTCGTCAGACGGGCGTCGAGCTCGTCGATCCGGCGGCGGACGTCGTCGAGCGAGGTGGGGCCGGACACATGTTCCTCCGGGTGGCGAGACGATGATCAGCGGCCACTCTAGGGCTCGCGCAGGAGAGCCCGCACATCCGCCGTCGAGGTTCGAGCCCCTGCCTCGGGACCCTCTCCTCACGCGTGCCGGGAACTGATCGGTTCCACCCGGTCGGCCGCGTCGATCCCGATAAAAGACCACACAATCGCGCATGCCGGTTTTCGCCCACTATCGCCCTATTTGGGGTGATTGGTATGGACGGTCGCGTGATGTTCTGCCGACCATTGAGGAGGGCGGACTCCGGAGCGCCGCATGATCCCTCGACGGACAGGAGACAGCTATGCGTGCCAAGCGTTTCCCGAGCCTGCTGGGCCTGGCCTTCCTCGCCGCCGTCGGCCTCGCGGCGGCCCAGCCGGCCCACGACGCCTCCGCCGCCACGACCTGCTGGGGCGACAACGGGTGCGGCCAGGGCGGCTCCTTCCAGGGACAGTGGCAGTACCAGTCGATGGCGTCCTCCTCGCTCGGCACCGGCCCGGACGCCTACCCCACGGCGATCGTCGACATCGACTGAGGACCCACCGACCGGGGGCCGGATCCCGGCCCCCGGTGGGCGCTCAGCGGACCGGGTGACCGGCCGCGCGCAGCGTGTCCTTGACCTCGTGGATCTTGAGCTGGCCGAAGTGGAAGACCGAGGCGGCCAGCACGGCGTCCGCCCCGGCGTCCACCGCGGGCGGGAAGTCCTCCAGCCGCCCTGCGCCGCCGGAGGCGATCAGCGGGACGCTCACCGCCGCCCGTACGGCCCGCAGCATCTCCAGGTCGTATCCCGACTTGGTGCCGTCGCCGTCCATCGAGTTGAGCAGGATCTCGCCGACGCCGAGCTCCTCCCCGCGCCGGGCCCACTCCACCGCGTCGATGCCGGTCCCCCGGCGCCCGCCGTGGGTGGTCACCTCGAACCCGGAGGGCGTGGGCGGCCCGTCGACCACCCGGCGCGCGTCCACCGACAGCACGATGCACTGCGACCCGAACCGGCGCGACGTCTCGGTCAGCAGTTCCGGCCGGGCGATGGCGGCGGTGTTGATGCCGACCTTGTCGGCGCCCGCGCGCAGCAGCCGGTCCACGTCGTCGGCCGACCGCACGCCTCCGCCGACCGTCAGCGGGATGAACACCTGCTCGGCCGTACGGCGCACCACGTCGAGCATGGTCTCGCGCTCGCCCGAGGAGGCGGTGATGTCGAGGAAGGTCAGCTCGTCGGCCCCCTCGGCGTCGTAACGCGCGGCCAGCTCGACCGGGTCACCGGCGTCCCTGAGGTTCTCGAAGTTGACCCCCTTGACGACCCGGCCCGCGTCGACGTCCAGGCAGGGGATCACCCGCACCGCTACGGTCATCGTTCAGTCCTCATCGTTGCCGCGTTCCACCGGCCGGTAGGCCTCGACCTCGACCTCGACCAGCATGCGCGCGTCGACCAGCCCGGCGACCTGCACGCTCGTGCACGCGGGCCGTACGTCGCCGAAGATCTCGCCGTGGGCCTTGCCCGCCGCGTCGAAGTCGCCGGCGTTCACCACGTACATGCGGGTGCGCACCACGTCGGCCCGGGTGGTGCCGGCCTTCTCCACGGCGTCCAGCGCGATGGAGAAGGCGGTGAGCGTCTGCTGGTAGGCGTCGCCCACGTGCTGGACCTCACCGCCCACGGTGGCGGTGCAGCCGGACACGAGCACGTGCGGCCCGGCGACGACCGCGCGGGCGTAGCCGTAACGGTCCTCCCACGGGCCGCCGGAGGAGATCCGCCCGTCCGGCATCTGGGTGCTCATACGCTCTTCACCGCCGCGAGGGCCTCTTCCAGCGTGAACGCCTGGGCGTACAGCGCCTTGCCCACGATGGCGCCCTCGACGCCGTCCGGCACGAGCGTCGCGATCGCCCGCAGATCGTCGAGCGAGGACACCCCGCCGCTGGCGACGACCGGACGGCCGGTCCGCGCGCAGACCTCGCGCAGCAGGTCGAGATTGGGACCGCGCAGCGTGCCGTCCTTGGTGACGTCGGTGACGACGTAGCGCGGGCAGCCCTCCGACTCCAGCCGGTCGAGCACCTCCCACAGGTCGCCGCCCTCCTGGGTCCAGCCGCGGGCGGCCAGCGTGGTGCCGCGCACGTCGAGCCCCACCGCGATGCGGTCGCCGTACTCGGCGATCGCCTTGGCGCACCACTCCGGGTTCTCCAGCGCGGCGGTGCCGATGTTGACCCGCCGGCAACCGGTGCTCAGCGCGGCCTCGAGCGAGGCGGCGTCGCGGATCCCGCCGGACAGCTCCACGTTCACGTCGAGCGCGCCGACGACGGAGGCGAGCAGCTCGCGGTTGTTCCCCCGGCCGAACGCCGCGTCGAGGTCGACCAGGTGGATCCACTCCGCGCCGGCCTTCTGCCAGGCCAGGGCGGCGGCGAGCGGATCCCCGTACGAGGTCTCCGTCCCCGCCTCGCCCTGCACGAGGCGGACGGCTTGACCGTCGGCGACGTCGACGGCTGGGAGCAATACGAGCGACATTTGGTCATGACCTCCGGTCGAAAACGATGGTGACGAGCACCGGGAGCAGCAGGATCGAGCCGAGGAACACGCCCAGCCGGGCCATCCACGAGTCGAGCAGAATCCAGGCGAGCACCTGGACGAGGAACCACAGCACGACGACGACGGCGTTCTCCGTGCGGCGGCGGCGGGCGAGATACCCGCGCTGCCGGGCCACCCGCACCGGCCTGGCCGGCCGCGGCAGCACCGCGGCCACGGCCCCGGCGACGGGCCCGACGAGCCGTTCGCGCATCTCGCGCCGTCTGGCGGCCCTCGCCTCGCGCTCGGCCCGGGCCGCCGCGAGGCGTTCGCGCTCGGCTTCGCGCTCCGCCCTCCGGCGGGCCCGTTCCTTGCTCATCGGGCCTCCCGCTCGGGTCCGGTCACGGCCTGGCCGGCCGTACGCGCCGCAGCCCCGCCGGTTCCCAGTGTCGCACCGCTGCCTCGAGATTTCGCGTGCCGGACACGCTCACAACGTGCTCAGCCAGTTGGACAGCAGCACGGCCCCCGCGTCCCCGGACTTCTCCGGGTGGAACTGGGTGGCCATGAGGGGACCGTTCTCGACGGCGGCCACGAACGGCACGCCGTGCTCGGCCCAGGTCACCAGCGGCTCGCGGAAGCCGTCGCCGGCCTCCAGCCGCCAGTCGCGCACGCCGTAGGAGTGGACGAAGTAGAAGCGCGTCCCCTCCTCCAGGCCGCGGAACAGCACGCTGCCCTCGGGCGCGGTCACGGTGTTCCACCCCATGTGGGGCAGCACGGGCGCGTCGAGCCGCTCGACCGTGCCGGGCCACTCGCCGCAGCCCTCGGTGTGGACGCCGTGCTCGACGCCCTTCTCGAACAGGATCTGCATGCCGACGCAGATCCCGAGCACCGGGCGCCCGCCGGAAAGGCGGCGGCCGACGATCTGGTCGCCGCGCACGCCCTTCAGCCCCTCCATGCACGCGGCGAACGCCCCGACGCCGGGGACGACGAGCCCGTCCGCGTCGAGGGCCGCGTCGAAGTCGGCGGTGACGGTGACGTCCGCCCCCACCCGGGCCAGCGCCCGCTCGGCCGAGCGGAGGTTGCCGGAGCCGTAGTCGAGAACGACGATCCGTCTGCTCATTGCCACCACATCACTCCCGCGGTGATCGCCATGGCGGCCCCGACGCCGGCGAGCGCCGCCAGCAGCTTGAGGCCCTGCCGGATGCCCGAGATGACCCCGCCGATCAGGAAGAGGCCGATGAAGATCATCCCGCCGGACGCGAAGGTCATCAGAGGACACCCTTGGTGCTGGGCACGCCGGTCGCCCGGGGGTCCCGCTCCGACGCCTCGCGCAGCGCCCGCGCGAGCGCCTTGAACTGCGCCTCCACGATGTGGTGGGCGTTGCGCCCGTACGGCACGTGCACGTGGAGGCAGACCGCCGCCTGCGCGACGAACGACTCCAGGATGTGCCGGGTCATGGTGGTGTCGTAGTCGGGCCCGATCATCGGGGCCATGCCCTCGGGCTCGGTGTGGACGAGGTAGGGCCGGCCGGACAGGTCCACCGTGACCTGCGCGAGCGCCTCGTCCAGCGGACAGGAGGCGCTGCCGAATCGCCGGATGCCCGACTTGTCGCCCAGGGCCTCGCGGAACGCCGCGCCGAGCGCGATCGAGGTGTCCTCGATCGTGTGGTGGGCGTCGATGTGCAGGTCACCCTCGGTCTTCACGGTCAGGTCGAACAGGCCGTGCTTGCCGAGCTGGGCGAGCATGTGGTCGTAGAACCCGACGCCGGTGGCCACGTCGACGATCCCGGTGCCGTCGAGGCCCACCTCGACGAGCACCGACGTCTCCTTCGTCGTGCGCTCGACGCGGCCGCGGCGCTCGTTGAGCTCGGTCATGCGAGGACCCCTTCCAGCGCGGCGCGGAACGCCGCCATCTCTTCCGGCGTGCCGATCGACACGCGCAGCCAGCCCGCGGGACCGGTCTCCCGGATCAGCACCCCGCGATCGAGCAGTCCCTCCCACACGGACCGCCGATCCGCAAACGTACCGAACAGCACGAAGTTGGCGTCGGAGTCGGCGGCGACCAGGCCACGCCCCCGCAGCCAGTCCACGGTGGCGTCCCGCTCGGCGCGCAGCGCGTCCACCGTGCCCAGCAGTTCCTCGCGGTGCGCGAGCGCCACCCGGGCCGCCGCCTGGGTCAGCGTGGACAGGTGGTAGGGCAGGCGGACCAGCAGCATGGCGTCGACCACCGCCGGGTCGGCGGCGAGGTAGCCGAGCCGGGTGCCGGCCATGGCGAACGCCTTGGACATGGTGCGCGTCACGATCAGGCGGGGGTTGCCCGGCAGCAGGGTCAGCGCCGACCGCGTGCCGGTGCGGGCGAACTCGGCGTACGCCTCGTCCACCACGACCATGCCGGGCGCGGCGGCGAGGATCCGCTCGATGACCTCCAGCGGCAGGGCCGTGCCGGTCGGGTTGTTCGGCGAGGTCAGGAACACCACGTCGGGGCGGTGCTCCTCGATCACGGCCACGGCGGCGTCGGGGTCGATCGCGAAGTCCTCCTCGCGCAGGCCCTCGATCCAGCGGGTGTTCGTGCCGCCCGCGATGATCGGGTGCATGGAGTACGACGGCTCGAACCCGACGGCCGAGCGGCCGGGGCCGCCGAACGCCTGGAGGATCTGCTGGATGATCTCGTTGGAGCCGTTGGCCGCCCACAGCTGGCGGGCCGTCAGCCCGTGGCCGAGGTAGTCGGCGAGGTCCTTGCGCAGCTCGACGGCGTCCCTGTCGGGGTAGCGGTTCAGCGTCGCCGCGCCCTGCCGTACGGCACGGGCGAGATCGTCGATCAGCGCGGCCGACGGCGGGTAGGGGTTCTCGTTGGTGTTGAGCTGCACCGGCACGTCGAGCTGCGGCGCGCCGTAGGGCTGCTTGCCGCGCAGGTCGTCGCGGATCGGCAGGTCGTCGAGGGTCGTCATGCGGGCACTTCCCAGTCGAAGCGGGCGCGGATCGCGGCGCCGTGGGCGGGCAGGTCCTCGGCGTCGGCGAGCGCGCACACGTACGGTGCGGCCCCGGCCAGCGCCTCGCGGCTGTAGTCCACCACGTGGATGCCGCGCAGGAACGTCTGCACCGACAGCCCCGAGGAGTGGCAGGCGCAGCCGCCGGTCGGCAGCACGTGGTTGGAGCCCGCCATGTAGTCGCCGAGCGACACCGGCGCGTACGGCCCGACGAAGATCGCACCGGCGTTGCGCACCCGGGCGGCGACCGCGCGGGCGTCGGCCGTCTGGATCTCCAGGTGCTCGGCGGCGTAGGCGTCCACGACCTTCAGCCCGTCCTCGATGTCCGAGACGAGCACGATGCCCGACTGACGGCCGGCGAGCGCCTCGGTGATCCGCTCGCTGTGCCGGGTCGCGGCCACCTGGCCGGGCAGTTCCTTCTCCACCGCGTCGGCCAGCTCCACGCTGGTGGTGACCAGCACGGAGGCGGCGATGACGTCGTGCTCGGCCTGACTGATCAGGTCGGCCGCGACGTGCACCGGGTCGGCGGTCTCGTCGGCGAGGACCGCGATCTCGGTGGGCCCGGCCTCGGAGTCGATGCCGATGCGGCCCTTGAGCAGGCGCTTGGCCGCGGCCACCCAGATGTTGCCGGGACCGGTCACCATCGTGGCCGGGCGGCACTCCTCGGTGCCGTAGGCGAACATCGCGACGGCCTGGGCGCCGCCCACGGCGTACACCTCGTCGACGCCGAGCAGCGCGCAGGCGGCGAGGATGGTGGGGTGCGGGAGCCCGCCGAACTCCTTCTGCGGGGGCGAGGCGACGGCCAGCGAGGGCACGCCCGCCTCCTGGGCGGGGACCACGTTCATGACCACGCTGGAGGGGTAGACGGCCCGGCCGCCGGGGACGTACAGCCCCACGCGGTCGACCGGCACCCAGCGCTCGGTGACCGTGCCGCCCGGCACGACCTGCGTGGTGGTGTCGGTGCGCCGCTGGTCGCGATGGACCAGGCGGGCGCGGCGGATCGACTCCTCCAGCGCCGCGCGCACGGCCGGGTCCAGCTCCTCCAGGGCGCGGGTGATCGCCTCGGCGGGCACCCGGGCGGACTCCAGCTCGACGCCGTCGAATCTCGCGGTCAGCTCCCGTACGGCTGCCGCGCCACGATGGCGTACGTCCTCACAGATGGGCCGCACCTTCTCCAGGGCGGCCTCGACGTCGAGTTCGGCGCGGGGCAGCACGTCGCGCAGGTCGGCAGGAAGGGACCCGCGCAGGTCGATACGGGAAATCACCGTCCCAGTCTACGGACGACCAGGGACGGATCAGCGTGTGTCCAGCATTCGGGACGGGCGTTTCACCCGCGCGCGCACCACTCGGGAGCTGGGATTCTTCTCCGCCGCCCGTTTTCCGGGCCCGCCTCTTGACAGGTTTTCGGGCACTAATCCACACTCTCGGGCAATAGCAGTCACATTCGGTCAAAGGCGGATCCCTTGCTTCCGGCACAGCGCCACCAGCGGATCATCGAAGCCCTCGGGCGTAAGGGGACCGTGCGCACCGAGGACCTGGCCGCGCTGCTCGGCGTCTCCCACGAGACCGTCCGGCGCGACCTGGCGATCCTGGAACGCCGGGCGCTGCTCGTCCGTGTGCACGGCGGAGCCACCTCGGCGCCGTCCGGCACCGGCGAGGAGCTGTCCTACCTGGAGCGCTCGACCAGCCAGTCGGAGGCGAAGGCCGTGATCGGCGAGCTCGCGGCGCAGCTCCTGCGGCCGGGCCAGACCGTGATCATCGACGTCGGCACCACCGCCGTCCACGTCGCCAGGGCCGTCCCCCCGTCCTTCCGGGGGGTGGTCGCCACCTGCTCGCTGCTGGTGGCGGCCGAACTCGCGGGCCGTCCCGGCGTGGAGGTGCTGGTGGCGGGCGGGCGCGTCCGGCAGGGCGACCTCGCCGTCTCCAACGCCCACACGCTGGGGTTCTTCCAGGACCTACGCGCCGACGTGGCGTTCCTCGGCTCGGGCGGGGTGGACGCCGAAGCCGGGCTCACCGACTACTTCCTGGACGAGGTCGCGACCAAGCGCGTGATCCTCGCCAACACCGCCCGGACGTACGTGCTCGCCGACAGTTCGAAGCACGGCAGGGTCGCCGCCTACCGGGTGTGCGCCCTGGACGACCTGTCCGGCCTCATCACGGACGGGGAACCCTCTCCCGCGCTCGCATCCGCCCTGGTCAGTGCGGGTGCCGAGGTGATCAACCCGTAGGGTGGCCCGGCGGCGCGGCCACGCCGCCGGGCCCGGACCGTTGCAATCTCCCCAGCTCCAGCCAGGAGACGATCCATGACCCATCCTTCCACGCGCTCGCCCGGCAATGATCACGTCGGCCCGAACCAGAACGGCCCTGATCGAAAAGGCACGGATCAGGCCGACGCGGCAATCTCCCACGCCGGGTACGCCCAGCAGTTCTCGCGCACGCTGAAGTCGTTCGAGTCCTTCGCCGTCGCGTTCTCCTTCATCTCGATCACCACGGGCCTGTTCACGACGTACGGCACCGTGCTCAACTCGGGCGGGCCCGCGGGCATCTGGACCTGGCCGATCGTCGGCGCGGGCACGGTCGCGGTCGCCCTCCTGTACGGCGCGCTGGCCAGCCGCATCCCGCTGTCGGGCTACAGCTACCAATGGGCGAGCAGGCTCGCCTCGCCGGTGCTGGGCTGGTGGTTCGGCTGGGTGTCGTTCGCGTTCCTCGCGATCGTCGCGGTGGCGGTCGACTACGGCCTGGCCCAGGTGGCGCTGTTCCCGCTGTTCGGCTGGGAGTACACGCCCATGGCCGGCGCGCTCACCACACTCGTCGTGCTGGTCGTCCAGATGGCCCTGATCATCTGGTCCACCCCGATCACCACGAAGATCAACAACCTCGCGGTCAGCGCCGAGGTGATCGCGATGATCGGGCTGACCCTGCTGATCGCCGGATTCGCGATCTTCGGCGGGCACGCTGAATGGTCCAACCTCACCTCCACCGGAGCCGTCTCCGGCGACGGCTACTTCGGCTGGCTCGGGCCGTTCATGCTGTCGGCCCTGCTCGGCGCGTTCACGCTGGTCGGCTGGGAGTCCGCGGCCAACCTCGCCGAGGAGACGATCAACCCAAAGCAGGTGGTGCCCCGGGCGATGGTCCGCGCGATCCTGCTCAGCGTCGCCCTCGGCATGCTGTTCCTCGTCGTGATCACCGCCGCCCTCGGGAACGACGTGGCGGCGATCACCGCCTCCTCCGCGCCCGTCGCCCAGGTGGTGGAGAACGTTCTCGGCGCCGGGGTGGCGCGGGCCTTCCTCGTCGTCGTGAGCCTCGCGATCTTCGCCTGCGGCCTGGTCATCATGGTGAGCTGCAGCCGCCTGGTCCACGCGATGGCCCGCGACGGCCGGCTGCCGTTCTCCACGGCGCTGAGCCGGGTGCCGCGCGCCACCGGCGGCCCGACCTGGGCCACCGTGCTCGCGGCCGGCGCGTCGATCGCCATCGTGCTCGCCTTCTCCGGCAACGCCGACGCCCTGTCGCAGCTCCTCGGAGCGGGCACGCTCATGCCGGCCCTGCTGTACGCCGGCACCGTCGCGCTCTACCTCGCGACCCGCCGCCGGCACCGGCCGCGGCCCGACGACTTCCGGCTCGGGAAGTGGGAGCCGCTGGTCGTGGCGGGGGCCGTGATCTGGCTGGTGATCGAGCTGGCGATCTTCCTCATCCCGTCCGACTTCCGCACCGCGCAGGTGTACGCCCTGGGCTCGCTCGTGCTCGGCGCCGTCGTGTTCGCCGTCGTGTGGGCGCGCGGTCGTGAGCGCCTGACGAGGGAGCCCGGCGAATCGACGGACTCGCTGTGAGCGCGCCTGCCGTACTGGCGATCGACCAGGGCACCTCGGGGACCAAGGCGGTCGTGGTCGGCGGCGACGGCGCCGTCCTCGCGCTGGCCGAGGCGCCGGTCCGCCCCGCCTACCTGCCGGGCGGGCGGGTGGAGCAGGACCCGCGGGAACTGCTCGGCTCGGTGCTGGCCGCCGGGCGGGAGGCCATCGCGGCGGCGGGCGTGCCCGTCGGCGCGGTCACGCTGGCCAACCAGGGCGAGACCGTGCTGGCCTGGGACCCGGCGACCGGCGAGCCGCTGACCACCGCGCTGGTGTGGCAGGACCGGCGGGCCGAGGAGGTGTGCGCCGGTCTCGCCGGGCACGCCGAGAGGATCGCCGAGCTGACCGGGCTCGTGCTCGACCCGTATTTCTCGGCCCCGAAGATGGCGTGGATCCGCCGCAACCTCACCCGCGAGGGGGTGGTGACGACCAGCGACACCTGGCTCGTCCACCGTCTGACCGGGGAGTTCGTCACCGACGCGGCGACCGCGAGCAGGTCGGCGGTGCTCGACCTCGACGCGGTCGAGTGGAGCGGGGAGCTGCTCGGCCTGTTCGGCCTGGACGGCGAGCGGCTGCCCGCGATCGTCGCCTGCGACGAGGTGGTCGGGACGACCCCGGCCTTCGGCGGGGAGATCCCGGTCGGCGGACTGGTCGTCGACCAGCAGGCCGCGCTGCTGGCCGAGGGCTGCCTGTCGGCCGGCGAGGCCAAGTGCACCTACGGCACCGGGGCGTTCCTGCTCGCCAACACCGGCGAGCGGGCCGTGCGCTCGGCCTCCGGCCTGACCACGTCGGTGGCCTGGCGGGCCAGGGGGGCCACGCCCTACTGCGTGGACGGGCAGGTCTACACGGCGGCCTCCGCCGTACGGTGGCTGAACGGCCTCGGCCTCGTCGGCGACGCCTCCGACCTGGACACGCTGGCCGCGCCGGACGCCGAGGGCGCCCTGTTCGTCCCCGGGCTGGCCGGGCTGGCCGCGCCCTGGTGGCGGCCCGACGCGACCGGCGCGTTCCTCGGCATGACGCTGTCCACCCGGCCCGGTCACCTGATCCGCGCCGTCCTGGAGGGCATCGCCGCCCAGGTGGCCGACCTGGCCGCGGTCGTCGCGGCCGACCTCGGCCGTCCGCTGGCCCGCCTGCGGGTGGACGGCGGGCTCACCCGGTCGGCCGCTCTCATGCAGGCCCAGGCCGACCTGCTGCAGGCGCCGGTGGACGTCTACCCGTCGCCGCACGCGACCGCACTCGGCGCCGCCGCGCTGGCCCGCCTCGCCGTGACCCCCTCGCTCGCGGTGGCGGACGCCGTGCCCGCGTGGGCCCCGGCGACGACGTACGAGCCGCGCTGGCCGGCGGAGCGGGCGGAGGAGTTCATGACGCGCTGGCGGCGGGGCGTCCGCGCGGCGATCGAGACGGGGAGGGACGCATGAGCGGAGAAGTCAGCAGGTCCGGGCCGCTGCCGGACGGGACGGTCGACGTGGCGGTGGTCGGCGGCGGCGTCGTGGGCGCCGCCGTGGCCCGCGAGCTGGCAGGACGCCAGTCGTCGGATGGCCGTGCCCTGTCGGTCGCGCTGGTAGAGGCGCGCGCGGACGTCGGCGACGGCACCAGCAAGGCCAACACCGCGATCCTGCACACCGGTTTCGACGCGACGCCGGGCACGCTGGAGTCGCGCCTGGTGCGGCGGGGGTACGAGCTGCTCGGCGGGTACGCCGAGCGGGCCGGCATCCCCGTCGAGCGGACCGGCGCGCTGCTGGTCGCCTGGACCGGCGAGGAGCTGGCCGCGCTTGCCGGGCTGGCGGACAAGGCGGTGAAGAACGGCTACCGGGAGTGCGAGATCGTCGGCGCGGACGAGGTCTACCGGCTGGTCCCGGCCCTCGGCCCGGGTGCGCTCGGTGGGCTGACCGTACCCGGGGAGTCGATCATCTGCCCGTGGACCACCACGCTCGCGTTCGCCACGGAGGCGCTGTCGCGGGGCGCCGCCGTGCTGCTGAACACGCGGGTCAAGGGCGTCGAGCACGACGGCGACGGGGAGACCGTGCTGGTGACGAACCGGGGCCCGCTGCGGGCCCGCTGGGTCGTCAACGCCGCGGGGCTCGGCTCCGACCGCGTCGACCGCCTGTTCGGGCACGAGCGGTTCACGGTCACGCCGCGCCGGGGCGAGCTGCTGGTCTTCGACAAGATGGCCAGGCCGCTGGCGAACCGCATCGTGCTGCCCGTGCCCAGCTCGCGCGGCAAGGGCGTGCTGATCAGCCCGACGATCTACGGCAACGTGATGCTCGGCCCGACCGCCGAGGACCTGCGCGACCGCGCCGACACCTCCACCTCCGAGGAGGGGTTCGCGTTCCTGGTGGACAAGGGCCTCGCGCTCATGCCCACCCTCATGAAGGAGGACGTCACCGCCTCCTACGCCGGGCTGCGGGCGGCCACCGAGCACGGCGACTACCAGGTGCACCTCGACGCCGCGCAGCGCTATCTCGTGCTCGGCGGCATCCGGTCCACCGGGCTGACCTCGTCCATGGCGCTCGCCGAGCACGCCGCCGGGCTGCTGGCCGAGGCGGGCCTCGTCACCTCCGTACGCGAGGATCCGCCGGGGCCGCCCCGGATGCCCAACATCGGCGAGGCGTCCCCCCGGCCGTACATGTGCGACGACCTCATCGCCGGGGATCCGGCGTACGGGACCGTGGTCTGCTTCTGCGAGCGGGTCACCGCCGGGGAGATCAGGGACGCCCTCGCCTCCCCGCTTCCCCCGGCCGACATCGACGGCCTGCGCCGCCGCACCCGGGCCATGATGGGCCGCTGCCAGGGCTTCTTCTGCGGAGCCGAGATCGGCCGGCGCCTCGCTCTCACGAAGGAGTCGCGATGAACCTCGTCACCGACGTCGCCGTCGTGGGCGGCGGCCCCTCCGGCCTGACCGCCGCCGCCGGTCTCGCGGCGGCCGGTCTGCGGGTCCTGGTGCTCGACCGGGAGCGCGAGGCGGGGGGCATCCCCCGGCACAGCGACCACACCGGCTACGGCCTGCGCGACCTGCGCACGGTGATGACCGGCCCGGCGTACGCCCGCCTGCTGGCCAACCGCGCGCTGGAGGCCGGGGCGCAGGTGCGCACCTCGGCCATGGTCACCGGATGGGCCACGGCCACCGGCGGGGATGGGATGCACGCCCTCGACGTCACCACCCCGGAGGGCCGCCTGCGGGTGGACGCCCGCGCCGTCGTCCTGGCGACCGGCGCCAGGGAACGTCCCCGTACGGCCCGCATGGTGCCGGGCGACCGCCCGCCGGGCGTGCTGACGACCGGGCAGCTCCAGAACGTGGTCCACCTGCACCACGGCAGTGTCGGCACCCGGGCCGTCGTCGTCGGGGCCGAGCTGGTGAGCTGGTCGGCCGTGCTCACCCTGCGCGAGGCGGGCTGCCGCACGGTGCTGATGACCAGCGAGCACGCCCGTGCCGAGTCGTACGCGGCGTTCAGCGTGCCGGGACGGGCCCTGCTGCGCGTGCCGGTCGCCACCTCCACCCGGGTCGTGCGGATCGGCGGCCGCGACGCCGTGGAGTCGGTCGAGGTCGAGGACCTGCGCACGGGCGAGCGCCGCACGGTGCCCTGCGACACGGTGGTGTTCACGGGCGACTGGGTCCCCGACCACGAACTGGCCCGGGCGGCCGGGCTGGCGATGGACCCGGGCAGCAGGAGCCCCGTCGTGGACAACACCCTGGCGACCAGCCGTCCCGGCGTGTTCGCCGTCGGCAACCTCGTCCACCCCGTGGACACCGCCGACGTGGCGGCCCTCGACGGCCGCCACGTGGTGCGGCACGTCCTGGCGTACGTGACCGGGCGCTCGGAGACACGGGACTCGGGCACGGGCCGGCGCCCGGGGATTCCGCTGCGGGCCGACGCGCCGTTCCGATGGGTCTCCCCCGGCCTGGTCAGGCCGGGTGCGGGCGCGCCGCCTCGTCACCGGATCCTGCTGTGGCCGGACGAGCACCGCGCCGTCGCCAGGGTGGTGGTGACGCAGGACGGCCGCGAGATCGCCCGCCGCACCCTGCCGTGGCCGGTCTCCCCCGGCCGGGTGTTCCGGGTGCCGTCGTCCCTGCTGTCCGGCGCGGACCCGCGCGGCGGTCCGATCACCATCTCACTGGGCTGAGGCCGCCGCCGCGGAGCCCGGCGCGCCCGTGGGCGCCGGGCGGGACAATGGCCGCATGGAGATCTGGATCAACCCGGCCTGCTCGAAGTGCCGGTCGGCCCTGTCGCTGCTCGACGCCGAGGGCGCCGGATACACGGTCCGCCACTACCTGGAGGACCCGCCGAGCGCGGAGGAGCTCGCCGAGGTGCTGCGCCGCCTCGGGCTGGAGCCCTGGGACGTCGCCCGCCTCGGCGAGCCCGTCGCGGCCGAGCTGGACATGGAGTCGTGGCCGCGCGACGGGGCGTCCCGGGCTCGGTGGATCGAGGCCATGGCCGCCCACCCGATCCTGATCCAGCGGCCGATCATCACCGCCGACGACGGCACGGCCGTGGTGGCCCGCTCCCCCGAGGCCGTACGCTCCGTCCTGCCCTGACGGGTCGTCCGCAGAACCAGCCGGGCGCTGTGCCGCCGGATACCGCCGGATCGGAGGCCGGGAGGTCGAGCCCGAGTGATCCGCCCGCTCTCTCGGCCGTCTCCGTTCGAGATCGCGGACTTGTCCACAGGGGGCGAAGCGGGGAAGGGCGTCCGCACTAGGCTTGCGGTCGTGAGCAAGACCAAGAGCAAGGGCGGCCAGAGCACTCCGGCGACGGTCGCCCTCACGCAGGTGAAGGCGGAGTTCACCCTTCACCCCTACGACCACGACCCGAACGCCCAGGCGTACGGCGAGGAGGCGGCCGACGCGCTCGGGCTGCCGTACGAGCGGATCTTCAAGACGCTCGTGGCGGAGACCGAGGCGGGCCTGGCGGTCGCGGTCGTTCCGGTGGCGGGCAAGCTCGACCTCAAGGCGTTCGCGGCGGCGCTGAAGGGCAAGCGGGCGGCGATGGCCGACGCGGCCAAGGTGGAGCGGGTCACCGGCTACGTGGTCGGCGGCATCAGCCCGCTCGGGCAGCGCAAGCGGCTCCCGACCGTGGTGGACGAGTCCGCGCTCGGCTTCGAGACGATCTACTTCTCCGCCGGTCGGCGCGGCCTGCAGATCGAGACGGCGCCGGACAACCTCATCCGGCTCGCCCAGGCCGTGACCGCCCCCATCGCGAAGCTCTGAGCCTGTCTACTGTTGCCATCGCCCGTACGGCTCACCGGCCATAAGACTGGCCGGGAACCGCACCGAACGGGGGAAACGTGAACGAGCTGGTCGACCTCACCGCGACGGAGATGGCCGCGCTGCTGCGGGCGCGCGAGGTGAGCGCGGTCGAACTGACCGAGGCGTGCCTGCGGCGCGTCGAGGAGGCGAACCCGCGGGTCAACGCCGTCGTGACGCTGACCCCTGAGCGGGCGCTCGACCAGGCCGCACGCGCCGACGAGGACCTGCGGCGCGGCCTGGTGCGCGGCCCGCTGCACGGCATCCCGGTCGCGCACAAGGACCTCGCCGACACCGCGGGCGTGCGGACCACGTACGGCTCGCGGGCGTTCGCCGACCACGTCCCCACCGAGGACGACCCGCTCGTGCGGCGCATCCGCGAGGCGGGCGGGATCGCGCTGGGCAAGACGAACACCCCCGAGTTCGGCACCGGCTCGCACACGGTCAACGAGGTGTTCGGGGCGACCCGCAACCCCTACGACCTGGCGAAGAGCGCGGGCGGCAGCAGCGGCGGCGCGGCGGCGGCGCTGGCGTGCCGGATGGTGCCGCTCGCCGACGGTTCCGACATGGGCGGGTCGCTGCGCAACCCCGCGTCGTTCTGCAACGTGGCGGGCCTGCGGCCCACCCCGGGGCGGGTGCCGGCGAAGTCGGCGACGGCGGCCTGGTTCACACTGAGCGTGCCGGGGCCGATGGCCCGCACGACCGGCGACCTGGCGCTGTTCATGTCGGCCATCGCCAGGTTCGACCCGGCCTCGCCCTTCTCGATCCGCGAGGACGGCTCGGCGTTCGCGGCGTCCCTCGACATGGACCTCGCCGGAGTCCGCGTCGCCTTCAGCCCCGACCTCGGCGGCCTTCCTGTCGACCCCCGCACGGCCGCGGCGACGGCGCGGGCGGCCGAGACGCTGGCCGCGCTGGGAGCCAAGGTCGAGCGGGTGGACCTGGACCTGTCCGGCGCCGAGGAGGCGTTCCGCGTCTACCGGTCGTGGTACTACGCGCTCAACTTCGGCGACCTCCCCGAGGTGGGCCCCAACGTCGCCTGGAACGTGGAGCAGGGGCGGAAGGTCACCGGGGCCGACCTCGCCAGGGCCGAGCGGCTGCGCACCGGCCTGTTCCACCGCATGCGCGAGTTCTTCGGCCGCTACGACTTCCTGGTGGCGCCCGTCAGCCAGGTGCCGCCGTTCCCGGTCGAGCAGCCGTACGTCACGGAGGTGGCCGGGGTGGAGATGCCCGACTACCTGGCCTGGATGCGGTCGTGCTACTGGATCAGCGTGCTGCACGCGCCCGCGATGTCGGTGCCGTGCGGTTTCACGCCCGACGGCCTCCCGGTCGGCCTGCAGATCGTGGGCAGGCCGTGGGCCGACATGGACGTCCTGCGCCTCGGGCACGCCTTCGAGCGGGCGACCGGCTTCTGGCGGACCGAGCCCGGCCTCGGCAGGGCTTAGGCGGCAGGGCTCAGGCGACAGGGTCAGCGGCAGGGCTCAGCAGCAGGGCTCAGCAACAGGGTTCAGCAGCAGGGCTCAGCGGCTTCTCTCGTTGTAGGTCACGGCGAACTCGATGACCCAGAACACCGCGGTCGCCACGAGCGGCCAGGCGAACAGCACGCCGTGCGCGGTCAGGTCCAGCGAGGTCGTGGTGGTGTAGCCGCCCGGTCCCGCCGCCTGGACCCCGCCCTTGGCCGTGCCGCCGATCAGCATCGCGACGTATCCGGCGAGCAGCCCGCCGGCGGCGAGGCCCACGAGGACCTCGACCGGCCTGCCACGCGACAGCACGTACCCCGCGACCCCGCAGACCAGGCCGAACGCGCCGGTGACCACGGCGAACCAGCCGTCGGCCTCGATGAGCGACTGCGTCTCGGGATCGGCCAGATGCGGTGTCCCGTCGATCAGCACGTACTGCGCGGCCGGGGCGAGCGCCGACCAGACGTATCCGGCGACCACCCCGAGGAGGGCGAGCACGAGGACGGTAAGGCCGATCGTCGCCAGATTGCCCCTCAGATGCCGCACCGTCCCGATAGTACCCACGTGGTGATCGGGGCCGGTCCCGTTACTCTTGCTGAAGCCGGGTGCAGGGGACACACGGCATCGGTGTGGGCCAAGGAGGCCGAGTGAGCGAAGAGGTATGGCAGATCGACCCGTCCGGCCCCTTGAGGGGGGACGTGGAGGTCCGGGGATCGAAGAACGCGGTCTCGAAACACATGGTGGCGGCGATGCTCGGCACGGGTCCGAGCACGCTGCACAACGCCCCCGAGGTCGGCGAGGTGGGACTCACCGCCGCCATGCTCGAAGCCCTCGGCATCCACGTGGAGATCACGCCGGGTGAGATCACCATCGAGCGGGGCAGCGAGATCCGGCCGCGGGTGCCGGAGGAGTACACCGGGCTCAACCGCATCCCGATCCTGATGCTCGGCCCGCTGCTGCACCTGGCGGGCGAGGCGTTCGTCCCCCTCGTCGGCGGCGACCCGATCGGCAGGCGGCCGGTCAACTTCCACGTCGAGGCGCTGCGGTCGATGGGCGCGGAGATCGAGGTCGGCGACAACGGCATCACCGCCAAGGCGGCCAGGCTGCGCGGCAGCCGCATCACGCTCCCCTACCCCAGCGTGGGCGCCACCGAGACGATCCTCATGACGGCGGTGCTGGCGGAGGGCAAGACCGTCATCAAGGGCGCGGCTATGGAGCCCGAGGTCGTGGAGTTGGCGCTGTTCCTCCAGCGCATGGGCGCGATGATCGAGCTGAGCCCCGACCGCCGCATCGTCATCGAGGGCGTCGAGCGGCTGCACGGCGCCTCCACCTGGCTGGCCGGCGACCGCATCGAGGCGTTCTCCTACCTCGTGGCGGGCCTGGTGACGGGCGGCGAGGTGCGCGTGCACGGCTGCCATCAGGACCGGCTCGTCACCGCCATCACCACGCTGGCGAGGATGGGCGCGCGGTTCGAGATAACCGACGAGTGGCTGTGCGCCTCCGCCCCGGACGGCCTGCGCGCCGCGGCGGTGCAGACCGACACCCACCCCGGCTTCATGACCGACTGGCAGACGCCGCTGATGGTGCTGTTCACCCGCGCCGAGGGCATGTCGGTGCTGCACGAGACGGTGTTCGAGAACCGGCTCGTGTACGTGCCCGCGCTGCAGAAGATGGGGTGCGAGATCGAGGTGTTCGCCCAGTGCCTGGGCGGACCGGCGTGCCGCTACCACGACACCAACGCCAAGCACTCGGCGGTCGTGCGCGGAATCTCCAACCTGCGCGGGGCCGACGTCACGCTCCCCGACATCCGCGCCGGGTTCTCCGCGGTGCTGGCCGCCGCCGTGGCCGAGGGCACCTCGACCCTGCGGGGCGTCAACCACATCGAACGCGGTTACCACAGACCGTTCGAACAGTTCACCTCCCTCGGGTTGAAGATCAACAGGCTCACGTAAAGCTTTGCGGCCCCCGGGTTTGGAGAAACGCCAGAGGTCGCACTGATATCCCGTGACCTCTCGTCTTCTCGGCGCCGTCCTCGCCCTGGGCCTGTGCGGCGCGGCCGGGGGCACCCTGGTCGCCGGGCTGGTGATGCCCTTCGCGGGCGGGGCCGGCCTGGCGGCCAGGAGCGCCGCGTCCACGCTCACCGACCTGCCCGCGCCCCTGCGCGAGGAGCCGCTGCCCGAGGTGACACGGCTGCTCGACCGCAACGGGCACCAGATCGCCCAGTTCTACTACCAGAACCGGCAGTCGGTGCCGCTGAGCGCGGTCGCCCCGGTCATGCGCCAGGCCATCGTGGCCATCGAGGACGCCCGGTTCTACGAGCACGGCGGCCTGGACCTCAAGGGCACGCTGCGTGCCTTCGTCACCAACACCCGGGCCGGCGGGATCCGGCAGGGCGGCTCGTCCATCAGCCAGCAGCTCGTCAAGAACATCATGCTGACCCAGGCCGAGTCGGAGCAGGAGCGCGCGCAGGCCCTCGTCCGCTCGTTCCGCCGGAAACTGGACGAGCTGCGATACGCGCTGGCGCTGGAGCGCAAATACACCAAGGACCAGATCCTCGAGCGCTACCTCAACATCGCCTACTTCGGCGCGGGGGCGTTCGGCGTCCAGGCGGCGGCCAAGCGGTTCTTCGGCGTCGACGCCGCCGACCTCACGCTCACGCAGGCCGCGACGCTCGCCGGCGCCGTGCGCACGCCGTACGACACCGATCCCTCCCTGGGCGACGAGCGCCGTGACCGGCTGCGCGCGCGGCGCGACCTGGTCCTGGGCCGGATGGCCGAGCTCGGGGTGATCGGCAAGGACGCGGCGCGCACCGCCGCGGCCGAGCCGCTGGCGCTGCACCTGCGCCCCGAGCCCGGCGGCTGCGCCGGCAGCGCCCACCCCTTCTTCTGCGTGTACGTGGAGCGCGAGGTGCTCACCAACCCCGCGTTCGGATACACCAGGGCCGACCGGGAGCGGCGCCTCCAGCGGGGCGGGCTGACCATCTGGACCACCATCGACCCGGTCGCGCAGCGGGCCGCGGAGCGTGCCATCGCCGCCCGGGTCAGGCCCCGCGACAACCAGGTGGCGTCGGAGACGATGATCGAGCCGGGCACCGGGCGCATCCGCGCGATGGCCGTGAGCAAGCGCTATGGGCGCAACCCGCACGACCGCGACCTCGGGCCCAGCACGACCTACAACCTGGCGGCCGACACCGCGCACGGCGGCGGACTGGGCCTGCAGGCGGGGTCCACGTTCAAGGTGTTCACGCTGGCCACCGCGCTCAAGCAGGGAATGCGGTTCGGCGACGGCTTCACGATCCCCGGCGCGTACGTCCCGTCGTACGGCTACCGCGACTGCTCGGGCAGGGCCGTCAACGACCCGAACACGGTCATCCACAACGCGGGCGGCGAGGGCGGCGGCGGGCCGTACAGCCTGGAGATGGGCACCTGGCAGTCGGTGAACATCTTCTACATGCGGCTGGAGCGTGAGGTCGGCCTGTGCGACGTCGTGCAGACGGCCAAGTCGCTCGGCATCAGGCGGGCGGACGGCGCGCCGCTCCACGAGGTGCCGACGTTCACGCTGGGCGCCAACGAGATGGACCCGACGACCGTGGCGGCGGCGTACGCGGCGTTCGCCGCCCGCGGCCGCTACTGCCGGCCGATGGCCGTCACCGCCGTCGTGGAGCGCGACGGCACCCACACCGAGATACCTCCCGCCTGCGTGACCGCGATCGAACCCGCGGTCGCCGACGCGGTGAGCCATGTGCTCACGGGAGTCTTCACCAAGGGCACGATGCGCGGCCAGTCCATCGGCCGGCCCGCAGCGGGCAAGACGGGCACGAACAACGGCTACACCTCGGCCTGGTTCGCCGGGTACACACCTGGCCTCGCCGCCGCCGTCAGCGTGGGCGACATCCGCGGCTCCTACCGCTATCCGCTCACCGGCGTCACCATCGGCGGCCGCTACTACGGGGCGGTGCAGGGCGCCTCGCTGCCCGGCCCGATCTGGGTGGACTCGATGCACGCGGCCCTGCGGGACACCCCGGCGTACGGCTTCGTCCCGCCGGATATGGCCCGGTTCGGCGGCGGCTTCACGCCCGGTCTGAAGGAGGCGCTGGAGAAGCAGCGCGAGAAGGAGAAGAAGAAGCGGGAGGCCGAGCGCGGGAAGCACGACGACGGCGACAGCGCCTCGGCCTCCGAGAAGGACGCGACGGACGGCGCGGCGAGCGGCGGCGAGCAGGAGTCCGGCAGCACCAGGACCACTCCCCTGGCCGGAGCCAGGACCACCCCCACCGCCGTCCGGGCCGCCCCCGCCGCCCCCGCCGCCCCTCCGCGTCGCTCCACCGTGGTCCACCCCGCCCGCAACTCGCCGGTCGCCACCGGAGCCCATTCGGCGACCCGTGGCACCTCGCCCCGTGCGCCACTCCGCAGAGGGCCCAGCGGCGTGCCGGCGACGACCGGCAGGACGGGCTGGGCCAGTCTCGCCCGCCCCCGCGTCGCTCCCCCAGCGGCGCCGCCCGCCGTCCAACGCGCCAAAGCCCGACGTGACGCGGCGCGACACGGCGCGGCGGAGCGCGGGACGCCGAAACGCGGGACGGCCCACCACGGGACGGCCGACCACGGGACGACAGAACGCCGCGCGGCGGTCCCGCCCCGCACGCCCCGGGGCCGGCACAGCGCGGTGAGCCACGAGAGCACGCACCCGCGAACGACCCACGGCGCTGCGCACGGCGCTGCGCACGGCGCGGCGCACGCGGCGAAGCATCCGGCTCGAGGCCGGGCAACCCGTCGAGCCGAATCGCCGGCTCGACACCACCCCCCTGCCCACCGCGTACGGCGCCACGACTGAGCGGATGACGCCGTCCCCGCCATTGCGCCTGCCGCGCGGGGAGGCGGGGAGCGATGATGGGGGAATGCGCGGACGTGTTCTCACACGTGTTCTCACATGGGCCGGCGGGATCGCCGCGCTCGGCGCCGGCTCGGCGCTCGCCGTGTACCTCTCCATGGTGGGGCTCGACAAGGCCGACAAACTCGCGAGCGTCATCGGGCTCTTCGTGGGCCTGGCGGGCCTGGTCGTCGGGGTGTGGGGGCTGCTGCTGACCCGGCAGGAGCCGCCCGCACCGGCGAGCGGCGCGGGCGCCGTGGACAACCCCGTGGACAACCCCGTGGACAGCCCCGTGGACAACGCCGTGGACAGCGCCGTGAACCGCGCCGTGCGGGCCGCGGTGCACAACGAGATCAGCGGCGGCACGATCCACGGCCCGGTCATCCAGGGGCACACGATCAGCGGTCCGGTCGTCTCCGGTCCCCGCCCGGCCGTGCCGGACGAGCACGCGGGGAAGGACTGAACGGATGGCCGCGACCCGCAACACGATCAGCGGCGGGCTCTTCCTCAACGCGGTGATCCAGAGCCACACCGTCACCGTGCGGCTTCCCCCGCAGGTGACCCCGGCGCTTTCCGGGGCGCCCCCGCGGACGGAGGCGTTCACCGGCAGGGACGACGAGCTGTCCATGCTGCTCGGCCTGCTCGACCCCGCTCCGGACAACGGTGCCGCTACGCGCGCCGAGCCGGACCGCCCGCGCGCCGCCCTTGTCACGGGTCTCGGCGGAGCCGGCAAGACGGAGCTCGCCCTGCAGGCCGCGCACCTCGCCCGGGAGCGCGGCTGGTTTCCCGGCGGGGTGCTGTTCACCGACCTGCGGGGCTACGCCGACCTCCCGTGCCACTGCGACGTCCCCGGCCACGCGGAACAGCACGGCCTGGACGAGGGTCCCAGCCACGATCGGGCCGCACAAGGGCGGCAACGCGGTGCGCGGCCGGGCGAGGTGCTCGGCGAGCTGCTGCGGGCGCTGGGGCTGGACCCCGAACGCGTCCCTTCCGGCACCCAGGACAGGTCCCGGCTGTTCGCGACGGTGCTGGACGCGTACGCCGAGCAGGGCCGGCCGATCCTGCTGGTCCTCGACAACGCCTCATCGGCCGAGCAGGTCAGGCCGCTGCTGCCCGGCACGGGAAAGGCGCTGATCACCTCCCGGCACACGCTGGACGTGGGGGCGCGCCTCCTCGATCTCGGCATGCTCGCGCCCGGCGCGGCCATCGGACTCCTGGCCCGCGCGCTTCGCCTGGCCCGGGGCGACGCCGACACCCGGGTCGCCCGGGAGCCCGCCGCGGCGGCGGACATCGCCGGTCTGTGCGGAGGGCTGCCACTGGCCGTGCGGATCGTGGCCGCACTCCTGGCCGCCGATCCCGCCCGTCCCCTGCGGGCGATGGCCGAGGACCTGGAGGAGGCCGCGACCCGGCTCGACGAGCTGTCGTACGAGGATCGTGGGGTGCGCGCGGCCTTCGAGCTGTCCTACCGCCACCTGGAGGCGGAGGAGGCCCGGATGTTCCGGCTGATGACCGCCGCCCCCGGCCCCGACCTGTCCGTCGAGACCGCGGCCGTCGTCGCGGACCGCGAGCCGCGCGGTGCCCGCCGCCTGCTGGAGGCCCTGCACCGCGCGCATCTCGTGGAGCGCGGCGGCGCGTACGGCCGGTGGCGCATGCACGACCTCGTCCGCCTGTACGCCGAGGAGCGGGCTCGCGACCAGGCGGGGCCCGACCGGCACGAGGAGGCGTGCGACCGGCTGCTCGACCACTGCTGCGCCCGGGCTCGTGCGGCCGGAGCGTGGCTGTCCCTGCCGGAGGCACAGGCCCGGCGGGAGGCACAGGCCCGGCGGGAGGCACAGGCCCGGCCGGAGGCACAGCTCCAGCGAGAGTCGCAGGCCCGGCGGGAGGAGTTCGCCTCCCGGGAGGAGGCCGTGACGTGGCTGGACGCCGAGGGACGCACGCTCGTGGCGGCCGTCACCGCCGCCGCCGGACGCGGCGACCGGGCGCGGTCGCACGCGCTCGCGGTGGACCTCGCTCCCTACTTCGAGTTCCGGCAGCGCACCGGCGACTGGATCACCACGGCGCTGGCCGCCGTGGACGCGGCCGGACGGCTCGGACATCACGCCGAGCTCGCCGCGGCCATGACCCTGGGCAACGCCTACCGACTCGCCCGCCGCTACGACGAGTCCGCCGCCCAGCTGCGCAGGGCCCTCGGCCTGGCGCGCGACGACCGCGCCCGCAGCCCGGTGCTGCACAACCTCGGGCTCACGTACCTGCGGATGGGGGCCCTGGCCAAGGCGGAGGCGTGCCACCGCCGCGACCGCCGCATCTGCGCTCTCGCGGGCGACCTTCGCGGCAGGGCGCAGGCCGCCGTCGCGCTGGGGGATGCCCTGCGCGCGAGGCGGCGCCACCCGGAGGCGGCAAAGATGCTGACCGAGGCCGTCACGCTGCTCCAGCGTCTCGACGGCCTCGGGCTGGGCAATCCCACCGCGCTCATGCATGCGCGGGTCAATCTCGCGCTCACCTACCTGGCCGGCCGCCCGGACCGCACGCCCACGTACATCCTCTGGCAGTTGTGCGCCGCCCTCGCCGCGGCGCGGGACCTCGACGACCGCCACGCGCAGGCGCTGATCTTCATGAACCTGTCCACGGCCTACCGGAACAGGTGCGCGGCCTGCCACGGACCGTCCGCTCTGGCGTGGGGCCGGCGCGCGGTCACGCTGTTCGAAGAGCTGGGCGACTCCTACCACCGGGCCCGGGCGCTGACGGCGCTCGGCCTCGCGGCCGGGCCGGAGGAGGCCCGCCGCAGCCTGGCCGAGGCGCTGTCGATCTTCGAGGCTCTGGGCGCCGGGCGGGAGTGCCGGGAGGTGCGCGCCCTGTCACGGGCGGACCGTACGGAGCCGCCCCGCCGGGAGGCGTGTACGGCCGACGAGTCCGAGCAGGTCCGCGACTGGGTGGACGACCTCCCGCACGCCGTGCTGCGCGGCGACGACGGACGCCTCGGCGACGTGCTCATCCCCGGCTGCACCATCGGCTGAGCCGCGATACGGCGGGGATCAGCCTCCGGGTCCTCGTCGAAGCCGGGACGGTCGCCGTTCCCTCTCCTCCGCGCGGCGCCGCAAGAGGATCGACGAGGCGGGCCGCAGGACGGCCCGCCTCGTCACGCCGTCGTCCGGGCGGCCGGTCAACCGGCCAGGCAGGCCGGGCCGAGCAGTTGCTTGAGGTCGCCCATCAGGGCGGGAGACGGGCTCACGCGGAGCCGGTCGTCCAGCCGCATGACCGTCGTACGCGGCCCGTTGTGCACCTGGAGGTGGACCTCCGTGGTCCCGGGGTGGGTGGTGAGCACCTCCTTGAGCCGGCCGACGACGGGCGGCGTGCAGCGGTTGATCGGCATGCTCACCACCAGCGGCCCGCCCGACTCGGCCGTGAGGTCCGGCGCGGCCACCTCCATCGCGATGATCTTCGCGACGTCCTCCCGCTTGTCGATCCTGCCCTTGACGAAGACGATCGCGTCCTCGGCGAGCACGGTCGCGCAGAGCTGGTAGGCCGACGGGAAGATCATGACCTCGATCGAGCCCTCCAGGTCCTCCAGCATGGTGAGGACCCAGGTGTCGCCCTTCTTGGTCACCTTCCGCTGCAGGCCCGACAGGATGCCGCCGACCGTGACGACCTGCCCGTCGGGGCGGCTGTCGTCCTGCAGTGCGGCGATCGAGCAGTCGGCGCCGGCCGACAGGATGTGCTCGACGCCGAACAGCGGATGGTCGGAGACGTACAGGCCGAGCATCTCCCGCTCGAACTGCAGCAGCGTGGTCTTGTCCCACTCCCCCGGCGGGATCTGCACGTCGAAGGTCTGGTCCTCGCCGCCGTCGATCGCGCCGAACAGCGAGTCCTGGCCGATCGCCTCGTTCTTCTTGATGTCGATGATCGCGTCGACGGCCTGCTCGTGCACCATCAGCAGGCCCTTGCGCACGTGTCCGTACGAGTCGAACGCGCCCGACTTGATCAGCGACTCGATGACGCGCTTGTTGCAGACGACCGCCGGGACCTTGCGCAGGAAGTCCTTGAAGTCGGTGAACCTGCCCTTCTCCTTGCGCGCCGCGATGATCCCGTCCACGACGTTCGCGCCGACGTTGCGGATGGCCGACAGGCCGAACCGGATGTCGGTGCCGCGCGGGGTGAAGTCGAAGTCGGAGTCGTTGACGTCCGGCGGGAGCACCTTGATGCCCATGCGGCGGCACTCGTTGAGGTAGAGCGCCGACTTGTCCTTGTCGTCCTTGACGCTGGTCAGCAGCGCCGCCATGTACTCGGCCGGATAGTTGGCCTTGAGATAGGCGGTCCAGTAGGACACCAGGCCGTAGCCGGCGGTGTGGGCCTTGTTGAAGGCGTAGTCGGAGAACGGGAGAAGGATGTCCCACAGGGCCTTGATGGCCGCGGCGGAGAACCCGTTCTCCTTCATGCCCTTCTCGAAGAACTCGAACTGCTTGTCCAGCTCGGACTTCTTCTTCTTGCCCATCGCGCGGCGGAGCAGGTCGGCGCCGCCGAGCGTGTAGTTGGCCACCTTCTGCGCGATGGCCATGACCTGCTCCTGATAGACGATCAGGCCGTAGGTCGTGTTGAGGATGTCCTTGAGCGGCTCCTCCAGCTCGGGATGGATCGGAATGATCTCCTGCTGGCCGTTCTTGCGCAGGGCGTAGTTGGTGTGCGAGTTGGCGCCCATCGGGCCGGGCCGGTAGAGCGCGAGGGCCGCGGAGATGTCCTCGAAGTTGTCGGGTTTCATCAGCCGCAGCAGCGTGCGCATGCCGCCGCCGTCCAGCTGGAAGATGCCGAGCGTGTCGCCCTTGGCCAGCAGCTCGTACGTCCTGGTGTCGTCGAGCGGGAGCTCCAGCAGCTCGATCTTGTTCCCGGTGTTGCCCTCGATCATCTTCAGGCAGTCGTCGATGATCGTGAGGTTGCGCAGGCCCAGGAAGTCCATCTTCAGCAGGCCGAGCGTCTCGCAGGTCGGATAGTCGAACTGCGTGATGATCGCGCCGTCCGAGTCGCGGCGCATGATCGGGATGTGGTCGGTCAGCGGCTCGGCCGACATGATGACGCCCGCGGCGTGCACGCCGGTCTGCCGGATCAGGCCCTCCAGGCCGCGCCCGAGGTCGATCGTCGCCTTGACGTCGACGTCCTCGTCGTACAGCTTGCGCAGCTCGCCCGCCTCGTTGTAGCGCGGGTGGTCGGAGTCGAAGATGCCCGACAGCGGGATGTCCTTGCCCATCACCGCCGGGGGGAACGCCTTGGAGATGCGGTCGCCCAGCGCGTACGGGTAGCCGAGGACGCGGCCGGCGTCCTTCACGGCCGCCTTCGCCTTGATGGTGCCGAACGTGGCGATCATGGCGACCTTGTCGGCGCCCCACTTCTCGGTCACGTAGCGGATCACGTCGGCGCGCCGGCGCTCGTCGAAGTCGATGTCGATGTCGGGCATCGAGACGCGCTCGGGGTTGAGGAACCGCTCGAAGATCAGGCCGTGCGGGATCGGGTCGAGGTCGGTGATGCCCAGCGAGTACGCGACCAGCGAGCCGGCGGCCGAACCACGGCCCGGACCGACCCGGATGCCGTTGTTCTTCGCCCACATGATGAAGTCGGCGACCACGAGGAAGTAGCTCGGGAAGCCCATCTGGAGGATGACGCCGATCTCGTTCTCGACCCAGACGCGGTGCTCCTCGTCCACCCCGCCGGGGAAACGGCGCTTCATCCCCTCCCAGACCTGCTGCCGGAAGTACTCCTCCTCCGTCAGCCCCTCGGGGATCGGGTAGGTCGGCATCAGGTTGTGGTAGGGGAAGAAGCCCTCGGGCTCGACCTTCTCGGCCACCAGCAGGGTGTTGCGGCACCCCTCCTGCCAGATGTCGGAGGAGTCGACCGCCCGCATCTCGTCGGCGCTCTTGACGTAGTAGCCGCTGCCGTCGAACCGGAACCGGTCGGGGTCGCTGAGCTGCTTGCCGGTCTGGATGCACAGGAGCGCGTCGTGGCCGGCCGCGTCCGACTCGTACGTGTAGTGGGAGTCGTTGGTGACCACCGGCGGGATGTCCAGCTCGCGGCTGATCCGGATCAGGCCGTCGCGGACCCGGCGCTCGATGTCGAGCCCGTGGTCCATGATCTCCAGGAAGTAGTTGTCCTTCCCGAAGATCTCCTGGTATCTCGCGGCCGCCTTGAGCGCCCCGTCGTACTGGCCGAGCCGCAGCCGGGTCTGCACCTCTCCGGACGGGCAGCCGGTCGTGGCCATCAGGCCCTCGGCGTGCTCGGCGAGGATCTCGGCGTCCATCCGGGCCCACTTGCGGACGAAGCCCTCGGTGTAGGCGCGCGAGCTGAGCTTCATCAGGTTCTGCAGCCCGGCCTTGTTCCGCGCCCAGATGGTCATGTGGGTGTAGTAGCCACCCGCCGAGACGTCGTCGCTCTTCTGGTGCGGCTCGCCCCACAGCACCGGCTTCTTGTGCATGCGCGACTCGGGCGCGACATAGGCCTCGATGCCGAGGATGGGCTTCACCCCGGCGGCGGTCGCCTGCTTGTAGAAGTCGTAGGCGCCGTGCATGTTGCCGTGGTCGGTGATCGCGATCGCGGGCATCTCCAGCTCGCCCACGAGTTTGAACATCTGCTTCAGCCGCGCCGCTCCGTCGAGCATCGAATACTCGGTGTGGACGTGCAGATGAACAAACGAATCACCCATGAGACCCCCATCGTCACCGGACCGCGGTCCAGAGCCTACGCCGTGATCGCGAACCAGTGGGACTCAGGTGAAACAGAATCCTATCTCCGTTCCTCGCCGTCCCGCCTCTCCTCGGACAGGCGCAATCCGGCCTCGATCACGGCGTTCATGATGGGGGCGAGCAGCCCCGCGCCCAGGCTGGGGGCACGGCGGGCCATGGCCGCGACGAGGCGCCGCTCGCGCTCCATGTCCCGCCCGCGGAACCCGCCGACGGGCTTGAGCCGCTGGATCCGCCCGGCCAGCGCGGCCCGGCGTTCGAGGAGCGTGGCGAGGGCCGCGTCCACCCGGTCGATCGCGGCCCGGGCCGCGTCGAGGGTCTCGGGATCGTCCGGCCGTACGAGCGCCGCCATGACGGTGGCCGCCTCGTGCGCCGCCGCGAGGGCCCGCTCGGGCGCGCCCGGGCCGACCAGCAGGCCGTCCGCCCCCGCCGCCACCGCCGCGTCCGCCAGCCCACCGTCGCCGCCCAGCCCGGCGAGCACGGGGCGGCCGGTGCGCTCCCGGGCGGCGCGCATGAGCCCGAGGTCGGGCGCGGCGTCCTCCGGTTCGCCGCGGCCGCCGCTCTCGCAGAGCACGACCGCCTTGTTGCCCTCGGCCGCGCAGTCGTCCACCGCGGCCAGCCACTCCTCCAGCGTCGCCGCTCGCCCATGCCGGACACTTCCCCGTTGGAGGACGACGGGGAGCCCGAGCCGGGCCGCGGCGCGGACGAGATCGGGGTCGGCCGCCCAGGCGGCCCCGACCACCACTCCGTCTGCGTGCCGGGCCACGGCGGGCAGGTCGGCGACCGTGGCGGGTTCCACCAGCAGCGGGCCCGCCCAGCGCGCCCTGGCCTCGGCGACCGCCCCGTCCCCGGAAGACCCGTCCATCGAAGGGTCCCCCGGCAGGTCCTGCACGGTCTCCGCTCCGTCGGCGGGAGGGCCGCCGTCGCCGCGCAGGCGCAGCCAGCGGGCGTCCTGGCCCCCGATGACCACAACGGGGCGCCCGTCGCCGATCACGAGGTCGCCGATCCGTACGGCGTCGCGGTCGAGTTGGGCTGCCTTCGACATGTGGGCTCCTCCGTGGGCCGGCCCCGCGGAACCGGCCGTCTGCCATGGGGATTCGCTGATATCGGACTTCCGAGAGAACGAAAAAGGCAGAGACGCTGGCGTCCCTGCCTCAAGCCGGCTCCGGATGGTCGCTAGCTCACGTCACGCGACCGGCCCTCCCGGAGCCGGCCTTGTAAACGAGCTGTACCTACCCATAACAAGGACCTTAGCAGCGACGGGCCACGACTCGAACCGATCTGTCTCGGATTTCGGGATCGCCAGTCATGGACGCGGTTGATCCCTTTGCCATCCGTGGGACGATTCATGGGTCCAGGAAGGGGTTCGAGTGTCGCGTGCGGAAGGCCGGCTCGTCGGAGGCCGGTACCAGTTGATGGAGCCGATCGGCCGGGGTGGCATGGGCGTCGTCTGGCGCGCCCACGACCAGTTGCTGGACCGCGCGGTCGCGGTCAAGGAGGTCCGCTACGACAGCGCCATGGGCGACGAGCTCAGCGACCTCAATCGCCGGACCATGCGCGAGGCCCGGGCCGCGGGCCGCCTCACCCACCCGAACGTGGTGGTCGTCCACGACGTGATCGAAGAGGACGACCGCCCCTGGATCATCATGCAGCTGGTGGCGTCCCGCTCGCTCGGGCAGGTGATCAGGGAGGACGGCCCGCTGTCCCCCGAGCGCACCGTCGAGATCGGCCTGCAGATCCTGGACGCGCTGCGCGCCGCCCACCGCCAGGGCGTGCTGCACCGCGACGTCAAGCCCGAGAACGTGCTGCTCACCGATGACGCCCGCGTGGTCCTGACCGACTTCGGCATCGCCAGGCTCGAAGCCGACTCCACCATGACCCGCACCGGCCTCGTCGGCACCCCCGCCTTCATCGCCCCCGAACGGCTCCGCGGCGAGGCGGCGCAGCGCGAATCGGACCTGTGGTCGCTCGGCGCCACGCTCTACACCGCCGTGGAGGGCAAGCCCCCGCACGACCGGGGCATGGCGATGGCCACCATGCACGCCGTGCTGAACGACGACCCCGCCCCGCCGCGGCGCGCGGGCGCGCTGGGTCCCGTGCTCCTGCGGATGCTCGCCAAGGAGCCCGCCGACCGGCCCGGCTACGACGAGCTGACCCGGCTGCTCAAGCGCGCGTCGCGGGAGCTGTCCCCGCCGCCGTCGCGGCCCGCCGCCGAGCCTGCTTCGCCGCGGCCCGCGACGCCGGAGGCCGCGAAGCCCGAGACGCCCGCCTCGCGGCAGGGCAAGGCGTCCCGGGGCGCGGCGCCGTACCCGCCCGTGTCTCCCCCGCCCGTGTCCTCCGCCCGGCGGGACGAGCGTCCCGCGGAGGGCGACGAGGCGGCGGGGGCGGGCCACGCGCCCGCCCCCGGCAAGGGAGCGGCGGCCGGGCGCGGTGGGGCCGGGGCCGCAGGCGAGGCCGCGGGGCCCGGTGAGATCACCTCGCCCCTCCCGGTGATACGCGACGAAGGGGCGCCGGAGCAGGGGGACGGCCCGGCTCAGGAGAAGGCAGAGAAGGCGCCCGCGACCATGCCGGAGACGGGAGCGCAGGCCGCCCCGCCCGCCCGTACGAAGCCCTCGGGCGGCGCTCCCGCGAAGGAGAAGCCCGGCGGGCAAGCCGGTCCGGCGGCGGAAGCGAGCGCCGGCGACGGCACCGTCAAGGTCGGCCCCGCCGTCACCTCGGGCGCGGCCTCCGGCGCGGAGGACCGCAAGGCGCCGGAGGGCTCGGCCGCCTCGGGGAAGACGACGGGTTCCGGCGCCTCCTCCGGCGAGCGCCCGCCCACGACGCCAGAGTCCCCGGCGTCCCGGTCCTCGGCGTCCTGGTCCTCGGCGTCCCGCTCCTCGGCGGCACAGTCCTCGGCGGCCTCCGGCGCGAGTGCGACACCGAAGGGCACCGCGGGAGGGACCACCGGATCGAAGGGCGCGGCGGGTTCGGCGTCGTCCGCCTCCTCCGGCGCCGCCGGCTCCGGCACCGGCGCCGCGGACGGGAACGACAGCCGTACCGACCGGGCGGGCGACCAAGCCGGAGCGGCCCGCGCCACGGCGGACCGGACGCAGGACGGCTCGGGCGCGGCCGGGATCGCCGGCGCCGGGAGCGCGATCGCCGGGCTGAGGCAGGCGCCTGCGACGGTGCCCCCGCAGGGCGGGGCGGCGTGGCACGAAGTGTCCACCAGCGCGGTTTCGCCGCGGTCGTCGAACGGCATGCTGAAGGTCGCACTGATCCTCATCCCCGCGCTGCTGGTCATCGCGGGTGTGGCGGGCTATCTCGGCCTGATGGCGGGCGAGGGCGACTCGGCGGGCGACCCCGCCGGCGGGTCGGACGCGGCCCCGGCCGCGACGGGGAAGACCACCGATAAGCCCTCCTCCGCCGCGCCGACCTCCGCCGAGCCGTCCGCGTCCGCCTCGGACGAGGCGACGTCCCCGTCCCCCGAGCCCTCTCCGAGCCCCAAGACCTCCGAGCCCGCCGGCGTCCCCGAGGGCTGGCACAAGTACAAGCACTCGAGCGGGTTCTCGCTCGCGCTGCCGAAGGGGTGGCACGTCGACGGCAGGGGCAACGGCGAGGTCCGCTTCCGCGGGGACTCTCACACGTATCTCGAGGTTCACCACACCACGAGCCCCGAGTCGGACGCTCTGAAGGTCTGGCGGCGCGATGTGCCCGGGATGAGCCAGAACTTCCCCGGCTACAAGCTCATCGAGATCAGAGAGGTCAAGGGGTACTGGAAGACCGCGGCCGACTGGGAGTTCACCTTCGGCGACAGCCGCTACCGGTCACGTGTGATCGACCGCGGCTTCGTCACCGACAAGCACAACGGCTACGCGCTGCTCTACAAGACCCAGGACAAGGACTGGAAGAAGAAGAAGGATCTCTTCGAGACCATCGCCTCCACCTTCAAGCCGGCGAAGTAGGACGGGCGGGCCTGTCACACCGGTGACTCCGGGCACCCGTACTTGGATGCCCGGAGTCGCGGCACGACGGCGACGCGACGCGGGTCAGGGCTGGCCGACGTAGTCGACCAGGACGGTCGCCTCACGGGCGGTCCAACTGGTGGGCACGGCCGTGAACGTCACCTTCCCGGAGCCGTAGCACGGCAGTGTCGCGGTGACCGGGATCTCGGCCTTGACCCCGTAGTAGCGCAGCGCGAGCGCCCTCGCGACGGTCGACGGGTCGCCCAGGTCCACCGCGATCGTGGTGCCGCCGCTGCCGGTGTAGCCGACGCTCGCCGCCGACGACGAGACTGCGACGGGCCGCACCTCCACGGACTGCCCGGCGAGCGGATGACCGGTCTGTCCTGGGAACACCGGCCCGAAGCACGCCATCTTGATGGTCGCGTGACCGGTCTGGCCATTGACGAAACCGTAGAAGTACTGGTGAGGGCCGATGGGAGCGGGGTCGACGACCTCGGCCGAGGCGGGGAGCGCGGTGGCCGCCACGAGGACGGCGGTGGCCAGGGGGACGAGGCACGCTGCGGCGGTGCGGAACACGGGACCTCCGGCTGACGACAGGAACGGGGGCGTGCGCCCCGCACGGTAGGCGCGGTCCTTCCGGCCGGTCAACGTTCCCCCTCCCCCGCTCGATCCGGTGCTCGGGAGACGCGACGGAACGGGTGAAAGATTCACCCCGCCCTGAGGACGTCCGCGACCCGGCGCGGCCGGCCCCGTGTTCGCCCTGGCGTACGGGCTCAGCCGGACTGGCGGGCCTGTTCCAGGTAGGACACCAGGCCCGCCAACCGCTCGGCCGGCCAGGGCAGGCTCCGGCCGATCTCCGCGCTGTTGTCCCGCCACATCCTGCGGGCCGCCGCCCTGGTCCGTTCGCCGTCCGGTCCGCCGGGGTGGAACCCGCCCGCCAGCGCGTCCCAGCGGCGTACGAGGTCCCGGGCGCGCTCGTCCTCCGCGGGCACGCCGGTCTCCACGAGCCGCAGGCCCTCCTCGACCAGCCCCGCCCACTCGCGCCTGGCCGCTTCGACGCCCTCGCCGCCCAGCGCGTTCCTGCGCTCGGCCAGCCGCTCGCGCTGCTCTTCGGTGAAGTAGGTCTCGAACACCGACATCAACTCCAATGTGGTCATCAACCGTTCCGGATCGGGGCCGGACGAGTCGCCGGCCTGCCGGAGCAGGCCGCGGATCCGCTGACGCAGCGTCCCGATCAGCTCGGCGTGCTCGTCGAGCCTGCGCAACTGCGCCGTCAGCAGCTCGCGCATCGACTCGGGGGCGTCCGCCGCGCCGTCGAGAACACCCGCGATCTCCTCCAGCGACAGGCCGAGCGCCCGCAGGGCGCGGACGCGGTACAACCGCCGCAGGTCGCGCTCGGTGTATCGGCGGTGCCCGGCGGGCGTACGCTCGCTCGCGCTCAGCAGCCCGATCTCGTCGTAGTGGTACAGCGCGCGCACCGTCATCCCGGTCGCCCGCGCCAGCTCGCCGATCGACCATCGCCGTCCGGCGTCGTCTGCCCCGATCACGCCCGAAACGCTACGACCTCCCCCGGCGTGAGGTTCAAGCCCCCGCGAGCGCGCGATCGGCCGCGTCCCGCCGATCGGGCGGCACCCCTCCCGGGCGAGGACAGGAACCCGCCTGACTACACTGCGGCTGCGAGAACCCCCGGTCACGACCCTGTCGACGGCTGGTCACCGACGCTCACACACGCAGACACGAAAGGCACCGCACAATGGTCGACCGTGACGCCGTCGCACTCGACGACCCGGTCGGTGAGTCGCTCCGCAGCCGCCACGCGCACCTGGCCCGCCGGCTCGGCCGGGCGGCCGGATACCTGCCGGAGGTCGCGACCTTCGCCACGGTGTCCGCCGACCCCGACCCGGCGGAATGGGCCGACCTCGCGCGATTGCTCGGCCGCGGCGAATTCGCCGACCTGTTCAGCTGCCCGGCGACCCCGCCCGCGGACTGGGAGCCGGTCTTCACTCTCGACGGCTTCCAGATGATCTGGCCCGCGGGCACCCACCCGGGTCGCGGCGATGCCGAGTCCGGCTCGCGGATGGTCGAGCTGGGCGTCGACGACGTGCCCGAGATGCTCGATCTCACCGCGCGGACCCGCCCGGGGCCGTTCTGGCCCCGGACGCACGAGCTCGGCACCTATCTGGGTGTACGCGAGAACGGCGCCCTGGTCGCCATGGCGGGCGAACGGCTCCGCCCGCCCGGGTGGACCGAGATCAGCGCCGTCTGCGCCGCCCCCGAAGCCCGCGGTCGAGGTCACGCCTCCCGTCTGGTGCGCGCCCTGGTCACCCGTATCACGGCTCGGAACGAGCGCCCGTTCCTCCACGTGGCCGAGGCCAACGTCAACGCGATCGCACTCTACGAGCGGCTCGGCTTCGTGGTCCGCAAGCGCGTGACGTTCCGCGGTTTCCGTACGCCGTGATGTGCGAGGCGAATCCGGGGCGTCAGCGAGAGTAGTGCTCGACCACGAGCTGCTCGTCCACCGGGACCACGAGCTGCTCGTCCACCGGGACCACGCGCCGCCCCCATCCTCGAACGCGTACGCACGTTCGCGGCCCTGGCGGCGCCCACGCACGCCTCCGTCGCCGGGTCCGACGTGCCCGCGGCGGCGTGGACGGCAGAGGCCGGTGAGTGGCGACCTCCTCAAGCGCAGGCCGGCCCCGCGTCAGCACACCGGCGGCGTCCCGGTGCGGCGCGCTCAAGGCCTCCCGCATTTTGCAACACTTCTGTAAGCGAACTGAAAGTCATCTGAGATTGCCTGGCCCGGGAACCGCGACGCCGGAGTGGCCGTTCCCGCGGAGCCGGCACGGCCTTTCGATCCTTCACCCCGCCGGCCTGCGCGAGAACCGTAGTTATGGCGAGCCGAAGGGGCATGATGCGGACGGCGACGACTCTGGCCATCTATGTCGAGCTGGCACGTGGCTCTTCCGAGTCGATGGCGGCACAACTGGCCAGGCAGCTGAGGCAGGCCGTCCTGGACGGCCGCCTGCCGCCGGACACGCGCCTGCCGTCCAGCCGTACCCTCGCCGAGTTGCTGAAGGTGTCGCGGCCGGTGGTGCAGGAGGCCTACCGCATCCTGGAAGCCGGGGACCTGGTCGAGAGCAGGCGGCGGTCGGGGACCTATGTCAGGCGGGCCCTGCGGGAGAAGGCCGCCCGGGAGCCGGGCGAAGGAAAGCCTCCCGCGGACCGGGCCCGCCGGACGCTCGTCGACCTGTCCCCCGACCAGCCGTCCGGAGAGGACTTCCCGGTGCCGGTGTGGCGGGCCGCGTGGCGACGGGCCGCGCACCGCATTCCGGGCGCGGTGGAGATACCCGGCGAGACGGTGCTGCGCCGGGCGGTGGCGGCGCACCTGCGCGCGGTGCGCGGGCTGGAGGCCGATCCGGAGAACGTGCTGATCACGACCGGGGTCCGCCAATCTCTGGACCTGGTGGCGGCGGTCGCGATACAGCCGGGCACCGTCGCGGCGGTCGAGGACCCCTGCCTGCCCACGGTGATCCGGCTGCTGCGCCAGCACGACGTCACCACCGTGCCCGTCCCCGTGGACGCGGACGGGGCGCTGGTGGAGACCGTGCCCCACACCGTGGGGGCGGTCGTGGTGCGTCCCTCCCACCAGATGCCGCTGGGAGTGGAGCTGTCCCTTTCGCGGCGGCGCGCGCTGGTCGAGCTGTCGGCGGCACGCGGGGCGCTGATCGTGGAGGACGACCGGGACCACGACTTCAGCGAGACGATCCGGCCGCAGTCGTTGTGGGACCTGAGCCGGGATCGCACCGACGACGTCGTCTACGTGGGCTGTCTGTGCCGGCTGCTCCCGGACGTGGTGTGCACCGGGTACATCCTCGCCCGCGGGCGCCGGCTGCGGCAGCTGGCCGAGCACCTGTCGCTGCGGCAGTCGGGCACCGTGGCGGTGGCGCAGCGCGCCGTGGCCGAGATGCTCGCCTCGGCCGAGACCCGCGTCCGCGTCGACCGGCTGCGCCACGCGTATCAGGCCAAACGGCAACTCGTGGTGGACGCCCTGGCCCGCCACCCGGCCGTGGAGCGGCTGAGCGGCGCCCAGTCCGGGTCACACGTGCACGTCGAACTGCGCCCCGAAGTGCACGTCGACCACGTCATCCGGGCATTCGAAACGAAGGGGATCGTGGCGCCGGCCACCACGCGGTACGAGTGGAGTGGCCTGGTTCCCGCCAGGAACGGATTCCTCGTCAGCCACAACCACCTCACCGAGGCGGTGCTGTCCCGCGCACTGGGAAAGATGATCCGCTGCCTGGACCATCTGGTCCCGTGCCTCTGCTGACGCGGCAGGCGCACCTGTCCACTAAAGACCGTGAATGCCCTGCAACTGGCTATCCTCGTCCGTCTCGTGCACCGGCAGGATGGGAACAGCCGACCAGGCCGTCAACGTGGACGCGCTGGGAGCGACGCGTCGGCCATGGCCACTCGAGAAGGCGGACCGCCCGCCGGCGTCGACGTCGACGCCTGCCCTCCCATGGGCCCCTCGACAGGGCCACGGCACAGGGCTTCGAAACAGGGCTCCGAAGCAGGGCTCAGAAACAGGGCCACGGCATAGGGATGCGGCGGCACAGGGTCTCAGCACAGAGTCGCAAGCACAGAGTCGCAAGCACACAGTCGCAGGACAGGGCCGCTGCCGTAAGCCGGGCGCCTCCGTCGCCGCCTGCCCCTCCCGGCGGCCGCCTCGGCCCCTTCCCCTCCCGGCACGGCGTCCGCGTACGCCGCGGGCCGGTGCGCGGGGAAGGCGAGCACGAGCTCCCCTCCTGGCCGGGCAGTGAACCGGCCTTCACGAAGGCCGCCGAATCGATAGCCAGAGAAAGGCCACGACATGCTCTTCCACCTGCTGGGACGTGTTCAGGTCGGCGACGACGACGCGCCCACGACCATCGGATCGGCCCCGGTAAGGGGGCTGCTCGCCGCGCTCCTGCTCGAAGAGGGACGCTCGGTGCCGGTGGAGCAATTGATGAGATACCTGTGGGAGGACCCGCCCGGCTCGGCCCGTAAGAACCTGAGACTCCACATCGCCCGGCTGCGCAACCGGCTGGCGGCCCTGGGGCTGCGCGACCGCCTGATCACCCTTCGGGGAGGCGGCGGCGAGGGCGGCTACCGGCTGCTGACCGTGCCCGAGGAGGTGGACGCGGTCATGTTCAGGCGGCTCGCCGCCGAGGGCTTCGCCCGGCTGCGCGCCCGGCGGCCCCACGCGGCCGAGGAAGCGCTCACCGGGGCCCTCCGGCTGTGGCAGGGGCCGATCGGGCAGGACTGCACCGCCTCGGAGCTGCTGCGATCCCGGTTCACGGCCTTCGGCGAGCTGCACCTGACGGTGCGGGAGCGGCTGGTGGAGGCTCGCCTGGGCCTGGGCCGCACGGCCGACCTCATCCCCGAGATCCTGGAGGTGCTGGCCGACGCCCCCTTCCGGGAGACCTCCTGGGCGCACCTGATGCGCGCGTACTACCTGGGCGGGGACGTGGCCGGCGCGATCTCGGCCTGGGGACGCGCCACGGCGGTGCTCGGCGGCCAGCTCGGCCTCGACCCGTCGGCCGAGCTGCACGAGCTCCACCTCGCCGTGCTCCGCCGGGACGACGACGCCGTCCGCGGCGCCGTCGTCCCCCAGCCGCAGGCCGCCTGCTAGTGCGTTGACCGGAAATGATCACCGGGTGGGTGACACGCCGTCGGGCTTGCCGGGTTCGGGCGGGTTCTGCTTCCAGACTCCACCCTGTAGGGATCGAGTCTGCGGAGGTGGCGGGTGGCAGAAGCGGTAAGGGCTCGACGGCTGGACGATCACGGGGGGCAGTACCTGCAACGCATCGTCCGGCGGGGCAAACACGGATCGATCAAAGTCCGTAGGGCGTTGATCATCATGGCGTCGGCGTCCGGGACCCTAGCCCCGGCGATCGCCCGGCTGGTGGCGGCCGATGAGGACACGGCGCGGGACGTCATCCACGCCTTCAACGAGCGGGGTCTGTCAGCACTGGACCCTAACTGGGCGGGAGGCCGTCCCCGCCTGCTGACCAGCGACGACGAAGCATTCGTCATCGCGACGGCCAAGATGCGCCCGGCCAGTCTGGGCCGTCCGTTCACGCACTGGAGTATCCACAAACTCGTCGACTACCTCGCCATCTGCCCCGACCGGCCGATGCGGGTCGGGCGGGAACGGCTGCGTCTGCTGCTGCATGAACACAAGATCTCCTTCCAGCGGACGCGGACCTGGAAGGAATCACGCGACCCCGACAAGGACGCCAAACTCGACCGGATCGAACACGTCACCACGCACTACCTGGACCGGTGCTTCGCCTTCGACCAGTTCGGGCCCCTGTCGATCCGGCCCTGCCACGGCACGTCCTGGGCGCCGGAGGGCAAGCCCGACCGACTGCCGGCGACCTACCACCGCACTCATGGCGTCCGGTACTTCCACGGCTGCTACTCCCTGAGTGACGACCAGCTCTGGGGCGTCAACCGGGAGCGCAAGGGCGGGAAGAACACCCTCGCGGCGTTGAAGACGATCCGGGCCCGCAAACCCGACGGCGCACCCATCTATGCGATCATGGACAATCTGTCGTCCAACAAGACCCCCGCGATCCGCGCGTGGGCGAAAAAACACAAGGTCGAGCTGTGTTTCACACCCACCAGCGCCTCATGGGCCAACCCCATCGAGGCCCAGTTCGGGCCCTTGCGGAACTTCGTGATGGGCAACAGCGACCACCCCAACCACACCGTCCTGGCCCGGAAACTGCAGGACTACCTGCGCTGGCGTAACGCCAACGCCCGCCACCCCGACGTCCTGGTCGCCCAACGCCGCGAACGCGCCCGCATCCGCAGCGAACGCCAGCAACGCTGGGGCCGACCACGCCGAGCAGCGGCATGATCAACCCCGGTGAGCGCACTAGCGTTCACCGAGTTCAGTGATCTGCGGCCGGTCGGTCGTCGTTGACCAGCCACTGCCGCCCGTCGATCAGCTCCCGGACCGCGTCGAGCTGTCCGGCGTGCGTCGCAGTGTCGACGATCACGTGCATCAGCACTTCGCGCAAAGACCCCAGCCGCCATGACCCCGAACCGAACATCTTCGTCGGCCACCAGGCCAGCACGGCATCGATCGCCGTCGCCCCGATGACCCTGTTCGACTGCTCGATCGTCTGTCGATACCGTGCGAGCACGTCCGCGCCGGAGAACTCCTCGGGGACCCTCCAACCGAACTCGCCGGCCACGAGCGTGTCGATGACCTGGCGATCGGCGGCCATCGCTCCACGGAACCAAAGCGCCTCGGACCAGGTCAAATGGTGCACCAGGTCGCGGGGTGACCAACCGGACGGCAGCACCGCCTTGCGTAGGTCCCCCTCGCCAAGGCCGTCCAGGATGCCCAGGACGTGCTTGCGCTGCGAGTCCAGGTAACCGAGCAGTGTCTCGCGCTCCACAGCCTTGCTCTCCCCCGATATTTGTGGATTTCAGACCATACAACAACGAGATCGGCAACCGCATGGATCAACGTGAGCGCGGTCAAGCTGGCGCGTTGTCCACCCGGTGAACGTTCATGGTCACCGCACTAGATCGTGTCTTCTAGATCCCGGGCCTGAAGAGGCGGGTCGCGCAGAAAGGGCCGCGAGGCGTTCCGCCTCGCGGCCCTTCCACATCTCTCCCGCCCCGGGCCCCCGATCCCCCGGGCCCCCGATACCCCGGACCCCCAATGCCCCGGACCCTCAGTCCCTCCGGTCGCCCGGTGCCCGCGCGGGGAGCACGCGGACCACCTTCCCGACGAGGCCGGCCGCGGGGACGTATCCGAAGTGGCGGGAGTCCATGCTGTGTCCGGCGTTGTCGCCGAGCAGGACGAAGGCCCCCCGTGGAACGGCGGTCTCGTCCGCCTGACGGGGGACCTCGGCGGGGACGGGGTCGCCCGGGATCGCGGCGACCCTCTTGACCACGTAGCCGGCACCGGGATCCACAGTGACCTGGCTCGGTATGAGGCCCGCGCGCTCCATCACGAGCCCGGCCACGTCGGCCAGGACGACGTCCTCCCGGCGGAGGCGGCCGGCGGGGACACGCCGCACCAGCACCCGGTCGCCGGACCGGTACGTGGGGCGCATGCTGTCCCCGGAGACGCTCACCATCAGCAGTCTCCTGCGCGCCCAGACCAGGCCCGCGGCCGCGGTGGCGGCGATGGCGGCGACAAGGGCGAGGAGGAGCGGCAGCGGTGCGGCGGTCACAGGCCGAACCTCCCTCGAACCAGTTCCAGCAGGTCCTCGGCCTGCGGGGGCGGCGGCTCCGCATAGCCCTCGGCCTGCATGTGGAACAGGCCGGCGTAGACGCCGTCGAGTGCGATCAGTTCCTCGTGCGTGCCCTGCTCGGCGACCGCGCCGTCCGCCAGGACGACCAGCGTGTCGGCGTCCCGCAGGGTGTTGAGGCGGTGTGAGACGAGCACGCTGGTCCGGCCCGCCCGCCGTTCTCGTAGGGAGTGGTGGATGCGGTGCTCGGCCTCGGCGTCCAGGCCGGAGCTGGGCTCGTCCAGGATCATAAGATCGCGCCCCGCCCGCAGGTGCGCGCGGGCCAGGGCCAGCCGCTGCCACTGCCCGCCGGACAGGGTGACCCCCGTCTCGCCGCCGGTGTCGCCGTCCTCCTGGTCGTCCCCCTGGAAGAAGAGCCGGGACAGCAGGGTGTCGTAGGAGTCCGGCAGCGCGGTGACGAACTCGTGGGCCCCGGCGTCCCGGGCCGCGGCGGCGATGCGGTCCCGGTCGCCGAGGTGGGCCAGGTCCCCCAGGCCGATGTTCTCCGCGGCGGTCAGGTCGTACTCCATGTAGTCCTGGAAGACCGCGCTGATCCGGGACCGCAGTTCGGCCGGGTCCAGGTCCCGCAGGTCCACCCCGTCCCACAGGATCGCGCCCCGCTCCGGGTCGTACATCCGGCACAGCAGCTTGACGAGGGTGCTCTTGCCGGCGCCGTTGCGGCCGACCACCCCCACGGTTCGACCGTGCGCGATGGTGAGGTTCACGCCCCGCAGAATCCAGGGATGACCCGGCGAATAACGGAACCACACGTCGCGGAACTCGATGCCGCGGGCCAGCGGAGCGACCTTCCCGGGGCGCGCGGGCACCGGCAGGTCGGGCCCGGCGGCCAGGACCTCGCGATAGTGGGTGAAGAGGAGGAGCTGCTGGTGCGACTGGGCGATCCCGTTGACGACGGCCAGGCCCGCCGCCTGCACTCCGGCGACCGCCGCCACCAGCAGGGAGACGTCGCCGACGGTGATGCGCCCGCCCGCCGCCGCGAGCACGGCCCAGATCATCGCCCCGCCCGCCACCGCGGCCCCGATCATGCCGGTCAGCCCCTGGGCGCCCAGTTCCCTGCGGTCCAGCCGCCGGTTCTCGCCGTCGGCCCTGCGGCGCTGGGCCGACATGCGCTCGCGCAGGTGGGCGCCGATGCCGAACAGCCGGATCTCCTTGGCGGCCTGGGCGTCGGTCAGCAGGTCCCGGAAGAAGATCTCCCGGCGCTCCACCGGGCTCAGCCGCCAGTAAAGGGAGGCCCTGCGCCGGGCCAGCCGCAGCTCCAGGCCCAGCACCGGCACGGCGGAGGCGAGCACCAGGACGGGCATCCACGGCGAGAGGACCAGCAGCGAGCCGAGGAACCCCAGCCCGGTGACGGCGGCGCCGGCCGTGGACAGCGCGCCGGAGACGACCACGCCCGGGGTGGTGCCGCCGTGCTGCAGCGCCATCCGCATCCGGTTGAGGAAGGCCGGGTCCTCGAACCTGGCCATGCCGACGAACCGCTCGGTCACCGCGAACAGCCGCTCCTGCGCCAGCAGGCCGACCCGGCGCCCGGTCTCGGCCGAGGCGTACCGCAGGACGTGCGGCACCAGCGCCATGACGAGCCCGGCGGCGGCCAGGGCCACCCCCGGCCCGAGCACCGCCCCGGCGCCGCCCCCGGTCGTGACGCCGTCCAGGAGCAGCTTGGTCAGCCACGCCCCCGCGACCGGCGCCACCGCGCCCAGCACCGTGAACACCGCGAACACGCCCGTGTGCAGCCGGCCGGCCCGCCAGGTCAGCCGCAGGGCCTCGATGATCCCGCCCACCGTCACACCCCCGCCGGATCGAGGAACAGGTGCTCCATGCCGGCCCCGGAGGCGCTGACCACGCCGCCCGGGTCGACCAGCGCCAGCGCCGGGTACGCCCTGACGCCCAGCGCCTCACCCACCGGGCCGCCCCGGTCCGGCTCCACCACCACGGTGGCGACCGGCTCGAGCTGCCGGACCTTGTCGGCGAGGTCACGGGCGTCGCCGACAAGGAGCGCCAGCACCTGGGTGCCACCGCCGGGGAAGGCCGCGGCGAACTCCGCGAACTCGGGCAGTCGCTCCTCGCACGCCTGACAGCCCGCGGTGAAGGCCCCGACCAGCGTGGTGGATCGGGCGAAGAACTCCTCGCCGATCGGCTCACCGCGCACGGTGTGGCCGTGGAACGCGCCCACGCGCTCGCCTGCGGCACGCATCGTGCGCGGGGGCTTGTGCACGACTCGCCAGCGCCCCGGATCGGAGCGCGCGGCCGGCAGGATGTCATACGCGCGCAGGCGGCGGATCACACCGGCCGTGAGCAGGAGGTTCAGTACGCCGACAAGGCCGGCGAACGACACTGCGAAGATCGACACGAGGACTCCCACGTCTCAGGAATTGGCATTCACGCGCCCGACGGCCGGAGCAGACCGGCGATGCCGTCGGTGAGCAGGACGAGGCCGGCCACCACCAGGCCGAGGAACGCGGCGGCCACGGCGCCGGCCGGTTCCGGCACGGCGCCGGAGGCGTCGAGGCCGAGGACCGAGCCGGTCAGCGAGCCGGCCAGCAGCACACCGTTGCGGACCAGGTGGGCCGGGCCCACCGGCGACGGCGAACCACCGCCGAAGCAGGCGCACGGCACGCGCCGCCGTGCCAGCAGGGCCGACGCGATGGCCGCGGTGAACGCCGCCAGCAGCGCCGCCGCGACCGCGAACCCGGCCACGACGGTGGCCGGCGGGACGAGCAGCACGGCCACGGCCAGTTCCCCGGCGACGACCACCGCTCCCGTCACCGTCCGCGCCGGCGGCGGAACCCACGGCGCCAGCGCGCCAGCCGCGTCCAGGAAAGCGGCGTACGCGCCCCGGCCACGCACCTTGCTCACCGCCGAGACGGCGAACACGGCGCCCACGAAAAGGCGGCAGCAGATCAGGACGTACTCCACGGTGACTCCGTTCGGGCAGCAGATCGGGAATGGACACAAACGCCGCCCGGATCGCACCTCGTGTGATCCGGGCGGCGTGTTCACCGCGCACTGCGATTACGCGGACCGGTGTGACCGTTCACCGGAATCGCCGGCGAATCACCGCCGGAACCGCGAATCGCGCTTTCGTCGTTTCATCGCGGTCCCGGTTTTCCGCCGGATTCCGGTCGGTCAGCAGCCGCCCGACGTCTGCAGGGTGATGGTCTTGGCCTCGAAGTCCACGCAGATCTTCTTCGTGAGGGTCGCCATCGTGAAGGGATATCCGCCGGTGCAGTTGACCTGCTCGGTACCGATAGTGACGCACTTGGCCACGGCCTGAGCCTCCGCCGCGGGAACCACAGTGCTCAGCATGCGGTCGGTGAGCGACCCGAGAGTCCGAACCATTCTCACACCTCTTTCCATTGGTTTTCCTCCCTTTCGGGAGGGGCCGGTTTCTCCGACACCCACGACAATAGGAATGATTTGCATGGGAACGGCATGCGATTCATTCACGAGTGCCCCCGGCCGAGGCCCGGCCGAACCCCGATCGCCCCGTCCGCTCCGGCCGCGGCCGCAGAGCCCGGCCCCGCTCGCCGATGAAAGTTGCACGTCCATACGAAATCAGCCCCAGGTCAGGGCCTTGCGGGCCGCCTGAGCGTTGACCGTACGGCGTGGCGCGGAAAAGGATGCGGCTCGACCTGCGCCCGGAGAGGGCGACAGCGCGACCGCTCGAAGGAGCTCCTCATGCACGGCTCGCTCACCCGCCGGCGGCGCGCCGGCCTGGCCCTGCTGACGTCGGCGGCGCTCGCCGCCGCGTCGGCCCTGGTGGCGGCGACGGCCGTCACCGCGCCCGCCTCCGCCGCGACCTCCGCCAGCGTGACGGTGAACACCGGCACGAGCCTCGGCACGATCCCCGCCGCCGGGCACGGCGTCAACGTCGCCGTCTACGACGGGAACATGAACAGTTCCCCCATCTCCGGTCTGCTGCGGGACGCCGGCTTCACCGCCGTCCGCTACCCCGGCGGGTCGTACGGCGACATCTACCACTGGAAGACGCACACCACCGAGGGCGGCTACGTCGCCCCGGGCACCGACTTCGACACCTATGTGAGCACGGTGCGCTCGGCCGGCGCGCAGCCCGTCGTCATCGCCAACTACGGAACGGGCACGGCCCAGGAGGCCGCCGACTGGGTGCGGTACGCCAACGTCACCAAGGGGTACGGCGTCAAATACTGGGAGATCGGCAACGAGGTCTACGGCAACGGCCACTACGGCTCGGGCTGGGAGCAGGACAACCACGCCGACAAGAGCCCGAGGGCGTACGCGAACAACGTCCTGCAGTACATCTCGGCGATGAAGGCCGTGGACTCCTCGATCAAGGTGGGCGTCGTGCTCACCACCCCGGGCGGCTGGCCGGACGGCGTCGTCGGCTCGGGCGACAGCGCGGACTGGAACAACACGGTCATGTCCATCGTGCAGGACAAGGCCGACTTCGTGATCGTCCACTGGTACCCGGGCGCCACGTCGGCGGCCGACAGCCTGACGAAGGTCTCGCAGATCGCGCCCATGGTGAGCACGATTCGCTCCCTTCTCGGCAAGTACGCCGGGAGCAGGGCGTCGAGCATCGGCATCGCGGTCACGGAGGCGAACCTCAACTACCAGCTCAACAGCGCGACGACCGCACTGGGCGCCGCGGACAGTTACCTCACCTGGTTCGAGAACGGGGTGATGAACGTCGACTGGTGGAGCCTCCACAACGGCACCAGCAGCAGCCCGAAGACCAACGACGACGGGACCACCGACTACAACGACTTCGGCATCCTGTCCTCGGGCAGTTCCGGGGAGCCCGCGGTGAACACGCCGCTCCCGCCGTACTACGGCCTGGCCATGGTCGGCAGGGCCGGATCGCCGGGTGACACGCTGGTCAAGGCGTCCTCGTCCAGCTCGCTGCTCGCCGCGCACGCGGTGAAGACCTCCGGCGGCGTCAACGTCGTGCTCGTCAACAAGGACCTGAACAACTCCACGACGGTCTCGCTGGCCTACTCCGGCTTCTCCCCGGGCGGCGCGGCCACCGTCGTGCAGTGGCGCAAGGGCGCCACCTCGATCAGCACGAGCACCGCGTCGTCCGCCACCTCGATCACGCTCCCGCCGTACTCCATCACGGTCCTGAAGGCGTCCGGCGGCGGCACCGCGTCGCCCTCGCCGTCCGCCTCGCCCTCGCGTACGCCGTCGCCCTCCCCGTCGGCCTCCCCGTCGGCCTCCCCGTCGGCCTCCCCGTCGGCCTCCCCGTCGGCCTCTCCCACGCCCGGCGGCGCGGGGTGCTCGGCGACATACAAGGTGGTCAACTCCTGGCCGGGCGGCTTCCAGGCCGATGTGACGGTGACGAACACCCGCACCAGCGCGATCTCGGGCTGGACCGTCGGCTGGTCGTACCGGAACGGCCAGACGATCAGCTCCTCGTGGAACGCCTCGGTGTCCCAGTCGGGAGCCGCCGTCACGGCGAAGAACGTGAGCTACAACGGCAGCCTGGCCGCCGGCGCGTCCACGTCGTTCGGCTTCACCGCCAACGGCGCCGGTGACGTCCCGTCGCCGATCTCCTGCACCACCGGCTGACACCCGGCCGCGCCCGCCCGGCGTACAGGCGGGCGCGGGCCCCCGCTCTCAGACCGTCACGCCGGGCACCGGAGCGGGCACAGGCTCGGGACGCGCACGCGCGCGGCACACCATGCCGATCACCCATGCGACCAGCGTGAGGGCGCCCGACACGGCCACACCGGCTTGGTGGCTCTCATGGGTGAAACGCCAGGTTCGCCCTGCTCGCCGGCACATCGAGCGGCGGATAGACGCGGGCATGACCGCGGTCATGGTTCCGATGGGCGATTGCGTCCGATCCGAATCGCTCTAGGGTCGAGTCATGGCGCGTTTCGACTGGCTTCGCGACGCGGACCGGCCGTTCCTGTTCAACGTCGTGTTCTGGGCGATGATGACACTACTGACCGCCGGCCTCGTGCAGGCGGTCGCGACCGCCGCCGCCACTCCGCTGGAGTACGTGCTCTTCGCCGCCAACGTCGCGCTGCTCGCGGTGCTCTGGCCGACGCTGCCCTGGAATCCGGCGCGGGGCCGTCATTGGGTGGCCCCGCTGTTCCTGGCGGCGACGATCATGCTGGGGTTGACCGGCTCGCGGCAGACCCACCTGCCGCTGATCCTCATCGCGGTGGCCAACCTCGCCTTCCTGTACGGCATGCGCGTCGCGACCGCCATCCTGTCCTGCGTCGTGGTCGGTTCCGTGTTCGTGCCCCCGCTTTTCGGGTCGACGATCGCCGACGGCATGGTCCAGGCCACCGCGATGGCGGTGTTCTCCGCGTTCGTCCTGGGCATGGTGGCGTCCATACATGAGGCGCGGCGCAGGCGGGAGGAGGCCCAGGGCCTGCTGGAGCGGATCAGGGAGCTGGCCGTCGCCGAGGAGCGGGCGCGGATGGCGGCGGAGATGCACGACTCGGTCGGCCACCACCTGACCGTCATCAAGATGGGCCTGGAGAACGCCGAGCGGTTCCGCGAGCGCCGCCCCGAGTCCGCCTGGGCGGAGGTCCGCCAGGCCAAGGAGCTCACCGTGGAGGCGCTTGCCGACGCGCGGCGCTGGGTGCGCGCGCTGCGGCCGCTCGCGCTGGACGGCCGCGTCGGCAGCGCCGCGCTCGAACGGCTCGCGGCGTCGTTCGACGGCACCGGCATCACCGTGAGCTTCGAGGTGCGGGGCGAGGAGCGGCGCCTGGAGGCCGACACCGAGCTCGTCCTCTACCGGGTGCTGCAGGAGGGGCTCACCAACGCGCTGCGGCACGCGAAGGCGGAGCACGTGCACGGCACGCTCACGTTCGGCGACGACCAGGTGGCGCTCGTGGTGAGAGACGACGGAACGGGCAGGGACGAGCGGGCGCGCGGCGGCTTCGGACTGACGTCGCTGGCGGATCGGGCCAGGGCGCTCGGCGGCACGCTGGCCGGTGGCAACAGGCCGGGCGGCGGGTTCGAGTTGCGCGCCGAGCTGCCGCTGGGGGTGCGGGCATGACGCCGGTCAGGGTCGTGCTGGTGGACGACCAGGCGCTGCTGCGCCAGGGGCTGCGCAAGCTGCTGGAGGTCGAGGACGGCATCGAGGTCGTCGGCGAGGCGGCCGACGGCTACGAGGCGCTGCGGGTGATCGGCGACCGCCGTCCGCACGTGGCGCTCGTGGACATGCGCATGCCGGGCATGAACGGCGTGGAGCTGATCGTCCGCCTGGCCGCCGAACATCCGGAGGTGGCGGTCGTCGTGCTCAGCACGTTCGACGAGGACGAGTTCATCTTCGGCGCGCTGCGCGGCGGCGCGACGGGCTACCTGCTGAAGGACTGCTCGCCGGAGGACCTGGTCGCGGCCGTCCATCGGGTGAGCCGCGGGGAGACCGTGCTGGGCAGCCCGGTCGCGGCCCGCCTGGTCGCCGAGCTGCGGCACCTGCCGGTGAGCCCGGTCGCCTTCCGCGGGCAGGAGCTGCTGTCGGCTCGCGAGGTGGAGGTGGCGCGGATGGTCGCCGCCGGGGCCGCCAACAGGGAGATCGCGGCGCGCCTGTTCATCACCGAGGGCACGGTCAAGAACCACGTGTCCAGCGTGCTGCGCAAGCTGGGCCTGCGCGACCGCATCCAGCTCGCCCTGCATCTGCGTCACTGAACCGCGTCCCCTGCCGCGTCTTCCGAGAACCGGCGGCTCCCGCGAACGGAAGCCGCCGGAACGGGATCACCAGGAGGCGGGCTTGCCCTTCTGGAACAGCCACACGTCGAAGAACGCCTTCAGGTCCATGCCCGAGACCTCCTCCGCCGCCCGGATGAAGTCGGCGGTGCTCGCGTTGCCGTACCGGTGCCGGCCCGCCCAGTCCTTGATCAGAGTGAAGAAGGCGGCGTCGCCGATCTTGCCGCGCAGCGCGTGCAGCGTCATCGCGCCGCGGTTGTACGGCACGTTGCCGAACATGTCCTCGGGGCCGGGGTCGGCCGTGACGATCTGCCAGAACGACGAGGTCGCCGCCCGGCCGTAGTTGCCGGAGCCGTTGAACGTCTGCTGCGCGGTGGCGCCCCCGGTGTGCTCGGTCCACAACCAGGTCGCGTACGTCGCGAAGCCCTCGTTCAGCCAGATGTCGGACCACTTGCCGACGCTCACGCTGTCGCCGTACCACTGGTGCGCGAGCTCGTGCGCCATCGTGCCGACGCCGGGCGCGCTGGAGAAGATCGGCTTGGTCTGGCTCTCCAGGGCGTAGCCGACGTCCGGCGCGCGGTCGATGACGGCGCCCGCCTGGTTGAAGGGGTACGGCCCGAAGATCGAGGAGAAGTAGTCCAGGATGTCGGGGATCCGGGCGACGGCCGCGGCCGACTGGGTCACCAGACGCGGGTCCACCGCCGTGTAGACCGGGATGCCGCCGGGCGTGGTCGTCTCGTTGACGACGAAGTTCCCCAGGGTCACCGTGGCGAGGTAGGTCGCCATCGGCTCCGCCGAGTCCCAGACGAACGTCGTCTTGCCGTTCGCGGTCGTCGTGGACACCAGGCGGCCGTTGCCGACCACCGTGACGCCCTCGGGGACCGTCGCCCGGAAGGTGAACGTCGCCTTGTCCGCGGGGCTGTCGTTGGCCGGCAGCCACGCCGGGGCGCCCTGCGGCTCGCCCGGCACGAAGGCGCCGTCGTCGGTCGGCACCCAGCCCTCGATGGAGCCGTCGGGGTCGGTGACGACCGGCGGCGTCCCGGCGTACGTCACCGTGACCGTGAAGGCCTCCCCGGTCTTGAGCTTCGGCCGCGGGGTGACGACGAGCTCCTGTCCGTCCCGCCGGTAGGCGGCCGGGTGCTTGCCCACCTTCAGCGACGTGATCTGCGGGCCGCGGAAGTCCAGGTCGAACCGGTCGAGGTCCTGGGTGGCGACCGCGGCGATCACCGTCGTCGCGTCCATGACCTTGGTGGCGGGGTCGTACGTGAACGTGACGTCGTAGTGCCGAACGTCGTAGCCGCCGTTGCCCTGGTCGGGGAAGTAGGGGTCGCCGAGCGAGGGGGCGCCCGCGGAGTAGCGCGGCTCCCCCGGGTTCCCTGGAGCGGCGAGAGCGGTGGTCGCCTGGGTCGCGGTGAGCAGCGCGGCCGCGAGGGCGGCACCGCCGAGCCGCGCCGCCCGGCGCGAACGGGACGATGTCATGGGAGTCCTTTCATGGGGCCGAGCGGCCGGGGGCGGCCGCTCGGCCCGGTTTCCTGCGTGGGCTCAGGCGACGACGGAGCGGAGCCGGATGCCCGCCGCGCCGAGGTCGCGGACCAGGTCGCGGGCGAACGGGTGCTCGTCGGCGGACAGTCCGCCGGGGTTCGGGATCGTGATGTAGGACGAGCCGTCCGCGGACGCGGTCAGCGCCGTGTCCGTGTAGCGCTCGACCACCGCCCGCGTCCGCGCGAGGTCGGCGTCGGCCACCTGGATGACGATCGGCCGCCACTCCCCGCCGAGGTTCGGCGGCTCCTGCGCCGCCGCCGCGGCGCTGCGCAGGGACTCCGTCTCCGGCTGTGCCGAAGCGATGCGCTGCTTCGCCTGAGGCGACGCCTGCGCGGCGCCCGCCGGGTACAGCAGCGCGTTGGCGAGGAGGTGGATGCCGTTCTCGTTGTAGGCCCTGAACAGCGGGTTGTACGCGAACAGCACGGCGTGTCCCGCGCCGGCCGGCTCGTCGACGAGAGAGGCCGTGCCCTTGAGCGCCTCGGCGCCCACCGTGTAGCCGTTGGACCAGAACGTGTCATCCGAGGGGTAGGTGAGCACGTTCACCCCGGTCTGGCTGGGGTTGAGGATCGGGTCGCCGTTGTTGAACTGGAAGTCCTCCGCCGGGCGGCCGAGGGCCACCGGACTGCCCTGGGCCACGTCCACCCGGAAGTGCGAGCCGATGACCTGGTAGCCGGTCGGCTTGGCCTTCTCGGTCGTGGAGGTGAGGCCGGCGGCCCTGGCGACCCGGGTGCCCTCGTTGCGCAGCCCGACGTACGTGCCGCCCGCGGCCACCCACTGCCTGAGGTTGGCCAGGCCCTGCGCGGTCAGCCCGCCGTTCGCGCTGCTGCCGTCCGGGACGAGCAGGACGGTCCGCCCGGTGAAGGCCGGGGTGTCGCCGTTGATGTCGGCCGTGGTCACCGGCGTGAGCCCGAGGCCCCAGCGGTCGCCGAGCACGTAGCGGGCCTCGCCGTAGGAGCCGGAGGTGGTGGAGACGCCGGTGCCGGCGAAAAGGCCGACGTCGGGCGTGCGCAGCGCGGCGCCGGAGGCCGGGGCGCCGCCGCCCTCGACGGTCACGCCCAGGGAGCGGGCCAGCGTGTCCAGCTCGCCGCGGTTCATCGCCGTGGCGGGCAGGCCGACGACCCCGGTCTGCGCGTCGCGCGTGAGCGGCACGCCCGCGCCGAGCAGCCGGAAGGTCAGCTCGGAGGCGGCGGCCGAGTCCATCGGGTAGGAGTACGACCCGCCCCGGGGCGCGGCGGAGACCACACCGCCGTCGACGTCCTTGACGAGGTCGGCCTTCGGCGACAGCTCGTCGCCGGTGGAGATGGTGTTCACGCCCGCGAGCAGCGGGTTGCTCCACGAGGAGACGTCGTAGAAGTAGGGGAACGGGACGTACGGGTCCTCCCCCATGACCGCCTGGATCCAGTGCTTCTGCGGCTGGTCCATCGGAATCCAGTAGGCCCCCTCGGGGACCGTCACGTCACTGGCCGTCCGGCCGCCGAAGACCCGCGCGGAGGGCACCTTCACGGGCTTTTTCACCCGGTAGACCTCCACGTCCATGCGGCGCAGCCGCTCGACCAGCCGGCGCACGTCGCCGATCTGCCGGTCGGGCAGCAGGAAGTACGACCGGATCGTGATCTCGGGCACCGGGAACCGGACGGTGTTCGCCGGCTGCACGACCTCGTTCGGCTCCAGGGCGCCGGCGGCCCCCTCGGCGAGCGCGGTCTGCCAGATCGAGTAGTAACCCTTCAGGACCTCGCGCCTGTTGTCGGCGGCCCATCCGGTCGTCGCCCACTGGGTGTTGAACTGCTGCTGCACCCGGTCCTCGACCGCCGACGAGCTGCCCTTCTCGAACGTCATCCCGGCGGCGCCGAAGCCCGCGGCCGGGACGCTGTCGCCGTAGCCCATGTAGAACAGGTCGTACGTCGCGTAGTTGAAGTAGCACTCGGCGGTGACCGCGCCGCCGCAGGCGCCGTTGTAGCCGAAGCCCGCCGCGTTCGCCGCGCCGATCCGGTTGATCCAGTTCACCGGCTGGTCGGCGATCTCGTGGTGGATCGGGTCGGCGTTGGGCGGGAAGAAGTACTGCCGCCCGCCCATCTCGTGCGCGTCGACGAAGACCTGCGCCGGATAGCGGCGCAGCATCTCGATCTTGCCATCGGTCTCCGGCTGGGTGCGGGCGAACCAGTCCCGGTTGAGGTCGAAGCCGTACTCGTTCTGCCTGCGGCTCGCGTCGCGGCCGTCCGGGTTCTGGGTCGGCATGATGACCGTGACCAGGTTGTCGTTGCGCTTCGCGACGTCGCAGGACAGGCCGCTCGCCAGCTCGTACAGGGTCTTGAGCGCGGCGTCGGCGCCGCTCTTCTCGCCGCCGTGCACGTTGCCGGCGATCCAGACGATGGCGGGCGAGTCGTCGGCGATGCGCGCCGCCTTGTCGGCCCGCAGCGACCTCGGGTCGCGCAGCGAGCGGATCCGGTCCGCGATCTTCTTGAGCTGCCCGGGGACCATGTTGTGGGAGTCGGACACGATGGCGTACGGCAGGTCCTGGCCGGTCACGCTGTGCGCCACGGTGCCCGTGACCACGCGGTCCGAGGCGCCTCCCACGGCTTCCACGTACTTGTCGATCTCTTCGGTCGTGAGCACCCGGGGCTGTCCCTTGCCCAGCGGGAAGCCGAAGAACTGCTCGGGGGCCGGCACCGTGCCCAGGTGGGCGTTCGGGTCGGTGCTGCACCGTCCGGGCGCTTCGCGGGCGTCGGCCGGGTCGGCCCGCGCGGGGGACGCGGGCGTCAGCGTGAGCGCGGCCGACACCAGGATCGCGGCGCCGAGCGCCATGCCGTAAGGGGATTTTCCGCACAACGTCGTGCGTAACCGCATCTCGCCTCCAGGCGGGGGGACGGGGGGATGTCTCGGGGGGAGCACCCGTCCGGGAAACGACAAAGTCACTGCGGACAGTATTAGAAGGGAATAAACCGGACAAGACGCCGCGAAACATAACCACGCCGAATGGGAAACTGTGAGCAATGGCGTTTTCGCAAGTCAATGTGGGAGCGACTGACCGAATCGTCCTTTTATAACGTCCGATAACGACTGCGCATCGGGTTCGCCCGCGTCAGCGGCGGTCACAGTCCGCCGGCGCGGCGCGCGAGTTCCACCGCCGGCGCGCTGTCGTGAGATCGAAGACGGACGGCCGCGCGCTGGGCTGTGGGACCATTCAGGGGGTTTCGAGGAGGACAGGGTGGACGAGGAGCGTCGGGTGGCGGGCAGGTATCACCTGCTCGAGCCGATCGGCCGCGGAGGCATGGGCGTGGTCTGGCGCGCCCACGACGACCTGCTCGACCGCACGGTGGCCGTGAAAGAGGTGCTCTACCACCCCACCTCCGAGGAGGACAGGGAGACGTTCAACCGGCGCACCATCCGCGAGGCGCGGGCGGCGGGCCGTATCGACCATCCGAACGTCGTCGTCGTCCACGACGTGATCGAGGAGGACGGCCGCCCCTGGATCGTGATGCAACTCGTGCAGTCGCGGTCGCTGGGCCAGGTGCTGCGCGAGCAGGGCGCCCTCCCGCCCGGCCGGGTCGCCGCGATCGGCCTGCAGGTGCTCGACGCGCTGTGCACCGCGCACGCCGCGGGAGTGCTGCACCGGGACGTCAAACCGGAGAACGTGCTGCTCAACGGGGAGACCCGGGTGGTGCTGACCGACTTCGGCATCGCGACGATGCCGGAGGAGGCCGCACTGACCATGACCGGCGGCATCACCGGCACCCCCGCGTTCATGCCGCCCGAGCGGCTGAACGGCCACCCCGCGACCCCGGAGTCCGACCTGTGGTCGCTCGGCGCGACGCTGTACGCCGCGGTCGAGGGCAGGACCCCGTTCGACCGCAACTCCCCCGTGGCCACGATGGCGGCCATCCTGCACGACGACCCGGCCCCGCCCCAGCGGGCGGGCGCCCTGACGCCGGTGCTCGAAGGCCTGCTGTGCAAGGACCCGGCCCGGCGCATCGGCGCGGCCGAGGCCGCCGCCCTGCTCAACGCCGCCATCGCGGCCGGCCCGGGACACGCCGCCGCGTCCGATCTCCTGAACAACCGGCCCGAGCCCGGCTCGTGGAGCGCCACCCCGTCCGGGCCGTCGCAGCCGCCCGCCGGCCCGTGGCCGCCGACCCCCTCCGGCTGGAACGGCATGGACAGCGGCCCGTCCGTCCCGGGGCAACCGGAGCAGCCGGGGCAGCCCGGATCCTGGCACCAGAGCCCGGCCGGCCCGCCGCAGCCGTACGGCGCCCACCAGTCGTACGGTGCCCACCAGTCATACGGCGGCCCGCACCAGTCCGGCGGCTCCGCCTCCTGGCCCGGGGCCGCCGGTCACCCGGGGCCGACCGGCCCTGGCGGCGGCGCGGGCATGGCGGGCTACCCCACGAGTCCGGGCGGCCAAGGGGTCCAGACGGGCCACGCGGGTCCCGGCGGACCCGCCGTCCCACCGGGAAGCCACCCCGGCGCGTACCCCGCACCGGGTGCGCGCCCTCCGGGGCGCGGCTCCGCTCCCAAGGTGACCCTGTTCGTCCTGTTACCGCTGCTGCTCGTGGCCGTCGTCGCGGGCGGCTGGTACGGCTACCGCACACTGGCCGGCAACGGAACCGTCGCCGAGGACCTCACGCCCACGGGGACCGATCCCACCTCGGGGAACACCGGTCAGAGCGCCTCCGGCGAGCCGTCCGCGCCCCCGTCGAAGGAGCCGACGGAGGAGCCGACAGAGGAGCCCTCGGAGGAGCCGTCGCCGGAACGCCCCACGCCGACGGCGGCCACGCTGCCGAAGGGGTGGAAGACCCACCGCGACCCGCTGGGCTTCTCGATCGCCCTGCCCGGCGGCTGGGTCCCGTTCCAGAGAGAGGCCACCCGCGTACGCTTCCACGGCCCGAGCGGGCGGGACTACCTGCAGGTCGACTTCACCCCCTGGGAGACCACGGACCCGGTGGCCGCCCTGCGCACGGTCGAGGCGGCCTCGACCAAGAAGGGCTACCTGCGCGGCTACGAGCGCATCGGCCTGACGTACCGGAAATACCTCGGTGTTCCCGCCGCGGACTGGGAGTTCACCCACACGACCGACGCCGGCAAGGTGCGGGTGCTCGACCGCGCCTTCAGGCTCGACGACGGCCGCTGCGTCGCCCTCTACTGGCAGGTCGCCGACTCCCGATGGACATCCGGTTTGTCCTACTTCAACGCCTTCGCGCGCACCTTCCAGCCGTAATAACGATTTGGTGAAGATCCGCAGGTCAAGGGGGATTTCGCCCCAGAAGAGTAACGATGTCGCATGCGTTCGCCCAAGAGGGGTAGCGCGACAACCATGGCTGAAGCGCAGACCTCCGAACGTGTCGTGGCAGGACGCTATCGCCTGATCGAGCCGCTGGGGCGGGGCGGCATGGGCACCGTGTGGCGGGCCGTCGACCAGGTGCTCGAACGAGAGGTCGCCGTCAAGGAGCTGCTCGCGTCGGCCGAGCTCACCGGTCCGGAGCGGGAGGTCTTCACCATCAGGACCTTCCGCGAGGCCAGGGCGGCCGGGCGGTTGAGCCATCCGAGCGTGGCGGCAGTGTACGACGCCTTCGAGGAGAACGGCTACCCCTGGATCGTCCTCGAACTGATCCCGTCCCGGACGCTGGGATCGGTCATCCGCGAGGAGGGCCCCCTGCCGCCGCGGCGAGTGGCGGAGATCGGGTCCCAGGTGCTGGCCGCACTGCGCGTCGCCCACGTGAACGGGGTGCTGCACCGGGACGTCAAACCCGACAACGTGCTGCTCGCCGACGACGGCCGGGTCGTGCTGACGGACTTCGGCATCGCCGCGATGGAGGACGACTCGCCGGTCACCCGCACCGGCATGCTGATCGGCACCCCGGCGTTCATCGCACCGGAGCGGGCGGCGGGACAGCAGGCACAGCGGGCGTCGGACCTGTGGTCGCTCGGAGTGACGCTGTTCATGGCCGTCGAGGGACGCTCGCCGTTCCACCGTGGGCACGCGCTGGCGACGCTGGCCGCCGTCATGTACGAGGAGGCGGGCCCGATGCACAACGCCGGGCCGCTGGCACCGGTGATCGAGGGCCTGCTGATCAAGGATCCGGCCCGCAGGATGACCACGGACTACGCGGCGCAGCACCTGCACGCCGTGGCCACCGGCCAGGTGACCGACCCGGTCGTGCCGCGTCCGCGGCAGCCGCCCCGGCTCGCCCGGCTGATGCCCATCTTCGACACCACGCCCTCGGCGTCCGTGTCCGTGCCCGTGTCCGCGCCCGTGCCCCTCGGCGAGGGCACCCCGACGCCGGTCCCGGTGCCCGCGCCCGTACCGGTGGGCCGACGCCGCAGGCCCTGGGCGCTGGCGGCGGGCTCCGGGGCACTCGTCGCGTTCGTCGGGCTGGCGGCCGGTGCCGTCGCGTTCACCACCGCCAGGCTTCCTGCCGACCCGAGGGGGACCGCCGTGGTGAGCACGCCCACGGTGACGGTCTTCGCGACCAGGACCGCCGAGGCCCCCAAGACCGGAAAGCGGACAGAGAGCCGCGAGGCGGGCAGGACGGACACCCAGCCGGTGGCGAACACCGGGAGCGGCGCGGCCGGCGGGCACCGTACGGAGGAACGCGGTGGGCCCGCCGACAGGTCCGCCGGGAGGTCACCCGAGAAGCCCGGCAGGGGAAAGCCCAAGGACAAGCCCACCGGGGCCGCATCCAAGGGATCTCCCCCCGGGAAGCAGGCAGGCAAGGAATCCGGCAAGGGGACGTCCCCCACGTCCAAGCCCGGGAACGGCGGCGGAAGCGCCAAGCCGTCCCAGGGCGAGGGTGGGGGCCAGGGAAAAGGCGAGGGCCAGGAGGCCGCCACGGACGACACCGGTGACATCCCCGACGGCTACACCCAGCCGGAAAACGACTCGGATGCCTGAGCTCCCGCCGGCGCCGGCGTCCGTACCGCCCGACCGCGCCGTCACCGCCTGACCGCGCCGTCACCGCCTGACCGCGCCGTCACGAAGCGCGAAGCGCCGCGGGGCTGCCATCGGGCGGGCAATGGACGGGATGCCCGGAGCGCGGCGTCAGCCCTCGTCCGCGAGGATCTCCAGCGCGTTGGCCAGGTCCGCGGGGTAGTCGCTGGTGAAGGTCATCCACTCCCCCGTCGCCGGGTGCTCGAACGACAGCGAGACCGCGTGCAGCCACTGCCGGCCCACTCCGAGGCGGGCGGCGAGGGTGGGGTCGGCGCCGTACAGCAGGTCGCCCACGCACGGGTGCCTGAGCGCGGCCATGTGGACCCGGATCTGGTGGGTCCTTCCGGTCTCCAGCTTGATGTCGAGCAGCGACGCCGCCCGGAACGCCTCGATCGTGTCGTAGTGCGTGACCGAGTCCTTGCCGCCGGCCACCACCGCGAAGCGCCCGTCGCCGGACGGATGCCGGTCGATCGGGGCGTCCACGGTGCCCCGCAGCGGGTCCATGTGCCCCTGGACGAGCGCGTGGTAGCGCTTGTCGACCGTGCGTTCCTTGAACGCCCGCTTGAGGTGCGAGTAGGCCCGCTCGCTCTTGGCGACGACCATGACGCCGGTGGTGTTGGCGTCGAGCCGGTGCACGATGCCCTGCCGCTCGGCCGCGCCGCTCGTGGAAACCCGATGGCCGCCGCCGAGCAGGCCGCCGATCACGGTGGGGCCGGTCCAGCCGACGGTCGGGTGCGCCGCCACACCGATCGGCTTGCTCACCACGACGACGTCGTCGTCCTCGTACAGGATCGCCATGCCCGGCACGGGTTCGGCCACGGGCATCGGCACGGCGGGCGGCGGCGGGATCGTGACGTCCAGCCAGGCGCCGGCGTGGACGCGGTCGGACTTGGCCGGGACGGCGCCGTCGACCAGCACGTCCCCGGAGGCGATCAGTTCGGCCGCGCGGGTGCGGGAGAAGCCGAAAAGCCGGGCCAGGGCGGCGTCGAGGCGCTCGCCTTCCAGGCCGTCCGGCACGGGCAGGCTGCGCTGGTCACCCATCGGCCCGCTCCCCCGCCGGCTCGCCGGCCTGCTTGCCCGCCTCGCCCTCCGCGTGGTCCCGCGTGTGGTCCTGCGCGTGGTCCTCGACGGGCTCGTCCGTCTGGCGGGTGCCGTCGATCTGGTAACCGCGCCAGGCGAGGAACACGGCGAGCACGCCGCCGCACACGATGCCCGAGTCGGCGAGGTTGAACACCGGGAACCGGGTGACCGGGAACACCTGGATGAAGTCGACCACATGCCCCTGGAACGGGGCCGGCCACCGGAAGATGCGGTCGGTCAGGTTGCCGACCGCCCCGCCCAGCAGCAGGCCGAGCGTGATCGCCCAGGGCAGGCTGTGCAGCTTCCGCGCCGTACGCACGATCGCGACGACGACGGCCAGCGCGATCACCGTGAACACGATCGTCATGCCGGTGCCGATGCTGAAGGCGGCGCCGGCGTTGCGGATCACGGTCAGCACCAGCGCGCCGGGCACGACGGTGAGAGGCTGCTCGTGCTCCAGGAACTCCACGACGAGGAACTTGCTGACCTGGTCGAGCGCGTACACGACCGCGGCCACGGCGACGAGGACAGCGATCCTCCGCGCCCGGTTGGGCCGCGCCGGTTCGCCGCTCAGCGGCGTTCCTCCCGCTGCTTGCACGCTACGCACAGCGTCGCCCTCGGGAATGCCCGCAGGCGTTCCTTGCCGATCGGCTTGTGGCACGATTCGCACTCTCCGTAAGTCCCTGCCTCGACGCGGGCGATCGCCCGCTCGTTCTGCGCGAGCAGGTCGCGCGCATTCAGGGTAAGGGCGATCTCACGCTCACGCTCATACGTCTTGGCCCCGGCGTCCGCCGGATCGTCCCCCGCGCCCTGGCTCACGTCTCCGGACGCGAGCTGTTCCTCTGCCCGGGCGATGTCGGCGCGCAACTCCTCGATCTCGTGCCGCAGCCGCTCACGGACCTCGGCGAGCTCCTCGTCGGACCAGACGTCGTCACTGATGGCGGTTCTCGCCGTGCGCGTCGTCATTGCGGGCCTCCCCTTCGCCCAGAACCCTTCGAGCCCCGGACGCCCTTCGAGCGGGTGTGATTCGAGCCGGTCCGGGCAGAATAAGCCGCCGATAACGGATCGGCAACGGACTCGCTGAGGCTTTTACCCCACCCGTAACCGAGTGGCGCATTCGGCCAGCTCCTCCTCGTCGCCCTCTATTTCGATCACTTTGTCGCGGACGGTGCCACCGGGACCCATGCCCCGGATCCCGAGGCGACGGCCCGCGGGGCCGCCTCCGTCGCCCTTCCACCGGCCGCCGGTGGCCACCCGCACACCCTCACAACAATCGCGGGGTCTCCGCGTGTTCCTCCCACGTATTCCCGCGACGAGCCTGGTCTCACCCGGGACGTCACCCGCATATCGGGAAGCCCTTCCGGCCGGGTTGCGTTATCGTCTTAGTCTGCAAGGCGTTGATGGGGACGAGTACCTCCGCATCCGCCCGCTCAGCGACCCGGGGACGGTGTGAGCCCGGGGCGGGCCGCGAAGGGAAAGATCACCCCGGAGCCGCCGGAAGAAAGGCCGTCCCGGCCGAGTAGAACCGGCAGCGGAGAGCAAAACGAGAGGGCGTCCGGCACCGGCCGGGCGTCAAGAAGGGTGGTACCGCGGAGCCGTCTCCGGCTTCGTCCCTTCACGCCATGTCAGCAGCGCTGTCACAGCCACCGCGTGGAGGTCCCGCCCGACGATGTCTTCCCAATATTTCCGCTCACTTCCCGCGCAGGTCGACCTGCCGGCCCTCGAACACGAGGTCCTCGAACGCTGGCGGGACGGGAAGGTCTTCGAGCGCTCGCTGCAGCAGAACGCCGACGGCCCCTCCTGGGTGTTCTTCGAGGGCCCGCCCACGGCCAACGGCATGCCCGGGGTGCACCATGTCGAGGCCCGCGTCTTCAAGGACGTCTTCCCCCGCTACAAGTCGATGCGCGGCTACCACGTGCCCCGCAAGGCCGGCTGGGACTGCCACGGCCTGCCCGTCGAGGTCGCCGTCGAGAAGGAACTCGGCCTCTCCGGCAAGCCCGAGATCGAGTCGTACGGCATCGCCGAGTTCAACGCGCGCTGCCGCGAGTCGGTGCTGCGGAACGTCGACGCGTTCGAGGAGATGACCGAGCGGATGGGCTACTGGGTCGACATGTCCCAGGCCTACCGCACCATGGACCCCCAGTACGTCGAGGCCGTGTGGTGGTCGCTCAAGGTCGTCTGGGACAAGGGCCTGCTGTTCCGCGACCACCGGATCACGCCGTACTGCCCCCGCTGCGGCACCGGGCTGTCGGACCACGAGCTCGGCCAGCCCGGCGGCTACGAGACCGTCTCCAGCCCGTCGGTGTACGTGCGGATGCCCGTCGTCTCCGGCCCCCTGGCCGAGATGGACGCCTCGCTGCTGATCTGGACCACCACTCCCTGGACCCTGGTGTCCAACACGGCGGTGGCCGTGCACCCCGACGTGACGTACGTCGCGGCCCGGCGCGGCGACGAGGTGCTCGTGGTGGCCGAGCCGCTGCTGCGGCGGGTCCTCGGCGAGGACGCCGAGGTGCTGGCCACCTACCAGGGCTCCGAGCTGGAGCGCACCGCCTACCGGCGCCCCTTCGACCTGGTCGACATCGAGGGCGCCCACTACGTCGTGCTCGGCACGTACGTCACGGTCGAGGACGGCACCGGCCTGGTCCACCAGGCCCCCGCCTTCGGCGCCGACGACATGACCGTCTGCAAGCGCTACGGCCTTCCGGTGGTGAATCCGATCGGCCCGGACGGGCGCTTCCTGCCGGACGTGCCGTTCGTGGGCGGCCTGTTCTTCAAGGACGCCGACGAGCCGCTGACGGAGAACCTGCGCGAGCGCGGGCTGCTGTTCCGCGGTGAGCACTTCGAGCACAGCTACCCGCACTGCTGGCGCTGCCACACCCCGCTGCTCTACTACGCGCTCCCGTCCTGGTACATCAGGACCACCGCGATCAAGGACCGGCTCCTCGCCGAGAACGAGCGCACCAACTGGTTCCCTGAGACGATCAAGCACGGCCGGTACGGCGAGTGGCTGCGCAACAACGTCGACTGGGCGCTGTCGCGGTCCCGCTACTGGGGCACGCCGCTGCCGCTGTGGGTCTGCTCGCAGGACGAGGAGCACGTCACCTGCGTCGGCTCGCTGCAGGAGCTGGGCGAGCTGGCGGGCCGCGACCTGACCGGGTTCGACCCGCACCGCCCGTTCGTCGACGACGTCACGTTCCCCTGTCAGCATCGTGTCGGAGACGCGTCAGGGGCACCGTGCCGGGCAGAGGCACGGCGGGTGCCCGACGTGATCGACGTCTGGTACGACTCGGGCGCCATGCCGTTCGCCCAGTGGGGCGCGCCGCTGGTCAACAAGGACGTCTTCGAGAACGCCTTCCCCGGCCAGTTCATCTGCGAGGCGATCGACCAGACTCGCGGCTGGTTCTACTCGATGATGACCGTCGGCACGCTGGTGTTCGGCCGGTCGTCGTACGAGAACGTGCTCTGCCTCGGCCTGATCCTCGCCGAGGACGGCCGCAAGATGAGCAAGCACCTGGGCAACGTGTTGCGGCCCATGCCGCTCATGGACCAGCACGGCGCCGACGCCCTGCGCTGGTACATGGCCACCTCCGGGTCCCCCTGGGCGCCCCGGCGGATCGGCCACGCCGCGCTGGAGGAGATCGTCCGCAAGGTCCTGCTGACCTACTGGAACACCGCGTCGTTCTTCGCGCTCTACGCCAACGCCGAGTCGTGGTCCCCGGCCCGGACGGCCGAGGCCCCGGCGTACGCGGAGCGGCCGCTGATCGACCGGTGGGCGCTGGCGGAGCTGCACCGCACGGTGGCCGAGGTCACCGCGTCGATGGAGGAGTTCGACACCGCCCGGGCCGGGCGACGGCTCACCGAGTTCCTGGACGATCTGTCCAACTGGTACGTCCGCCGCTCGCGCCGCCGCTTCTGGTCCGGCGAGGCGTCGGCCTTCGCGACGCTGTACGAGTGCCTGGAGACCGTCACCCGGCTCATGGCCCCGCTCGTGCCGTTCCTCACCGACTATCTGTGGGACGTGCTGCGCGACCCGGACGCCCCGGCCTCGGTGCATCTGGCCACCTGGCCGGAGGTGAACGCGGCGCTGCTCGACCCCGAGCTGTCGGAGCGGATGGCGCTGGTGCGCCGCCTGGTCGAACTGGGCCGGTCGGCCCGCGCCTCGTCGTCGGTCAAGACCCGCCAGCCGCTCGGCCGGGCCCTGGTCGGCGCCCCCGGCTGGGCCGCGCTCCCCGGCGAGCTGCGCGACCTGATCGCCGACGAGCTCAACGTCCAGCGGCTGGAGGACCTCTCCGGGTTCTCCGCCGACCTGGTGACGTTCACGGTCAAGCCCAACTTCCGCAGCCTCGGCAAGCGGTTCGGGTCGCAGACCAAGCTCGTCGCCGCGGCCGTGTCGGGCGCCGACGCGGCGGAGCTGGCCCGGGCCCTGCGCTCGGGCGGCTCCGCGACGGTCGAGGCCGCCGAGCTGGGCACGGTGGAGCTGGGCGCGGACGACGTGATCGTGACCGAGCAGCCGAAGTCGGGCTGGGCCGTGGAGACCGGCGCGGTGGACACCGGCACCGGCGAGACCGTGGCGCTGGACCTGGCGATCACCGACGAACTGCGCCGGGCCGGCCTGGTCCGCGACGTGATCCGGCTCGTCCAGGAGGCCCGCAAGTCCACCGGCCTGTCCATCACCGACCGCATCCACCTGTGGTGGTCGGCCGACGGTGAGCTGGCCGAGGCGCTGTGCGAGGGCGGCGACGCCGTCGCCGACGAGGTGCTGGCGGCGAGCCTCACCGAAGGCGTCCCTGACGAGGACCTGCCGGTCCACGAGGACGCCGACCTCGGCCTGTCCTTCCGCCTCCGCAAGGCCTGATCCCGCAGCCGATGGGGCCGGTCGCCGACCGGCCCCATCGGCGTGTGGATCGCCCGCACGCCTCCGTCATCGGAGGTGGCAGGACGCGGGCCGCGCAAGGCCTCCATCTGCCCCGATCGGGCAGCCCGACCACTTGGTCATCGCGTGGACCGCATGCCGCGAGCACCAGCCCGAAGACCAGCGGCCACCCCTGCCCGGCGGACTCGGCGACGGGAAGCACGTCCACCACCGCCGAGGAACTCAGCATGCCGGGCCGTGCGACTGCGCAGGAAACGGCTCAAACGACAACGACCCGGCGCCCGCGCGTGTGACCGGCTTGGCTGTCGATATGCGCCGCCACGGCCTCGGCGAGCGTGTACGACTTCTCGACCGGGATGTGGAGCTTTCCTCGAGAGATGAGGCCGACGGCCTCGGCGAGCGCTTCCGGCATGCTCCCGGCCACGCCGGAGAATCGGACACCGAGCTCCGGCGCACCGAGATCGGCGATGGAGATCACCTTCTGTGGATCCCCGGTCAGCTCGACGAGCTCGCGGATCACGCCCGAGCCGGCCAGATCGAGAGCCGCGTCGACATGGCCGAGCTGCCGCACCCGCTCGACCCAGCCCTCGCCGTACGTCGTCGCGATGGCACCCAGGCTGCGCAGATAGTCTTGGTTCGCGGCCCCAGCCGTGCCGATCACCACAATGCCGCGGTCGCGGGCGATCTGCAGCACCGCCGATCCGACTCCCCCGGACGCACCGCTGACCAGCAGCGTCTGCCCGGGCCGCACACCGACCTGGCGGATGATGCGCAGCGCGGTCTCCACCACGGAGGGGTACCCGGCCGCCTCTTCGAACGTCAGCCCCTCGGGCATGGGGGCCCAGGCCGACAGCACGGCGAACTCGGCATAGGTGCTCGAACCTTCGCCGAACACGTGGTCGCCGATTTCGACCCCTTCGACGCCCTCGCCGACCTCGTCCACCACCCCGGAGGCGTCCAGCCCGACTCCGGCGGGCAACTCGATCGGATGGACCTTCTGGAACTGACCTTCGCGGACCCTCCAGTCGACGGGGTTCACACCCGCCGCCCGCACGGCGATGCGTACCTGGCCGGGGCCCGCGTGGGGCTCCTCGGCGTCGACCAGTCGCAGAACGTCCGGACCGCCGAACTCGGCGAAGCTCACTTTCTTCATGCGGCCGACCGTAGCACTAACCGTTAGCATTTAAAAACCGTTCTGCTTTTGTATCTGCTAGCATCAGGACATGACCGTCCCGCCCGGACGCCGTGAGCGCAAGAAGGCCGCGACCCGCCAGAAGATCGCCGATACCGCCCTGCGGCTCTTCCTGGAACGCGGGTATGACGCGGTGGGCATCCGTGACGTGGCCGCCGAGGCCGACGTGGCCGTCACCACGCTCTTCTCCCACTTCGCCTCGAAAGAGGCCCTGGTGTTCGAGCAGGACGGAGACTTCGAGCAACGCCTCACGCAGGCGGTCGCCTGCCGGGCCCCGCACGAGCCGCTCATCCCTGCGCTGCGCCGCGAGATCCAGGCCCTGGTGCGGCATTGCACGGCCGACAGCGCCGCCCCGATCTGGCGCATGGTCGACGAATCGCCCGCCCTGCGGGAGTACGAGGAGTCGATGAGGCTGCGCCATGCGGAGTCGCTGGCTAGGGCCATCGCCGCCGATCTCGACCTGCCAGAGACCACAACGGCCTGCCGGACGATCGCGAGGTTCGTGATCGACGCCTATTCGCTGGCTCGTGAGGCGGCCGATCCCGAGGCCGCGGTGGACGAGATCTTCCACATGATCGAGGCGGCCTGGGAGGTCACCTGCCCTTCCGGAGGTGCGCGAGGCACTGTTCCTCCAGGCAAGGCAGGGGCCGGCCGCGCTGTCACGAGTCGCTGAACGCGTGGTTTCTGTCGACGTGGCACAGGTACAGCGACCATCCCACGAGGTGGAGCACTCACCGGTGCCGGTTCAGTGATCCTCGGCCTTACCGGGAAGCCGTGTCTTCACCGTCATGGACCGATCGCGTCTGTCCCGGCCGGTCTGACGGGGAGCAGTCCGCGGGCGTCCAGGACCTGCCGGGCCAGTGTCATCGCGCCGAAGACGCGCGGGAAGCCCGCGTACGGAAGCGCTTGCATGATCGCCTCGACCAGTTCGCCGGGCCGCAGGCCCGCGTTGAGTGCCGTTTCCAGATGTGCCCGGAGCTGGGGCTCGACCCCGCCGAGGGTGATCAGCGCACCGATGACGACCAGCTCCCGCCGGGCGGCGTCGAGCCCGGGGCGGGCGTGGACGTCCCCGTAGGCGAACTCGACCGCCAGCCGCGACAGGTCCGGGGCGATGTCGGCGAGGGCGTCGTACGCCTCGGTGCGGGTGGCGCCGAGCTCGGTCTGGCGGGCGACGCCGCGTTTGTAGCGCCCGGTCACGCGGCGGCCTCCACGCCGTGGCGGGCGGTGAAGCCGAGGATGCGGTGCCAGGCGTCGGCGCAGGCCTCCTGCCACTGGTTGTAGGAGTCGTCGAAGAACGAGTGCGGAGCGCCGTCGTACACGTGCGCCTCGTATTCCTTTCCGGCCCGGTCGAAGGCGGCGGTCAGTGCGGCGTACTCCTCCGGAGTGGTTGCCACGTCGGCCCCGGCGAGCAGCATGAGCAGCGGCACGGACGGCTCGGTCGTACGGTCGCCGAGGAAGCGGGGCGGACCGTAGAAGCCGATGGCGCCGGCGAGGCCGAGCCCGGCGGCGCCGAGCCGCCAGGAGTAGCCACCGCCGAGGCAGAAGCCGACGCTGAACAGCGGGCCGGGATGCCAGGCGCGGATCGCCTCGACGGCGGCCGCGGCGTCGGTCTCGACGTGAAGCGGTTCCAGCAGGGCGAGGTGGGCCCACCCGTCGAACGAGTCCTCCCGGTCGCCGGTGCCGGCGCTGCGCCCGTAGTAGTCCATGACCAGGGTGTGGAAGCCCGCCTCGGCGAACCGCCGCGCCAGGCTCTCGTAGAACGGGTGCAGCCCGCGAAGGTCGGGTAGCAGCAGCACGCTGCGGCCGTTCGGCACGGCCGGGGCGGCCCGGTAGGCGCGGAACCTGTTGCCGTCGACGGTGCCGATCTTCAGTGGCCCGTGTTCTGCCACCCCTCCGGTGACGACGGGGGCGGCGGGCGGTCTGCTGTCGATGTCGTGGCACATCGTGGTCTCCTCTTCGTCCGGTGACGAGAGTCAGCCTCCCGCGCGCACGGCGGGCGGCCCAGGCCCGGCTTGTACGGGTACCGGCAGGGCCACCCTGAGCCCGCCGCGGGCCGCGAAAAAGCCGACATACTGGGCGTCGTGGGAGATCGACACGAGCTGGCGGGTTTCCTCCGGTCCCGCCGGGGCCGAATCACACCCCAGACCGCAGGGATCGCCGCCGGGCCGCGCCGCCGGGTCCGGGGGCTGCGCCGGGAGGAGGTCGCGCAGCTCGCCGGGATCAGCGTGGAGTACTACCAGCGGCTGGAGCAGGGGCGGGCCGCGCGGCCGTCGTCCGAGGTGCTCGACGCCCTCGCCGCGGCGCTCCGCCTTGACGACGTGGAGCGCGAGCACCTGCGCACGCTCGCCGTGCGGGAACGTCCCCTGCGTGCGGCCCGGCCCCAGGACGCCCGGCCGGAGCTGGTGCGGATGCTGGGCCTGATCCACACGCCCGCCATGGTCATCGACGACCGGTTCGACGTCCTCGCGGCCAATGCCGTCGCGGCCCGCCTCTTCGCCCTCGACACCGCCTCGCCCGTACGGGCGAACCTGGCCAGGCGGCTGTTCCTCGACTCGGGAAGCAGGGACTTCTACGTCGAGTGGGCCGACGTCGCCGCCGCGACCGCCGGGCAGCTGCGGGTGGCCGCGGGGCTGCACCCCCAAGACGCCGAGCTGGCCGGGCTGGTCCGCGAACTCGGCGACGGCAGCGAGACCTTCCGCGGGCTGTGGAACGCCCGCGAGGTGGACGTCCGTACCTCCGGGACCAAGAGCTTCCGGCATCCCGCCCTGGGCACGATCACGTTCTGCTACGAGAACTTCGTGCCGGCGGGCGACCCCCGGCAGCGGCTGGTCGTGCTCGTCCCCGCTGCCGACGGCGCCACCGAGGCGGCGGTCCACCTGCTGGCGGCCTGGGCGCGCGCCGAGCTGCGGTCCCCGGCGGAACGCTGAGATGGGGCCGGTCGGCGACCGGCCCCATCGGCGTGTGTCACCACCCAGCCTGGCAAAACCCCTGGTCAGACGGGCGCCCCGGCCGTGTGGTCATCGCGCGAAAGAAGGTGACCGACACCGCTCCGTCCGGGCAAACCTTGGCGGTCGCGGCACTAGCCGATCCGGGTGGGAGCGGTGCCCGCCAGGGACGCCTACGTGACCACGCCGAGGCGGAAAGAGCGGCGCACCCACATCGCGCCCCGTCGAATGCGCAGACCGCGTCTCAGCCGTTCTGGCAGACCGAGCAGGGGGTGAGGCCGGCCTCGTCGGCCTCGGCCCGTGTCATGGTCTCGATGCCCGAGTCGCCCATTCCGCTGATCAGGGGGCAACCGGCCTCGTGGTAGCGCCGCGTGCCGACCATGACGCGCACCCGCGTGTCCCCGTCCGCGGACGGCTCGGCCGCGTCGGTCTCACTCCCGGACCCGCCGCGGTCCTCGCCGCCCTTGTCCGTGCTGTCCTCGTCCGTGCCACCGGGCCCGGGCATGGCCGCCGTTCCCGCGGGGGCCGCTCCGGAGGCGCCGTCGTCCTGCCGGGCGCCGTCCTCCTCCTCGGTGGAGCCGGTGGTGGAGCCGGCCGAGGCCGCGGATCCGGCGCGCCCGGATCCGCGGGTCTCTGCCGGCTCCACCGGCTTTCCGGTCCTCGCACGCGGGGGCGTGGGGACGTTCTCCGGACGGGACGCCGCTTGCGCGTCCGCGTCGCCGGAGTCGCTCTGGTCGTCACGGGCCTGCTCGTCGTCCGCCCGGGAAGAGGTGGCCTTCCGCGGCGAGCCCGCACCCGGAGCCTTGTCCGCGGCCGCGGGTCCTTCGGACTCGCCGTCCCCCGACGACGGGGTTTCCTTCTCCGCTTCCCCGGCCGCCTTGGGCCGTGCGGGGTCCCACGGCAGGGGGACCCTGCCGGGCCTGAACCAGTCGTGCTCCGCGGTGTCGGTCAGTGAGTCGTCCGTCTCGTCGTCCGCCTGGCCCGACGCCGATCCTGCCGCCGACGGAGACCAGGCCGGTGCGGACCATGACGTGGCAGAAGGCCAGGACGGCGCGGAGGATCCGGACGACGACCCCGAAGACGCGGCGGAGGAGGAATCGGAAGGCGAGGACGGCGGCGTGGAGGTGGCAGGCCGCCGCGGCGCCGTCGTCTCGGTGCCGGACTCAGGCGACCCGCTCCGGGCGAACCAGTCCACCGGCGTGTGCTCGTCCCCCTCGCTCCCGGCGCCGGCCTCGGAAGCCGTGTCGCGCGCCGGACCGTCTTCCTCGTCGGCCTCGCCGTCGTCGGCGGTCTTCCCTGACGCCTTTTCCGCCGTCTCACCGGGCTCTTCGCGCGCTTCGTCGTCGGACGGCTTGCCGCCGAAGGGCGTGGACGGGCCAGCCGTGGAAGGGCCTGACGCACCGGGAACGGACGACTCGGGGCCGGACGATTCAGGGGCGGACGACTCGGGCAGGCGCGGCCCCGGGACGCCGGGCTGAGGGAACCGCGCGACGGGCGGCTCGCGATCAGCGGGCGTGGAACGGGACGCTTCCTGGCCGGTCGTGCCGGAGGTCGCGGCCGAAGGCGTGGTGGTCGTGGGAGCGGCTTCCGCGCGCAGGCTCTCGTCGCGAGCCGCGTCGTCGCGGAGGGGGGCCTCCTCCGGCTCCGCCGTACGGGTGGAGATCTCGGGGAGACAGGTGGTGCAGGGGGTGAAGCCCTCCTCGCGGGCCTCCTCGTGCGTGAGCTCCTCGGTCTCACGCCCGGCGAGCTGGCGGCAGGTGGCCAGATGGAAGCGCTTGCGCCCGGGGATCACGAGAACGATCGCGTCGGGGGCGAGGCCGCGGCCGGAGCCGGCCGGCGGCCGCATGAGCGGTCCCGTCCGCTGGGGCGGCGGAGGTGGGAAGGCCTGCGGGGGCAATGCCCCGTGATGCGTGACCGGCGGGGCCGCCACCATTGGCGTCGCCACCGGATGCGCCGGTGCCCCGGCGAGGGCTCCGCCGTACGCCCCGCTCACGGCACCGACGTGCGCGAGCTGGGGCACGGACGAACCCTGGGGGGTGGGAGCGGTTCCCTCGGCGGCACGCCCACCGGCAGGGAACAGCTCATGGCGCCTCAGCAGTGCCCCGATCAGCAGGCAGACCGCCGACAGCACGCTGACGACGATCGACCACATCACTAGAGGGGGTGTCCCCAGCACGACGCCCGCGATGAGCAGGACGATTGCGGCGAGGACCAGTGCGGCACTGATGAGGATCACGGGGGGTTCTCCGAGCTATCGGGTCCCTGTGAGGACCCGCCACTGCTTACCGGCGGTCGTTGTGGGGGCCGTCGGGTCCGGGGAAGGCGCCGGAGTGCTGCGAGGGCTCCTGGCCGAACGGGTTGGGGGCGGCGGTCATCTGCTGGGGACCGGGGGCGACGGCGTGGGCCATGGCGGGGGCGGCGCCCACGATCGGGAAGCCTCCGCTGCCCTCACCCGCGACGTTCAGCTCGGCGAGCTGGTTCTCCAGGTACAGCTTGAGACGGCTGCGGTACTCGCGCTCGAAGCTGCGCAGCTCCTCGACCTTGCGCTCCAGCTCGTCGCGGGTCTGCACGAGGGTGCCCATGGCCTGGCGGTGCCGCTCCTGGGCGTCGCGCTCCAGCGTCTCGGCGCGGGCACGGGCGTCGCCGATGATCTGCTCGGCCTGGCGGCGGGCCTTGCCGAGGATGTCGTCGGCCTCACGCCGGGCGCGGGTCACGGTCTCGTCCGCCTCGCGACGGGCGTCGGCGATCGCCTGGTCAGCCGTCTGCTGGGCGAGGGCGAGCACGCGGGCCGCGGTGTCCATGTTGTCCTCGGCGGGCGGCAGGCCCATGCCGACGGGCACCGGCTCGGGACGGGCCGGCTCCGGAGGCTTGATCGGCTCCGGCTGGGGGGCCATCATCTCGGGCTTCGGCTCGGCAACGGGAGCGGGCGCCATCTGCATGGAGCCGGGCATGCCCATGCCCCCGGGAACCTTGCCCCTGAGGCACTCGGCCAGCTTCGCGCGGAGTTCCTCGTTCTCCTGGATGAGGCGGTCCAGTTCGGCCTCGACCTCGTCGAGGAACGCGTCGACCTCCTCCTCGTCGTACCCCGGCCTCAGCCGGGTGGTACTGAACTGCTTGTTCCGCACATCGGCGGGCGTCAACGGCATTTGGGTCTCCTTGGCGCGCTTGGAGTCTGTCCGGTCGGACGGTACCCGATCAACGAAGCGCGTTCACGACTTGGATCAAGACCAAAACCACAATGAACAGCACTGTGAAGCTCAGGTCAAAGGCCACCGTACCCAACCTGAGGGGCGGAATGAAACGGCGGAGGAACTTGAGAGGCGGGTCGGTCACTGTGTAAACCGCCTCCGCCAGCACCAGGACGACCCCGGTGGGCCGCCAGGCGCGGGCGAACGCCTGCACCGTATCTATGATCATTCTGCCGATCAGCAGAACCAGGAAGAGGGTCAGGGCGATGACCAAGATCTCGCTAATGATCCCCACGGTCGAGCCCCGCCTCCCCTCGGTCCAGCCGCCCTCGGGCCGCACGGGCACCGCTCAGCCGGTCACTGTTCATGTATGGAACTCTAGCTCTGGTTGAAGAAGCCGCGTTCCGCGATTCTGGCCTTGTCCTCGGCGGTCACCTCAACGTTGGCGGGGGACAACAGGAACACCTTGTTGGTAACACGTTCGATGCTGCCGTGTAGGCCAAAGACGAGACCTGCCGCGAAATCGACAAGGCGCTTGGCGTCGCTGTCGACCATCTCTGTCAGATTCATGATGACCGGCGTGCCCTCGCGGAAGTGCTCGCCGATCGTCCGCGCCTCGTTGTACGTGCGGGGATGCAGGGTGGTGATGCGCGCCAGATCGGTCGTACGGCGCTCCAGCACGGTTGTGGGGGGACGCGGAGCGGGGACGGCCGTCTCGGTGTCGTCCTCGCGCTCCAAGGGCCCGGAGTGCGCGCCCGAGGGGCCGGCGAAGCCGCGCCGCGGCGACTCGAACTCCTCGTCGCCGTACTCCTCGTCGGTGCCGTACTCTGCCGCGTACCTGTCTTCGTAGCGGTCGTCCTCCACGAGACCGAGGTAGACCGCCATCTTGCGCATCGCGCCGGCCATCGCTCGTCGTCCTCCGCTTTACTGGTGCCTTCAAGGTCCCTTCGGAAGGCCAGGGCGGTAGCCGTACCCCCCTTGGAGCTCACCGCTGATCGACCTCTACCTGAGCGCGGACACCATGGTCCACTTGGGGGACATTACCTGACGAAGGGCTTTCTGCGGCCGAGCAACGCCGTACCGACTCGCAGGTGTGTCGCGCCGTTCGCCACAGCCTGGGGGATGTCTCCACTCATCCCGGCCGATATCACATCGGCGGCGGGGTGTTCCTCGCGGACCCGCTCGGCGACGGTCCGCAGCCGGGCGAACGCGGCGGCCGGGTCCTCCCCCAGCGGGGCGACCGCCATGACCCCCCGCAGGCGCAGCCCCTCCGCCTTCGCGACGAGCCCCGCGAGCGCCGGCACCTCCTGCGGTGCGGCGCCGCCCCGCCCGGCCCCGCCCTCACCCGGAGCGGCGTCGAGGTCGACCTGGATGAGGCAGTCCACCTCGCGCCCCGCGCGTACGGCCTCGCGGCTGAGCGCGTCCACCAGACGGGGGCGGTCCACCGAGTGGACCATGTGCGCGTAGGAGGCGACCGAGCGGACCTTGTTCGTCTGTAACTGGCCGATGAAATGCCAGGTGAGGCCGAGATCGCCGCACTCGGCCGCCTTGGCCGCCGCCTCCTGGTCGCGGTTCTCGCCGACGTGCGACACGCCCAGCTCCGCGAGCAGCCGCACGTCGGAGGCCGGGTAGGTCTTCGTCACCGCGATCAGGGTGATCTCCGACCGCGACCGGCCCGCGGCCCGGCAGGCGTCGTCGATGCGCCGCTCCACCTCGTCCAGCGCCGCGGCCAGTTCCTCGCGCCGGTCACCCACGGAGCGCGCCCCCGGCCGCACCGACGTCCAGCGTCACTTGAGGAAGTCCGGCACGTCGAGCTCCTCCTCCTGCTCCTCGAACACCACCGGACGCCGGGGACCCGGCTGAGCGGTCCTGGAGGTGATCGGGGTCGGCGGCTCGGGAGTCGGGCGCGGGATCGACAGCGGCCCGGTGGCGCCCTGGTCGCGCCCGCCGTCGGCCGCCGCGTCGCGCGGGAACGGCGTGACCGGCTCAGCCTGCTGGGCCTGCGGCGCGGACGCGGCCTGCGACGTCGCCTGCTGGACCGGCTGGCTCGCGGGCTGGGCCGGCGGCGGCACGGGGTTCGCCGGAAGCGTGTTCATCGGAAGCTGGGTCACCGGCGGAGTCGCGGGCTGCGCCGGCGCGGGCTGCGCCATGCTGCTCATCGGACGCACCGGCGGCTGCGCGGGCTCCGCACGCGGCTCCGGCTTGGCCGGGGCGGGCGCGGGACGGGCCGCGGGCGCGGCCGGCGCCGGACGGGCCTGCTGGGGCCGCGACAGCGGCGCGGCCACCGCCTTGGCCGGCTCGGGCTCGTCGAACCCGGCCGCGATGACCGTCACCCGCACCTCGTCGCCGAGCGCGTCGTCGATGACCGTGCCGAAGATGATGTTGGCATCGGGCGCGGCGGCGTTGCTGACGAGCTGGGCCGCCTCGTTGATCTCGAACAGGCCCAGGTCGGAGCCGCCCGCGATGGACAGCAGCACGCCGTGGGCGCCGTCGATGCTCGCCTCCAGCAGCGGGCTGGAGACCGCCATCTCGGCGGCGGCGACCGACCGGTCGTCGCCCCTGGCGTGGCCGATGCCCATGAGGGCCGAGCCCGCGCCTGACATGACCGACTTCACGTCGGCGAAGTCCAGGTTGATCAGACCGGGCGTGGTGATGAGGTCGGTGATGCCCTGCACACCGGACAGCAGCACCTGGTCGGCGGCCTTGAACGCGTCGAGCACGCTCACCTGGCGGTCGGAGATCGACAGCAGCCGGTCGTTCGGGATGACGATCAGCGTGTCGACCTCCTCGCGGAGGGTCTCGATGCCGGCCTCGGCCTGCATGGCCCGGCGCTTGCCCTCGAAGCTGAAGGGCCGGGTGACCACGCCGATCGTGAGCGCGCCGAGCGAGCGGGCGATGCTGGCCACCACCGGCGCGCCGCCGGTCCCGGTGCCGCCGCCCTCGCCCGCGGTCACGAAGACCATGTCGGCGCCCTTGATGACCTCCTCGATCTCCTCCCGGTGATCCTCGGCGGCCTTGCGGCCCACCTCCGGGTTGGCGCCCGCGCCGAGACCCCGGGTGAGCTCGCGCCCCACGTCGAGCTTCACGTCGGCGTCACTCATCAGCAGCGCCTGGGCGTCAGTGTTTATGGCGATGAACTCGACGCCCTTGAGTCCCTCCTCGATCATCCGGTTGACGGCGTTCACTCCGCCGCCGCCGATGCCGACGACCTTGATGACCGCGAGGTAGTTCTGCGGTGCTGCCACGACGAGGGGCCTTTCCGCTCGTTTGCGTTTCATGCGGGCAAGGCCCGCCGTCTTCTGAACTCTCACCCTCAAGTTGAGATTTAGAGTTATGTCAACCTGAGGATTGATACGGACAGTAGGGTTGCGCGTCCCCCAGGGTCAACTAACCGCGCCGCAAGGCCGTCCGGCGTGTCGCGCGCTGTCCTATTCACACGACGCCCCGCTGAAAGGCGGTCCCGGATCATGCGTCCGCGGCCCGTGAGATATCTCACTTGACCGTCACCACCTGCGGCGAGCTGACATCGTAGCTGGTTCCCGGCTTGGCGAGGGCGGCGAGCAGGACACGTCCTTTCTGCGCCGAGCGCCCCGCGTCTCCCCATACGACCGTACGGCCGTCGGTGAGTTTGAGCGTGATCGACCGTGGTGAGGAGACGCGCAGCTCGCGCAGGCGCTGCAGGACGCTCTCCGGCAGCGCCCGCAGCACGGTGAGCCCGGCCCTGGTGGCGGGGTCGTCCACGGCGGCCCGCTGGACGCGCAGCACCGGCAGCCGGGGCGGGGCCACGGTCACCTGCTGCAGGACGACGCCGTACCGGTCGATCACCGCGGTCGTCACGCCCATGGGCACGGCGGCGGCGGGGACGCGTTCGACCACGCTGATGCGCAGCGTTCCCGGCCAGCCGCGGTCGACGGTGGCCGACTCGACCGCGCGCATCGCCCGCAGCCGCCCTTCGACCCCGGCGAGGTCGACGGTGGCGAGCGGTGTGCCGGTGCGCACCCCCGCGGCCTGCCGCAGCTGCTCGGCGGGGATCCGGCTGTTGCCGGTGATCTCGACCTCCCGCACGCCGAGGACGGGCGAGAAGAACACGACCCACGTGGCGACGCCCACCACCCCGCCGGTCAGCAGGGTCGCGAGGGCCGAACGCCGGACGGCCCGCCTCACCGGTCCCCCACGCTCCGGAGCACGGCCCGTATCACCGGGCGGACAGCTCCGCGACGATCTTCGGGCCGAGTTCCGTCACGTCTCCCGCGCCCATCGTCAGCACGATGTCCCCGGCGCGGGCCCGGCCGGCGACGAGCGCGGGCACGGCCTGCCGGTCGGGCGCGTAGACGACCCGCTCGGCGGGAAGCGGGATCTTCCCCGCGACCAGCGCGCCGGAGACCCCCGGCTCGGGGTCCTCGCGCGCGCCGTACACGTCCAGCACGACCACCTCGTCGGCGAGGCCGAGCGCCGCGCCGAACTCGTCGGCGAAGAACCGGGTGCGCGAGTAGAGGTGCGGCTGGAAGACCGCGATGACCCGGCCGTCGCCGGTGACGACGTCGCGGGCGGCACGCAGGTCGGCGGTCAGCTCGGTCGGATGATGGGCGTAGCTGTCGAAGACCGTCACGCCCGCGGCCTCGCCCTTGGACTCGAACCGCCGCTTGGCCCCGGTGAAGGCGGCCAGGCCCTCCTTGACGTCGTCGAAGCGCAGGCCGAGGTGGAGCGCCACGGCGATCACCGCGGTGGCGTTGAGCGCGTTGTGCCGGCCCGGCACCGCGAGGCGCACCTCGCCGTGTCCCGCTCCCCCGGGCACGGCGGGGCCGAGCTCCACGCCGAACTCCACGCCGAGGCCGCGCGGCACCACGTCGGTCGTGCGCAGGTCGGCGCCGGCGCTCTCGCCGTACGTGACGACGGTGAGGCCGCGCTCACGCGCGACGGGAACGAGGGCGGCGGCGCCCGGGTCGTCGGCGCACACCACGAGCAGCGACCCGATCCGCTCGACGAAGCGGGCGAAACTGTCGTGGACGGCCTGGGGGTCGCCGTAGTTGTCGAGGTGGTCGGCCTCGACGTTGGTCACCACGGCGATGCGCGGCGCGAGCATGAGGAACGAGCCGTCGCTCTCGTCGGCCTCCGCCACGAACACCTCGCCCGCGCCGTCGTCGGCGCCGAGCCCGGTCGTCACGAGCTGCCCGCCGACGCAGTACGACGGGTCCTCGCCGCACTTCTGCAGGGCCACGGTCAGCATCGAGGTCGTCGTGGTCTTGCCGTGCGTGCCGGCGACGGCGATGCCGGTGCGGCCGGTCATGACCGAGGCCAGCGCGGCGGCGCGCGGGATCACCCGCAGGTTCTGCCGCAACGCCTCCCCCAGCTCGGGGTTGGAGTCGCGGATGGCGGTGGACACCACGACCGTGTCCACCTCCTTGATGTGGGAGGCGGCGTGGCCGACGTGGATGACGGCGCCCAGCTCGCGCAGCTCGGCCAGCAGCTCGGAGGGCCGCGCGTCGCTGCCCGACACCGGCACGCCCCGCTTGAGCAGGATCCGGGCGATGCCGGACATCCCGGCGCCGCCGATGCCGATGAAGTGCACCCGCCCCAGGTCGGCCGCCGGGACGGGATCCACGAGCTTGACGAGACTCATCGGTGAGCGATCTCCAGCACCTTGCGGGCGAGCGCCATGTCGGCGTCCTTGCGGCCCATCCGCGATGCGGCCTCGGACATCGCGACCACACGCTCGGGGTCGTTCAGGATCGGCAGCAGCGTCTGGACGATCCAGGCGGCCGACAGGTTCGCGTCGTCGACCATCAGGCCGCCCCCGGCCCGCACGATGGGCTCGGCGTTCAGGCGCTGCTCGCCGTTGCCGTGCGGCAGCGGCACGAACGCCGCGGGCAGCCCCACGGCGGTGAGCTCGGCGCAGGTCATGGCGCCCGCGCGGGACAGCACGAGGTCGGCGGCGGCGTAGGCGAGGTCCATCCGGTCGACGTACGGCAGGATGACGTACTGCGGGTCGCCCGGCGGGAGCTCCGCCTCGACGGTGTTCTTGGGCCCGATCACGTGCAGCACCTGGACGCCCGCCGCCCGCAGGTAGGGCGCGGCCTCCAGCGCCGCCTGGTTGATCGAGCGGGCGCCCTGGGAGCCGCCGAACACGAGCAGCGTCACCCGGTCGGACTCCAGCCCGAAGTACGACCGCGCCTTGTCGCCCATCGACAGGCGGTCCATCATGCTGATCTCGCGGCGCAGCGGGATGCCGATGTACTCGGCGTTCGGGAGCACGGCGTCCGGGTGGCCGGTGAAGACGTGCTCGGTGAGGCGGGCGCCGAGCCGGTTGGCCAGGCCGGGCCGGGGGTTGGCCTCGTGGACCACGATCGGCACGCCGCGCCGCCGGGCGCCGAGGTAGCCGGGCGTGGCGACATACCCGCCGAAGCCGACCAGGACGTCCGCGCCGACCTTGTCGAGGATGCCCGCGGCGCTGCCGATGGACCCGGCGAGGCGGCCTGGCACGGTGAGGAGCTGGGGGCTGAGCGAGCGGGGCAACGGCACGGCGGGCACGAGTTCGAGTTCGTAGCCCCGGGCGGGCACCAGGCGGGTCTCCAGGCCGCGCTCGGTGCCGAGGCAGGTGATGCCGATCCTCGGGTCGAGCCGGCGAAGCGCGTCGGCCAGCGCGAGCGCCGGCTCGATATGGCCGGCCGTCCCGCCGCCGGCGAGGACCACCCTCATGTCACTCCCTGTTCTCGCGGACGTCTTCGCGGATGTTCTCGCGGACGTCTTCCCGGATCTTCTCGCGAATGTTGCCGCGTCCGTTCCCTGTCGTTCCTCTTCGTGCCGTCCGCGGCCGTGCCGCCTGCTGACGGGCCGGTGCCCGCGAGATCACGGGCCGCCGCCCGGCGCGGCCGTTCAGGCCAAGCCAGCTTAGAGCCCGCGCGACCGGTCCCGGGCCACGGGCGGCCAGCGCCTCGGGCGCTCCGGGCTCCTGTTTGGCGAACGACACCAGCATGCCGAGCGCGGCGAGCGTCGGCAGCAGCGCCGATCCGCCGTACGACACCAGGGGCAGCGGGATGCCGGTGACCGGGAAGACCCCGATGACCGCGCCGATGTTGACGACGGCCTGACCGGCGATCCAGGCGGTGACGGCGGCGGCCGACAGCCGGACGAAGGGGTCCTTCGTCCGGATGGCGATGCGCAGCCCGGCGTACCCGAGCAGGCCGAACAGCGCGACCACCACGAGCGTCCCCATCAGCCCGAGCTCCTCGCCCAGGATCGAGAAGATGAAGTCGCTCTCCGCGTGCGGAACGTAGTTCCACTTCTGCCGGCCCGCGCCGAGCCCGAGGCCGAACCAGCCGCCGGAGCCGATGGCCATCAGTCCCTGGGCGGACTGGAACCCCTCGTTCTGCGCGGTCTCCCACACGTGCATGAAGCCGGTGAGGCGGCCGAGCCGGTACGGCTCGACGACGATCATAGTGGCGGTCGCCAGCGCGAGCAGCGCGAGAATCCCGCCGAACAGCCGCACCGGCGCGCCGACCACCCACAGCAGCGCCAGGAAGATCATCATGAGCACGAGCGTCGTGCCGAGGTCGCGCCCCAGCATGACCAGGACGGCCAGCAGGGCCACGCCCGGCATCAGCGGGATCAGCAGCTGGCGCCACTCGATGCGGCCGGCGCGCGCCCGCGCCGCGAGCAGGTCGGCGCCCCACAGCACCAGGGCCAGCTTCGCCGGCTCCGACGGCTGGACCGAGAACGGGCCGATGACGATCCACCGCTGGGCGCCCAGCAGTTCCTGGCCGAGGAAGATGACCATCAGCAGGCCGAGGATCGACAGGCCCATCAGCGGATAGCCGGCCAGGCGGAAGAACCTCTGCGGCAACCGGGAGCAGACCCACATCAGGGGAAGCCCTATCGCCACCGACGTGACCTGCTTGAGGAACCAGTAGAACGGGTCGCCGGTCCGCTGCAGCGCCTCGATGCTCGACGCGGACAGCACCATCATCAGCCCGAGCGCCAGCAGCAGCGCGCTGCACCCGAGCACCAGGTGGTAGGACGTCAGCGGGCGGGCGAGCAGCTCGCGCAGGGCGGCGAGCTGGGCGGCGGCCCAGCCGACGGGCTCGGGCCCCTGGCGTTCCGCCTTCCGGGCGGTGGCGGCGCCGGCGGGGCCGGTCGCGGGGCCGGTCGCGGGGCCCGTCACCGGGCCGCCAGCCGCCGCACGGCTCGGGCGAAGGCCTCCCCACGCGCTCCGTAACTCGCGAACATGTCCAGTGACGCCCCGGCGGGGGCGAGCAGCACGGTGTCACCCGGGGTGGCGAGCCGGGCGGCTTCGGTGACGACACGGTCCATGACCCCAGTGTCTTGCCCCGGCACGTCCACCACGGGGACATTCGCGGCGTGTCGCGCCAATGCGCGGCGGATCACATCCCGGTCGGTCCCCAGCAGCACCGCGCCGCGCAGCCGGGGCGCGGCCTGCCGCACGAGGTCGTCGATGTCGGCGCCCTTGAGCTGGCCGCCCGCGATCCACACGACCGACTCGTAGGCGGCCAGGGACGCGGCGGCCGCGTGCGGGTTGGTCGCCTTGGAGTCGTCCACGTAGTCGACCTCGCCGACCCGGGCCACGTGGGCGATCCGGTGCGGGTCGGGCGTGAACTCCCGCAGGCCGCGCCGTACGGCCTCGGGCGGCACGCCGTACGCGCGGGCCAGGGCGGCGGCGGCGAGCGCGTTGGAGACGTTGTGCGGCGCGAACGGCCGCACGTCGGCGAGGCAGGCCAGCTCTTCCGCCGAGGTCGCCGGGTCGGCCACGAAGGCCCGGTCGACCAGCAGGTCCTCCACGACTCCCAGCTGCCCGGGCCGGGGCACGGCGAGCGTGAAGCCCACCCGTGAGGCGTACGGCTCGGCCAGGCGGGACGACGACGCGTCGTCGGCGTTGTAGACCACCGTCCCCGCTCCCGCGAAGATACGCGCCTTGGCCGCGGCGTACTCCTCCATGGAGCCGTGCCAGTCGATGTGGTCGGGCGCCACGTTGAGCACGGCCGCCGCGAGCGGGGCCAGGGTCGAGGACCAGTGGAGCTGGAAGCTCGACAGCTCCACGGCCAGCACGTCGTACGGCCCGTCGACGGCCTCGACGATGGGGACGCCGACGTTGCCCACGGCCACGGCCTTGTGCCCGGCGGCGGACAGCATGGACGTGAGCATGCGGACGGCGGTGGTCTTGCCGTTGGTGCCGGTCAGCGCCAGCCAGGGGGCCGCGGGCTCCTGCCGCAGCCGCCAGGCCAGCTCGACCTCCCCGATGACATCGACGCCCGCGTCCGCGGCGGCGACGAGCAGCGGGTGGGTGGGACGCCAGCCCGGCGAGGTGACCAGGAGCGAGGTCGCGGCGGGCAGGGCGGGCTCGCCGAAGCGCACCTCCACGCCCAGCTCGGCGAGCTCGGCGGCCGTCGCGCGCTGCCGCTCGCCGTCCGCGGCCTCCAGCACGGTCACGCGCTCGCCGCGCGCCGCCAGGGCCCGCGCCGCGGCGGCGCCCGACACGCCGAGGCCGGCGACGACGACGTTCACTGTTTCGGCATCCATTCGAGGTAGAACAGTCCGAGACCGGCGGCGACGCACAAGGCGGCGATCAGCCAGAAGCGCACCACGATCGTCGTCTCGGCCCAGCCCGACAGCTCGAAGTGGTGCTGGAGTGGCGCCATCCGGAAGACGCGTCTGCGGGTGAGCTTGAAGGACCCGACCTGGATGATCACCGACATCGTGATGATCGCGAACAGGCCGCCCAGGATGACGAGCAGGAGCTGGGTCCGGGTGGTGAAGGCCAGGCCGGCGATCACGCCGCCGAGGGCCAGCGAGCCGGTGTCACCCATGAAGATCTTGGCGGGCGGGGCGTTCCACCACAGGAAGCCCAGACAGGCGCCCAGCACCGCCGCCGCGACCACCGCCAGGTCGAGCGGATCTCGCACCCAGTAGCAGTTGGGGCCGAAGCCGACCGTCGTGCAGCTGTTGCGCAGCTGCCAGTTGCCGATCAGCACGTACGCCGCGAGGACCAGGCAGGTGGCGCCGGATGCCAGGCCGTCGAGGCCGTCGGTCAGGTTCACCGCGTTCGAGAAGCCCACGATGAAGAACACGACCCAGATCATGAACCCGATCAGCCCGATCGACGGCCCGATGTCCCGCAGGAACGACACGCGCGTCTCCGCGGGGGTCACGGCGTAGGCGTTGGGGAACCGCAGGACGAGCACCGCGAAGATCGCCCCGACGACGAGCTGCCCGCCCGCCTTGGCGCCGCTGCGCAGGCCCAGGCTCCGCTGCTTGTAGATCTTGATGAAGTCGTCGAGGAAGCCGACCGCGCCGAGGCCCGTCATCAGGAACAGCACCAGCAGTCCCGATGCCGTCGGGGGGTCGCCGACGGCCGAGAAGACGGTCGCCCCGTGGGCCACGAAGTAGCCGATCAGCGACGCGATGACGATCACCGTGCCGCCCATCGTGGGAGTGCCCTTCTTGTCGTAGTGTCCCGACGGGCCCTCCTCCCGGATGTTCTGGCCGTAGCCCCTGCGGGCGAACAGCCGGATGGCCAGCGGCGTGCCGACCATGGAGAGAATCAGCGAGATCGCCCCCGCGATGAGGATGTTCCTCACCGGGCGTCACCTCCGAGGATCGCCTCGGCGACCCGCTCGAGTCCGGCCGCACGCGGCCCTTTCACCAGCACCACGTCGCCCGGCGCGAGCCGGTCCGACAACTCCCGCGCCGCCGCCGGGGCGTCCGGGACGTGGATCGCGCCGGGCGCGCCCCGGAGCACCGGCTCGGCGTCCTCCCCCACGACGACGACCGCCTCCAGGCCCGCGCCCGCGGCCAGCCGCCCGAGGTCCTCGTTCAGGGCCGGACTGTCCTCGCCGAGTTCGCGCAGCGCGGCGATCACCGCGAACCGCCGCCGCCCCTCCCCCATCACCGCGAGGCTGCCGAACGCGGCCCGCATGGAGTCGGGGTTGGCGTTGTAGGCGTCGTTGATCACGGTCACGCCGTCGGGCCGCTCGGTGACCTCCATCCGCCAGCGGCTGCGCGGCTCGGCCGCCGACAGCTCCTCGGCGATGTCGGCCACCGGCAGCCCCAGCTCGTGCGCGGCCGCCGCGGCGGCCAGGGCGTTCTCCACCGTGTGCGCGCCGTACAGGCGCAGCCGGACCGGAGCGGTGCCGGACGGCGTGCGCAGCGTGAACGAGGCGCGGCCGGTCGCGTCGAGCGTCTCGTCCTCCGCCCGCACGTGCGCCTCCGGCGAGCGCCCGAAGTAGGTCACCCGCGCGCTCGTACGGCCGGCCATCGCGCGCACCAGCGGGTCGTCGGCGTTGAGCACGGCCACCCCGTCGGCGGGCAGCGCCTCGACGAGCTCGCCCTTCGCCTGCGCGATCGCCTCCTTGCCGCCGAACACCCCGAGGTGCGCGGTGCCGACGTTGAGCACGACGCCGATGCGCGGCGGGGCGATCCTCGCGAGATAGGCGATGTGGCCGATGTTGCGCGCGCTCAGCTCGAGGACCAGGAACCGGGTGGTCTCGTCGGCCTTGAGGACGGTCAGCGGGTGGCCGATCTCGTTGTTGAACGAGCCGACGGGGGCGACCGTGGGGCCGAGCCGGGCGGCGAGGCCGGCCAGCAGGTCCTTGGTCGTGGTCTTGCCCGCGGATCCGGTCACCCCGACCACGGTCGTGCCGGACAGCTCCGACAGCACGGCGGTGGCGAGGGAGGCCAGGGCCGCGAGCGGGTCGCCCACGATCACGGCCGGCGCCTCGACGGGCCGGGTGGCGAGGACGGCGGCGGCGCCGGCGTCGCGGGCCTGCCGGGCGAAGTCGTGCCCGTCGGCCCGTTCACCCTTGATCGCCACGAACAGCGAGCCCGGTCCGGCCGCCCGTGAGTCGATCACGACGGGCCCCCGGACCACGGCCGCGGGGTCGGCCGCCCCGTTCAGCGCTCCGGACGTGATCTCGGCGACCCGGGCCAGCGGCATCGGGATCATGGTGTCTTTCCTGCTCTCTTTCGCGTCGCTAACTCGGCCGCCAGGGCACGGCCCGGCATCGGCTCACGCATCGGCGGCCTCTCGCGCCGCCCGCCGCGCCCGGCTCCGCTCCGCGATGGCCGCGGCGGCCACCTCGCGGTCGTCGAAGGGAACGACCTCGCCCCCGACATACTGCCCCTGCTCGTGTCCCTTGCCGGCCACAACTACCACATCTCCGGGCGCCGCACCGCCGATCGCCAGGCGGATGGCGGCCGCCCGGTCCGGCTCCACGACCACGTGGCCCCGCTCCTTGATGGGTACCCGCAGTGCGCCCTCCAGCATCGCGGCGAGGATCGCGAGCGGGTCCTCCGTGCGAGGGTTGTCGCTGGTGAACACGGCCAGGTCGGCGAGGCGGACGGCGGCCTCGCCCATCATCGGGCGCTTGCCGCGGTCGCGGTCGCCGCCGCAGCCCAGCACGATCACCAGGCGGCCTCCCGGCCCGTCGTCCAGCACGGCGCGCAGCGAGCACAGGACCGACTCCACCGCGCCCGGCTTGTGCGCGTAGTCCACGATCACCTGGACGTCGTCCGCGCCCGGCACCCGCTCCATCCGGCCCGGCACGCCGCCGAACTCGCCCACGCCGGTCACGGCGGCCTGCAGCGGGACCCCGGCCTCCACCAGCGCCACCAGCGCGCCGAGCGTGTTGGCCACGTTGAACGGGCCGGGCAGGGCCACCGACACCTCGGCCTCGACCCCGCCGGGACCGACCAGGCGGAACGTGCTGCCGGCGGAGCCGAGGCGCACGTCCTCGGCGCGCCAGTCGGCCTCCGGCGCCCCGGCGGCGGAGAACGTGGTGATCGGGATCTTGGCCGTGGCGGCCAGCTCCCGTCCGTGGGCGTCGTCGATGTTCACCACGCCCGCCCGGCTGAGCTCGGGGGTGAACAGCCGCGCCTTGGCCGCGAAGTAGTCGTCCAGGTCGCGGTGGAAGTCCAGGTGGTCCTGCGAGAGGTTGGTGAAGATCGACACGTCGTAGAACAGGCCGTCCACGCGGCCGAGCGCCAGGGCGTGGCTGGAGACCTCCATGGCCGCCGCGCTCACGCCCCGCTCGCGCATCAGCGCGAACAGCCCCTGCAGGTCGGTCGCCTCCGGGGTGGTGAGCTCGGGGGTGAACCGCACGTCGCCCGCGCGGATCTCCACGCCGCCGACCAGGCCGGTGCGGTGACCCGCCGCCCGCAGGCCCGCCTCCAGCAGGAACGTCGAGGTGGACTTGCCGCTGGTGCCGGTGACGCCGATGAGCGTGATGCCGGCCGCCGGCCTGCCGTACACCCAGGCGGCGACCTCGCCGAGCACCGCCCTCGGGTCGGGCACGACGAGCACCGGCAGCCCGGTGGCGGCGGCCCGGTCGCGGCCCTCCTCGTCGGTCAGGATGGCCGTCGCACCCGATGCCAGGGCGTCGCCGGCGAACTCCGCGCCGTGCCGGGCGTTGCCGGGCACGGCCACGTACAGGTCGCCGCGCCGCACCCGGCGCGAGTCGAGGGTGATTCCGGTGACCGTGCCGCGCACCGCCCGCGCTCCGGGGGACGGGACGGCCGACGACGTGCCGAGCAGGGACGCCAGCGCGGACAGCGGACGGGCCTGGACGGCCTCGGGACGCATGGACGACGGGGAACGCACGGCGAGAGCGTACCCCCCTCCGTCGCTCGCCCCGGCCACTCCTGCTCCGGTCACTCCGCCGTCACTCCGACGGGCGAAGGACCATCGCGGGCGCCTTCGTACCGGTCGGCGGGATCTTCCTGCTCTTCAACGCGAAAGTCATGACGTCCTTGAACACCGGGGCGGCGACGGAGCCGCCGTAGTGGTCCTTCTTCGGGTCCTGGATGACCGCCAGGGCCATCAGCCGTGGCTGGTCCGCGGGGGTGAAGCCGACGAACGTGGCGGTGTACCCGCAGTATCCCGCGCACTTCTCGTCGTATCGCATGGCGGTGCCGGTCTTGCCCGCGACACGGTAGCCCTCGATCGAGGCCTCCTCTCCCGTGCCCTCGTGGCCCACCACGGCCTCCAGCATCAGGGCGATCTTCCTGGCAGTGGTCTCGCTGATCACCCGCGTGCCCTTGGCGGCGGGGCTGGGGACGAACGCGCCGTGCTCGTCGGTGGTGCCCGCCACGATCGAGGGGGTCACCCGCACTCCGCCGTTGGCGATCGTCTGGTAGACGCTGGCCATCTGCAGCGCGGTGACCGAGATGCCCTGGCCGTAGGCGATCGTACAGCGCTGGCTGCCCGACCATGTCTGCCACTGCGGCAGCAGGCCGGCCTGCTCGCCGGGGACACCCGATCCGCTGCGCGCGCCGAATCCGAAGGACCGGAACATGTCGTACAGCCGCTGGCTGGAGATCTTCTCGGATACCATGATCGTGCCGACGTTGCTCGACTCGGCGAGGATCCCGGTGAACGTCAGCGGCTCGGGCTTGTGCGGGTGGGCGTCCTTGAGCTGCTGGTCGGCGCACTGGATGTGGTCGGGCACGCGGAAGACGGTGTCGGGGGTGACGACGCCCGCCTCCATCGCCGCCGCGGCCGTGATCACCTTGTTGGTGCTGCCCGGCTCGAACACCTCGGACGCCGCGCGGTTGGCGCGGTCCTCGGCCGGGGCCGACTGCCAGTCGTTGAGGTTGGCCTGGGGCGCGTTCGCCATGGCGAGGATCTGCCCGGTCCGCACGTCCATGACGATCACGCTGCCGCTGCGCGCCCCCGTCGCGCGGACCTGCCGGTCGAGCGCCTGCTCCGCGGCCCACTGGATGTCCCTGTCGACGGTCAGGCGCACGTCCCGTCCGGGCACCGGCGCCTCGCGCTGGCTGCGCGTCATCGGGATGCGCTGCCGGTTCGCGCCGAGCTCGACGCTCTGCTTGCCGTCCTTGCCCGCCAGGATGTCGTCGTACGCGCTCTCCAGGCCCTCCAGGCCCCTGCCGTCGACGCCGACGAAGCCGAGCAGGCCGCCCGCGAGCGAGCCCCCGGGATAGAGGCGGCGATAGGTCTCCTTCATGCCCACGCCCTTGAGCTCGAAGCCCATGATGCGCTTGGCCCGCGGCGGCTCGACGCCACGGGCCAGCGGGATGTACCGCTGGGTGGTCTTGGCCAGCGCGGCGGCGATCTCCTCCTTGGGCTTGTTCAGCTCCCGTGCCAGCGTGGTGGCGACCAGGTCGCGCTTGTCCGGGTCGACGTCCTTGGGGTCGACGTAGATCTCCCTGGCCTCCACCGTCACGGCGAGGTCGTGGCCCCCGGCGTCGGTGATCGAGCCGCGCCGCGCCGGCAGCGTCTCGGGCCGCACGCGCTGCTCCGCCGCCCTCGCCTGGAGCACCTTGGAGTCGAAGCCCTGGAGCTGGACCAGCCGGCCGGCGAACAGCGACAGCACGATCGCCATCACCACCAGCGCCGCCCTCAGCCTCCGGGCGGGGTTGCCCAGCCGGAGCACGGCGGGCGGACGTGGCGGGCCCGGCGGGCCCGGCGGGCCTGAAGAACGCTGCGGTCCCTGCGGACGCTCCCGGCGCGGCGGGGTGCCGCCGCTACGGGGACGGCCCGCGCCGGTCCCGCCGGGCGCTCCCGGCGCGGACGGCCGCGGTGCGCCGGTCCTGCCCGGAGCCCCTGCCCTCGCCGAAACGGCGTCGCCGGACGTTCCCGATGTTCCCGGGACGCCGGGTCTGCCGGGAGCACCGGACTTTCCGGAAGCGCCGGACTTTGCTGGGCCGCCGGAACGCGGGTCGCCGGCGGCCGCGGTGCGTGGGCGGCCGGGAGCGCCGGACGCGGCTCCCCGCGCGCCGTGACCCGGCGCGCCGCCACGCGGGCGGTCAGAGGTTCCTGGCGCACCCGCCGGCGACTGCCCGGATCCCGCGCCACGCGGCCGGTCCCCGTCGTCGCCGGATCCGCTCGCGCGCGCGCCACGCGGACGCCCCTCACCCGGGGCCGGGTGCTGCGCGACGGCGCGGCGCGGGCCGCCGCCGGGCACGCCGGGCTCGCCCCTTCGCGGCGTGCGAGAGGGCGGGACGGATCCGCCCGGCGCCGGCCGGCGCCTCCCGGGCGACTCGCCGGTGCGGCCGTTCCGGGCGTCGTCGCGCCCGCCCGCGGCGTCGCGCGCACCGTCGGCCCGGCCGCCGCCCTGCTTGCCTCCGCCTTCCGGGGCACCGCCGGTCCTGCCGCGCCGTGCCGTTCCGCCGGTCGTGCCGCCCGTCGCGTCGTCGCGTCCGGGGTCGGCGGGTCTGCCGGGACGTCCAGGCTTCGGCGGCCCGTCCTGACGGGACGGCCGCCCCGGGGAGCCCGGGCTCCTCCTGTCACCGCCCGGGCCCTGGCCACCGCCTCGCCCGCTGGGACCCCCGCGGCCGGGACCCGGGTTCCGGCCGCTGTCTCTCACCGGTCCGTGCCCTCCTTCTGGGCCTGCTCCTGCGCCGCGCCGCCGCCCGCGTCGATGAACTCCGGCGCCGACGTGTCGGGTTCGAGACCCTGCGCCGCGGCCTGATCGCCCAGCGGGCCCGGCTGCGTCCACTGGCGGAGCTGGTTCTCCTGCTCCGCGGCCTGCTCGTGTAGCTCGTCGATGCTCGACTGCAGGTCGCTCAGCCTGAACGAGTCCTGCGAGAGGACCACGTTCAGCAGCAGGAGGGTCACCAGGCCGCCGCACATGAGGCCCACGACGAGCAGCACGAAGGGCGCACGCGGCGGCCGCCGGAACGCCCGCCGCGCCATTGTGGCACGCGCGGTCGCCGCCGGCCGGGTTTCCGCTCCGCCGCGCCGGACGCGCCGCGGAGCGGGCGCGACCTCGGTGAGGCCCCGGGCCTCACGGGACGGCGCGGGACGGGTGGCCGTGCGGGATCCGGCCGTGCCGGGCGCGGCTGTGCCGGAAGCGGCGGGGGCGGCCGTACGAGCCTTCCGGGGGGCCGGGACCGCCTCACGACGGAGCCGGCCGTCAGCGCCAGGCCGGGAAGCCGGGGCGGCCTCCCCGCGACGGCTCTCCGCGCCGCCGCGGGGAGCCGGGACGGCCTCGCGCGTGCGGTCGTCGCCCGCTGTGGGCGCGCCGGGGCGGACGCGGCGCTTCTCCGGAGCGGCGACGGCCTCGCCCGCCGTCGCGGCGGTCCGGCCCGGCGTGCGGCCGGGTACGCGCGGCGGCGCGGCCGTGCGCCCGGCCGCCCTCCTGCTCTCCTGCTCTGTCCTCATCCCTCGCGGATCCTCTCTGCCGCCCGCAAGCGGGCCGAGGCCGCCCGCGGGTTGCGGGCCACCTCCTCGTCGTCCGGGAGCTCCGCTCCCCTCGTCAGAAGGCGGAACCGGGGCTGGTGAGCCTCCAGGGGGACCGGCAGCCCGGGGGGGCTGGTGTCCCTGGTTCGCGCCACGAGGACCTGCTTGGTGAGCCGGTCCTCCAGGGAGTGATAGGCGAGCACGACCACGCGCCCGCCCAGCACCAGCGCGTCGAGCGCGGCGGGGAGCGCGCGCTCGAGCGCCGACAGCTCTCCGTTCACCTCGATGCGCAGCGCCTGGAACGTTCTCTTCGCCGGGTTGCCCCCGGTCCGCCTCGTGGCGGCGGGTATCGCCGCGCGGACCAGGTCGGCAAGCCGTTTCGTGCTGGTGATGGGGTCCTTGGCGCGCTCCTTGACGATGAGGTTCGCGACGCGTGCCGCGAAGCGCTCCTCGCCGTAGTCGCGCAGGATGCGGGTGAGGTCCGCGGCGGAGTAGGTGTTCACCACACGCTCGGCGGTGAGCTCCTGCTCGCGGTCCATCCGCATGTCGAGGGGGGCGTCGTAGGAATAGGCGAAACCGCGCTCGGCCTCGTCGAGCTGAGGGGAGGACACGCCGAGGTCGAACAGCGCGGCGTCCACGCGGGGCCGTCCGGCGTCACGGAGCACGTCGGCCAGGTCGTCGGAGACGGCGCGCACCAGAGTGATCCGGTCCGCGTACGGCGCGAGCCGGGCGGTGGAACGCTCGATGGCGGTGGGGTCGCGGTCGATGCCGACGAGGTGGAGAGAGGGGTGGGCGGCCAGAAGCGCCTCGGCGTGCCCGCCGAGACCGAGGTTGGCGTCCACGGCCACCGGCTCCGGTCCGGACAACGCCGGAGCGAGCAACTCCAGCACGCGATCGAGCATGACCGGAACGTGACCACCCGGCTGACCGGGCTCGTACGACAACGCTTCCAACCCCCATTTACGCCGCAGTACTCGCGGATTCGCGGCTGTGCCGCCGGTGACTACCCAACGGACCCCCACCCATGCCGGTTCCCTGAGAACCGACCCGTCCGGCCAGGTCCCCATCCGCGTCGGCCGTGGCGTCTGACACCGGGGAAGGTGCATCAGCTGCCACATGGGAGCGGGTGGAGACCTCGCCGAACGTCACCGACGGGTCAATTGATCAAAAGAAAGGACCGATCTACAGAATCCCGGGCAGCACCTCCTCCGAAAGATCGGAGAATGCCTGCTCCTGAGCCTCCAGGTAGGTGTCCCATGCCTGGGCGTCCCAGATCTCCAGCCGCGTGTTGGCGCCGATCACGACGCAGTCACGTTCCAGCCCGGCGTACCGCCGCAGCGTCTGGGGAATCGTGATGCGTCCCTGCTTGTCCGGCACCTCGTCGGACGCGCTGGCGAAGAAGACACGGCTGTAGTCGCGGACCGCCTTCGCCGTCACCGGAGCGGTACGCAGGGCCTCGGTGATGCGCTGGAACTCCTCTACGGGGAAGACGTAGAGGCAGCGCTCCTGGCCTTTGGTGATCACCAGACCCTCCGCCAGCTCCTCGCGATACTTCGCCGGCAGGAACAGCCGTCCTTTGTCGTCGAGGCGCGGGTGGTGGGTGCCGAGGAACACCGGACCCACCTCCTGTGCCTTGTGGAGCGCTCAGCGCTATAGCCCCTGCCCTCCACTGCGCACCACCATACTCCACTTCTCCCCACCGTCAACTGATTCTGAGCGTGTCGGCATTCAAAATCGGCGGCGTTTTCGCAGGTGAAATGGGGTGGGTCGGAGTGGGGCGCCGCGGCGCCCCCCGGCCCGCGCACGGGCGTGTCGGCCCCGCGGAAACCCCGGCGCGTACGGGGTTCCCGGCGGCGGCCGGGGCCCGGTGGGGGAAACCGGTGGGGGGAAGTGGAGCGTGCCGGGGCGGCCGGGCTTCACGTGTCACGGGATTCGGACGAACGCGCCACGTGACCGTGAAGAGATGCCACAACACTGTGGGCAGTTCACCCGGATTTCCGGACAAAGTCGCCCGAGAACCAGAGGGGACATAGGGTCAGTACACAGAATGGAAAAGGAACGTTTAACGCCCCATTCTCGGGGACGCACCCTCATGGAGGCCTGGTGGCAGTAACTCCCGACGTCACCGATGCTTCAGCCCGGCTCGAGGATCTGATCGACACCGCCCACCGGATCCGCAACTCGATCGAATCAGTGATCGAGGGCAAGAGCGACGTCGTCCGCCTTACTCTCACCGTGCTCCTGGCGGAGGGCCACCTGCTGATCGAGGATGTGCCCGGCGTGGGCAAGACGATGCTCGCCAAGGCCCTGGCGCGCTCGATCGACTGCCCGGTCAAGCGCGTCCAGTTCACCCCCGACCTGCTGCCGAGCGACATCACCGGAGTCAGCGCGTACAACCAGCAGACGCGGGAGTTCGAGTTCAAGCCCGGACCGGTCTTCGCCAACATCGTCGTCGGGGACGAGATCAACCGCGCCTCCCCGAAGACGCAGTCCGCCCTCCTGGAGTGCATGGAGGAGCATCAGGTCACGGTCGACGGCGTGACCTACGCGCTGGAGTCGCCGTTCATGGTCATCGCGACGCAGAACCCGATCGAGATGGAGGGCACCTATCCCCTCCCCGAGGCGCAGCGCGACCGCTTCACCGCCAAGATCGCGATGGGGTACCCGGAGCCGGCCGCCGAGCTGGAGATGCTCGACGTGCACGGCGCCTCCCAGCCGCTGGACAAGATGGACCCGGTCGCGACCACGGCCCAGGTGGCCGCGCTGATCCAGGCCGTCCGCGCGGTCTACGTCTCCCAGCCGGTCAAGCGCTACGCCGTCGAGATGGTGGCCGCCACCAGGCACTCCCCCGACCTGCGGCTCGGCGCCTCCCCGCGGGCCACCCTTCATCTGGTGCGCAGCGCGCGGGCCCACGCCGCGCTGTCCGGCCGCGACTACGTGATCCCGGACGACCTGCAGGACCTGGCCGTCCCCGTGCTGGCGCACCGCCTGCTGCCGAGCATGGAGGCGCAGGGGCAGCGCCGCCACCCCGAACAGCTCGTCGGCGAGCTGGTGCGGCGCGTCCCCGTCCCCGACGCCAAGTAGCGGACGCGAGTGAGCCGGGCGTACGCCCGGCGATGTGACAGTGAGCAAGTGACGGAGGGCCCATGACCGGGCTGAAGGCTCTGACCCCGCGGGGACGTTCGTTCCTCGCCTCCGGCGTGGCGGCCCTGCTGTGCGCCCTCGTCCTCGGGGAGCAGGACCTGCTGCGCGTGGCCGTGCTGATCATCGCGATGCCGTTGATCGCGTCGATGGTCGTCGCGCGCACGCGATACCGTCTGGCCTCCGCCCGGCGGCTCAGCCCGGCGCGGGTGCAGGCCGGCGAGGAGAGCACGGTCACCCTGCGGCTGGAGAACGTCACCCGGCTGCCCACCGGGCTGCTGCTGGTGGAGGACACCCTGCAGTACGCGCTGGGCACGCGGCCGAGGTTCGTCCTCGACCGGATGGAGTCGCGCGGCGTCCGGGAGATCGACTACAAGGTGAGCTCGGACCTGCGGGGACGCTTCCCGATCGGGCCCCTCTCGGTGCGGATCGCCGACCCGTTCGGGCTGGTCGAGCTGACTCGCTCCTTCACCATCACCGACACGCTCGTGGTCACCCCCGAGGTGGTGCCGCTGCCGCCGGTGCGCCTGTCGGGCGAGTACAGCGGCGGCGGCGACAGCCGTACGCGGTCGGTCGCGGCGGCGGGCGACGACGACGTGGCGCCCCGCGAGTACCGCCAGGGCGACGACCTGCGCCGGGTCCACTGGCGCTCGACCGCGCGGCACGGCGAGCTGATGGTCAGGCGCGAGGAGCAGGAGTTGCAGAGCCGGGGCGCGCTGCTGCTCGACACCCGCAGGCACGCCCACCGGGGCGAGGGGCCGCGCTCGTCGTTCGAGGTCGCGGTCTCGGCCGCCGCGTCCATCGGCGTGCACCTGTCCGCGGAGGGGCTCGCCCTGCGCCTGGTCACCGACCAGGGCGCGCGGCACGTGGTGGACACCGGCCAGTCGTGGTCGCTGCTCGACACGCTCGCCGTCATCCGGCAGAGCACGGCGCGCTCGCTGGAGCACGGCGTCGGCGCGCTGCGCCAGGGCGGCGGGGAGGGGCTGATCATCGCGGTCCTCGGGGCGCTCGACCCGGAGGAGGCCCGGACGCTCGCCCAGCTCAGGCGTTCGGGCGTGACCGCCGTCGCGGTCCTGCTCGACCTCGCCTCCTGGGACCGCGCTTCCGGGAACGGGGCCTCCTGGGACGCCGTCGCCGACGAGAACGCGCGGGCCGCGCGCTCGGTCCTGACCGGTGCCGGGTGGCGGGTGCTCGACCTGCCCGCCGGTGCCTCGCTCGCCGGCGTGTGGCCGGAGGCCGGAAACAAGAGGAGCGCGGCCTGAGCCGGCCGCTCCGGCGTGACGGAGGGTAAGAAGCAATGAAACTGCCGGTTGCGGCGGGGCTGGCCACGGCGGCCGTCACGATCACGCTTTACCCGCTCTTCGAGGGCGGCGCCTGGTTCTGGTCCTGCATGGGGGCGATCCTCGTCACCACCGTGGCCGGGGCGGTGGCCTCCCGCCTTGGCGCCCGTCCGTGGGTGGCGCCCGCCGTGACGCCCGTGGCGGCCCTGCTCTACCTGACGCTCGTCTTCACGCCTGACGAGGCGTGGCTGCGGATCGTCCCCACCATGGACTCGCTCGCCCGGCTCGCCGAGCTGGTCGGTTCCGGGTTCGACGACATCCAGCAGTACGCCGCCCCGGTGCCGGACAATCCCGGCATCACGCTGCTCACCGCGGTGGGCGTGGCGCTGATCGCCCTGCTCGTGGACGTCCTCGCGGTGCGGCTGCGCCGGGCGGCGCTGGCCGGGCTGCCGCTGCTCGCCCTGTTCACCGTGCCCGCGGCGGTGCTCACGGAGCCGATCGGGTGGCCTGCGTTCGTCGTCGCGGCGTTCGGCTACATCGGCCTGCTCGTCGCCGACGGGCGGGAGCGCCTGAGCCGCTGGGGCCGGGCCGTCGTGGTGCGACGTTCCTCCGGCTCCGCGCATGGCGCCACCCCCGACACCGAGCGGCTCGCCCTGTCCGGCAAGCGCATCGGCGTGGCGGCGATCGCGCTGGCGGTCCTGGTGCCCGCGGTGCTGCCGGCGCTCTCCCCCGATCCGCTGTTCGGCTTCGGCGTCGGCAACGGCCTCGGCGGGGGCGGCGGCAACATCGGCATCCCCGACGCCATCGCCAAGCTCGGCGGCCAGCTCAGGCAGCAGCGCAACGCGACCGTGCTCACCTACACCAGCAGCGACGACGTGCCGCGTTATCTGCGGATCTACTCTCTCGACATCTTCGACGGGACGAAGTGGACGCTGTCCCCGCTGCGGGGGCTCTCGGAGGACCGCGTGTCGGAAGGGCCGCTGCCGCCCACTCCCGGGCTCCGCCCCGGGGTGTCGGTGAAGCGCGCCGAGATGCGGGTCACGATGAGCGAGGACATCGGCAAGCTCAACTTCCTGCCGCTGCCGTACCCGGCCCGGCAGGTCGACGCGGACGGCGACTGGCGCGCGGACCGGTCCTCGCTCATGGTCTTCTCCACGGAGGACGAGGCGTCCGGGCTGGAGTATCGGGTGGTGACCGAGGAGCCGGAGCCCACCATGACCGAGCTGCGCACGGCGGTGGCCCTCCCGGAAAGCGAACGCTATCTGCAGCTGCCCGACGGGCTCGATCCCCGGGTGGCCGCCCTCGCGCGCCGGGTCACCGCCGACGCCGCCACGCCGTACGAGGCCGCGGTCGAGCTGCAGGAGTGGTTCACCCGGGCCGGCCGGTTCACCTACGACGTTCGCGCGTCCGGATCGGGCGCGCAGGCGCTGTCCCGCTTCCTGCTGCGCGACCGCACCGGCTACTGCGAACAGTTCGCCGGCGCGATGGCCGTGATGGCGCGTCTGCTCAACATCCCGGCGCGGGTGTCGATCGGATACACGGGCGGCGCCAAGATCGGCGACGTGTGGACGGTCCGCACCCACGACGCCCACGCGTGGCCGGAGCTGTTCTTCGACGGGATCGGCTGGCTGCGGTTCGAGCCCACTCCCGCCGGGGCCGGCGGGCAGGGCACGGCCCAGGTGCCGCTGTACTCGCTGCCCGTCACACCGACGGACGATCCCACGACGGGCCCGTCCGACGGGCCGTCGGCGGACGAGAAGGACGACAGCGGCCAGAGCGCCGGGCCGGCCCGGCCGAACCCGCGCCAGCTCGACCGCGACCTCGACGGCACGGCCATCGCGGCCGACCCGGGCACGCCCATGACCGTCAAGATCGGAATCGGCGCCGCCGCCGCGCTCGCGCTGCTGTTGCTGCCCGCCGCCGCGCGGCTCGTGGTGCGCCGCCGGCGCCATCGCCGGATGACGCGGACGGCGACGGGAGGCCACGCGGCCTGGTCCGAGCTGCGCGACATGCTCACGGACCTGGGGATGGCCGGGGAGCCGAGCGAGACGCCGCGCGCGCTCGGCCGCCGGATCGGCGAGCGGTACGCGCTCGGGCCGCAGGCCGCCGAGTCGCTCACCCGCGTCGTCACGTCCGAGGAGCGGCTCAGGTACGCTCCCACGCCCTCGGCGTCGGGGCCCGTCCCCGCGGACCTGCGCCGGATCAGGCGCGATCTGGCGTCGAGGACCTCACGGTGGCGGCGCCTGGGGGCCGTGCTGGCTCCGACATCCGTTCTGCTGCGGGTGCGGGCGGCCGGCGAGGGAGCGCTCGACGTGTTCGACCGGCTGGAGGGACTGCGGCTCTGGCGGGCGCGGCCCGGCGCGACGCGGACGGCCACCATGCCGGAACGCCCCGGCGGCACCCGGGCCGGAGCCGGCGACTCCGCGAGCGAGCGGACCCTGACCGGCGCCCGTCGCTGATCGGCTCCCGCCACTGATCGGCGGCCCCCCGGCAGCCCGGCGCCGGACGATGTGGGGCCGGACGACGTGGGGCCGGGGGCGGCGGGCCCCTATCGGGTCAAGCTGAGGGCCGCACTCGGCCGGCGAACAGCCGCAGGCGAGGCGGGGGATGAGTGGGGGTCTCCACAGACGACTCGGTGGGCCCGCGACGCGGGCCCACCGGCGTTGCCTCGGATGGGGAGCGGTGGCTCAGATGGGGATCAGTGCTCGTCGTGGCGGCGGCGCCAGCGCTCCTCCATGCGCTCCATGAAGCTCTGGCGCTGGCGCTGAGGGCGGCGGCCGCGGTTGTGGGACGGCGGGGAGTCACCGAACCCGTTCATGCGCTTCCAGCTCGACAGACCCCACAGGCAGGTGGCCAGCATGACCACGAAGCCGGCGGCACCGAGCCAGATCTGGGCCGCGACGACGCCGACCATCAGCAGGACCACGCCGAGTGCGAAGCCTATAGAGGCCTTCACCAGGCGGCGCTTGTAGTGGCTGCGCGGATCGCTGATCCGTACGGTGTTCGCCCACTTCGGGTCCTCGGCATAGAGGGCCTGCTCGATCTGGTCGAGCAAGCGCTGCTCGTGCTCAGACAGCGGCACGGCGCCTCCCAAGGACGGCCCCATTCAGGGGAAGACGGCAACGGACGACACGGGGTGTCCGAACCTCGCGGTCGGTTATCCCCAGAATACGAGGCCTCAGACGTAGGCGAAAGAAAACGTCCAACGCGGTCCAAACCGGAGGTGACGTCATGGACCTATTGGACCAAACGGACGCCGAACAAGCGATGCCGGCTTCACCGCGTCCGGACCGAAGCGGCGAGCCGCCCGGTCCATGGCCTGTTCGGCCTCCCGCCAGCCGGTCTCCCGCTCCCCCAGGCCCAGCTGACGCGTCGCCGCGGCGGCCGGAAGCAGGTTTTCCACGCGCACGCCGACCAGCCGCAACCGCACCCGCTCCAGCCCGGCGGCCTCGTAGAGCTCGCATGATGTGTCGAAAATCTCCTTCGCGACGTCGGTCGCCTCGCGCAGCGTACGCGACCGGGTGATGGTCGTGAAGTCGGATCGGCGGAGTTTGACGCTGACCGTGCGGCCGACGTGCCCCCCGGCCCGCAGGCGCGCGGCGACCCGTTCCGACAGCCGCAGCAGCTCACGCCTGATCGTCTCGGGGTCGTCGACGTCGTGCGGGAACGTCTCCTCGTTGCCGATGCTCTTGTCGGGCGCGTGCGGCACCACCCGGCGCTCGTCGCGCCCCCAGGCCAGGGCCGCCAGGTGCGCGCCGACGGCGCCGAACTCGCGCTGGAGCGTCGCCGCCGGCACCTGGGCCAGGTCCCCCACGGTGCGGATGCCGAGCCGTACGAGGGCCTGCTCGGTGCGCTCTCCCACGCCCCACAGGGCGGCGACGGGCAGCGGGTGCAGGAACTCCACGACCCGGTCGGCCGGGACCACGAGCAGGCCGTCCGGCTTGCACTGGCGCGAGGCGAGCTTGGCCACGAACTTCGTGCTCGCCACCCCCACCGAGCAGGTGATGCCGTACCGCTCGGCGACCTGCGCGCGGATCATCCGGGCGATGGCCGCCGGGCTGCCGAGCCTGCGGCGGGCCCCGCCGACATCGAGGAACGCCTCGTCGGAGGCGATCGGCTCCACTTCGGGGGTGACCGCCTGGAAGATCTCCATGACGCCGCGGGACACCTCGGCGTACTTGGCGTGGCGGGGCGGGATGACCGTGGCCTGCGGGCAGATGCGCCGGGCCCGGGTCATCGGCATCGCCGAGTGGACCCCGAACCTGCGGGCCTCGTAGGTGGCGCTCAGCACGACCCCCCGCGCGCCGGTGGCGCCGACGATGACCGGGGTGCCCCGCAGCTCCGGGTGGTCGAGCAGCTCGACGCTGGCGTAGAAGGCGTCCATGTCCACGTGCAGGATGGGACAGCCGCTGTCGTCGGCCGGACCGTCCGGCGGTGGTGACGGATCCCGAGGCAGCAGCTGGTTCCGGGACATGAGGTCACCCTACCCGACCACCGCGACATCCGAACGTCTTTTCTACTTGCGGTAGGCGATGACGTGGATCTGGGTGGCGACGTCGCGGAGCACGGGATGGGTCGCCGCCGCCCGCTCCAGCGCGACGAGCCCCTCGGGGTCGCTCTCGGCCAGCATGCCCGGGACGAGGTCGGCGAAGATCCGCACGCCGTGCACCTCGCCGACGGTGAACCCGGCACCGGCCAGCAGCGCGCCCAGCGTCTCCCGGGAGAAGCGGCGCGGCGTGGGGTCGCGGTCGCCCCAGCGGCCCGCCGGATCCGACAGCACCCGGCGCGCCTCGTCGAAGTTGCCGGCCAGCGAGCGGTGGACGGCCGCGGCGACCGAGTTGGCGGCCAGCACGCTCACCACGCCGCCCGGCCGCAGGATGCCGCCGACCGCGCCCAGCGCGCCCGCCGGGTCCTCGACGTACTCCAGCACGCTGTGGCACAGCACCAGGTCCGCGCTGCCGGGGTCCAGCAGGTCGCCGAGGTCGGCGGCGTCGCCCTGCAGGCCCTTCACGCCGACGCCCGTCTCGGCGGCGCGGCGCTCCAGCGCGGCCAGCGAGTCGGGGGTCGGGTCGACCACGGTCACGGTGTGTCCGAGCGTGGCCAGCGGCACGGCGAAGCCGCCCGTGCCGCCGCCGGCGTCCACGATGTCGAGCGTGTCGCGCCCGGTGGCGGCCGTCCGTTCGGCCAGGAGCGCGCGCAGCGCCTCCCAGACGACGGCGCGGCGTGTGGCGTCACGCACTTGCGGCCTCCCTGTCCGGCCTCTCGGAACTGTCGGCCTCTCGTAACCACCGGAACCGCCGGAACTGCCGGAGCCGCCGGGCCGAGGGCCGTGGGGTCAAAGCGAAAGCGAGGGCTTGAGCTGCTTGAAGCGGGCCAGCAGTCCGTTGACGAACTGCGGCGACTCGTCGGTCGACAGCTCCGCCACCAGGTGCACCCACTCGCTGATGACCACGCCCTCCGGGACCTCCTCCGACCACAGCATCTCGTAGGTCCCGCCGCGCAGGGCGTTGCGGTCCACGGCCGGCATGCGCTCCAGGGTCCAGCCCTCGGCGTACGTCGAGATCAGCTCGTCGATGCGGTCCAGGTGCCGCACCACGCCCTCGACGAGGAAGGAGCTGTACTCGTTGACCGGCGGGTCCGCCCGCTCCACCCGCTCGGCGAGCACGTCGAGCGGGCTCAGCTGCCGGGCCTCGGCCTCGAAGAGGATGTCCAGCGCGCGGCGGCGGGCCTTCCCCCGAGCCGACACGTCAGGCCCGACCGAGGTACTCGCCGGTGCGAGTGTCGACCTTGACCTTCTCGCCGGTCGTGATGAAGAGCGGGACCTTGATCTCGGCGCCGGTCTCCAGGGTGGCGGGCTTGGTGCCGCCGGTGGAGCGGTCGCCCTGCAGGCCCGGGTCGGTGTGCGAGATCGTCAGCTCCGCGGCCGCCGGGAGGTCGACGTACAGCGGGTTGCCCTCGTTGAAGGCGACGGTCGCGGTCGTGTTCTCCAGCATGTAGTTGGCGGCGGTGCCCACCACATCGCGCGGGATGTTGACCATGTCGTAGGTCTCGGTGTCCATGAAGACGAAGTCGTCGCCGTCGAGGTAGGAGTACTGCATGTCCCGCTTGTCGACGTTCGCCACGTCAACCTTCACGCCGGCGTTGAAGGTCTTGTCGACGACCTTGCCGGACATGACGTTCTTGAGCTTGGTGCGGACGAACGCGCCGCCCTTACCCGGCTTGACGTGCTGGAACTCGACAACGGTCCACAGCTCCCCACCGTCGAGCTTGAGCACGAGTCCGTTCTTCAGGTCGTTCGTCGTCGCCACGTAGCGTCTCCCGCGTGCGGCTGCCCTACAGGACGAGCAGCTCCTTGGTCGTCAGTGTGAGAAGCTCCGGCCCGTCACCACGCGTCACCAGCGTGTCCTCGATGCGCACACCGCCCCTGCCCGGGAGATAGACCCCCGGCTCGACGGTGATCGGAACTCGATCCTCTAGTCTACCGGTCCTGCCAGGGCCCAGGAACGGCAGCTCGTGGATCTCCAGGCCGACTCCGTGGCCCAGCCCGTGGCCGAACCGCTCGGCGTGACCCGCCTCCGCGATCACGTCGCGCGCCGCGGCGTCCACCTCGTGCGCCGTCGCCCCCGGCCGTACGGCGTGGCGGCCGGCGCGCTGGGCCTGCCGTACGAGGTCGTAGAGGTCGCGCTGCCACGCCGCGGGCGGGCCCACCGCGACCGTGCGGGTCATGTCGGCGTGGTAGCCGTCGTAGCGGGCGCCGAAGTCCACGGTCACCAGGTCGCCCCGCTCGACCGGCCGGTCCGAGGGCGAGTGGTGCGGGATCGAGCCGTTGGGGCCGCTCGCCACGATGGAGTCGAAGGCCGGCTTGTCGGCGCCGAGCTCGACCATGGCGGCCTCCAGCCACCGGGCGATCTCCCGCTCGGTGACGCCGGGGGCGATGCGCTCCACGACCAGGGAGAACGCCTCGCCGGTGATCGCGCAGGCGCGCCGCAGCGCCGCGATCTCCCCCTCGTCCTTCACGGCCCTGACGGCCTCCACGAGGCCGCCGGCCGGACTGAGGCCGGCGTGCTCGGCGGACAGCCGCTGGAACAGCCCCACCGGCATGTGGTCGGCCTCCACCGCGACCCGCGCCGCGCCCGGCCCCCGCTTGAGCAGGGCTCCCGCCACGTCGCGGTCCTCGATCACCTCGACGCCCGAGCACACCGCCTGCGCCGTCTCCAGGTAGCGCGAGTCGGTGGCGAGCGCGGCCTCGCCCGTCGCGGTGACGAGCACGGCGGCGTTGGAGCTCGCCAGGCCGGTCAGGTAGCGGACGTTGACCGGCCAGGTGACGAGGGCGGCCGCCGCCTCGTGTTCGCGCAGCGCCCCGGCCAGGCGCGCGCGGCGCGCGGCGTGGATCGCCGCGGCGCCGGTGACGGTGGTCCCGGCGCGTGCGGCGTGAGTCCCTGCGGCGTGAGTCCCTGCGGCGTGAGTCCCTGCGGCATCGGTCACGGACGGACTCTACCGCCGCGCCCGCCTCGGCCTTTCCGGCTCCCCTCCCCGCGCGTCCCACCGCCGGCGGCGGGGCGCGGGGTCCGGGGAGGCGGCGGTCAGGAGGCCAGCTCGCGGATCTTCTCGATGAGCTTGACGCGCTCTTCGTGGGTGCGGGCCATGGGCGCGACGTTGAGCGTGGTGACCCCGGCCTCGCGCAGCGCGGCGAGCCGCTCCCTGATGTGCCCCTCCGAGCCGACCAGGGACATGCGCTCCAGCAGGTCCCTGGGCACGAGCGCCTCGGCCTCCTTCTTCCTGCCCTCCAGGTAGAGGTCCTGGATCTGCTCGGCCTCCTTCTCGTAGCCGTAGCGGCGGGCCAGGTCGTTGTAGAAGTTCCTGCCCTTGGCGCCCATGCCGCCGATGTAGAGGGCGGCCATGGAACGGCCCAGCTCCAGCACGTCGTCGACGTCGTCGCCGATCGCCAGCATGGCCTGGGCGATCACGTCCAGCTCGCCGAGCGCGGGGTCCCGGCGCTCCCGCCCGGCGGCGAGGGACGCGCCCCACACGTCGGCGGCCTTCTCGGGCACGAAGAAGATGGGCTCCCAGCCCTCCGCCAGCTCGGCGGCCAGCTGCACGTTCTTCGGCCCGATGGCCGCGATCACGATCGGGACGCGCTCGCGCACCGGGTGGTTGATCAGCTTGAGCGGCTTGCCGAGGCCGGTGCCGCCCTCCAGGGGCAGCGTGTAGTGCTTGCCCGCGTACTGCAGCCGCTCGCGCCGCCACACCGTGCGGCAGATCTCGATGACCTCGCGGGTGCGGCCGAGCGGCGCGGTGTACGGCACGCCGTGGAATCCCTCGATGACCTGAGGGCCCGACGTGCCGATGCCGAGCGTGAACCGCCCGTCGGAGACGTAGTCGAGGCCGGCGGCCGTCATGGCCAGCAGGGCCGGCGTGCGGGAGTAGATCGGCAGGATGCCCGAGGCGATCTGCAGCCGCTCGGTCCTCGCCGCGATGTAACCGAGCTGGCTGACGGCGTCGAAGCTGTACGCCTCGGCCACGAACACGATGTCGAGCCCGGCCTTCTCGTAGTCGGCCAGCTCGGCGACGGTCTCCTTGAAGCCCCCCGAGTAGTTGAGGGCCATCCCGATCCGCATCCGCTTCGTCCTTCCGCGCGTGAACCCGCCAGTAACCGAATGATGTTCCGTATTCGGATCCAAGGCTAGTGGCGCGGACCGGGCATGACCATCGTCAGGGTCGGCGGCCGACGCCTCCGAGCACCGGCAGGAAGCCGCCGCGCAGCGGCAGCGCGTCGGGCTCGGGGCGCCACTCGTTCAGCGGGACCGGCCCGGGCTCGACCATGTCGAACCCGTCGAAGAACCGGATGATCCGCGCCGCCGGCCTGGCCTCGAAGGGCGCGTTGGCCCTGCCGTACACGCCGCCCGCCGCGGCCATCGCCTCCTGGACGAGGTCGGAGCAGACGTGCGAGATGACGATGTGACTCCCGGAGGGGAGCAGTTCGCGGTAGGCCGCCACGATTCCCTCCGGGTCCTCCTCGTCCGGCACGAAGTGGAGGCAGGCCACCAGCAGCAGCGCGACGGGCCGGTCGAACGTGAGACCGCTCGCCGACGCCGCGGCCACGATCTCCTCGGGCCTGCGCAGGTCGCCCTCCAGGAAGCGCACACGCGGATCGCCTTCCAGCAGCGCCCGCGCGTGCGCCGCCACCACCGCGTCGTTGTCCACGTACGTCACGAGCGAGTCGGGGGCCTCCTCCAGCGCGATCTCGTGGACGTTGCCCTGCGTCGGGAGTCCGGCGCCGAGGTCGAGGAACCGGCGGATGCCGCAGTCGGCCGCCAGGTAGCGCACGGCCCGGCCGAGGAACGCGCGGTTCTCCCGCACGGCCTCCCGTACGTGCCCCTGGGACAGCTCGATGACCCGCTCGGCCGCCGCCCGGTCGGCCGGGAAGTGGTTCTTGCCGCCCAGGTAGTAGTCGTACATGCGGGCGACGTTGGGCTGAGTGACGTCGAACCCGCCGGGCGCCTGCTCCGTCATGACGCGCTCCCCGCTCGGCCGGACTGCTCTTCGCGATCATTGTGACGGAGCCCACCAAGGGCAGCGAATCGGGCGAATCACTCCTTATGCAGTCGTCCCTTACGGAGTCGGCACAGGTCAGCCGGGGTGTCGACGTCCGCGGGGTCGCCCGCGTCGTCGCAGGGCACGGCCGTGACCAGTTCGGGATGCGCGCGCAGGAAGGGCCGCGCGCCCACGTCGCCCTCGGCGAGCGCGGCCACCTCCGCCAGGTGCTCGCGGGCGATGAGCACCGGGTTGCGCGGCGCCCCGGCGTACGCCGCGACGGCGACGCGGGCGCCGGCCTCGAACGCCGCGATCAGCCGGCGCACCGCCTCGGGCCGCACCAGCGGCTGGTCGGCCAGCGCGATCACCACCGCGGGGGCCGCCGGCGGGAGCGCGCGCAGCCCGGCCCGCAGCGACGACCCCATGCCGGACGCCCAGCCGGGATTGCGCACGACGACCGCGCCGGCGACCGGCACGTCGGCGGCCCCGAGGACGATCAGCACCGGCCGGCACCCGCCCTCGGCGAGCAGCCGCACCCCGCGGTCGGCCAGCCGCTCCCCCTCGAACTCCACCAGCGCCTTCGGCCCGCCGAACCGGCTGCCGCCTCCGGCAGCCAGCAGCAGCCCGGCGACCGCCGCACCGCTCACCGCGACTCGCCGTGGATGCGTCCCGACGTCTCGGTGAGCGGCCTGCCGCTGCCGCCCCAGCGCAGCTGGATCAGCTCGGCCGCGATCGACACGGCCGTCTCCTCCGGCGTGCGCGCCCCGAGGTCGAGCCCGATCGGCGACCTCAGCCGGGCCAGCTCGTCCTCGGTCAGGCCGGCCTCGCGCAGCCGCGCCAGCCGGTCCGCGTGCGTGCGCCGCGACCCCATGGCCCCGACGTATGCCGCGGGGGTGCGCAGGGCCACCTCCAGCAGCGGCACGTCGAACTTCGGGTCGTGGGTGAGCACGCAGATCGCGGTGCGCTCGTCGACCTCGGCGGCGGCCAGGTAGTCGTGCGGCCAGGCCACCACGACCTCGTCGGCCTCGGGGAACCGCTTGGCCGTGGCGAAGACCGGCCGCGCGTCGCACACCACCACGTGGTAGCCGAGGAAGCGGCCGATCCGCGCGACGGCCGCGGCGAAGTCGATCGCGCCGAAGACCAGCATGCGCGGCGGCGGCGCGAACGACTGCACGAACACCCGCAGATCGTCCAGCCGCCGCTCGCCCTCAGGGCCGTAGCGCCGCACGCCGGTCAGTCCCTGCGCGAGCATGCCGCGCACGTCGTCGTCCACCGCGTCGTCGAGCCGGGCCGAGCCGAGCGGGCCCGCCGCCCGGTCCGGCCAGACCAGGCGGCGGGCTCCCACGCGACCGGGGCCCGCGACGATCGTGGCCACCGCGACCGGACGCCGCGCGGCGACGTCCGCGGCGACCTCCCCCAGCTCCGGATAGTCCTCCTTCGAGACCGGCTCCACGAACACATCGATGATCCCGCCGCAGGTCAGGCCGACCGCGAAGGCGTCGTCGTCGCTCACGCCGTATCGCTGCAGCACCGGCGTCCCGGTGGCGACGACCTGCGCGGCGAGCTCGTACACCGCTCCCTCGACGCAGCCACCCGACACGCTGCCGGCCGCCTCGCCGTCGAGGACGGCCATGGCCGCCCCCGGCGGGCGCGGCGCGCTGCGGAAGGTGCCGACGACGGTGGCGAGGCCGAACCGCCGCCCCTGCTCCCACCAGCGCAGCACCTGGTCCAGCACGTCACGCATCGGCCCCTCCCCTCCGCACCGCCCGCACGGGCCGGTCGCCGGCCAGCAGCGCGGCCAGGTCCTCGTACGCGGCCAGGCTGTGCCCGGCGACGAAGTCCGTCACGTACGGCAGCGCCGCGCGGATGCCCGCGGTCAGCGGCCGGTACGCCGGGTCGCCCTTGTGCGGGTTGACCCACACGACGCGGCGGGCGAGCCGGGACAGCCGGGCCATCTGCGCGCCCAGCAGGTCGGCCGGGCCCCGCTCCCACCCGTCGGAGGCGACCACGACGATCGCGCCCCGGGGATCGGGCAGGCGCAGCAGCGCCCGCACCTCCTCGCCCAGCCGGGTGCCGCCGCTCCAGTCCGGGATGGCCGCCGAGCACTCGTCCATGGCGAGGCCGGGGTCGCGGTGGCGCAGCGCGGCGGTGATCCTGGTGAGCCGGGTTCCCACGCTGAACACCTCGGTCGCCCCCGGCTCCGCGCGCACCAGCGCGTGGGCGAAGCGCAGCAGCGTGTCGGCGTAGGCGGCCATCGAGCCGCTGACGTCCACGAGCATGACGACCCGCCGCGGGCGGTCCCCGCGCACGCGGCGGCGCAGCCGGGCCGGTTCCCCGCCGTGCCGCAGGATCTCCCTGACCGTGCGCCGCGCGTCGGTCGCGCCGCCGTGCGGCGCCGGGCGGTAGCGCCGCGACCTGCGCGGCTGCCGCCTGCCGCGCAGCAGCGCGAGCAGGCGGTGCACCTCCCGCCGCTCGGCCTCGCTCATCCGCGCCACGTCCCGGTGCCGCAGCACCTCGATCTCGCTCGCCGTGGCCGGGGGCGCGCCCTGCTCGCCACCCTGCTCGCCCGCCGGTTCCGGCTCCCCGCCGCCGTACGGCGCCGCCACCGGGCGGGTCACGGACAGGACCGTCGCGCGCACGCGGCGCGGTGCGCGGAAGGCGGCGGAGAAGTAGGCCGCGAAGCAGCGGTCGTAACGGGGCAGGTCGTCGGGCCCGGCGCACAGGGTGAGACGGCCCGCCCAGTAGACGTTCCGCCCGTCGGCGGCGTCGAGGTGGCCGAGCGCCGCGAGGAAGCTCTGGGTGCGATGGTGGTCGGCCGCGACCCCCGCCGCCCGCAGCGTCCGGGCGAACCCGGTCAGCACCGCGACAGGTTCGGGACCGGGCGACGCGAGCAGGCCCGGGAGGTGGCCGCTACCGCCCCGGTCGGTCACAGCGGCATCGTCAGCCACGGCCGCCGTCCGGTGTGAGCAGCCCCCGGGCCCGGACGGTCTCCTGGTCCTCCCGGTGCTTGAGCACCGCGCCCAGCGTGGCGGCGGCCAGGGCCGGATCGAGCTCCACCGCGCCGAGCGTGAGCAGCGCCTCGGTCCAGTCGAGGGTCTCGGCGACGCCCGGCGGCTTGACCAGGCCGGCCTCGCGCATCCGGCCCGCCGTCCGCGCCACGTCGGCCGCGAGCCGCTCCGCGCATCCGGGCAGGCGCCGACGCAGGATCGCCACCTCCCGGTCGAACCCCGGGTGCTCCAGCCAGTGGTACAGGCAGCGCCGTTTGAGCGCGTCGTGCACCTCACGGGTCCTGTTGGAGGTCAGGACGACGACCGGCGGGCTCGCCGCGCTGATCGTCCCGATCTCCGGCACCGAGATCGTGAAGTCGGACAGCACCTCGAGCAGGAACGCCTCGAACTCGTCGTCTGCCCGGTCGATCTCGTCCACGAGCAGCACGCTGGGCTGCGTCTCCAGGGCCCGCAGCAGCGGCCTGGCGATGAGGAACCGCCGGTCGTAGATCTCGCCCTCGAGCGCGGCGACGTCGGCCACACCGGCCGCCTCGGCCGCCTTGAGATGCAGGAGCTGCCGCGGGAAGTCCCAGTCGTACATGGCCTGCGCCGCGTCGAGCCCCTCGTGGCACTGCAGCCTGATCAGCGGCGCGTCCAGGATCGCCGCCAGCGTCTTGGCCAGCTCGGTCTTGCCGACGCCCGCCTCGCCTTCCAGGAACAGCGGCCGGCCCATCTTCAGGGCGAGGTAGGCCGCTGTCGTCACGCCCTCGTCGGCCAGGTAGTCGTGGTGGTCGAGCAGCTCCGCCAGCCTCGCCGGCGCGTCGATGTCCGAGATCGTGGTCGTCCGCCGCAGCACACGGACAGGCTACGTGGCGGGCGTTCCGCGGGGCTCTGGCCGAATCCGCCAAAGCCGGGCCTGTCACACGGCGCCGCGTCGCCACGATCACACAGATCCGCCCGGGTCCTCCTCCGCGGTCGTGCCGAGCACGGCGTCCAGCAGGCCGGGGAAGCGGTCGTCCAGGTCCTCCCTGCGCAGGCTCACGTACCGCTGCCGGCCCTCCGGCACGTTGCGGACGACACCGGCCTCGCGGAGGGTCTTCAGGTGGTGCGACAGCGTCGACTTCGGCACCTCTCCACCGGTGGGCTGACACGCCGCCACCTCCAGCGGGCCCTGCGCGAGCCGCCGTACGAGCGCCAGCCGCGAGGGGTCGCTGAGCGCGAACAGCACGTCGGTCAGCACCAGGCTCGCGGCGTCGGGGTGCGGTAGGTCCCGTGCTCCAGGCATGGTTCGATAATAGTTGAACTATCGGATGCTCCGTCGTACGGTGTGACGGTTCGAAAATTTTGGAACTGTGAACGATGGGAGTGCCGAGATGACGAACTCGGGGGGCTGCGCTCCGTCCGCGAACACCCTGGAGGCGGACCCGCGGGCGCCGGGCCGCGCGGCCGGACGGCGAGACGACGCGGCCGGACGGCGGGACGGCCCGGCCGGGACGGCGGCGCGCGGCCGGATCTCCCACGCGGCCGGGTTCTGGCTGCTCGCCGGGACCCTGGTGGCGTTCATGGCCGCCTCGAGCACCCCCTCCCCGCTGTACGTGCTCTACCAGCAGCGCTGGGGGTTCTCGGCGGCCACGCTGACCGCCGTGTTCGCGGTCTACGCCCTGGCGTTGCTGATCGCGCTGCTCACCGTGGGCGAGCTTTCCGACCACGTCGGCCGGAGGCCCGTGCTGATCGCGGCCCTGCTGGCCGAGGCGGGCGCCATGGTCGCGTTCCTGACGGCGGACGGCGTCGGGCCGCTGCTGCTGGCCAGGGCGGTGCAGGGCCTGGCCACCGGCGCGGCGACGGGCGCGATCAGCGCCGGTCTGGTGGACCTGCAGCCGGGGTCCCGCCGCGTCCGTCAGCTGGGCGCGCTGGTGAACAGCGCCGCGCCGACCGGCGGCCTGGCGGCGGGAGCGCTCGGCGCCGGGTTGTTCGTGCGCTACACGACGACGCCGACGACGTCGGTCTTCGTCCTGCTCACGGCCGTCTTCGTGGTGCTGGCGGCCGCGATGGCGCTGCTGCCGGAGCCGGTCGCGCCCCGTCCCGGCCGGGGCCGGGACGCGCTCGTCTCGCTGCGCCCGCGTGCGGGCGTGCCGCGGCACGCCCGCGGCGCGTTCACGGCGGCCGTGCCCTGCCTGATCGCCACATGGGCCATGGGCGGGCTCTACCTGTCGCTCGGCGGCTCGCTGACCGCGGGCGTCCTGCGCATTTCCGACCACCTCGTCGGCGGGCTCGTCGTCGCCGCGCTCACCGCCGCGGGCGCCGTGGCGTCGGTGACCGTACGCGACAGGGCCGCGGGGCGGGTCATGGCGGGCGGGTCGCTGATGCTCGCCGCCGGCACCGGCCTGACCCTGGCGGCGCTCGCCGCCGCCTCCGCGCCGCTGTTCTTCGCCGGGGCGGTCGTCGCGGGCTGCGGGTTCGGCAGCGCCTTCCTCGGCGCGCTCCGCTCACTCGCGGCGCTCGCCGGTCCGGCCGAGCGGGCCGCGCTGTTCGCCTCCGTCTACGTCGTCAGCTACCTCGCCTTCAGCGTCCCCGCGCTGGTGGCGGGGCTCGCGGTCTCGTCGCTCGGCCTGCGGGCCACGGCCACCGTGTACGGCTGCGGGGTCGTCGTCCTGGCCCTCCTCGCGGCGGTCCTCGGCCTCGTCCGCGAGCGTGCCGCCCGCCCGGCCTGAAGAAACGCCGCCTTGGGCGCTTAGGGTTCGGCACATGACCGACGATCGGAGCCTGCCCCGGCCCGGCTGCCTCACCGGCTCGCCCGCCGGGCGGGCGCTCGCCGCCGAACTGGAGGCCCGCTGGGCGCAGGCGCACCGGCGCTACCACACTACGGCCCATCTGCGGGCGGTCCTGGCCGCGATCGAGCCGCTCGCCGCCCAGGCCGGGGACGCCGACGCCGTACGGCTGGCCGCGTGGTTCCACGACGCCGTCTACGACGGGCGGCCGGGATGGGACGAGGAGCGCAGCGCCCAGCTCGCACAGGCCCGGCTGCCCGCCTGTGGCCTGCCCGCGGAGCGGGTGCGCGAGGTGGCCCGGCTCGTGCGGCTCACGGCGGGGCACGCCTACGAGCCCGGCGACATGAACGCGGCCGTCCTGTGCGACGCCGATCTGGCGATCCTCGCGGCACCGCCCGGCGCCTACGAGGCGTACACGAGGGCCGTACGCGAGGAGTACCGGCACGTGCCGGACGCGGCCTTCAGGGCCGGACGGGCCGGGGTGCTGCGGGAACTGCTCGGCAAGCCCCGCCTGTTCGGCACTCCTGCGGGCCGGGACCTGTGGGAGCCGCGGGCACGCGAGAACATCGCCGCCGAGCTGGCCGGCCTCTGAGATGCCCGGCCTCTGAGATGCATGGCGCTCGCCGCGGGCCGCACCGTTCGGGTCGAGCCCGGGGACGTCACGGGCGACTGTCCGTCAACACCCGATCGCGCGCCTTTACGATGTAGATCAGGTGCGCGTCTTCGGCCGGCGCAGGCCCGACTCGCGCAGGCGGCGCACCAGTTCCTGACTGCCGACGGGCTCGGCCCCGAGGGACACGGCCCGGTCGTAGACCGTCTCCGGCACGTCGTAGTGGTCCCGGTCGAAGGCCCGCTCGGGCACGCCGAGCAGGCGGGCGAAGTCGTGCAGTTCCTCCAGCGAGGAGTCGCTGACCAGATGGGACCACAGCAGGCCCCGGGGCCCCGGCCAGTTCGGCCGGTCGATCAGCACCGCCATGCGCCCCTCCCCCGGGCCGGTCGGGTGACCCGCAGCGAAGCGAGGACTACCCGACCGGTCCCTGCGGGGTCCGGGGATCGTCCCCCGGTCCGGGCGAGCATAGCCCGGGGCGCCGGCCGCCACTTCGCCGCCGCCCGCACCCGGCGGTACGGCAACCGGCGCCGGCACGGCGGTAGCGGATTCCGAGCGACCGGAGAACGCGCCGGCGGCCCCCCGAGGGCTGCCGCGACAGGGATTACCCCCTAACACTTCCCGGGGACTCGCTGGCACTTGGGACAGCATTTGTACTTACGGTGGTTGGTGCATCGGTAGGTGCACTTGGGCGGCTTCGGCTTCGCGTACGAATTACCGGCAGCCGCCTGTGTGACGGCCGCGCCGTCCACGCCCGCCGACGCCGACGCCGGAGACGCCGCGGCCGGGCAGAGCGCGATCGTGCCGAGGAGCGCCGAGCCGACGATCATGCTGAATCGTCCACCTCGCATGGCCTTTCTCCCTTTCGATCAATCCGCGGTGCGGCGGATCGGGTCGTTTCCCCCTCATTGTCCGAATCGCTTCCGGCAGGCGTCCAGCCCAAGACCCGCCACGCGGGGTGATCCAGGGAAAATCCGATGCGAATCCCGATCCGGCGATTGGCATGGATCGATGAATGACGGGCCGGGTCGGCTCCGGAATGGTCCCGCCTCTGGTTTCCGCTGGCGCGGGATCTACGTCCACACGAGGCGCCGGACCGCGCCGGGCCGGATTCCCCCGGCGAATTCGCAGCGCCTTCCGTGCTTTCGCCATACCAACCGTGCGGCGGCCCCAAAATGTCCGTCCGGCCACGGCATGGAAAGCGGCCCGACCCGGCAAAAGCCCGCATAGTCGCCACCTTCGCGGCAACCGTCGTCCAGAACGCCCTCACGCTGGAGGGTCAGTACGGCCCCGCGACATCCGCGACCCCGTGAGCGTCGCGGCGAAGGGCGCCGATCACACACCCGCGACGGCCCGGATTCGGGACGCCATACGGTGCGCGGGCCGGTGCGCCGCGGAACCACAGGGTCCACAGGATCCACTGGGTCACAGGGGGAAACGATGGCTGCACGAACTGTTCGATCCCTTACCGCGCTCGCGGCGGCGGCCGTGCTGACGATGGCGCTGCTCGTCGGCTGCGGCGGCGGCACGACCACCACCCCGGCGTCCGGAGGCGCCGCCGCGGCCGGCCCGGCCGCGCTCGTCACGCCGACCGCGGCCGAGAGCGAGTACAACTCGCCGTGTCCGACCGGCGGCAACGCCAAGAAGTTCGCCAAGACCAGGTTCGCGCTGCACGCGGGTCTCGCGCTCGGCGCCTTCCACCGCTACATCTACAAACCGCTGCGCAGCGGAGGCTTCAGGGCCGGAGCGGAGAAGCGCAAGCGCACGATCGCGAAGGCCGCGATCGCCGGCGCCTTCGCCCTGCACCAGCTGAAGGTCGCCAAGAGCTTCGCCACGGCCAATCCGAGCCTGTGCAGGGCCGTCGAGGGCGTCAACTCCCGGTTCGCCGCGCTGACCGACAAGCTGCACAACGGCACCGCCACGTCGGCCGACATCGACGCCGGCAAGAGCTCGATAGACGGCCTGCAGCGCGACGCCGCGAAGACCGGCTACAAGTTCAAGGAGCAGAACGTCAACATCCCGGGCGCGAGCTGACCCCGCGGAAGACGCCGCTCCGGGCCCGGCCGGTGCCCCGCGCACCTGGCCGGGGCGTCCACCTGACGAGCGGCCGCGTCGCCTCCGCGAGGCGGCGGGGTGAGGACGGCGCGGCCGGCCCGCGCCGGTCAGCCCACCTTGGCGAAGAACGCGCGGATGTCGGCGGCGAGGTGGTCCGGCTGGTCCATCGCGATGAAGTGGTGGCCGCCCGGGTTGTCCTCCGGCCAGTGGAGGACGGTGTTGTGCCGTTCGGCGAGCCGGCGGATGCCGGGCGGCCCGCTGTACACGCCGGTCGGCGCGACGGTCTGGCCCTCCGGCCAGCCGAAGCCGGTGCTCTCGTAGTACGGCCAGGCCGACGTCCCGAACGTCCCGGTGAACCAGTACAGGCTCACGTTGGTCAGGAACAGGTCCCGGTCGACGACCTCCTCGAGAGGCCTGCCCGAGGCGTTGAACTCGTGGAACTTCTGGGTCATCCAGGCCAGTGCCGCGAGCGGCGAGTCGTGCCACCCGTACGTGAAGGTCTGCGGCGCCGCGCGCAGCAGCGCGTGGTGGTCGACGCCGTTCATCCAGTCCTGTGCCATCAGCCGGGCATAGGCCGCCCGCTCGTCCTCGGTCATCTCCGGAAGGTCCTTCTCCGTGGGGAAGCCGAGACCGCTGACGATGTAGACGCCGGCCACGTTGCCCGGCGCCGCCTTGGCCACCTCCGGGGCGACGTAGGCCCCGAAATCCCCGCCCTGCGCGCCGTACCGCTCGTAGCCGAGACGACGCATCAGCTCCGCCCAGGTCCGCGCCACGCGCGCCGCGGTCCAGCCGGTGCCGCGCGGCGGCGCGGAGAAGCCGAAGCCCGGCAGGGAGGGCACCACGACGTGGAACGCCCGGGCGGGGTCGCCGCCGTACGCACGAGGGTCGGCAAGACGGCCGATGAGCTCGGTGAACTCCAGGAACGAGTTCGGCCAGCCGTGCGTGAGGACGAGCGGCAGAGCGCCGGGATCGGCCGAGCGTACGTGCAGGAAGTGGATGTCCTGACCATCGATCTCGGTCTTGAACTGCGGGAACTCGTTCAGCCGCGCCTCGTGACCGCGCCAGTCGTACTCCTGGCGCCAGTAGCGGGCGAGCTCCCGGAGGAGGGCGGCGGGGACGCCGCGGCTCCATCCGTCACCGGGCAGCGCACGCGGCCACCGGGCGCGGTCCAGCCTGTCGTTCAGGTCGTCCAGGTCGGCCGAAGCGATCTCAATACGGAATGGGCGGATCTCGGTGCTCATGTCTCTCCCGATGCGTCGCGATGACGGGATCGACGCTAGGGGCCATGTAGGTCGCGGTCTGTCCTACATGACCGGGCATGCTTGGTGCCATGAGTGACATGTCCGCGCGGTTGCTCGCTCTGCTGTCGCTGCTGCAGACGCCCCGCGAGTGGCCGGGGAGCGAACTGGCCGAGCGTCTGGGGGTCAGCCCCCGGACCATCCGCCGCGACGTCGACCGCCTGCGCGAGCTGGGATATCCGGTCCAGGCGACGATGGGCGCGGTGGGCGGTTACCGGCTCGCCGCGGGTGCGGCCATGCCGCCGCTGCTGCTGGACGACGAGGAGGCGGTGGCGATCGCCGTCGGCCTGCGCACGGCCGCCGCGCATCCGGTGGACGGCATCGACGAGGCGTCCGTGCGCGCCCTGGCCAAGCTGGAGCAGGTGCTGCCCTCCCGGCTGCGGCACCGTGTGGGCGCACTCGCCGCCGCGACCGTGCCGATGCTCGCCGGAGCCGAGCCGCCCGTGGACCCGCGGACCCTGGTGGTGCTCGCCGGAGCCGCCGCCAACCGCGAGCGGCTGCGCTTCGCCTACCGGTCCGGCGACGGCGCCGAGACCAGGCGCCTGACCGAGCCGTACCGCCTGGTCACGGCCGGACGCCGGTGGTACCTGCTGGCATACGACAACGACCGCGACGACTGGCGGATCTTCCGCACCGACCGGATCGGCGACCCTCACCCGACCGGCGTACGGTTCCCGGCCCGCGTGCCGCCGGAACAGGACCCGGCCGAGTTCGTCGCCGCCAAGCTGTACTCGTCCGCACCCGTTTACGAGGTGGTGGCGACCCTGCGCCTTCCGGCCGGTCAGGCGGCACGCCGGCTCGGCGCCGCCGCGGGGGACGTCGAACCGATCGACGACCACAGCTGCCGCCTGCGCGGACCGGCCGACACCCTGGAGTGGCTCGCGTCGCGTCTGCTCATGCTCGGCTGCGAGTTCGAGGTGCACGAGCCGCCGGAGCTGCGCGCGTATCTGCGTGCGCTGAGCGCCCGCGCCGCCCGCGCCTCGTCGCCATGAGGGATAAACCTATTGACTTGGTAGGAAATATGGGCAACTCTGGTGGCGAATCCTTCGTCGTCAACAGCGAGGTGTGTCCATGTCCGTCGTCCGACTCCAGGGCGAGTTAGGGGGCGCGGTCCGGGCGGATCCCCGGCCGCGTCTCCGTTCCGCCACGGCTCACGGCCCGCGGAGGGGGTGGCACAGGTGGCTCAGCCCCCTCGTCGTCGTGCTGCTGTGGCAGCTCGCCAGCGTGCTCGGGCTGCTGCCCGCCCGGCTGCTCGCCGCCCCGTCGCAGATCGCCGCGACCGCGCTCGACCTGGTGCGCTCGGGGACGCTGCCCACGGCGATCGCGGTGTCCCTCGAACGGGTGCTCCTCGGCTTCGCCGCCGGAGCGGTCGCGGGCATCGGCCTGGCACTGGTCGCCGGGCTGAGCCGGACCGGTGAGAACGCCGTCGACCCGATCATGCAGATGCTCCGGGCGCTGCCGTTCTTCGGGCTGATCCCCCTGTTCATCCTCTGGTTCGGGATCGGGGAGACGCCCAAGGTGCTGCTGGTGGCGCTCGCCGTCTCCTTCCCGCTCTACCTCAACACGTTCGCGGGCATCCGGGGCGTGGACGGCAAGCTCGCCGAGGTCGCCCGGACGCTCAGTCTCGGCCGGACCGCGCTCGTGCGGCACATCGTGCTGCCCGGCGCGCTCCCCCAGACGCTCGTCGGGCTGCGGCAGAGCCTCGGGGTGGCCTGGCTGGCGCTGATCGTGGCCGAGCAGGTCAACGCCGACGCCGGCCTCGGCTACATGATCAACGACGCGCGGGAGTTCCTGCGCACCGACGTGATCGTGGTCGGCCTGCTCGTCTACAGCGCGCTCGGCCTGCTCACCGACGCCCTGGTCCGGCTCCTGGAAAGGAGGGCGCTGGTATGGCGGCGCGAGTTCCTGTCCCGCTGAGTGGCCCGGTGAGTGGCCCGGTGAGCACCACGGTGAGCGCGCGGGCCCCGGGCGCCGTACGGCCGGCGGCCACGGCGGCGGCCGCGTCGGCGGCCACGGTGGTGGCGTCCGTGCGCGGGCTCACCCGGCGCTTCGGCGAGCGCACCGTGCTCGACGGCCTCGACCTGACGATCGGGCGGGGCGAGTTCGTCGCGCTCCTCGGCCGCAGCGGCTCGGGCAAGTCCACGCTGCTGCGCGCGCTCGCCGGCCTGGACGAGGAGGTCGAGGGCGGCCTGCAGGTGGACGGCTCGGTGGCCGTGGCCTTCCAGGAGCCCCGGCTGGTGCCGTGGAAGCGGGTGCGCGACAACCTCACGCTCGGCCTGACCGCGCCCGACCCGGCCGGCAGGGCGGAGGTGGCACTGGCCGAGGTGGGCCTGGCCGACCGGGCGCGGGCGTGGCCGCTGACGCTGTCCGGCGGCGAGGCGCAGCGGGCGAGCCTGGCCCGCGCGCTCGTCCGCGAGCCGGGGCTGCTGCTGCTCGACGAGCCGTTCAGCGCGCTCGACGCGCTGACCCGGATCACCGTGCACCGCCTGGTGCTCGATCTGTGGGCGGCGCACGGCCCGGCCGTGCTGCTGGTCACCCACGACGTGGACGAGGCGCTGCTGCTGGCCGACCGGATCCTGGTGCTCGACGGCGGGCGCCTCGCACACGAGTGGACCGTCGCCGCGCCACGCCCCCGGCACCGCGACCACCCCGACCTGCTCACCCTGCGCGCGGCCCTGCTCTCCGCGCTGGGTGTCACCCCGGAAGGACCCGCATGACCAGGAGACCGCTCGCCGCGCTGCTGATCGCCCTGGCGGCCGTCACCACGGCCTGCGCCTCGACGGCACAGGGCGCGTCCGGGGGGAAGGACGGACAGGCCACGGGCCGCGTCACCCTCCGGGTAGGCGACCAGAAGGCCGGGTCGCAGGCTTTGCTCAAGGCCGCCGGGCTGCTCGACGGCACCTCCTACGCGATCACGTGGTCGCAGTTCACCTCCGGGCCGCCGCTGCTGGAGGCGGTCAACGCGGGCGCGGTCGACATCGGCGGCGTGGGCAACACCCCGCCCGTCTTCGCCGCCGCCTCCGGCTCGAAGATCAAGATCGTGGCGGCGTACCGGCAGAGCGCCAAGGGATCGGCGATCCTCGTCCCCGACGGGTCCGCGATCACCTCACCTGCCCAGCTCAAGGGCAGGAAGATCGCGGTGGCCAAGGGCAGCTCGGCCCACTACCACCTGCTGGCGGTCCTGAAGAAGGAGGGCCTGTCCTTCAAGGACGTCCAGCCGCAGTATCTCCAGCCCGCCGACGCACTGGCGGCGTTCTCGTCCGGCACCGTCGACGCCTGGGCCATCTGGGACCCCTTCACCTCGCAGGCCGAGATCCAGCACAAGGCCCGGCTCCTGGTCGACGGCGCGGGCATCGTCAACGGTCTGGGCTTCCAGGTCGCCGCTCCCGCCGCGCTCGACGACGCGGGCAGGCGGGCCGCGATCGGCGACTTCCTCACCCGGCTGGCCAAGGCGCGGAACTGGGCCGCCACCCACCTGGACGAGTGGGCGAAGGTGTGGGCGCGGGAGACCGGCCTGCCGGTCGAGGTGGCGGACGCGGCCGTGGCCAACGCCGTCGCCACCCCCGTCGTGATCGACGACTCGGTCGTCTCCTCCGAGCAGGAGATCGCCGACGCGTTCACCGCCGAGGGCCTCGTGCCGGGCACCATCACGTTCTCCCAGTTCGTCGACGACCGCTTCAACGACGTCGTCAGGAAGGCGCAGCGATGAAATTCCACTGGTTCCTGCCCACCTCGGGCGACGGCAGGGCGATCACCGGCGGCGGGCACGGCCTGCGCCGCGTGCACGGGCAGTCGCCGGCCGGCGCGTTCCGGCCGCCCACGATCGACTACCTCGCGCAGGTGGCCCGCGCGGCCGAGCAGGCCGGGTTCGAGGCGGTGCTCACCCCCACGGGCACCTACTGCGAGGACGCCTGGCTGGTCACCGCCGCGCTGACCCAGGTGACGACACGACTGAAGTTCCTGGTCGCGTTCCGGCCCGGGGCGCTGTCCCCCACGCTCGCGGCCCAGATGGCCGCCACCTACCAGCGGATCTCCGGCGGCCGGCTGCTGCTGAACGTGGTGACCGGCGGGGAGGCGGCCGAGCAGCGGCGGTTCGGCGACCACCTGGGCAAGGACGAGCGGTACGCGCGCACCGCCGAGTTCCTGTCGATCGTGCGCGGCGCGTGGGACGGCCCGTTCGACTTCACCGGCGACTACTACGACGTCGAGGGGGCGACGGTCGCCGAGCGGCCCGACCCCGTGCCCGAGCTGTACTTCGGCGGCTCCTCGGCCGCCGCGGGCCCGGTCGCGGCCCGGCACGTGGACGTCTACCTCACCTGGGGCGAGCCGCCGTCCCAGGTCGCGGCCAAGCTCGACTGGATGCGCGAACTGGCCGCCGCCGAGGGCCGCACGCTGCGCTTCGGCATCCGCCTGCACGTGATCACGAGGGACACCTCCAAGGAGGCGTGGGCGGAGGCCGGGCGGCTGCTCGACCAGATCTCCCCCGAGGACATCGCGTCGGCGCGGGCCGTCCTGTCCCGCAGCGAGTCGGTGGGGCAACAGCGGATGCTCGCGCTCCACGAAGGCTTCCACGGGGGCCTCCGCGGCGGCAGGGTCAGGGACCTGGAGATCCACCCCGGTCTGTGGGCGGGGGTCGGCCTGGTGCGGGGCGGCGCGGGCACCGCGCTCGTCGGCAGCCACGCGGAGGTCGCCGACCTCGTCGAGGAATACGCCTCACTCGGTGTGGAGGAGTTCGTGCTGTCGGGCTACCCGCATGTGGAGGAGGCCTTCTGGTTCGGCGAGGGCGTGCTGCCCGAACTGCGCCGTCGGGGCCTGCTCGGCGCCGGCGAGCCCGTACGGCTGAGCGCCTGAAGGACCGGCGGGCCCCGCGCCGCCGTCACAGGCGGTCGGGGGCCTCGCCGCGCTCGCGGATGAGGGCGGTGAGCTGGGCCACCGCCCGCCGCGATCGTTCCCGCTCGGTGCTCTGGATGCCCATCGCGCCCAGGCTGATCCCGTTGGCGAGATCCAGCTTGGGCCAGGGGTCGCCCTCCACCATGGTGACGTCCAGCACCTCGGCCCACTCGAAGCGGTGGACCCGCAGCGGGTTCACCACCGTGATCCCCTTCTCGTCCGCCCGCACCCGCAGGCGGCCGAGCAGGTGCAGCACGCACGCCACCGCCACGCCGAAGGCGACCATGCCCAGCCGGTCGGGAAGCTTGAACTGCTCCGGCAGGCCGACGGCCAGCAGGATCGAGCCGATCACCATCACCGCCGCCAGGCCGTACGCGATGATCGTCGTGGCGCGGGGCCGCCAGGTGACGGGCAGCGGCGGCGCGCTGTCAGACATGACCACCCCCGCGGGTGGGCACTGCGCGGCGGCGTACGGCGTGCCCGGCCGGCGTGGCCGCGGGCGGATGCTGCGTGATCACCAGTCAAGTCTTCCCGGCTCGGCGCTGCGGATGCGAGCGCTGCGGCTACGAGGTTCGGGCGAGGTCAGCCGGCGAGGCCGCGCAAGAGGAGCGCGGTCTCCAGGGCGGCGATCGTCGCCTCGTACCCCTTGTCCTCCTTGCTGCCCGGCACGCCGGACCGCTCGACCGCTTGATCAAGGGTGTCACAGGTCAGCACCCCGTTGCCCACCGGGGTCGACTCGTCGAGCGAGACCCTGGTCAGACCCGTGGTCACCGAGTCGCAGACGTAGTCGAAGTGGGCCGTGTCCCCCCGGATCACCACGCCGAGCGCGACGACGGCGTCGCAGCGCCGGGCCAGGGCCTGCGCGACCACCGGGATCTCCAGCGACCCCGCCACGCGGGCCGTGACCACGGCCGCGCCGCTGTCCCGCGCCGCCCGCTCCGCCCGCGCCAGCAACTGGTCGGTGATCTTCTCGTGCCACCGGGCGGCGACGATGCCGACGGTCAGCCCGCCCGCGTCCACCGCCGCCGCGTCCGGCCGTCCCTCGCCGCTCATACGCCCTCCTCGCCTGACGGCCCGGAGCCGCCGTGTTCACTGATTCGCTCGCTGCCGTGTTCGCGGATTCGCTCGCTTCGCTCGGTCACGAGGCCTCTTTGCCGAAGTGCTCGCCGTGGATGTCCCGGGGGACGTCGCCCGAGATCTCGTGGCCGAGCCGGTCGCGCTTGGCGGTCAGATACCTCTCGTTGTACGGGTTCATCGCCACCGGCATGGCCTCGCGGCCCAGGACCTTGATGCCGTACCCGTCCATGCCGCGCACCTTGGCCGGGTTGTTGGTGAGCAGCCGCACCGACTTCACGCCGAGGTCGGCGAGCATCTGCCCGGCGTTGGAGAACTCCCTGGCGTCAACAGGCAGCCCCAGCTCCAGGTTGGCGTCGACGGTGTCGCTGCCGTTGTCCTGCAGGCTGTAGGCCCGCAGCTTGGCCAGCAGGCCGATGCCCCGCCCCTCGTGGCCGCGCAGGTACACGATCACGCCGCGCCCGTTCTCGGCGATCACGCGCATGGCCGTGTCGAGTTGCACGCCGCAGTCGCAGCGCAGCGAGCCGAGCACGTCGCCGGTGAGGCATTCCGAGTGCGCCCGGACGAGCACGTTCTCGCCGTCGTCGATGTCGCCGTACACCAGCGCGAGGTGCTCGCCGCCGTCGAGCGCGCTGGCGTAGCCGTACGCGCGCCAGACGCCGTAGCGGTTGGGGATGCGCGTCTCGGCGACCCGGGTGACCATCCGCTCGGACCTGCGGCGGTGCTCGATGAGCTGCTCGATCGACACCAGCGCGAGGTCGTGCTCGTCGGCGAACTCGCGCAGGCGGGGCAGGCGCGCCATCGTGCCGTCGTCGTTGACGATCTCGGCGAGCGCGCCGGCCGGGGTCAGCCCGGCGAGCCTGGCGAGGTCCACCGACGCCTCGGTGTGCCCCGGCCGCACCAGCACGCCGCCCTCGCGGTAGCGCAGCGGGAAGATGTGCCCCGGCCGGACCAGCTCGTACGGCTCCGTGGCCGAGTCGCACAGCGTCCTGATCGTCTTGGCCCGGTCGGCGGCCGAGATGCCCGTCGTCACCCCGTCCCTGGCGTCCACGCTGATCGTGTACGCGGTGCGCAGGCGCTCGCGGTTGTCCTGCACCATCAGCGGCAGGCCGAGCCGGTCGAGCGTGGCCCCCTCCATGCCGACGCAGATGACGCCGCTCGTGTGGCGGATCATGAAGGCGACAAGTTCGGGCGTGGCCTTCGACGCCGCGAAGATGAGGTCGCCCTCGTTCTCACGGTTCTCGTTGTCCACCACCACGACGGGCTTGCCGTCCCTGATGTCGTTGACGGCCCGCTCGATCGGGTCCAGCCTGATCACACTCACGCGGTCACCGCCCGCAACTCGCGCGACTGCCGCAGCCAGCCGCGGAACCCGATCAACACCATGACGAAGAACACCCCGTAGACCAGGCCGGAGACCACGAGCCCGGAGTTGAACGCCAGCGGCACCCCCACGAGGTCCACGGCGACCCAGATGATCCAGAAGTCGACCAGGGCCCTGCCCTGCGCCCAGGTGGCGACCGCGCTGCCGACGAAGATGTACGCGTCGGGCCACGGCGCCCAGGAGATCTTCCAGCCCCTGGAGTTGAGGAAGACGAACAGCAGCGCGACCGCGACCGTCCCGGCGATCATGACGCTGACGAGCGCCACGCGCTCCCGGACGCGCGCCGAGCGGATCGGCAGCTCCGCGCCGCCGCGCGTGCCGCGCGACCACTTCACCCAGCCGTAGATCGCCAGGACGCCGAACAGCGCCTGCTTGAGCGCGTTGCCGGTGATGTGCGCGCTGACCGAGGCCACGAACAGCAGCACGGAACCGACGAGCTGCACCGGCCAGGTCCAGATCGTCTTCCTGATCGCGAGCCAGACCGTGCCCAGCGCGCACACGTTGCCCACCAGGTCGGTCCACAGCACGGGCTTGCCGAACGCGTAGAAGGCCGCCGCGTCGGTCCAGCTCATGCCGCCTCCTCGCCTTCGGCTCGGAATGGCATTCGCCAGACGCTGTGCCTGTTGATTCGCTCGCCGTGCTCGCTCATGCCGAGACCCCCTTGACGGTCGCCGCGGTGAGCCTCTCGACGTATTTGGCGATCACGTCGACCTCGAGGTTGACCGGCTCACCCGGCTTCTTGCGGCCGAGCGTGGTGAGTTCGAGAGTGGTGGGGATCAGGCTGACGGAGAAGGAGTCGTCCGTCACGCCGGCCACGGTGAGGCTGACGCCGTCCACCGCGATCGAGCCCTTCTCCACGACATACCGGGCGAGGTTCGCGGGCAGCGAGAGCCGCACGACCTCCCAGTGCTCCCCGGGCTCGCGCGACAGCACCTCCCCGGTCCCGTCGACGTGGCCCTGCACGATGTGCCCGCCGAGCCGCTGGTCGGCCCGTACGGCGCGCTCCAGGTTGACCCGTGAGCCGGGGCTCAGGGCCCCGAGCGAGGACCGGTCGAGGGTCTCCTTCATCACGTCGGCGGTGAAGGAGTCCCCTTCGGCGTCGGCCACCGTGAGGCAGACGCCGTTGACGGCGATCGAGTCGCCGTGCCCGGCGTCGGCGGTGACGACCGCGCCGCGCACCGTGAGGCGGGCGGAGTCGCCCCGCGGCTCGAGTGCCACGACCTCGCCGAGCTCCTCGACGATTCCGGTGAACATTCAGCTCTCCTTAGGGGACTGCGGGCCGGAGGACTTGGGAGACACAGGGTTTGTAGACACAGGGTTTGCAAACACAGGGGACTTCGGACGCAGGACCAGCTTGAGGTCCGGTCCTACGGGGGTGACTTCGGCGAACTCCAGCCGGTGGATCTCGGTGATCGTCGAGACGCCCGCGGGGCCGAGCGCGGCCGCCCCCGCCCCCAGCAGCGCCGGGGCGAGGTAGCCGACGACCCGGTCGACCAGGCCCTCGCGGAGGAAGGCGCCGGCGAGGGCGGGCCCGCCTTCGATCAGCACGCTCACGACCTGCCTGTCGTGCAGCTCGGCCAGGAGGGCGTGCAGGTCGATCCCGCCGGGGACGCGCGGGAGCCGTACGGCGTGGGGGGACAGGTGGGCGGGGACGGCCGCGTCCTCGGCCACGGCGACCAGCGTCGGCGCCTCGCCGTCCAGGACATGGGCTGCGGCCGGGGTGCGGGCGCCCGAGTCCACGACCACGCGCAGCACGGGCGCCGCGCGCGGAGGGGCGGGGACGCCGGCGTTGAGCCGGACGGTCAGCCGGGGGTCGTCGGCGAGCACAGTGCCGATGCCGGCGACGACGGCGTCGCTCTCGGCCCGCAGGCGGTGCACGTCGGCCCTGGCCTCGGGCGAGGTGATCCACTGGCTGGTGCCGTCCTCGGCCGCCGAGCGGCCGTCCACGGTGGCGGCGAACTTCCAGGTCACGTACGGCCTGCCGGCCCGCACGTAGGTCAGCCAGGCCGCGTTGACCTCCTCGGCCTCGGCGGCCAGCACGCCCTCGTCCACCACGACGCCGTGCCGCCGCAGGACGGCGGCGCCGCCCGCGGCCTTCGGGTTGGGATCGGAGACGGCGACGACGACCCGGGCCACGCCCGCCTCAAGGAGGGCGCCGGAGCAGGGGCCGGTCCTGCCGGTGTGGTTGCAGGGCTCCAGCGTCACGTAGGCCGTGCCGCCCCTGGCCCGTCCGCCGGCCTCGCGCAGCGCCACGACCTCGGCGTGCGGGCCGCCGGCGTAGGCGTGGAAGCCCTCTCCCGCGACCTCGCCCGACGGGTCGAGGATCACACAGCCGACGACGGGATTGGGGCTGGTGCCGCCCAGGCCCCGGGCGGCGAGCGCGATCGCGCGCCGCATATGAAGGATGTCCGCTGAGGTCACCCCGGTCTTCCTCTCGCCGTTGTCTACGGCGGGCCCCGGGGATCGTTAGGGATGCGGCCTCGCATCACCTGCACGGACGGCATCGCTGCCGGCACGGCCGTACGGCCGACCGGCGGCATCACGGCCGCCCGTTCGCGCGCTTCCTCCCATCCGGACTTTCACCGTCGGTCCTGGAATCTCACCAGGTCCACCGGCCGATGGCTTCGGCCGGGTCGCGGACTGTCACCCCTGGGGACAGGGGTGTCACCGCCGGTTCGGAATTACACCGACCCCGGAGCACGCTGCTCTGCTACCCGTCAGTGTAGCCGTGCCCGGCTCGTTGCCCTAGGGCGGGATTGTGGTGATCTGCGGCACACGGTTAACCAGATGCGGTTGGTCTCAACCATGTGCGGGTTGTGTCACAAAGTTGTGACACAAAAGCATTTGTGTAATAAGTAGTGTTCCGTGCCACGTATACCGAGGTCAATGCGGTCGCAGGACACAAGGTGATTTACTTTGCACAACGAAGCAAGCAAGTGGCGAACTACCCGCCTCAAGTGATTGACCCCCGCAAAATTAGTTGCCAGGGTTCCCTATAGTCGGATCTCTTCCGATCGTTAATGGTCCATCCGGGAGCACCGCACCATGACGTTCCCCTCCTCGACCGCGACCGACGCCGCCGCGGAGTCCGCGGACACCGCGGGCACGGCCGGTTCCGGTTCCGCCGTCGTCGGCCGCTCGCCCGGCCAGCTCATGTGGCGCCGTTTCCGGCGCGACAAGACGGGCGTGGTCTCGGCGATCATCGTGCTCGCGTTCTTCCTGATCGCGCTTCTGGCTCCCGTGATTGCGGCGCTGTACGGCAAGGATCCGTACACGACCTACGGCCAGAACCAGCCCGGCCTGCTCAACGAGTTCGGCTATCCCATCGCGCCCAACGGCGGCGTGAGCGGCGATTTCTGGTTCGGGCTGGAGCCGGGCCTGGGCCGCGACGTGTTCACGCAGCTCGTGTACGGCATCCGCACCTCGCTGAGCATCGCGGTCATCGTCACCGTGGTGTCCACGATCATCGGCATCGCGATGGGCATCACCTCGGGCTACATCGGCGGCAAGACCGACTACGTGATCGGGCGGGTCATCGACACGCTGCTCGCCTTTCCCTCGCAGCTCTTCCTCATCGTCTTCCTCCCGGTCGTCGAGGCGGCGTTCGTGCTGCCCGAGGAGGAGACGCCGGTCTGGCTGCGTTACGTGTCCATCTGCGTCGTCCTCACCGTTCTCGGCTGGGCCACGATCGCCCGCCTGCTGCGCGCCCAGGTGCTGTCGCTGCGGGCTCGTGAGTTCGTGGAGGCCGCCCGCGTCACCGGTGCGTCGCCGGCGCGGGTGATCTTCAAGGAACTGCTGCCCAACCTCTGGACGCCGATCATCATCCAGGCCACGCTCGCGCTCCCGCTGTACGTGGGCGCCGAGGCCGGTCTCGGCTTCCTCGGCGTCGGCATGACCGAGCCCACCCCCGACTGGGGCCGGATGTTCCAGGTGGGCGCGAACGTCTACCACTCCGACGTGACCTACCTCCTGTTCCCCGGCGTGTCGATGCTGATCTTCGTCGTCGCCTTCAACCTGCTCGGGGACTCCATCCGCGACGCCTTCGACCCCAAGACAAAGCGCTGACCACGCGCGCTCTCCCCCATAGGAAGGACCACATGAGATCCCACAGCAGGCGGATCGCCTCGATGACGGCCGTGCTCGCGGCGGGCGCGCTGGCCCTGGCCGGCTGCGCCAAGGGCGGAGGGGGCGGAGCGCCCCAGAGCGCGGGGGGCGCCTCCCAGAAGCCGCTGGAGAACAAGGCCGTCAGCGCCATCTCGGTCGGCACCGCGGCCGACTCCACCGGCCCCGCCCCCGAGGTGCAGGGCGCCAAGTCCGGCGGCACGGTCTACATGATCGACCGGGACGACTTCAGCCACCTGGACCCGGGCCGCGTCTACGTGAACTACAACTCCTCGGTGTCCCACCTGTTCACCCGCCAGCTCACCGCGTACAAGCACGACGACTCGGGCAACATCAAGCTCGTCGGCGACCTGGCCACCGACACCGGCACCACCACCGACAACGGCAAGACGTGGAAGTTCACGCTCAAGGACGGCCTGAAGTGGCAGGACGGCTCGCCGATCACCTCCGGTGACATCAAGTACAGCTTCGAGCGCCTGTTCGCCGACTTCATCACCGAGGGCCCGGACTACGCCGAGACCTGGCTGGTCCCGGACCCGAAGAAGCCGTTCCGCGACCAGTACAAGGGCCCGTACGACGGCAAGGAGCTCGACACGATCGAGACTCCGAACGACAAGACGGTGATCTTCCACCTCAACGGGCTGCACCCCGACTTCAACTTCACCGTGGCCATGACCGGCTACGGCGCCGTGCCCAAGGCGCAGGACACGAAGCAGAAGTACGACAAGCAGCCGTTCTCCTCGGGTCCGTACAAGATCGTGAGCCACATCACGGACAAGTCGATGGACCTGGAGCGCAACGAGAACTGGGACCCGAAGACCGACCCGATCCGGCACGCCTACCCGGACAAGTTCCACATGGAGTTCGGCCTTCAGTCGCAGCAGACCACCGAGCGCTTCATGGCCGACGCCGGCAACGACAAGCAGGCGTTCACCTTCCACAACCCGGTCGCGCCCGAGCGCACCCAGGAGGTGCTGAACGACCCCGAGCTGATGAAGCGGTCGCTGCAGGGCCTGACGCCGTTCACGACCTTCTACAACATCAACACCAAGCGGATCACCGACGTCAACGTCCGCAAGGCCATCATCACGGCCTGGCCGTCCAAGCAGATCCAGCAGCTCCAGGGTGGTGAGATCTCGGCCGGCAAGATCGCCACGACGGTCATGAGCCCGACGGTGCTCGGCTACGAGGCGTTCGACCTGTACAACAAGCTCCAGAAGCCCGAGGGCGACCCCGAGGCGGCCAAGGCGCTGCTCGCCAAGGCGGGCAACCCGAACCCGACCGTGGTCTACGCCTACAACCAGACGCCGACCCAGGAGAAGGTCACCGTCGCCATCAAGGAGGCGCTCGGCAAGGCCGGCTTCAAGGTGGTGGCCAAGCCGCTGAACGCGGGCACCTACTACGACGCCATCGGCCCGGTGGACAACAAGTACGACATCTACTGGGGCGGCTGGGCGGCCGACTGGCCGACCGGCTCGACCGCGATCCAGCCGCAGTACGACGGCCGCCTGATCTCCGACAACCAGCCGAACTACACGCACCTCAACATGCCGGAGATCAACGACGCCATCGACAAGGCCAACGCGATCGCCGACGCCGCCGAGGCGGGCAAGGCGTGGGCCGCGATCGACCGGCAGATCATGGACCAGGCCGCGATCGTCCCCGAGTTCTACCAGACCTACTTCGGCCTGTACGGCTCGGGCCTCGGCGGGGTCAAGTTCGACCCGGTCGAGGGCGAGCAGTCGGCGCTCGACATCTTCGTCAAGTAGCAGCAACCCGGGTCCGCCGCCCCTCCGCGGGGCGGCGGGCCCCAGGCCCGTCCCGCCCTCAGGAGCAAGTGCGAGACCATGACCAGCTATCTGGTACGCCGCGTCGCCGGCGCACTCGTGATCCTGATGATCATCAGCGCGATCACGTTCTACCTCTTCTACGCCGTTCCGCGTGACCCCGCCCGGGCGTTCTGCGGCAAGATCTGCCAGCCCGAGACGCTGGCGCTGATCCGGCACAACCTGGGCATGGACGAGCCGCTGTTCGTGCAGTACTGGCACTGGCTGGTCGGCATCTTCGCGGGCCGGGAGTTCGTCCAGTTCGGCTCCTGCCCGGCGCCCTGCCTCGGCTACTCCTTCGCCACCCAGGAGCCCGTCTTCAGCGCCATCGTCGACCGTTTCCCGGTGACGGTGTCGCTCACCCTCGGCGCCTCGGTGGTCATCCTGGCGTTCGGCATCCTCACCGGCATGATCGCGGCCTGGAAGGTCGGGCAGCCGCTCGACAAGATCGCCAGCTCCTCGTCGGTCATCGGGGCCTCGCTCCAGATCTACTTCGTCGGGCCGCTGCTGGCGTTCTACCTGGTGGACACCATGCAGCTGATCCCGCGCCCGTCCTACGTGCCGATCACCGAGAACCCGCTGGACTGGTTCACCCACCTGATGCTGCCGTGGGTGGTGTTGTCGATCATCTTCACCGCCAACTACACCCGCATGACCCGCTCGCAGATGGTCGAGCAGCTCGCCGAGGACTATGTCCGCACGGCGCGCGCCAAGGGCATGTCGAGCCGATCGGTGTTCTTCCGCTTCGCCTGGCGCGGCGCGATGATCCCCATCCTCACGATCTTCGGTGTCGACCTCGCCACGCTCCTCGGCGGCGCGATCATCACCGAGCAGACGTTCAGCCTGCACGGCATCGGCGAGCTGGCCGTACGCGCCGTGCAGAACACCGACCTGCCGATGCTGCTCGGCGTCACCATCGTGGGCGCGGCGGCGATCGTCCTGCTGAACATCGTCGTGGACGTGCTCTACGCGTTCATCGACCCGCGGGTCCGCCTGAGCTGAGCCCCGCCTATCACGTCGAACGCCCAACCAAGTCGAACCGGGAACTGGAGCAGCAAGTGACCACCGTGTCGTGGAGCGGCGAGCCGGGGACCTCGCGCGGCCCCGGGCCGTTCCTGTCCGTCCGCGACCTGAGCGTCGAGTTCAGCACCGAGGACGGCATCGTGCACGCCGTCGACGGCCTGTCCTTCGATCTGGAGAAGGGCACCACGCTCGGCATCGTCGGCGAGTCCGGATCGGGCAAGTCGGTGACCAACCTCGCCATCCTCGGCCTGCACGACCCCGCCCACACGAAGATCGGCGGGGAGATCTGGCTGGAGGACCAGGAGCTGATCTCCGCGGGCCGCGGCACGATGGAGAAGCTCCGCGGCAACCGCGTCGCCATGATCTTCCAGGACCCGCTCACCGCGTTGTCGCCGTTCCACACGATCGGCCGGCAGATCGGCGAGGTCTACCGCAAGCACAAGGGCGCGAGCAAGAAGGAGGCCCGCGACCGGGCCGTCGAGATGCTCCGGCGCGTGGGCATCCCCCAGCCGGAGACGCGGGTGGACCACTACCCGCACGAGTTCTCCGGCGGCATGCGGCAGCGCGCGATGATCGCGATGGCGCTGGTGTGCGACCCCGACCTGCTCATCGCCGACGAGCCGACGACCGCGCTCGACGTGACCGTGCAGGCGCAGATCCTCGACCTGCTCAAGGAGCTTCAGCAGCAGTTCGGCACCGCGATCATCCTGATCACCCACGACCTCGGCGTCGTGGCCGGCACCGCCGACAACGTCCTGGTCATGTACGCCGGGCGGGCGGCCGAGCGCGGCACCGTCCGCGAGGTGCTGCGCGAGCCGCGCCACCCCTACACCTGGGGCCTGCTGTCGTCGATGCCGCGCCTGAACTCGTCCGTGGACGTCCCGCTGAGGCCGGTGCGCGGCACTCCCCCGAGCATGCTGAACCCGCCGTCCGGCTGCCCGTTCCACCCGCGCTGCGACTACCCGAAGCTCGCCGGGCCGGAGCTGTGCTTCAACCAGCGGCCGTCGATCTCCCCGGAGACCGGGCACGGTGACGCCTGCTACCTCACCCTCGAGCAGAAGAGGGAACTCCGCACCGCGAAGACCGAGGACCGCGCATGAACGAGACGCTGCTGGAGCTCAAGGAGCTGGTCAAGCACTTCCCCGTGCGGGGCGGCACGCTGATCAAGCGTCAGGTCGGGGCCGTCCACGCGGTGGACGGCGTCGACCTCACGGTCGGCGCGGGCGAGACCGTCGGTCTGGTGGGCGAGTCGGGCTGCGGCAAGTCCACCACCGGCCGCCTGGCGGCCCGCCTGCTCGAACCCACCTCGGGCAAGATCCTCTACCGGGGCCAGGACATCAGCCACAGCTCGCGCAAGCGGCTCAAGCCGATCCGCCCCGAGATCCAGATGATCTTCCAGGACCCCTACAGCTCGCTCAACCCGCGCCAGACCGTGGGCACGATCATCCGCGGGCCGATGGAGGTCAACGACATCAACCCGTCCGGCGGGCGCAAGAAGCGGGTCCAGGAGCTGCTGGAGATCGTCGGCCTCAACCCCGAGCACTTCAACCGCTTCCCGCACGAGTTCTCCGGCGGTCAGCGGCAGCGCATCGGGATCGCCCGGGCCCTGGCGCTCGACCCCAAGCTCATCATCGCCGACGAGCCGGTGTCGGCGCTGGACGTCTCCATCCAGGCCCAGGTGGTCAACCTGCTGCAGGAACTGCAGCGTGACCTCGGCATCGCGTTCCTGTTCATCGCGCACGACCTCGCCGTCGTACGGCACTTCTCCCAGCGCGTCGCCGTCATGTACCTCGGCAAGATCGTCGAGATCGGCGACCGCCAGTCGATCTACGAGCGGCCCCGGCATCCGTACACGCACGCCCTGCTGTCGGCCGTGCCCGAGCCGGACGTGTCGAGCGAGCCGCGCGAGCGCATCCGCCTGGCCGGCGACGTGCCCTCGCCGATCAACCCGCCGTCCGGGTGCCGGTTCCGCACGCGCTGCTGGAAGGCCCAGGACAAGTGCGCCACCGAGGTGCCGCCCCTGGTCAGGCTCAGCGGCAACCGCGAGGGTCACCTGACCGCCTGCCACTTCCCCGAGGCGCCCACCACGCAGGGCGAGGACGTGGTCCTCGACCCCGCCCTCGCCTGACGCGAGCCACGGGTTCGCAGCCGGTGAGTGAGCCCGCCGATCGGACGCTCGCCTCGTCAGGCCGTGCCGTACGGCACGGCCTGACGGACCGGCAAGAAGGCGGCTTTCCCTGGCAGGGGGGCGTCCGCTCAGGCGGGCGGGGTGGCCCGCTCGGCGAGGCTCCGGAGTTCCGCGACGGCGCGGGCGGGGTCGTCGGCGCCGTAGACGGCGTTGCCCGCCACGAAGACGTCGGCCCCGGCCTCGGCGCAGCGTTCGATCGTCTCCACGGAGACGCCGCCGTCGACCTGGAGCCACACCTCGCCGCCGTACTTGTCGATCAGCGCCCGCGCCCGCGCCAGCTTCGGCAGCACGATGTCGAGGAAGCGCTGCCCGCCGAAGCCCGGCTCGACGGTCATGACGAGCAGCATGTCGATCTCGGGCAGCAGGTCCTCGTACCCTTCGACGGCGGTCGCCGGGTTCAGCGCCAGACCGGCCCGCGCCCCCGCGGCACGGATCGCCCGCAGCGTACGCACGGCGGCCTTGGCCGCCTCCGCGTGGATGGTGACGCTGGCGGCTCCCGCCTCCGCGTAGTCCGGTGCCCACCGGTCCGGGTCCTGGATCATGAGGTGGCAGTCGATCGGCGTCGAGGTGGTCTTCAGCAGCGACTCGACGACCGGCAGGCCGAGCGTCAGGTTCGGCACGAAGTGGTAGTCCATCACGTCGACGTGGAGCCAGTCGGCGACGTTCTCCACCCGTGCGGCCTCGTCGGCGAGGCGGGCGAAGTCTGCGGACAGGATGCTGGGCGAGATCTGAACGGCCATAGTGCCTGCAGTCTATTTCGCCCGGGCGTCCGTCCCGCCCCCTCCCCCGGCGGCCCGGACGGTCAGGCGACGGGCAGTCGCTGGGCGCCGGACGCCGCTGTTCACCGGCGGAGCACCGCGCACGCCGGTGCAGCGGAGCGTGATCTCGACATCTTTCGCGTAGCCGGGCCTCACGGGTTGGATGTGTCCGCTTGGACTTCAGGGGCGAGCTGCCGACGATGCGGTGGCGAGGCGGTGGATTCGTCGCTCTGCTGATAGTCGGTGAGGTCGCGCAGGTGCCGGATCGACGAGGCCAGCAGGACCAGCGGTATGCAGACGGCCGGGGCGACAAAGATCATCAGGGTGACCCGGCCGCCGAGCACCCCGGCGATCAGTCCGGCGAGCAACCCGCCGATCGGGATCGCACCCCAGGAGACGAAGCGGACCGTGGCCATCACCCGAGGCAGCAGGTCGGGCGGGCTGGCGATCTGCCGGTACGTGCGGGTCACCACACTGAGCATCACGACGCCGGCGGCGAATACCACGTTGCCCGCGGCGAAGGCGGCGAAGCCCCGCCAACCGGTGCCGAGGGGAACGACGAGCGCCCCGGCGACCGCGACGAAGCCGGCGACGATCAGGGCGCGGGCGGTGCCGAGCCTGGCCGTGACCTGGTTCGTCAAAGCCGCGCCGATCAGCGTGCCGACGCCGTCCGCCGCCAGCAACAGGCCGACGAGGCCGGGTTCGGCGTGCAGCTCGCGTACGAGGTACAACGCGTAGAGCGCGTGCTGTGCCCCGCAGACCGTGTTGGCCGCGGTGGCGGCCCACATGCACGGACCCATGACCGGGTGGTGCACGACGAAGCGCCAGCCTTCGCGGATCATCGCGCGCACCGGTGGCCAGCGGTCGGGGGCCTCTGCCCGGCGTTCGGGCAGGGTCCGCAGCAGCAGGGCTGAGACAAGGTAGCCGGCCCCGTCGACGAGGAGGGTGGGCACCGCCCCGAGCACCTGGACGATGAGGCCGCCGACCGACGGCCCACCGAGCTGAGTAGTGGCGTGGGTGCCGGACGTCAGGCTGTTACGGGACTGCAACTGCTCCTTGCTCACGATCGACGGCAGGAAGGTCGAGTTGGCGACGTCGAAGACGACGTTCGCGAAGCTCGTCACGAGGGCCACGATCACCAGCTGGGCGATCGTCAGCCGGTCCAGCCACCAGGCCGGCGGGATGGAGACGACCGCCGCCGCGCGGGCCAGGTCGGCGCCGACCTGAACCCTTCGCATGGGGAGTCGCTGCACCACCACCCCGGCGGGCAGGCCTATCACGATCCAGGCGACGTAACCGGCGGCGGCGATCACGCCCATCTCGAGCGCGGAGGCGTCGAGCACCGTCAAGGCCGTCAGCGGCAGCGCCACCGCGCCTACCGCCGAGCCGACCGCGCTGGTCGTGCCGGCCGTCCACCACCGCCAGAAGACGCCCGCCCCACCCCCACTGTCGATTCCCATCCCGGCGCCTCCCCGAGTAAGTTCCAGAATGGAACGCACTATACTGGAGGATGTGAAGCGCGCCGATCTGCCCGACTCCGACTGCGGTATCGCACAGGCGCTCGGAGTGATCGGCGACTGGTGGACGTTCCTGATCGTGCGGGACGTCGCGGGCGGCACCACCCGCTTCGACAGCCTTCAGCGTGAGCTCGGCGTCAGCCGTCGAGCTCTGACCGAACGCCTGGCCAGGCTCGTCGAACACGGGGTGCTCGAGAGGCGGCCCTATTCCGATCGCCCGCCGCGCTACGACTACGTGCTGACCGCGAAGGGTGAAGGCCTGCTGCCGGCGCTCATCGCCCTGCAGGATTGGGGCGCCAGACATGTGATGGGCGATGGGGCGCTGACCGCGACCAGCGAGGACGGGTCCGCCGAGAGCCGTCGCGTGCACGAGCTGGTCGACCGGAAAATGCCGGAGGTCGTGCTGGAACGACATGACGGCGAGCCGGTCACGCCCAACGCGGCGGGCGTCTGGACCGTGCTCTACTTCTTCCCCGGCGCCTTCGCCCCGGGCAGTCAGGGCTACCCACCCGGTTGGGCCGACATCCCGGGGACGAAGGGGTGCACTTTGGAGGCTCTCACCTACGCGTCACGGTGTGCCGACTTCGAGGCGGCGGGTGCCACGATCCGAGGCGTGAGCACCCAGCGCCCCGACCAGTTGGCCGCCTTCGTCACGCACGCGAGGTTGCCCTACCCCCTCCTGTCCGACCAGGACAGCAAACTCGCCGCTGGACTGCTGCTGCCGACCTTCCGAACGGCCGGCGTCGACCGCTTCAAGCGCCTCACCCTGTTGGTCGACCCCGACGCGATCATCCGGGCGGTGCAGTTTCCGATCAGCGATCCGGCCGGTTCGGTGGATGAGATGCTCGCCCTCGTCCGCGGTCGATGACAACGATCCGCGCCTTCGTCGCCCATCGCGCGCCTGCTCTTCACCGTCGCCCAAGAGATGCTCGGCTCCGCGCGCGGCGGGCGGCAACTGTCAGGAGCGGCGCAGCAGCGCCAGGAACATCGCGTCCGTGCCGTGCCGGTGCGGCCAGAACTGCGCGTACGGGCCGTCGCCGAGGCCGGGCACCTCGGGCAGGTACGCGCGGGCGTCCAGCACCTCGACGCGGTCGCGCACGTCCTCCACCACCGCGCGGGTCTCGGCCAGGTGCGGCGAACAGGTCACGTACGCCACGACACCGCCCGGACGGACGGCCTCCAGCGCCGAGCCGAGCAGCCGCCGCTGCAGCGCGGTGAGCTCGGGGATGCTCCGGGGATCGCGCCGCCACCGGGCCTCCGGCCGCCTGCGCAGGGCGCCGAGCCCGGTGCAGGGGGCGTCGAGCATCACCCGGTCGAACGCGCCGGGCCGCCAGGCGGGCCGCGTGCCGTCGGCCGTGATCACCTTCGCCTCGCGGGTAGTTCCCCACACCAGCCGGGCGCGGTGATACTGCACGTCGGCGCCGAGCAGCCGGGCGCCCCGCTGCGCGGCCACCGCGTCGAGCAGCCCGGCCTTCCCTCCGGGGCCGGCGCACATGTCCAGCCAGGTGGAGTCCCGGTCGAGCGGCACGCGGGTCAGCGCGAGCGCGACCAGCTGGCTGGCCTCGTCCTGCACCGCGGCCCGCGCCTCCCCCACCGCGGGGATGGAGCCCGGGTCGCCCTCCGGCAGGTAGACCGCGTACGGCGAGTAGGCGGCCCGCTCGGCCCCGGCCGCGACCAGCTCCTCCACCGTGGCCCGTCCCGGCCGCGCCACCAGCGCCACGCGGGGCCGTTCGTTGTCGGCCTCCAGCAGGGCGGCCGCCTCGTCCACGTCCCCGCCCACCGCGTCGCGCAGGGCGGTGACGATCCAGCGCGGGTGGCTGTAGGTGACCACCAGGTTGCCGACCGGGTCCTGCGCCCGCGGCGGGGCGACGATCTCCAGCCACTCCTCCAGCGTGCGGCCCGCGACCTTGCGCAGCACGGCGTTGGCGTAGCGGGACGGGCCCGGCCCTACGCGCAGCCGTACGAGGTCGATGGTGGCGCTGACCGCCGCGTGGGGCGGGATCCGCGTGCTCAGAAGCTGGTGGACGCCGAGACGCACCGCGTCGAGCAGCGGCGGGTCCACCTCCTCCGGCGGCCGGTCGCTGCACGCGGCGATGACCTCGTCGTAGGTCCCGAGGCCGCGCAGCGTGCCGTACGCCAGCTCGGTGGCGAGGGCCGCGTCGCGTCCCGTGATGCGCCGCTGCCGCAGCAGGGTCGGCATGAGCAGGTTGGCGTAGGCGTCGCGCTCGTCGACGGCCCGCATCAGGTCGTAGGCGGCGTTGCGCGCCTCGTCGCGGGGCGGGCGCCCGCGGCCCTGCCTCGGCTGCCCGGCCTTGGCCGCGTGCGCGGCCTGCCCGCCGCGGCCCGCCCTGCCGCCGTGTCCCGGACGGCCCTGCCCTGTGCCGCCACCTGTGCCGCCACCTGTGCCGCCACCAGTGCCGCCACCAGTGCCGCCGCCCTGGCCGCTCCCCTGGCCGCGCCGCCCGCCGCCGCCCTGACCTCTGCCCTGCTTCACGGTGTCACCCTCGACCCTGCCACCTTCGACGCTGCCGCCTACGACCCTGTCACTCGCTGATCCGCCGCCTTCGGCTCCGCCGCTCACCGGGACGGCTCCGGTTCAGCGGCCCACTCTCCGCTACCCGCCATGCCGTCCGCCCGGCACGGTACCGGGGCCGGGATCCCGGCGGGCAGGGCCCTTCAGACCAGGGTCTCACCGTCCGCGAACCGGACGCCGCGGCCCCATTCGGCCGCACTCATCTGCCGCTTGCCCTGCGGCTGCACCTCGCCGAGCTCCACCGGGTGAGTGCCGGTCCCGACGAGGACGGCCTTCCGCGTGGCCGCGATCTCTCCCGGGGCGAGCTTGTCCGCGTCGGGCGCGAGCCGCACCGGGCCGATCTTGACCCGCTGGCCGCGGAACTCGGCCCACGCACCAGGAGCCGGAGTGCAGGCCCGCACCAGCCGGTCCACCCGCATCGCGGGCGCGGCCCAGTCGATCCTGGCGTCCTCGACCGTGATCTTCGGGGCCAGGCTGACGCCGTCCGCCGGCTGCGGACGCGCCTCAAGCGTGCCGTCCTCGACGCCGTCGAGGGTGGCCAGCAGCAGGCCCGCCCCCGCCTCCGCGAGCCGGGCCAGCAGCGCGCCGCTCGTGTCGTCCGGACGGATCCGCTCGGTGAGCACGCCGAACACCGGCCCCGCGTCCAGCTCCTTCACGATGCGGAAGGTCGAGGCGCCGGTGACGTCGTCGCCGTGCAGAACGGCGTGCTGCACGGGCGCCGCCCCGCGCCAGGCGGGCAGCACGGAGAAGTGCAGGTTGATCCACCCCTGCGGGGGGATGTCGAGCGCCGCCTGCGGCAGCAGGGCGCCGTACGCGACCACGGGGCAGCAGTCGGGGCCGATCGCCCTCAGCCGGTCGAGGAACTCCGGGTCTCCGGCCTTCGCCGGTTTGAGCACCTCGATCCCCGACTCCTCCGCGAGCTGGGCCACCGGGCTGGGGTGCACCTTGCGTCCCCGGCCCGACTGCGCGTCCGGCCGAGTCACCACGGCCGCCACCTCGTGGCGGGGCGAGTCCAGCAGGGCGCGCAGCGACGGGAGCGCGGTGTCGGGCGTGCCGGCGAAGACCAGGCGCACTACAGGGCCCTTCCCTGCGTGGCGTGCGGCGAGATCTTCACCACCGGCGCCGACAGGCCGCTCCACTCGGCCTCGCGGATCGCCTTCATGGCGAGCTTGCGCTGCTTGGCGTCCAGCCGGTCGATGAACAGCACGCCGTCCAGGTGGTCGGTCTCGTGCTGGAAGCAGCGCGCCATGAGGTCGGTGCCCTCGATCGTCACCGGCTCGCCGTGCATGGTGAAGCCCTTGGCCACCGCCCTGATCGCGCGGGGCGTCGGGAAGGTCAGACCGGGGAAGGACAGGCAGCCCTCCTCGCCCTCCTCGTCCGTCTCGCCGCCGAGGTCGAGTTCGGGATTGATGAGGTGCCCGAGCTGATCGTCCACGTAGTAGGTGAACACGCGCAGGCCGACGCCGATCTGCGGCGCGGCAAGGCCCGCGCCCGGCGCGTCCATCATCGTGTCGGTCAGGTCCTTGACGAGCTTGCGCAGTTCCTTGTCGAAGTCGACCACCGGCTCGGCCGGAGTGCGCAGCACCGGGTCGCCGAACAGGCGGATCGGCTGAATGGCCAAGGGTTGGCTCCGTTCACGTCACGTACACGAGGAGGATCACCCCAGTCTACGGGCGTGAACGCACCTTCATCGCCGTCTTCCTGGCGGTCTTCGCGATCAGCGGATCGGGGTGGTGCCTGCCGAGCATCTCCAGCACCGCGAGGGCGTCGGGATGGTCGGCCCGGCCCATCTCGGGCACCAGCGTGAGCAGATCCTCGCCGAGGAGGTCGAAATGGGCCACCGAGTCGACCGGCGCGCCGATGTAGAGCAGGGCGGCGAGGGTGTCCACCGCCACCCAGGCCCCGTCACCCTCGCCGAGGGCCGGCGCCTCCAGGTCCCGCACGCCCAGCCAGGCCGCGGCGTAGCGCCACATCATCGGCTCGTCCAGGGCCTCCCGCACGGCCTGCGCGGCCTCCGGGCCCAGCTCCTCGAGCACGGTCCCCGCGGTGCCGCGCTGGGCGGCGTTGCCCGACGCGGCGATCTTGATGAGCTCGCGCGCCGCGTCCTCCGGCACCCGGCGCTCCAGCCACAGCGTGGCGGCGCTGGCGGAGGCCCGGCCGGTCAGCATGGCGTCGATGAGGTCGGCGGCGCCCAGCTCGGCGAGCGCGGCCACCTCGCCGAGCGACGGCGCGTCGTGGCCCTCCCTCAGCAGGTCGCGGCGCACGGCCCACACGCCCGGCTGGGTGAGCCGGACGAGCTCCCCGCTCAGCTCGATCAGCCCGCAGTACTCCAGCAGCGCCATGGCCGCCGCCAGCTCCCCCGGCAGGGTCATCCGCAGCCGCCGCAGGTCCGCAGGCCGCGCCTCGCAGCCCACCTCGTGGGCCTGGAGGATGCCGCCGGCCAGGGCGGCGAGCGGCATGCCCTCACGCACCGAGTAGATCGTCGCGAGGATCTCGGTGAGGTGCTCGTCGACGACGGCCGACCCGGTCAGGCCCTCCTCGGTCCGGTCGAGCACGTCCATGACCACGCCGTCCCAGAACTCCATGGGGTCGGGCACGCCGGGCCCGGGGCGGGCGCCCTGCCGCGTGACCTCCACGAGACGGCCGTTGACCGCGACCACCCACAGCAGACGCAGCCTGGCTGCTTCCAGGCCCAGCTCGGCGACGACCGCCTCGGCCTCGGCGGGGTGCGGCAGCCCCTGCTCGGTCACCTCGCACACACCCCGGGGAGAGGCGGCGCACCGGGCCCCGACCCACTCGGCGATGCGGCGGGCGTCCCGCACGAGCGGGACCTCCCGCACCGCGTGGACGAGCTGCTCGTCGGGGGCGATGTCGACCGGCGGGAAGGTGAGCACGTCGCTGTCGGCCATTCCAGCAACTTACTGCACAGCAGTCACCTGATGCCCCGCGAACGAGCCTTGAACGCCGCTTTCCGGGCGGCTTTGGCGGCCGCCTGGTCCGGCAGCGTGCTGCCGAGCAGTTCGAGAACCTCGACCACGTCGGGGTGGTCCACCCGCCACATGTCCTCGATCAGATGAGCGGGCGGCCCCGAGGCCGCGATGTTCTCCGCGAAACCCTCCGGGTCGGCCTCGGCGGCGGGCAGCGCGAGCGCGAGCATGTCGACGCTCACCCACAGGACCTCCTCGGGGGTGAGCGCGGGCGCGTCCAGGCCCCGCGAGGACAGCCAGTGGATGGCGTGCGGGCGCAGTTCGGCGTCGTCCAGGTAGGACCGCACGACCGGCGCCGCCTCGACGCCCAGCCGGTCCACGATGGTCACGGCGACCCCGCGCACCTCCGCCGGGGCGCCGGCCACGGCGGCGAGCAGCTCCGACGCCGCCTGCTCGGCGGTGCGCCGCGACAGCCACTCGGCGATGTCCCGCTCGGCCGCCTCGTCCGCCGTGCCGTCGCCGATCAGGCCGGCGATCAGCCCGCTCGCGTCGCCCTCGGCCGGTGCGGGCGCGAGCGGCGCGTCCAGGCCCATGCCGGCGTACACCTCCCGCAGGCCCCACAGGGCGTGCGGGGTCAGGGCCAGGCCGTCCTCGGTGCGCTGGACCGTTCCCGCGTACGCCAGAGCGCTCAGCGCCTCGTCCAGCCTGCCGACCGGCCGCCCGGCGGCCACTTCGCGCAGGTAGTCGGCGAGCGCGTCCACCGGGACGGGCGACTGCAGCCGGTAGAGCAGGTCGTGGATCTGGGACATCCCCTCGTCCACCACCGCCTCCCCGGTGAGCGGCACGGACCTCTCGACGAGGAACTCAAGCGCCGACCGCCACAGGTCGAGCAGCTCGTCCTCACCGCGCGCGTCCAGCTCACGGAAGTCCCCCGCGACCACGACGGCCGTGCCGTCGAGCCGGGCCAGGCCCAGGTCGAGCGCGAGACGCCACGCCGGTTCCGGACACTCGACGCCGAGCTCGGCCGTGCACGCCCGCGCGTCCCTGACCCGCAGCGACCGGCGCGTCGTCACCGTGCGGCCACCCTCCACCAGCCACGTCACCACCCGGTGGGCGTCGCGCAGCAGCGGCACCTCGCGCACGGCCAGCGCCACCTCCTCGCGCGGCGCGAGCCGTACGGGCGGCAGGGGCGCGCAGCCGGGGCAGTCGCACTCGTCGCCGTCCTCCGTGCCCTGTGCCCCCGCCCCCTGGGCCGCGTCGAGCTCCAGGGAGTCGGGCCCGATGGCGCTGAACAGGCTCTTGGCCATGCCGAACTTGGACGTGTCCGCGAGCGCCTGCGGCATCTCCGGCTCGATGCGGTCGATGGTCTCCCGCATCCGGGCGGCCGTCTTGCTGCCGATCTCGCCCGTGTCCAGCAGGAACTCGACCAGTGTCCGCGCCGCGGCGACCGTCTCCGGCGCGCTCTCCGGCGGCGCGATGACCTTGCGCGGATAGATTTCCAGCAGGAGCTCCTCGAAGGTGCCCGGCCGGAAATCGCCCAGTTCGTTCACCTCCAGGTAGTCGCTGGCGTAGTCGCACAGCAGACGTACCTCGTCGACGTCGACCTCGACGTTCCGCTCGCGCCCCCAGGCGCGCAGGCCGTCGACGGCCCGGTTCACCCATTCGATCGACACACAGGCACGCTAACGGCTCGCTTTGTGCGAGGCGAATCGGTCAGATGAGGTCGAGCGGATCAATGTTCACACGTACCACGTCGGGCGCCTTGCGCGCGGAGCGCACACCGGAGGCGCCCTTGAGCGCGCGGGCCAGCGCGGACCCGAGGTGGCGCGGCACCCGGACCATGGCCCGTTCCAGCCCGTCCTCCACCGGCACCGGCCCCAGCACCTGCGCCCCGGGAGGCAGCCCGGCGCCCGCCAGCGTCTCCCTGAGCGCCGCACCCGGGCCCGTCAGCGTCGCCATCCGCACGGCCGGGGGAAAGCCCAGCTCGGCCCGCTCGTCGAGCTCGCGTTCGGCGAAGGTGACGGGGTCCCAGCGCAGCAGCGCCTGCACGGCGGGCACCGCGGCGTCGGCCAGGACGACCAGCTCTCCCGCCGGCCGCAGCAGGGCGGCGGCGTTCGTCCAGCGCCGCAGCGCCTCCTCGGCCGCGCGCAGGTCGGGGCGGCCCAGCAGCGCCCATCCGTCGAGCAGCACGGCGGCCGCGTAGCCGCCGTCCGGCACCGGCTCGGCCCCTGGCGTCGCCACGACCAGCGCGGGGGCACCGCTCACCGTCGCGAGCACGCCGTCGCGCCCGCTGGTGCGCACGGCCACCGAAGGAAAGGCCCGGCCCAGCTCCTCGGCGGTGCGCCGCGCGCCCACGATGACGGCCCGCACGCCGGTCCCTCCGCAGGACGGGCAGCGCCAGTCGCCCGCGATCCGGCCGCACCAGCGGCAGTACGGCACGGCGTGCCCGCCGCTCAGCGCGAGCGGGCCCGAGCACACGGGTCCCGTGGCCGTGGGTCCCGTGGCCGTGGGTTCCGCGAGCACGGGTTCCGCGAGCACGGGGTGGGCCGCCCCGGGCGCCGGGACCGGGCGCACCGGCGGCAGGCCCGAGCAGCGGGCGGGGGCGCGGCAGTGGCGGCACGCCAGCGCGGGCAGGTAGCCCCTGCGCGGCACCTGGACGAGCACGGGACCGTGCTCCAGTCCCTCCCGCAGCGCCCGCCAGGCGAGGCTGGGCAGGCGGGCCGCCCTGGCCGCCTGGTCGCGGGCCAGCTCCGCGTCGTCGCCCGCCGGGCGCACCCGGGGCGCCCGGGCCCTGACCGCCGTCCGGTCGGGGACGAGCGGGGCCGCCCAGCCCGTCTCGGCGAGCGCCGTGGCCTCGGCGGTGCGGGCGTAGCCGCCGACGAGCAGGCCCGCCCCGGCCTGGTGCGCCCGCAGGCCGAGGACCTCCCGCGTGTGCGGGTAGGGCGCGTGACGCTCGGCGTGCAGGTCGTCGCCGTCGTCCCAGACGACCGCCAGCCCGAGGCGGGCCACCGGCGCGTACGCCGCGGGGCGGTTGCCCACCACGATCCCGATCTCGCCGCGCAACGCCTTGAGCCAGCGCCGGTAGCGCTCCGCGGGCCCGAGGTCCGCCGTGATCGCCACGTGCGGCGTCTCCCCCAGGGCCGCGGTCACCAGCGCCACGTCCTTGCCGTCGGGCACCACCACGACGACGCCCCGGCCGCCGTCCAGCGTCGCCCGCGCGGCGGCCGCGATCGCGTGCGGCCACGACGGCCCGCCGGCGTCCGTGCCGGGCAGGGCCGTCCACACGGCGCGCGGCGCCCTGCCCTCGGCCAGCGCCTCCAGGAAGGACGCACCCGCCGGGTAGGCCCTCCAGGCGTCGCCGTATGCCCGCACCGCCCGCCGCCCCGCCGCCTCGTGTGGCGCGGCCACGTGTGGCGCGGCCTCCCCTGGCGTCGCCTCCCCGTGGAGCGTCACCGCGTGGATCGCCGCCGCGGGTGCCGCGTCTTCGTGGGCCGCATCCTGCCCGGTGAATCCCGCATCCTGCCCAGTGAATCCCGCATCCTGCTCGGTGGGCCCCGCATCCTGCTCTGTGGGCCCCGCGCCCTCGATGGGGCCTGACTGCTGCGGGCCACCGGCGTCCGCCGTCGCGCGTACGGGCTCGGCGGCAGGCGGGGATACGTCGCCGTCGGCGGCGCCGGGGGAAGCCGCCCGGCGCGCGGGGGTCCTCGCCTCGGCCTCGACCCGGGCGTGCCGCGGCGGAACGGCCAGACGCAGGACGTCGGACATGGTCCCGGCGTACCGGTCGGCCACGGCGCGGGCCAGCCGCGCGATGTCGGGGGTGAGGACGGGCTCCGGGGAGATCACCCGTTCGAGAAAGGACAGCCGGCCCTCGTGCTCGCTCTCGGAGAGCCGTTCGAGCAGGTAGCCGTCGGCGAGCTGCCCGGCGAAGCGGACGCGCACCCGGCAGCCGGGCACCGCCTCGGCGTCCATCGTGGTGGGCACGAGGTAGTCGAAGGGCCGGTCGAGGTGCGGCAGCGGCGTGTCCACGACGACCCTGGCGACGGGAAGGTTCGGCGCCGCCTCGCGCGCGCCCTTGGACGCGCCCGCCCGCCCTGCGCTTCCGCGCGCCCGGTCGGCCGTCCCCCGCGTCCGCTCTGTGCCCCCCCGCGTCCGCTCGGCGGGCCGCTGCGGGGCGGCCGGGGGCGCCGGAAGGAGCGCCTCCTGAGGATGCGGGGCGCGGGTCGGCTCGGTCACGTCTCCGTCCTACCAGACCCGGCGAGCCGCAATCACACGTACGCCCGCCGCCTGTGGACGTCCGGGAATCCGCCGGGCACGCGCAGGCGGCGCCCACCCTCAGAGGCGGGCGCCGCCCGGTGCGACGATGACCGTGGTGCTCGTCAGGCGCAGGTCACAGACCCGCGGCCTTACGCAGGGCGTCGGCCCGGTCCGTGGACTCCCAGGAGAAGCCCTCACGGCCGAAGTGGCCGTAGGCGGCGGTCTCGGAGTAGATCGGGCGCAGCAGGTCGAGGTCGCGGATGATCGCGGCAGGACGCAGGTCGAAGACCTGGAGCACCGCGTCCTGGATCACGTTGACCGGCGCCTTCTCGGTGCCGAACGTCTCGACGAACAGACCGACCGGCTGTGCCTTGCCGATGGCGTAGGCGACCTGGACCTCGCAGCGGTCGGCCAGGCCGGCCGCGACGACGTTCTTGGCGACCCAGCGCATGGCGTAGGCGGCCGAGCGGTCGACCTTGGACGGGTCCTTGCCGGAGAAGGCGCCACCGCCGTGCCGGGCCATGCCGCCGTAGGTGTCGATGATGATCTTGCGGCCGGTGAGCCCGGCGTCGCCCATGGGCCCGCCGATCTCGAAGCGGCCGGTCGGGTTGACCAGCAGGCGGTAGCCCTCGGTCTCGATCTCCAGATCGGCCAGCACCGGCTCGACCACGTGCTCGCGGATGTCGGGCGTCAGCATCTCCCGCAGGTCGATCTCCGGAGCGTGCTGCGTGGAGACGACCACGGTGTCGAGGCGGACGGGCCGGTCACCGTCGTACTCGATGGTGACCTGGGTCTTGCCGTCCGGGCGCAGGTAGGGAACCGTGCCGTTCTTCCGCACCTCGGACAGGCGCCGGGCCATCCGGTGTGCGAGCTGGATCGGCAGCGGCATCAGCTCGGGGGTCTCACGGCAGGCGTAGCCGAACATCAGGCCCTGGTCGCCCGCGCCCTGACGGTCGAAGTCGTCGGAACCCTCGCCCGCGCGGTGCTCGTAGGCGTCGTCCACGCCCTGCGCGATGTCCGGCGACTGCGCGCCGATGGACACCGACACGCCGCAGGAGGCGCCGTCGAAGCCCTTGTGGGAGGCGTCGTAGCCGATCTCGAGGATCTTCTCGCGGATCAGGGCGGGGATGTCGACATAGGTCTCCGTCGTCACCTCGCCGGCGACGTGGACCTGGCCAGTAGTGATCAGCGTCTCGACGGCGACCCGGCTCTTGGGGTCGTCCTTGAGCATGGCGTCGAGAATCGCGTCACTGATCTGGTCGGCGATCTTGTCCGGGTGGCCCTCGGTGACCGACTCGGAGGTGAACAGGCGACGGGACAACTCAGGGCTCCTCATGCAGCGGCTGCTGACGTCCATGAGTGACCGGCGGTAGAGCCCAGCCCCACCGCGGCCACTCGATGCTCACGCGAGTCTAGCCCTAGGCGCTGCGGAGCCGCGAAGCCATCCGGGTTCGGGTCGCCGGGCAGGCCGCGCGCGGGAAGACCCGCCGCGCTCACGGACGGCGTGTCAGAGGTCGGGCAGGGGATCTCTGGGCAGGTCACCGGGCGAGAACGCCTCCGCGTCCGCCGCCGCCACCACGGCGGCGTACTCGTCGTCGACCTCCAGGGTCATGCCACCGATCTCGATGCGGGGTCCCGACCCGAACTCGACCGGCCCGAGGCGGGTGCGGCGGGGGTAGCGTGCCCACACCCCTGACGGCTCGTCCCTGCTGAACATCTTGGTGGACAGCAGGGTGATCGACCGGTCCGTCACCACGACGAGGAACCCGATCGTGGCGGGAGGCGGCAGGGCCACCGCGGGAAACACGTAGCGGATGTCCTCGCCGGGACCGAGCATCGCCCGGCAGCGCTCCCTGATCGTGGCGGACACCGGCATGGCGATCGCTCCCTCAACGCACGACCTGTGGGGGCGGGGCGGGCGCCCGCGCCGGCACCACGCGAAGGTCAGGCGAGACGCTGCGCCACCAAATCCCACACTACGTCGGCGAGATCCTCTTTGGGACCCCTCGGAATCTCGACGGACCCGCCCTCCGCCGTGAGGACGACGGCCGCGTTGTCCGGCGTGCCGAACGCCAGGTTCTCCCCGACCTGGTTCACCACGAGCAGGTCGCAGCCCTTGCGCTCCAGCTTGGCCCGGCCGTTGGCCAGGACGTCGTCGGTCTCCGCCGCGAATCCCACGATCACCCGGGGACGCGGCCCGTCCGCCCCGGCCGCCTTCGCGGCGCCCGGTCCCTCGCCGGTCTCGCGCCCGCCGCCCGCCGCCGCGTCGCCCGCGGCGTACGTCTCCAGCCTGGCCCGGCGGACCTCCCCCAGCTCGGCCAGGATGTCCGGATTTTTCACCAGATGGATGGGGTCGGGATCGGCGGACGACTTCTTGATCTTCGTGTCGCTCTGCCGTACGGGCCGGAAGTCCGCGACCGCGGCGGCCATCACGACCGCGTCGGCGTGCTCGGCCGCCGCGAGGACCGCGTCGCGCAGCTGCCGCGCCGACTCCACCCGCACGACCTTCGCGCCCGCGGGATCGGGCAGCGTCACGTTCGCCGCTACCAGCGTGACCTCCGCGCCCCGGGCGACGGCCGTACGGGCGAGGGCGTATCCCTGCAGCCCGGAAGACCGGTTGCCGATGAACCGCACGGGGTCGATCGCCTCGCGGGTGCCGCCGGCGGAGACGACGACGTGCCGCCCGGCCAGGTCCTCGCGCCGGCTCGCCAGCACACGCCGGCACACCTCGAAGATCTCGGCGGGGTCGGGCAGCCGTCCAGGACCGGTGTCGGCACCGGTGAGCCTGCCGACGGCGGGCTCGATCACGATCGCGCCGCGCTCGCGCAGCGTCGCCACGTTCGCCCGCGTGGCCGAGTGCTCCCACATCTCGGTGTGCATGGCGGGCGCGAACACCACCGGGCAGCGCGCCGTGAGCAGGGTGTTGGTGAGCAGGTCGTTGGCCATGCCGTGCGCGGCGCGGGCCAGCACGTCCGCCGTCGCCGGGGCGACGACCACCAGATCGGCGGACTGCCCGATGCGCACGTGCGGCACCTCGTGCACCGACTCCCACACCTCGGTGGTCACCGGATTGCCCGACAGCGCCGCCCAGGTCGGCTCGCCCACGAACCGCAGAGCGTCCCGGGTCGGCACGACGCGCACGTCGTGACCCGACTCGGTGAACAGGCGGAGCAGCTCGCAGGACTTGTAGACCGCGATGCCGGCGCTCACGCCCAGCACGACAGACGTCATCGACGGAGTGGTGCTCAGCCCTCGATGGGCTCAGAGGTGAGCAGGCCCTCGGAGACCTCGCGCAGGGCGATGGACAGCGGCTTCTCCTGGGCGTGGGTCTCCACGAGGGGCCCCACGTACTCCAGCAGGCCCTCGCCGAGCTGAGAGTAGTAAGCGTTGATCTGGCGCGCCCGCTTCGCACCCATGATCACGAGGCTGTACTTGCTGTCGACGATGTCGAGAAGCGCGTCGATCGACGGGTTGGTGATGCCTTCCGCGTAGGCGGAGCTGCTTGCCACGTCAGTGATTCCCCTGGCTAGGTGAGTGTCCCATCAAGGTTATCAGCCGATGGCACACGCCCTTGACGGACGTGTTGACGATCGTGAGATCGAACTCCTTCTCCGCCGCCAGTTCGATCCGGCCCACCTCCAGGCGGCGGGCGATCACGTCGGGAGGCTCGGTGCCGCGGCCGCGCAGCCGCCGTTCCAGCTCCTCCCAGCTCGGCGGGGCCAGGAACACCAGCAGGGCATCGGGCATCGTCGTACGCACCTGCCTGGCGCCCTGCAGGTCGATCTCCAGCAGAGCGGGGACGCCTGCCGCCAGCTTCTCCAGCACCGGCCGCCTGGGCGTGCCGTACCGGTTGCCGGCGAACTCGGCCCACTCCAGAAGCTCGCCGGAGGCGACGAGCTCGTCGAACTCGTCGTTGCCGGCGAAGAAGTACTCCACGCCGTGCTGCTCCCCCGGACGGGGCTTCCGGGTAGTCACCGAGACCGACAGCCACACCTCAGGGTGGGACCGCCGGAGCTCGGCGACGACCGTGGACTTCCCCACACCCGACGGACCGGACAGGACCGTCAGGCGCGGGCGAGGCATGGAGTCACCGCCGCGCGTCCTGAACCCGCTGGTCGCGACTGCCTCGTGGGCCCGATCTCCAGCGGACCGGGACGTGTCGGTCACTCCGTACCCCCGTGAAACTCGCTCGTACGCCGCCGAGATCAGCTCTCGGCGCCGCCGAACTCGCGCTCCAGGGAGGCGCGCTGGTTGGCGCCGAGACCCCGCACGCGGCGGGATTCGGCGATACCAAGGCGCTCCATGAGCTGCTTGGCGCGGACCTTGCCGACGCCAGGGAGCGACTCCAGCAGAGCCGAGACCTTCATCTTGCCGATGACGTCGTCGGTCTGCCCATCCTTCAGCACCTCAGCCAGAGAAACCGCGCCGTGCTTGAGCCGGTTCTTGACCTCGGCACGCTCCTTGCGTGCCTTGGCAGCCTTCTCAAGAGCTGCGGCGCGCTGCTCGGGGGTCAGGGGAGGAAGAGCCACGCCGGGTCACCTCGAATTTCTTGTCGATGTACTCGGACGGGAGGGGAAACTAGCTGGTCTTGGCCGTAACGGCAACGTCAAGGGCGGTTTCTCGGACTACAAAATTGATTTTACTACTTTTGGTATTGGAAAAGTCACTCTTCGTAGATCAAAACCGCCTCAGCAGGACCGGAGCGGGATGACGCATGGTGACGGCGCCGGAAGCCGCCCGGCGCTCGATCAGGGGCTCACGCGGCGCAGCGCGGCGGCGATCGCGGCGGCCGCCGCACCCGGGTCGGGCGCCCCGGTGATGGGCCGTCCGATCACGAGGAGGTCGGCCCCGTGGGCGATCGCGTCCTCCGGAGTGGCCACCCGCGCCTGGTCCTGGGTGTCGGCGCCGACGGGCCGTACGCCGGGGGTGATCAATGTCACGTCCGGACCGACCTCCGCGCGTACGGCGGCGACCTCCCTGGGCGAGCAGACGAGGGCCTGGGCGCCCGCCCCGACGGCCACGGCGGCCATACGGCGCGCGGCGTCCGCGGGGGGTCCCTGGATACCGATCTCGCGGAGATCGGCCTCAGAAAGCGACGTCAGGAGCGTCACGGCCGCGATCTGGGTGTTGGGGGCCCCCTCGACGGCCGCCCTGACCATCGCGGGGCCCCCCGCGGCGTGCACGGTGAGGTACGTCGGCTTGAGCCGGGCGACCGCCCGGGCGGCGGCGCCGACGGTGTTCGGGATGTCGTGCAGCTTGAGGTCCAGGAAGACCTGCACGCCGCTCGCGCCGCGCACCGAGGCGATCACGTCGGGCCCGTACCGCAGGTAGAGCTCCAGTCCCACCTTCACCGTGGTGACGTGCGGGGTGACCAGGCCGGCCCAGCGGGCCGCGGTCTCCAGGTCGGGCGCGTCCAGGGCGACGGCGATGGGAGCGGGCGTGGTCAAAGCGAACTCTCCTCGAGATCTGATCGCGAACGTGGTTGCGCGCCCGCCGGGCGGTGGGCCAGGCCCACGGCGTCGGCGAGCCGGTCGAACCCGCGCTCCTGCAGAAGCTCCTCAAGCTCCCTCAGGACCCGCGGGCAGGCGTAGGGGTCGTGGAACAGCGCCGTGCCCACCGCGACGGCGCAGGCGCCCGCCAGGACGAGCTCAAGGGCGTCCCTGCCGGTCGAGACGCCGCCCATGCCGATGATCGGCACTCCCGGCAGCGCCGCGTGGACCTGCCACACGCAGCGCACCGCCAGGGGCCGTACGGCGGGGCCGGACAGGCCGCCGGTGCCCGCCGCGAGCGAGGGGCGCATCGTGTCGACGTCGATGCTCATCCCGACCGGGGTGTTGATCATCGCGAGGGCGTCGGCGCCGCCGTCCACGCACGCGCGTGCGACCGCGACGACGTCCGCCACGTCCGGGGACAATTTGGCTATCACCGGCACCTCGTACGGCGTGGCCGCGCGCACCGAGGCCACGACCTCCGCCGCGGCGGCCCCGTCGCGGGCGAACACCCTGCCGCGGTCCTCGACGTTCGGGCACGACAGGTTGATCTCCACGGCGGTGATGCCGTCGACGCCGGCCAGGCGCCGCGCCAGCGCGGTGTACTCGGTCACGGTGCCGCCGCCGATCGACACGACCGTGCGGGCCCCGCGCTCGGCCAGCCAGGGCAGCTCGCGCTCCAGGAACGCCTCGACGCCGGGGCCCTGCAGGCCCACCGCGTTCAGCAGCCCGGAGGGGGTCTCGGCCATCCGCGGCGTCGGCCGTCCCGCGCGGGGGGCCATGGTGATCGACCGGGTGACGAACGCGCCCAGCCGGTGGACGTCGGAGAACTGGGCCAGCTCGCGGCCGGTCCCGCCGCAGCCTGAGGCGGTCAGCACCGGGTTGGGCAGCTCCACATGGGCCAGGTAGGTCCGCAGGTCGGCGGTCACGGCCGCCTCCCCCGCCCCGGCTCAGACATGCCGTCCGCCGGGCGCGCCGAGCGCGTCGAACGGGATCGTCCCGACGTCGTCGAACCGCACCCGCTCGCCCCGGAACACCGGCCCCTCGGTGCAGGCCCGGACCATGCGGGTCACGCCGTCGTCGCCGATGACCGGCACCACACACGTCATGCAGACGCCGATGCCGCAGGCCATGGACTCCTCCACGGCCACCTGCACGGGGATGCCGAGCTCGACGGCGATCGCCGTGACGCCGCGCAGCGTGTCCATCGGCCCGCACGCGTAGACCGCGTCGGCCCGCGCGTCGGCGATCACGCCGGGCAGCACGTCGGTCACCTTGCCGCGCATGCCCAGCGAGCCGTCCTCGGTCGTCAGCGTGGTCGTCTCGCCCATCCGGCGGGCCCGCAGCGCCCCGAAGACCCGGTCGGCCGACGGCGCCCCCAGCACGAAGTCGATGCGGCAGCCCCGCTGCTGCAGCGCGTCCCCCAGCGCGAACAGCGGCGCCGCGCCGTGCTCGTCGCCGACCAGCACGCAGGTGCAGGGGTCGCGGGGCAGAGGGAAGGGACGGCCGAGCGGGCCGACCATGTCGAGCGTGTCGCGCGCCCGCAGGTCGGCGAGCCAGGCCGTCCCGGCACCGCGCACGCCGAAGACGAGCTCCACCGTGCCACCGTAGTCCGGCTTCACGTCATGGATCGTGAAGGCCCGCCGGGTGAGCATCGAGGAGTCGCGGCCCCCGACGGCGACCGTGACGAAGTGGCCGGGCCGGAACCGGTCGGCGATGCCCGGCGCGACGACGGTGAGCGCATGGTAGGCGTCCACGCGGCGCGTCGTCAGCACCGTGCCCGTGACCTGAACCGGACTGCCGGCCACTCTCCGCTCCCTGTTCCTGGCGCTCGCTCCGCTCGCGCGGCTCCGGGCGCCCAAGCCCTCCGCGTGTCCCGGGCTAGTCTCGCAGCCTCCTGGCGTGTTCCTGGAGGGAACACACGTCGATGTCGCCTCTGACGATGTGCTGGATGCCCTGCACTGCGGCGGCCAGGCCCTGGACGGTCGTGATGCAGGCGATGCCGCGGTTGACGGCGGCGGTGCGGATCTCGTACCCGTCCAGGCGCGGCCCGGACTGGCCGGGGCTGCTGAACGGAGTGTTCACGATGAGGTCCACCTCCCCGTCGAGGATGCGCCGCACGATCGTCGACTCGCCGTCGGGGCCGGTGCCGTCGCTGTGCTTGCGCACGATCTTGGCACGGACGCCGTTGCGGCGCAGCACCTCGGCGGTGCCCTCCGTGGCCAGGATCTCGAAGCCGAGGTCCGCGAGCGCCTTCACGGGGAAGATCATGGCCCGCTTGTCCTTGTTCGCGACCGAGACGAACGCCCGTCCCTTGGTCGGCAGCGCGCCGTAGGCCGCCGACTGCGACTTGGCGAAGGCCGTGCCGAAGAACTCGTCGATGCCCATGACCTCGCCGGTCGAGCGCATCTCCGGCCCGAGGACGGTGTCCACGCCGCGGAACCGGTTGAACGGCAGCACCGCCTCCTTGACCGCGACCGGCGCGTCCATCGGCAGCGTGCCGCCGTCGTAGTCGGCCGGCAGCATGCCCTCGGCGCGCAGCTCGGCGATCGTCGCGCCCAGCATCAGCCGCGCCGCCGCCTTGGCCAGCGGCACCGCCGTGGCCTTGGACACGAACGGCACCGTACGGCTGGCCCTGGGGTTGGCCTCCAGGACGTACAGCACGTTGGAGGCCATCGCGTACTGGACGTTCAGCAGGCCGCGCACGCCCACGCCGCGGGCGATGGCCTCGGTGGCCGCGCGGATCCGCTTGATGTCGAAGCCGCCCAGCGTGATCGGCGGCAGCGCGCACGCCGAGTCGCCGGAGTGGATGCCGGCCTCCTCGATGTGCTCCATGACGCCGCCGAGGTACAGCTCCTCGCCGTCGAACAGCGCGTCCACGTCGATCTCGATGGCGTCGTCGAGGAACCGGTCGATCAGCACCGGGTGCTCGGAGGCCGCCTTCTCCATGTACGCCCCGAGGGTGTCCTCGTCGTACACGATGGCCATGCCGGCGCCGCCGAGCACGTACGACGGCCGCACGAGCACCGGGTAACCGATCTCCTCGGCGACCGCCCGCGCCTCCTCCACGGTCGTCGCGGTGCCGTGCCTGGGCGCGGGCAGCCCGGCCTCGGCGAGGACCTGCCCGAACGCGCCCCGGTCCTCGGCGAGGTGGATCGACTCGGGTGAGGTGCCGACCACGGGCACCCCCGCGTCCTTGAGCGCCTGGGCGAGCCCGAGCGGCGTCTGGCCGCCGAGCTGCACGATGACGCCGACGACCGGCCCGGTCTCCTGCTCGGCGTGCACGACCTCCAGGACGTCCTCCAGCGTGAGCGGCTCGAAGTAGAGCCGGTCGGAGGTGTCGTAGTCGGTCGAGACGGTCTCGGGGTTGCAGTTGACCATCACGGTCTCGTAGCCGGCCTTGGCCAGCTCGAACGACGCGTGCACGCAGGCGTAGTCGAACTCGATGCCCTGGCCGATGCGGTTGGGCCCGCTGCCCAGGATGATCACCTTGGGCCGGTCCCCCACCGGCACCTCGTTCTCCTCGTCGTACGTCGAGTAGAGGTACGGCGTGCGCGCGGCGAACTCGGCGGCGCAGGTGTCCACGGTGTTGTAGACCGGCCGGACGCCGTGCTCGTGGCGCCTGGCCCGCACCTGGGGCTCCGGCACGCCCAGGATCTCGGCGATCTGCGCGTCGCTGAAGCCGTGCCGCTTGGCCAGCTCAAGGGTGGGCCGGTCGAGCGCGGTGATCGACCGGGCGACCTCGTCGATCGCGAAGAGCTGGTCGACGAACCACGGGTCCACCGACGTGGCCTCGTGGACCTGCTCGGGGGTCGCGCCCGCCCTGATGGCCTGCTGCATGGTGCGCAGCCGCCCGTCGTGCGGCGTGCGGCAGGCCTCCAGGAGCTCGTCCAGGTCGCCGGGCTCGCCCGTCCAGCTGAACGACGACCCCTTCTTCTCCAGCGACCGCAGCGCCTTCTGCAGCGCCTCGGGGAAGGAGCGGCCGATCGCCATCGCCTCGCCGACCGACTTCATGTGGGTGGTCAGCGTCTGGTCGGCCCCGGCGAACTTCTCGAACGCGAACCTCGGCACCTTGACCACGATGTAGTCGAGCGACGGCTCGAACGACGCCGGGGTCTCCTTGGTGATGTCGTTGGGGATCTCGTCGAGGGTGTAGCCGATCGCGAGCTTGGCGGCGATCTTGGCGATGGGGAAGCCGGTGGCCTTGGACGCCAGCGCCGACGACCGCGACACGCGCGGGTTCATCTCGATGACGATCATCCGGCCGGTCTGCGGGTCGACCGCGAACTGGATGTTGCAGCCGCCGGTGTCCACGCCGACCTCGCGGATGACCGCGATCGCGACGTCGCGCATGTTCTGGTACTCGCGGTCGGTCAGCGTCAGCGCGGGCGCCACCGTCACGCTGTCCCCGGTGTGGACGCCCATCGGGTCGATGTTCTCGATGGAGCACACGATGACCACGTTGTCGTTGCGGTCCCGCATGACCTCGAGCTCGTACTCCTTCCAGCCGAGGATCGACTCCTCCAGGAGCACCTCGGTGGTCGGGGACGCGTCGAGGCCGGCGCCGGCGATGCGGCGCAGCTCCTGCTCGTCGTGGGCGAAGCCGGAGCCCGCGCCGCCCATGGTGAAGCTCGGGCGGACGACGAGCGGGTAGCCCAGCTCACCGGCCGCGCGCAGGCACTCGTCCATGGTGTGGCAGATCAGGCTGCGCGCCGACTCGGCGTTGAGGCCGTGCTCGGCGGCGACCTTGGCGACGATCTCCTTGAACCGCTCGCGGTTCTCCCCCGCCTGGATGGCGTCGATGTCGGCGCCGATCAGCTCGACGCCGTACTTGTCGAGCACGCCCGCCTCGTGCAGCGCCACGGCGGTGTTGAGCGCCGTCTGGCCGCCCAGCGTGGGCAGCAGCGCGTCGGGCCGCTCCTTGGCGATGATCTTCTCGACGATGTCCGGCGTGATCGGCTCGACGTAGGTGGCGTCGGCGAACTCCGGGTCCGTCATGATCGTGGCGGGGTTGCTGTTGACGAGGATGACCCGGAATCCCTCGCTGCGCAGGACGCGGCAGGCCTGGGTGCCGGAGTAGTCGAACTCACACGCCTGTCCGATGACGATCGGGCCGGAGCCGATCACCATGACGGACCTGATGTCCGTACGCTTAGGCACCCTTGGCCCCCTTCTTGTCCATCAGCTCGCAGAACTCGTCGAACAGATATGCCGCGTCGTGCGGGCCCGCGGCCGCCTCGGGGTGGTACTGCACGCTGAACGCGGGGCGGTCCAGCAGGCGCAGCCCCTCCACGCAGTCGTCGTTGAGGTTGACGTGGCTCACCTCGGCCGCGCCGTACGGGGTCTCGAAGGGCCCGTCGAGCGGCGCGCGCACGGCGAAGCCGTGGTTGTGCGCGGAGATCTCGACCTTGCCGGTCCTGCGGTCCTGCACCGGCTGGTTCACTCCGCGGTGGCCGTACCGCAGCTTGTAGGTGCCGAGGCCGAGCGCCCGGCCGAGGATCTGGTTGCCGAAGCAGATGCCGAAGAACGGCACGCTCTCGTCCAGCACCTCGCGCAGGGACTCGACCGCGTACCCGGCCGCGGCGGGGTCACCGGGGCCGTTGGAGAAGAAGACGCCGTCGGGATCGAGGGCGAGGATGTCGGCCGCCTTGGCGGTCGCCGGCAGCACGTGCACCTCGCAGCCCCGCTCGGACATCCGCTGCGGGGTCATGGCCTTGATGCCGAGGTCGACCGCGGCGACGGTGAAGCGCTTGCGCCCGACCGCCGGCACGACGTACGGCTCGGCCGTGCTGACCTCGCGGGCCAGGTCGGCGCCCTCCATGCCGGGCGAGCGCCGCACCCGCTCGACCAGGTCGGCGATCTCGCCGCCCTCACTGAAGATGCCCGCGCGCATCGCGCCGCGCTCGCGCAGGTGGCGGGTGAGGGCGCGGGTGCCGGGCATCGCGATGCCGACCACGCCCTGGTCGCGCAGGTAGTCGTCGAGCGTCCTGCGGGAGCGCCAGTTCGACGGGATCCGGGACGGCTCGCGCACCACGTAGCCCGCGACCCAGACCCTGCGGGACTCGGGGTCCTCGTCGTTGACACCGGTGTTGCCGATGTGCGGGGCGGTCATCGCGACGATCTGGCGGTGGTAGGAGGGGTCGGTGAGCGTCTCCTGGTAGCCGGTCATGCCGGTGTTGAAGACCATCTCGCCGAACGTCTCGCCCACGGCGCCGTACGGCGTTCCCTCGAAGACGCGTCCGTCCTCGAGCACGAGCAGGGCTGTCATACGAGCTTCCCTTCGAGAACGGTGGGGCGGCCGCGCAGGAACGTGGCGACGACGCGGCCGGGCAGGGTCAGCCCCTCGTAGGGGGTGTTGCGGCTCTTCGACGCCATCGCGGCAGGGTCGACCGGCTGCCGGACCGACGGGTCGTACAGCGTGACGTTGCCGGGGGCGCCGGGCTCGATCGGGCGGCCGTGCCCGGTCAGGCGGCCGATCGCGGCCGGCCGCGCGGACATGCGGTCGGCGACACCGGCCCAGTCGAGCAGCCCGGTCTCGACCATGGCCTCCTGGACCACGGACAGGGCGGTCTCCAGGCCGATCATCCCCATGGCCGCCGCGGCCCACTCGGTCTCCTTGTCCTCGACCGGGTGGGGGGCGTGGTCGGTGGCCACGCAGTCGATCGTGCCGTCGGCCAGCGCCTCGCGCAGCGCCCGCACGTCCTCGGCGGTGCGCAGCGGCGGGTTCACCTTGTAGATCGGGTTGTACGGCCCGAGCGGCGAGGTCTCCGCGCAGGAGTCGGTCAGCAGCAGGTGGTGGGGGGTGACCTCGGCGGTCACGTCCCAGCCCTTCGACTTGGCCCAGCGGATGATCTCGACGGAGCCCGCGGTGGAGACGTGGCAGACGTGCAGCCGGGAGCCGACGTGCGCGGCGAGCAGGCAGTCGCGCGCGATGATCGCCTCCTCGGCGACCGCCGGCCAGCCGGTCAGGCCGAGCCTGGCCGAGACCTCGCCCTCGTTGAGCTGGGCGCCCTCGGTCAGCCTGGGCTCCTGGGCGTGCTGGGCCACGACGCCGTCGAACGCCTTGACGTACTCCAGCGCCCGGCGCATCAGCACGGCGTCGGACACGCACTTGCCGTCGTCGGAGAAGACCCGCACGCGGGCCGCGGAGTCGGCCATCGCGCCGAGCTCGGCCAGCTGGCGGCCCTCGAGGCCGGAGGTCACGGCGCCCACGGGCTGCACGTCGCAGTGGCCGTATTCCTGGCCGAGCCGCCAGACCTGTTCCACCACGCCGGCGGTGTCGGCCACCGGGGAGGTGTTGGCCATCGCGTGGACGGCGGTGTACCCGCCCCGCGCCGCGGCCTGGGTGCCGGTCTCGACGGTCTCGGCGTCCTCCCGGCCGGGCTCGCGCAGGTGGGTGTGCAGGTCCACCAGGCCGGGCAGGGCGACCAGCCCGTCGGCGTCGACCGTCTGGTCGGCCTTCGCGCCCGCGAGGTCGCCGGTCTCGGCCACGACGCCGTCGCGCAGCAGGATGTCGCTCGGGGCGCCGCCCAGGATGCGGGCGCCCCTGATGAGGATGGTGGTCACAGTCCCCTCGTGAAGGTCGTACGTGCTCATTCGGCGCCTCCGATCGCGGGCTCGGAACCGCCGAGCAGCAGGTAGAGGACGGCCATCCGGACCGTCACGCCGTTGGCGACCTGCTCGACGATCGTCGAGCGCGGCGAGTCGGCGACTTCCGCGGAGATCTCCATGCCGCGGTTCATCGGGCCGGGGTGCATGACGATGGCGTCGTCGTGCAGGCGGGCGAAGCGGTCGCGGTCGAGGCCGTAGCGGCGGCTGTACTCCCGCGCCGAGGGGAAGTAGGCCGCGTTCATCCGCTCCAGCTGGACCCGCAGCATCATCACGACGTCCGACTTGGGCAGCACGGCGTCGAGGTCGTACGAGATCTGGCAGGGCCAGGTCCCGACCGCCACCGGCAGCAGGGTCGGCGGCGCGACCAGCGTCACCTCCGCGCCGAGCGTGTGCAGCAGCAGCACGTTGGACCGGGCGACCCGGCTGTGCAGCACGTCGCCCACGACGGCGATCTTCAGGCCCTCCAGCCGGCCCAGCCGGCGGCGGATGCTGAAGGCGTCGAGCAGCGCCTGGGTGGGGTGCTCGTGGGTGCCGTCCCCGGCGTTGACCACGCTGCCGCGCACCCAGGTGGCCAGGCGATGCGGCGCGCCCGAGGCGCTGTGCCTGATCACCACGGCGTCGGCGCCCATGGCCTCCAGGGTGAGCGCGGTGTCCTTCAGCGACTCGCCCTTGGACACGCTCGACCCCTTGGCCGAGAAATTGATCACATCGGCCGACAGGCGCTTGGCCGCGGCTTCGAAGGAGATGCGGGTCCGGGTGGAGTCCTCGAAGAAGAGGTTCACCACCGTGCGGCCGCGCAGCGTCGGCAGCTTCTTGATGGACCGCTGCGAGACCCGCGCCAGCTCCTCGGCCGTGTCGAGGATGAGGAGCGCGTCGTCGCGGGTGAGGTCGCCGGTCGAGATCAGGTGACGCTTCATCGGTCGTCCTCCTTGATGAGCACGACCGCGTCGCGCCCGTCCGTCTCCTCCAGGAAGACCTTGACCTTCTCGCTCTTGGAGGTCGGCAGGTTCTTGCCGACGTAGTCGGCGCGGATCGGCAGCTCCCTGTGGCCGCGGTCGACGAGCGTGGCGAGCTGGACGGCCCTGGGCCTGCCCACGTCGTTCAGCGCGTCGAGCGCGGCGCGCACGGTGCGGCCGGAGTAGAGGACGTCGTCCACGAGGACGACGGTCCTGCCGTCCACGCCGTCCGGGGGCAGTTCGGTGCGGCCGAGCGGGCGCGCGGGCCGCAGGCGCAGATCGTCGCGGTACATCGTGACGTCGATGGCGCCGACGGGGACCTTGATCCCTTCGAACTGCGCGATGCGCCCGGCGATGCGATGCGCGAGGGTGGCGCCGCGGGTGGGGATGCCGAGCAGGACGACGCTCTCCGCGCCCCTGGTACGTTCGAGGATCTCGTGCGCGATCCGGGTGAGCGCCCGGTGGATGTCGGGCCCCTCCAGGACGGCACGGGCCTGATTTCGGGCATCAGACATGAAAAAGTCACCGCCTTTCCCGCCTCACGGGACGGGTCTTAAAAGGGTGTCGGTTCTGCTTAGAGTATCAGGGCCGTCTGCGAACCCCCCTCCCGCCAGGGGGGATGGCCCCGGGGGAGCCGTTCGCCCTCGGCGTGACGAGGGGGTGCCGGGAATCTTCGGGAACCTTCCGGTGACGTTCCGGTGACGTTCCGGGGCGTTCGGGGGCCGGGCGAGGGGCGGGCCGGGGATCGGAAGCCGCATCGCGCCGGGTGTCGGTGATTTCGGTGAGAGCACTGTTTGACGCTCTTTTTTCCAATCAGCTTGACCTTTGGGAGTGTCGGCTTTACCGTCACTGTCCGTAACCACAACACGCGACCTTCCTGGGTAAAACCCGACGCAGCGGTCACCGAAGGTGCCGGTCACGGGCACCAGCCCCGGTGTTCGGAACGCTTAGGACAAGGACGCACAATCAAGTGAGAAGAGTCATAGAAAGCCGGGGGCCACACGATGCCGTCTGACTACGCCAAGTCGCTGGGCGCGCGCCTGCGCGCCATCCGGACCCAGCAGGGGCTGTCCCTGCACGGTGTGGAAGAGAAGTCCCGCGGACGGTGGAAGGCCGTCGTCGTGGGCTCCTATGAGCGGGGCGACCGCGCGGTGACCGTGCAGAAGCTCGCCGAGCTCGCGGATTTCTACGGAGTGCCGGTGTCGGAGCTTCTTCCGGGCGGAGCCGCCCCCAGCCCGCTTGCGCCCGCTCCCAAGCTGGTCATCGACCTGGAGCGGCTGTCGCAGCTGCCGAAGGACAAGGCCGGCCCGCTTGCCCGTTACGCCGCCACCATTCAGAGCCAGCGGGGCGACTACAACGGCAAGGTGCTGTCCATCCGGCAGGAGGACCTGCGCTCGCTCGCGGTCATCTATGACAAGTCGCCGGTCGAGCTGACCGAGGAGTTCATCCACTGGGGTGTGCTCGACGCCGAGGCCCGCCGCGCCGTCGAGTCCTTCTGACCTCCCGCCCGGTTCGTACGCGGCTCCCCGTGCCGATGTCCGTCCTCTCCGGCGTAGTCACGGGCGGCGCCTCCGCAAGGGGGAGCCGCCGGTACGAGTGATTCCCGCCACGCGGGGATAGGTCAGGACATGACGTTTTACGTGGGCTCCGAGGTGGGCAGGCTTCGCCGGGTCCTGGTCGACATACCCGAACTCGCGCTCAAGCGGCTCACCCCGGGCAACAAGGACGGCCTGCTGTTCGACGACGTGCTGTGGGTGCACCGCGCGCTGGAGGAGCACCGGGAGTGGTGCGAGGTGCTCGCCGGGCGCGGCGTCACGGTGCACCACCTCGGCGACCTCCTGCGGGAGGTGATCGAGATCCCCGACGCGCGCAAGCACATCCTCGACGGCAGCGTCGACGAGCACTGGTTCGGCCCGCTGGCCGCCGACGCGATCCGCAACACACTCGACGCCCTCGACGCGGACACGCTCGCGCCGCTGCTGACCGGCGGGATCACCAAACGCGAGATCATGGAGCTGGGCTGCGACCCCGGCTCCATCGCCTTCCACACGCTGGGCATGGACGACTTCGTCCTCCCGCCGCTGCCCAACCACCTGTTCGCCCGCGACACCTCCTGCTGGGTGTACGACGGGGTGTCGATCAACGCGATGCGCAAGAAGGCGCGCAGGCGGGAGACCGTCAACTACGAGGCGGTCTACCGGTGGCACCCGCTGTTCGCCGCCGGATACGGCAAGCCCGACGCCGGCGGGTTCAACGTCTGGTACGAGGGCGTGCGCATGGCCCCGGCCACCATCGAGGGTGGCGACGTCCTGGTGCTCGGCAACGGCGTCGTGCTCGTCGGGGTGAGCGAGCGCACCCAGCCGCAGGCCGTGGAGATGCTGGCGACCAATCTGTTCCGTGCGGGGTCGGCGACCCGCATCGTGGCGCTCGATCTGCCCAAGACCCGTGCGTTCATGCACCTCGACACCGTGATGACCAACGTCGACGTGGGCGTGTTCACCAAGTACGCCGGGCTCGGCATGCTCCCGTCGTACACGGTGGAGCCGGGCGACACCGACAAGGAGCTGAAGGTCACCGACCACCCGCCGGAGGACATGCACAAGGCGATCGCGCGGGCCCTCGGCCTTGACGACATCAAGGTCCTCACGCCGACGCAGGACGTGCACGCGGCCGAGCGCGAGCAGTGGGACGACGGCTGCAACGTGCTGGCGCTGGAACCCGGTGTGGTCGTGGCCTACGAGCGCAACACCACGACCAACAACCACCTGCGCAGGCACGGCATCGAGGTCGTCACGATCCGGGGCAGCGAGCTCGGCCGCGGACGCGGCGGGCCACGGTGCATGAGCTGCCCGCTGGAGCGCGACCCCGTCTGATCACCCCGGCGTCGCCTCGTTCCCGGCGTCACGGTGGGCGCCCCGGCTCCGTGGCCGACCCTGGCGCGGGCGCAGTGGGCGCCCGGGCCGCGCCGGACGGGCGAGCGGGGCCATGGGCGGAGACGGAGGTCAGCCGGCCATGGGCAGAGTGGGACGGCCGGGCAGGCCGAGGATCGACTCGACCTCGCCGACGAACCTGTCCGCCTCCGCTATGATTTCCTCTGCGTCGTTCTGCGTGACGGCTCGGACCATGCCGGCCTCGGCCGCCGCGCGCTTGGTCGCGCTCACCGCGAAGTAGGCCGCCCAGTCCGCGAGCTTGGGCTCGGCCTCCGGCAGCAGCTCCCAGGCGCTGCGCAACCGCCGCCTGCGGCCGTCCATCGGCCGCGGACGGGCCGCGAGGATCCCGGCGGCCGCACGGAGGGCCGCCAGGTGGGCCGACACGTAGCGGTCCGCGGGGGTGGGCCCGACGGTTGCGTCCGCGAGGCATGCCCTGGCGTCCGCGAGGTGTGCCAGAACCGCCTGCGAGAGCCGGGGCCCGCTCTTCTGATCGTCGTTCTGCTCAGTCATGCCCGCCTCCTTGAGTCGTGGCACTCCGGCGAAAGTCGCCGGTGACTTCACAGTCGCAGATCGCACCGACAATTTCGCCGGCCGGGAGATCCCGTGAACCGCTCGAGATCGCCCGACGCTTTCTCAGGCTCCCGTGGGCGGCCGGACGAGGAGCTTCCCCTCTCCCCGTCCGGCCCACGCCGCGGGCCGTGCCGCATCCGTCTCCGCCGACGACGAAGGCACGAATCCAACGGGGTGGGCGCGAGCCGCGAGTCCCACGCCCACTCCATCGAACATAGATTCGATCATGTCCTCTGTCAAGGCTGTCAACGAATATGTGTTCGAGGACCACGTTCGAAACACGGGCCGGAGACGGCGGAGGGGCCCCGCGCGACCACCTCGCGCGGGGCCCCTCCGGGGATGGCGCTAGCGCCTGAAGGCGCCCCTGACGTGCACAGGGACACCCTTGCCGAGCATGCCGGGCAGGATCTCGGCCACGTTCATGGGCAGCCGCACGCAGCCGTGCGACGCCGGGTAGAGCGGCACCGACAGCGCGCCGTGGAGCGCGATGCCGCCGTTGAAGAAGATGGGGTTGTAGAGCTGCCCGAGGTAGGACCGGTGCCAGCCCCTGGCCCGCCAGGTGGTCGCGTAGTCGCCGGTCGGCGTGCGCGCGCTGCCGGAGAACCGCTGCCGCTTGCCGTTCCAGGTGGCGTACTCGGTGTAGGGGATGCCGCTGCCGCTGGAGATGTGGCTGATGAGAACCGGCGCGCCGCCCCGGTACAGAACCATCACCTGCTTGGTCAGGTTCACCTCGACGCGGGTCGCCTTGCCCCTGGGCACCAGGACCTTGGGCGCCCGGGGGTTCTCCAGCGCCCTCCAGGTGCGGGCCGCGACCGTGCTGGTCGGCGTGATCCCCTGCACCTTCTGGAACGCCCAGACCGCCGTCAGCGTGGCCCCGCCGTACCGGCCGTCGACGCTGCCGGGCACGTACCCGAGCTCCTTGAGCCGGGCCTGCAGCGCCTTCACGGCGGAGCCCTTGGCGCCGAGCTTGAGCGTCTTGCCCGGGGCGGTGAACGGCGGGTAACCGGTGGCGCGGGCGGGAACGGCGCTTCGCGGCGGGAGCGCGGGGAGCGCGGGGAGCGCCGAGGACGCCTGAAGCGCCGGGAGCGCGGTCCCCGCCGTGACGGTCCCCGCCGGCACGGCGGTGCGCGCCTGCGCCGTGCCGCTCACGCCGGTCGCCGCGAAGGCAGTCGCGAACGTCGCCGCTCCCACCGCGACGAGCAGCCGCCGTCGACCCCTCATCATGACCAACCCCCTCATAAGCCCGTTTCTCGATCAAAGGACTCACCTTACGGTCCGATTGTGAGCCGCGTGATCGTAAGTGGCCATAATCGGCCGCGTATGTCCTGGCAATCCGTTTAGAGTGACCGGGTGGCAGAAAAGTTGCATCCGAACGTCGTCCGGGTTCAGGAGGCCCTGCGGGCCCACGCGGTGACAGGCGAGGTCGTCGTGCTCGACGAGGCCGCCCCGACGGCCGCCACGGCGGCGGCCCAGCTGGGCTGCGAGGTCGGCGCGATCGCCAACAGCCTGATCTTCGACGCGGACGGCGCGCCGCTGCTGGTGCTGACCAGCGGCGCCCACCGTGTGAACACCGATCTGATCGCGCGGCTCGTGGGCGCGGCGAAGGTGCGGCGGGCCACGCCGGAGTTCGTCCGCGAGCACACCGGGCAGCCCATCGGCGGCGTCGCCCCGGCCGGGCACCCCGCGCCCGTACGGACGCTGGTGGACACCTGGCTGAGCAAGCACGACGTCGTGTGGGCCGCCGCGGGGCACCCCCACACCGTCTTCCCCACGTCCTACGACGAGCTGCTGCGTATCACCGGGGGCACGGCCGCCGAGGTGGAGTGACGCCTGCCGGACCGGCCCGGCGTCGTTTTGCTAGTGTGCGACGAGTGATCCAACTGCGACGGGTGGGGCCCGACGAGTTCAGGGCGGTGCTGGACACCGTGCTGGAGATCTACACGGTCGCCATGCGCCCGCCGTCGGACCAGCTCGCGGGCCGCATGGCGATCATGCGCAACCACGCCACCTATCCCGACTTCGACTGCGTGCTCGCGGAGGACACGCAGGCCTCCGGCGTCGCCGGCTTCGCGTACGGCTTCCACGGCGGCCAGGGGCAGTGGTGGCACGACGTCGTGCGCGGGGCGCTGCAGGACCGAGCCGGGCCGGTGGTGGCGAACGCCTGGTTCGGCGACGCCCTGGAGATCGCCGAGATCCACGTGCGCCCCGAGTATCAGGGCCGGGGAATCGGCCGGCGACTGATCCACACACTGTGCGAGGGCCGCCCGGAGCGCACGGCCGTGCTGTCGACGCACGACGCCCCCACCGTGGCCCGGCACCTCTACCGGGACGTCGGGTTCGCCGACCTGATGACCCGGTTCGTCTTCCCGGGCGGTTACGAGGAGTACGTCATCGCCGGGGTGCGCCTGCCGCTGCCCGAGCCCGGGGCCCGCGAAGGCTGACGGGACCGGCCGGCTCAGCCGGCCACGGCGGCGGGCACGCTGTGCAGCGCCTGGAACACCTCGCGGGTCGCGCTCGACCGGTTGAAGGTGATGAAGTGGATGCCGGGCGCGCCCTCGTCGAGAAGCTTCTGGCACAGCTCGACGGCGTGCTCGATGCCGAGACGGCGGACCGCGGCAGGGTCGTCGGCGACGGCCTCGAACCGCTCGGCCACCTCCGGCGGGAACGGCGCACCGGACAGCTGCTCCGACCGGGCGATCGTGCTCACCTGCGTCACGGGCATGATGCCGGGGATGATCGGGGTGTCGCACCCCTGGGCCGCCACGCGGTCACGCAGCCGCAGGTAGTCCTCCGCCCTGAAGAACATCTGGGTGATCGCGTAGTCCGCGCCGGCCCGGCACTTCTGCACGAAATATTTGGTGTCCGACTCGATGGTCGCCGACCTGGGGTGCTTGTACGGGAAGGCGGCCACCCCCACGCAGAAGTCGCCCGCCTGGCGGATCAGCCGCACCAGCTCCTCGGCGTACAGGACGCCCTCCGGGTGCTTGACCCACTCGTCCAGGGGGTTGCCGCCGCGCGGGTCGCCGCGTACGGCGAGGATGTTGCGCACGCCCGCGTCGGCGAACCTGCCGACGAGGTGGCGCAGCTCGCGGATCGAGTGGTCAACCGCGGTGAAGTGGGCGACGGGGGTCAGCGTCGTCTCGTGCGCCAGCCGCTCGACGATGTCCACCGTGCGGTCCCGGGTCGAGCCGCCGGCGCCGTAGGTCACGGAGACGAACGTCGGCCGCAGCGCTTCCAGCTCGCGGATCGCCCTCCACAGCTGGCGCTCCCCCTCCTCGGTCTTCGGCGGGAGGAACTCGAACGAGAACGAGCGCTCGCCCGCGGCCAGCAGTTCGCGGACCGTCGGGACGCGATCAGGGAGCCGCGAGGGCAGACCGAGAGCCATACCGGCAAGGGTACAGCGATGGCGGTTTTCGCGGCCCCCGCGGTCTTGCTATGTGGACATTTGCCCTATCAGAGTGAGTTGGCCCACTTGGAGGGGATCTGCTGCTGGGTGCCCGGATCAACCCCGGTTAGTCTCTGAGCATGACCGCTTCCGCCGCCTCGCTCGATTCCATCCGTACGGAGGTGGACCGCGCACTCCGGGAGTTCCTCGACCGGCAGCGACCACACTTCGGTGACCCTCATCTGGCCACCCTGCTGTCCGCCGCGGAGGACTTCCTAGCGGGCGGCAAAAGGCTGCGCCCCGCCTTCTGTCACTGGGGTTGGCGCGCCGCCGGGGGAGGCGACGACCCGGGACTGCACTTCGCCGCCGCCTCGCTGGAACTCCTGCAGGCCAGCGCGCTCATCCACGACGACGTCATGGACGCGAGCGACGTGCGCCGGGGCATGCCGTCGGCGCACCGCCGGTTCGAACGGATGCACGCAGAAGCGGGCTGGCACGGCTCCGGGCGGCAGTTCGGCGAGGGAACGGCCGTGCTGCTGGGCAACCTGCTGCTGGTGTGGTCCGGGGAGATGTGGCGCACCAGCGGCCTGGCGCCCGAGGCGATCGCCGCCGCTCAGCCGCTGCACGATTACATGCTCACCGAGCTGATGTGCGGGCAGTACCTCGACCTGCTCGAACAGGCGCAGGGCGAGAGCACGTTCGACAGCGCGCTGCGGGTGGCGCTGTACAAGAGCGGCAAATACTCGGTCGAGCAGCCGCTCAGGCTCGGGCTCGTCCTCGCCGCCCGGGCCCCGCACGCCTGGATCGACCGGCTCTGCGTGCAGTACGGCCAGCAGGTGGGCATCGCCTTCCAGCTCCGCGACGACATCCTCGGCGTGTTCGGCGACCCGGCGGAGACCGGCAAGCCCGCCGGGGACGACCTTCGCGAGGGCAAGCGGACCGTCCTGATCGCGCGTGCGCTCGCCTCGGCCACGCCCGCACAGGCGGCGGTCGTACGGGCCCTGCTCGGCGACCCCGGGCTGGACGCCGAGGGAATCGGGCGGCTGCGTACGGTGATCGAGGAGACCGGCGCGCTGGCCGCGTGCGAAGGCATGATCAAGCGCTACCTCGACGACGCGCTGCACGCCCTCGACCAGGCGCCGATCGAGGAGGAGGCCCGCACGGCACTGGCCGCCCTGGCCGTGGCCGCCACGTCCCGCCGCACCTGACGCGACCCGTCGGCAGGACCGGCGACCGTCCTGAGCAGGCAGCGAGGAAGTGTTCCGCTCAGAGCGGGACGGCGGACAGCCGGGCCTTGAGCGCGGCGGCGGCGGCGCCCGGGTCGTCGGCCTCGGTGACGGCCCGGACGACCACGGCGCGGCGCACGCCGTGCGCCATCACCTCGTCGAGGTTGCCCAGGTCGATGCCGCCGATGCCGAACCACGGCCGGTCGGTGCCCAGGCGCGCGGCGTGCTCCAGCAGCGCGGGGCCGGGCGCCGGACGGCCGGGCTTGGTCGGCGTGGGCCAGATCGGCCCGCAGCAGAAGTAGTCCACCCCCGGCTCCACGGCCGCGGCCGACGCCTCGGCCGCCGAGTGCGTGGACCTGCCGATGAGGACATCGGGACCGAGGATCTCCCGGGCCACCGGCACCGGGAGGTCGTCCTGGCCGAGGTGCAGGATGTCGGGCCGGGCGGCGTAGGCCACATCCGCCCGGTCGTTGACCGCCAGCAGCGCGCCGTGCCTGTCGCAGGCCGCGCGGAAGACCTCCAGCAGGTCCAGCTCCTCGCGCGCCTCCAGGCCCTTCTCCCTGAGCTGGACGATGTCCACGCCGCCGGACAGGACCGCGTCGAGGAACTTCTCCAGGTCGCCGCGGTCCCTCCTGCCGTCAGTGCAGAGGTAGAGCCTGGCCTGCGCGAGCCGCTGTCGCCGGATGTCGTTCACCCGACCACAATGCCACGCGGCGGCCGGGTCAGAAGCCCAGGGCCTGGGCCCTGCGCTTGACCTCGGTGTGCCGGCCCTTCACGATCGCGTCGATCGGGGCCCCCGGCAGCGAGTCGTCCGGGGTGAACAGCCACCGGATCGACTCCACCTCGTCGTACCCGGCGTCGGACAGGACCGTGAGCGTGCCGGGCAGGCCCTTGAGCACCTCGCCGTCCGCGATGAACACCGACGGGATCTGCGGCTCGCCGCCGCCCCGCCGGACGCCGACGAGCTTCTTGTCCTTGAGGAGTTGCTTGGCACGGCCGATGCTCAGTGCCAGCTTCTTGGCGGCCTCCGAGAGGGGGAGCCACTCCCCTACGAGCTGGTCGGTCTCCCGGTCGATCTGCGCAACAGTAAGCGTCACGGGTCCACCATTACCACAGGCGAGCTGCCAGGAAACACCTCGATTAGGCCATAATGCAGTCGCGGAGCGGCACGGCCGCGTCCGCGACCCGCTGGGGGTCGAGCCGCCGGCCACTCTCGATGATCTTGCGGCCCTGCACCACGTCGCGCGGCCGGTCGACGGTGAGCACCGCGGCGAGCCGGTCGTCCGCCGTCAGCCAGCACACCGACCACTTCGCGTCCCTGCGCGGGTCGCCGCGCAGCACCATGCGGTCGCCGGCCTCCCTGTGACCGGCGAACTGCACCATGTGACCGAACTGCTCGGACCAGAAGTACGGCACCGGGTCGTAGACCGCCTCCTCGCCCAGCAGGGTGGCGGCGGCCGTGTCGGGGGCCTGGAGCGCGGTGTCCCAGTGCTCGACCCGCAGCCGGGTGCGGAACCTGCGCGACCACCAGTTCGCGCAGTCGCCCACCGCGACCACGTTGGGCAGCGACGTGCGCAGATGCTCGTCGACCACCACCCCGTCGTCGAGCCGGACCGCCGACCCCTTCAGCCAGTCGACGGCCGGGCGCACCCCGACGCCGGTGACGACCACGTCGGCCGGCACCCGGGCGCCGGACATGAGCGTGAGACCGTCGGAGTCCACGGTGCCGACCATCGCGCCGAGGCGCAGCTCGACGCCCGCCCGCGCGTACCAGTCGGTGGTGTGGCTGCCCACGGCGGGCCCGAGCGCCACGGCGAGCGGGCTCTCCCCCGCCTCCACCACGGTCACCGCGCACCCCGCCCTGGCCGCCGCGGTGGCGACCTCGGCGCCGATCCAGCCGGCCCCGACGACGGCCACGCGGGCGCCTGGGACCAGCCGCTCGCGCAGCGCGAGCGCGTCCTCGATCGTGCGCAGCACGTGCTGGCGGCCCTCTCCGCGCAGGCGGATCGGCGTGGCGCCGGTGGCGATGACCAGGCCGTCGTACTCCAGCTCGCCCTCGGTCGTCTCCAGCACGCCGTCGCGCAGGCCCTTGGCCGCCGTGCCGAGGCACAGCCGCACGTCGAGGGCGTCGAGATCGGAGTCGACCACGGTGGAGTCGGTCTCTCCGAGCAGCACCGCCTTCGACAGCGGCGGCCGGTCATAGGGGCGATGGTGTTCCTCGCCGATGAGCGTGATGCGGCCGGTGAATCCACCGGCCCTCAACGCCTCGATGCTTCGCACGCCGGCCAGGCCGGCACCCACCACCACGACGTGATCCACAGCTTGACCATAGATTGTCAACGGGGGCCCTGGCCAACGGGCCCCCCATAACGAGTTGGGCAATTGACGCGCACTTCCGCGGGGGCCCACGTTGTGAAGGACGCCGGGCCCTCACCGCACCACGCGCATCCAGATGTTCGTGGCGTGCGGCACGTGCGTGAGGCTGATCCGTTCGAGCCTGACCCGATCGCCGCCGGGGTGGGAGAACAGCCGGACGCCGTCGCCGAGCATGACCGGCGCCACGCACACGAGGATCTCGTCGAGCAGGCCCGCGTCGAGGCACTGCGCGGCGACGTCCGCGCCGAGCACGTTGACGTACTTGTCCCCCGCGGCCGACTTGGCCGCCGCGACGGCGGCGCCGAACTCCGTCACGAAGGTCACGCCGGGCACCGGCGCGGCCGGGACGTCGTGGGTGAGCACGAACTGCGGCCCGCTCCACCCGCCACCGAACGGCTCGCCCTCCTGGGGGGTGTCCCGGTAGGGGTCGTCACCGCGGAAGGTGCGGTTGCCGACGAGCAGCGCGCCGATGTCGCCGACGAGCGCGTCCACGGTCGGGTTGGGCCCGAGATGTTCGGTCAGCCAGGACATGTCGCCGCCCGGCCCGGCGATGAAGCCGTCCAGCGACATGGTGGCCGAGTACAGCATCGTGGCCATGAGGGGCACCTCCGTCGGGTCGATCCACGTCGCGCCATCATGCGCCCGCGGGCGGCCCCGGACCCGCCGATCCGGCGATCGGCCGTTATGGGCGGCGTACTACCCTTGTGGGCGTAAGACGCGCGGGAGCCCGGCGGACCGGGCTGAGAGGAGAGCGTGAGGCTCTCGACCGCCCCGACCTGATCCGGGTAATGCCGGCGAAGGGAGCGCTGTGTCCCGCACACCGCCATCCGGCGCCCAGTCCGGCGCGCAGTCCGGCTACGACGTCCTGATCGTGGGCGGCGGGGTGGAGGGCCTGGCCGCGGCCTGGCGCACCGCGCGGCGGGGCCTGTCGGTGGCGGTGGTCGACCCCACGCCAGGAGGCGGCGCCACTCACGCGTCGGCGGGGATGCTCGCGCCGGTCAGCGAGGTGACCTACACGGAGGAGCCGCTGCTGCGGCTCGGCCTCGCGTCGCTGGCGGCCTGGCCGGCGTTCCGGGCGGAGCTGGAGGACGAGACCGGCGACGACCTCGACTACCGGACCGAGGGCACGCTGGAGGTCGCCCGCGGCGCGGACGACATGGCCGTCCTCGACGACCTCGCGGCCTTCGAGCGGACGCTCGGCCTGCGGGTCGAGCGGCTCACCGGGCGCGAGTGCCGCTCCTTCGAGCCGATGCTCTCCCCCTCCGTACGCGGTGGGCTGCTGGCCCGCGACGACGCGTGGGTCAACCCCCGCAGGGTCGTGCGCGCCCTGCTCGCGGCGTTCGAGAAGGCGGGCGGCACGCTGGTGACCGAGCGCGTCGCGGGGATCGACGCCCAGGGGTCCGGCGCTCCGAGCGTACGGCTGGAGTCCGGCGGCGCCGTCGCGGCCGGTCAGGTCGTCGTGGCGGCCGGGTCGTGGTCGGCGTCCCTGCTGCCCGGCCTGCCGGTACGCCCGGTCAAGGGCGAGATCCTCCGGCTGCGCGGGCCCCGGGGCTTCCTCACCCGGTGCGTCAGGGGGCTGGTGCACGGCGCCCCCGCCTACCTGGTCCCCCGGGGCGACGGAGAGATCACCTTGGGCGCCACGACCCAGGAGATGGGGTTCGACGCGCGGGTCACCGCCGGAGGGGTGTACGAGCTGCTGCGCGACGCCCGCGAACTGGTGCCCGGCATCACGGAGCTCGAACTGGCCGAGACGACGACCGGCTTCCGCCCGGGCACGCCCGACAACCTGCCGCTCATCGGCCCGGCCGGGCCGCCCGGCGTGCTCGCGGCGACCGGGCACGGACGCAACGGGGTGCTGCTGTCCCCGATCACCGCCGACGCCGTCGCCGCGTTCCTCACCGGCGACGAGGTGCCTCCGGTCGCCCGGTTCTGCGATCCAGGGAGATTCAGCCAATGAAAGTCACGATCAACGGAGGCGCGGCCGAACTGCCGGACGGCGCCACGATCGGCGACGCCGTACGGACCCTCACGCCCCTCACGTCCGGGGTCGCGGTGGCGCTGAACGGCGAAGTCGTGAGCCGGAGCGCCTGGGACTCCACCCAGGTCGCCGACGGCGACGGCGTCGAGGTGCTCACGGCTGTGCAGGGAGGGTGAGCATGACCGACGACGTCCTCGTGCTGGGCGGGGAGAAGTTCACCTCGCGGCTCATCATGGGCACAGGCGGCGCGCCGTCGCTGGAGGTGCTCGACCAGGCGCTGGAGGCGTCCGGCACCGAGCTGACGACCGTCGCGATGCGCAGGCTCGACCCGGAGTCCCGCGGTTCGGTGCTCGACCTGCTGCGCGCCCGCGGCATCAAGGTGCTGCCGAACACGGCGGGGTGCTTCACCGCCGGGGAGGCGGTGCTGACCGCACGCCTGGCCCGCGAGGCGCTGGAGACCGACTGGGTCAAGCTTGAGGTCATCGCGGACGAGCGGACCCTGCTGCCCGACCCGATCGAGACCTTCGACGCCGCCGAGCGGCTGGTCGCCGACGGTTTCGTGGTGCTGCCGTACATCGGGGACGACCCGGCGCTGGCCCGCAGGCTCCAGGACGCCGGGTGCGCCGCCGTGATGCCGCTCGGCGCCCCGATCGGCTCCGGGCTGGGCATCCGCAACCCGCACAGCATCGAGCTGATCGTCGAGGCCGCCACGGTGCCGGTGATCCTCGACGCCGGCATCGGCACGGCCAGCGACGCCGCGCAGGCGATGGAGCTGGGCTGCGACGCGGTGCTGCTGGCCAGCGCCGTGACCCGGGCCCACCGGCCCGGCCTGATGGCCGCGGCCATGCGGCAGGCGGTCACGGCTGGGCGGCTGGCCCGCCTCGCCGGGCGCATCCCACGCCGCCGCTACGCCGAGGCGTCCTCCCCCGCCCGCCCCTCCTGAATCCGCCATCGCCGCGACCAGCCGTCCTCCCCTCGCCCGCCCGTCCCGAGAAGTCCGCGCGGGCGGGCGGGAAGGCGGGCGATCTCACGTCTGGTAAGCCCGGCTTTCGGAATCGGCACGGCTTTTCGGACCGCACGGGAGGCGGCCGAATAGGTCTCGGTTTGGGATTCGGGAACACGCCGGGCGGCAAATCACCCGTAAACTCTGGCGAGTGGACACGACGCTAACCGACCCGCTCGTGGGGCAGTTGCTCGACGGGCGCTACCGCGTCGAGTCCCGGATCGCCCGGGGTGGCATGGCCTCCGTCTACCTGGCTCTGGACGTCCGGCTCGACCGCACGGTCGCCGTCAAGGTGATGCACCGCTCGCTGGCCGAGGACCCGCAGTTCGTGCGGCGGTTCATCGGCGAGGCCAAGTCGGTGGCCAGCCTCTCGCACCCCAACATCGTGCAGGTCTTCGACCAGGGCACCGACGGGGCGCACGTCTACCTGTCGATGGAGTACGTCCCGGGGCGGACGCTGCGCGACGTCCTGCGCCGGCGCGGCCGCCTCCCGGCCCGCGAGGCCCTGGAGATGGTCATCCCGGTGCTCGCCGCCCTCGGGGCGGCCCACCAGGCCGGGCTCATCCACCGCGACGTCAAGCCCGAGAACGTGCTGCTCGCCGACGACGGCCGGGTGAAGGTCGTGGACTTCGGCCTGGCCCGCGCGATCGAGGCGACCAACCAGACCAAGACCGGCATGATGATCGGCACGATCGGCTACATGTCGCCCGAGCAGGTCACGACCGGCACGGCCGACGCCCGCAGCGACGTGTACGCCGCCGGGATCATGCTGTTCGAGCTGCTCACCGGGCGGCAGCCGTACGCGGGCGAGACGCCGATGTCGATCGCCTACCGGCACGTGCACGAGACCGTCCCCGCGCCGTCCTCGATCGTGCCCGAACTGCCGCCGCCGATCGACGCGCTCGTCGCCGCGGCCACCGACAAGGACCCCGCCGCGCGCCCGGCGGACGCGACCGCCATGCTCGTCGCCGCCGTCGAGGTCCACCGTACGCTGCCGAAGACCGGGCACACCGGTGCGCACGCCGCCCCGCACGGGGCCCCGGACACCGGCGCCCACAGCGGCATACGGACGGGCGCGCACCGGACCATGCCGCCGGCCGGCGGGGCCTCGTCGTTCGGCACGGCGCAGCACGCGCTCGCGGAGCCCGGGTCGCCGCTCGGTCACACGATGATCCAGCCGCGCTCGGAACTGCTCACCGGCGCGGCCGAGGCGGAGCGGCGCCGGGGACGCAGGATCAGGCCCGTCTGGTTCGTCGCCGCGCTGGCCCTCGTCATGCTGGCGGGCGTCACCTTCACCGGCTGGTGGTTCTCCCAGGGCCGCTACACGAAGGTCCCCGACCTGGTGAACAAGCCCGTCACGGTCGCCAGGCAGGTGGCGCAGCAGGCCGGCTTCGAGGTCCGGATCGGCAAGGAGCGGTTCGACGACAAGGTGCCGAAGGACATCGTTCTCGACACCGAGCCGGGGCTGGGCGCCGAGGTGGTCAAGGGCTCGGTGCTCACCCTCATCCCGTCGGCCGGCCCGGAGACGGTCCCCGTGCCGAAGGTCGAGAGTCTCAACCTGACGGACGCCCGGGCGAAGATCGCCGAGGTCGGGCTGACTCCCGGACGGGTGAGCAAGAGCGCGAGCGACACCGTCCCCCGTGACCAGGTCATCCGTACCAACCCGCCGGTGGGCAAGCGCGTCAAGAAGGGCAGCACGGTCAACTTCGTCGTCAGCGCCGGTCTGCTGATGCCGGACGTCACGCAGATGATGCGCGACCAGGCGGAGAAGTTCCTGCGCGAGAAGGGCTTCAACGTCCAGATCGACGAGACCGCCGACGACGCCCCGCCGGGCACCGTGATCGCGCAGGACCCTCCCGGAGGCGCCGAGGTGGTGTCCGGGGCGATCGTGCACCTGACCGTGTCACGCGGGCCGGACCAAGGCTTCCACTGGCCGTGGGAGACCAACCCCAACGACCCCGCCCAGAACCCGCCCGCCGTCGTCAACGTGCCCGACGTACGGTTCAAGTTCGTGAAGGACGCGGTGAACGAGCTCAAGGCGGCCGGTTTCAAGGTGAACGTCCGCAAGCTGGCGGGCGTGGGCACCCAGCGCGTGATCGGCGAGAACCCGCTCGGCCAGCAGCCCGCGGGCACCACCATCACCCTCTGGCACTGACGCCGGGTATCCGGTCGCGTACGGCCCGGTCGCACGGTCATCCGAGGCCGCTTCCCGGCGCGGAGCCGCGCGACCGGCCGGCGGCGCCTGACGGGAGCCGAGACACGAGCCGTGCCGGGACGCGCCCCCCCTGTGCCGTACGAGTCACAGCCGGCGGGGGGTGTACGTGCGAACATGAGCCGGTGAGCGAGGCTCTGCCAGAACCTTCCGTCGTCGAACTCCTGGAGGCTCGCCGGCTCCGCCTCGTCGAAGCCGCCGCGCCGCGGATCCCACCCGAAGAGCAGGCGGCCATGAACCGCGCGTGGGATGAGGCGGTGCGGGCCAATCCGGCCCTCTTCGACGGACCGGCCGTGTCATGCGCGGGGCTCGAAGGGGATGATCCGGAGGGCCTGGTCATCACCTGGGCACGGACGACCTACCGGCTCCATGCCCTGCGCCGTGTCCCGGGCGCCACAGTGTGGCTGCCGTCCCTCTTCGTCAGCGTCGTGCAGCCGTCGGACGACGGGCGCCTCCTGGTGGTGCGGATGTCGCCGTGGACGGCCGCTCCGGGCCGCTGGCAACTTCCGGGCGGTTCCGCCGAACCTCCCGAGGACGACGGGCTCCTCGACACGGCCGCGCTGCGCCGGCATGCCATGCGGGAGCTGGCCGAGGAGATCGGTGTCGACACGGCGCCCGGTGATCTGACCCTGTGGCTGGTCACCCGGGATGCGGACGGAAGCGCCGGTGTCCTGTTCCTCGCTCCGCCCCGGCCCGCGTCGTTCCTGCACGAACGATTCGCGGAGCTCGTGGCGTCGGAGACGGCTCTGGGGCGCGACCCGGAGCTGGACCGGATCGCCCTTGTCCACTCCCCCGCCGAACTCACGCGTCTCAGCGGCCCCCACGTCGGCTACCTGGAACCGGTCGTCCGCCGGTACGCGGCGCGGCAGTCGTGATCATCCCGAACACCCCGAACCCGGAAGCCTTTCCGAATCCCGTTCGCGGCCACCGCCCTGCTCACGGGCACCGCCCGGCGCCGGCACGGCGGCGCGGTGCCCAGACAGGAGCGTCAAGCGGCTCCTGTGACGAAGCGAGACGGATGAGCCCGCCGTCAGGGCGGGGACTAGGGGGTGAGGGTGCCGAGGAGGCGGAGGCGGGCGAGGCCGCCGTCGGGGTAGATGTCGAGCCGGGCGTGGGTGATCCGGCGGTCGTCGTCGAGGCGGAAGCGGTGGCGGGTGTCGGGCTGCAGGCGCGTCCTGGGCAGCAGCGGGAACCAGGCGTTCTCGTCCTCCAGCGGCGCCCGGTCCGCTTCCACGCCCTTCAGCGACGCCCAGCCGGGGGCGTTGAACACCAGGTTGGTCGTGTCGATCTCGGCGACGGCCACCCGGCCGGGCCCGGCCAGGGCGACGACGAGCCAGTCGTTGCCGCCGTCGCGACGGCGGGCGGTCTCCCAGCCCTCGGCCTGGTTGCGGGCCGGTCCGGGCGCGAGGACGTTGTTCGGCGAGGAGTAGAACTCGTCGGAGCACGCGGTCACCAGGCCGCCGTTCTCCAGCGCGGCGAGGTCGACGGTGAGGCCCTCCAGGAACGCCCGGTCGGGCACGACCCGCCCGTGGACCCGCAGCCGCGCGACGCCGCCGTCGGGGAAGATGTTCAGCCGCACATGGGTGAAGCGGCGGGGGTCGGTCACGGCGAACTCGTGGACCGCGTCGCCCTTCAGCGGGCTCTTCTGCACGACCTCCACCCAGCCGTCCAGCTCGTCCGGCGCGGGACAGCCCTCGGCCGCGCACGCCTCGACCGACGCGTACGGCGGGTAGTTGCCGCGAAACCACGCGGTGTCCACGACCACGCCCCTGATGATCCCCGGCAGGCCGAGCCGCACGATCGCCCAGTCGTGGCCGGGCTCGCGCCGCCGCCGGGTCTCCCAGCCGTCGTAGACCTGGCCCTTGGCCCCGAAGGTGTGCGGCCGGAACTCGGCCGGTCCCGGCCTGATCAGGGCCTCCCGCTCGGCGAACGACTCGTCGTTGGCGGCCACGACCGACCCGCCGTACGTGCGCAGGGCGAGATCGGGCAGGCGGGTGAAGCCGGTCATCGGGCTCCCCTCGTCAGCAGCCGGCCACGCGGCCTGGCGAAGTCGACGGGCGTGCCGCGCAACCAGGTGGTGCGCACCACGCCCGCCAGCCGCGCGCCGTGGTAGGGAGACACCGGGTTGCGGTGGTGGAGCGTCGCGACGTCCACCGTGAACTCGGCGTCGGGGTCGAAGGCGACGAGGTCCGCGTCGTCGCCCTCCCGGATCGCCCCCTTATGAGGCAGGCCGGCCAGGCGGGCCGGCCCCTCGGCCATCCAGCGGGCCACGTCGGCCAGGCCGTGCCCGCGGGCGCGGGCCGCGGTCCACACGGCGGGCAGGCCGACCTGGAGCGAGGAGATGCCGCCCCAGGCGGCGGCGAAGTCGGGCACCTTGAGGTCGGGCGTCGACGGGGAGTGGTCGGAGACGATCCCCATGAGCACGCCGTCGGCGAGCGCCTGCCACAGCGCGTCGCGGTTGGCGGCCTCCCGGATCGGCGGGCAGCACTTGTAGGCGGGCCCGGTGACCTGCTCGGCCGCCAGGGTCAGGTAGTGCGGGCAGGTCTCGGCGGTGACGCGCACCCCCGCCGCCTGCGCCGCCCGCAGCGGTTCGACGCAGGCGGCGGCCGACACGTGCACGATGTGCGCCCGCGCGCCCGTCTCCGCCGCGAGGGCGATCACCTGCTCGACGGCCCGGCGCTCGGCCTCCTGCGGGCGTGACCGCAGGAAGTCGTCGTACGCGGGGCCGCCGGGGTCGGACAGCAGCCCGGGGTCCTCGGCGTGCGCGATCAGCAGGCCGTCGAAGGCCGCCACCTCCGCCAGCGCGGCCCGCAGCCCGTCGCGGTCGAGCGAGGGGAACTCGTCCACCCCGGACGGGGACAGGAAGCACTTGACGCCCATCACCCCGGCCTCGTGCAGGGGCCGCAGATCGGCGAGGTTGCCGGGGATCGCGCCGCCCCAGAAGCCCGTGTCGACGTGGCACCGGCCCTCGGCGGCCTTCCGCTTGACCTCCAGCGCCGCCACGTCCACGGTCGGGGGCAGTGAGTTGAGCGGCATGTCCACGATCGTGGTCACGCCCCCGGCCGCCGCCGCCCTGGTGGCGGTCGCGAAGCCCTCCCAGTGGGTGCGGCCGGGCTCGTTGACGTGCACGTGGGAGTCGACCAGCCCGGGCAGCAGCGGCAGGTCGCCGAGGTCGGCGGACTCCTCCGCCGGCGGCGGCTCGTCGTAGGGCCGCAGGGCCGCGATCACGCCGCCGCGCACGGCGACCGCGAGCGGGCGCTCCCCCTCCAGGGTCACGGTCCGCCGGGACCTCACCACCAGGTCGTACGGTTCCCCCACGCGCCACTCCTCATGTCGTGAGATGTCCGGCGGCGATCCGCGCCGCCAGCCGCTCAAGCAGCGGCCCGGCCTCGGCCATGCACCGCCGCACGTCGGGCTCGACGTCGGTCAGCGCGTACGCCGCCTCGATGCCGGCCGCCCTCAGCTCGTCGTCGCCGACGGTGCGCCGCCCGCAGACGGCCACGACCGGCACGCCGTGCTTGGCCGCGGCCGCCGCGACGCCGACCGGCGCCTTGCCACGCAGGGTCTGCTCGTCGATCGAGCCCTCGCCCGTGATCACCAACTGGGCGCCCTCCACGTGGCGGTCGAACTCCACCAGATCCAGCAGATAGCCGATGCCGGGGCGGATCTCGGCGTCGAGGAACGTCAGCGCGCCGAAGCCCACCCCGCCGGCGGCGCCCGCCCCCGGCCGCCCGGCCACGCCCATCGCGCGTACGACGCCGTCGTGCTCGGCGGCGCCGGCCAGGCCGTGGGTGTGCGCGGCGACGGCCGCCAGCCGGGCCAGCCCGGCCTCCAGCACGGCCACGTCCTGCGGGCTCGCGCCCTTCTGCGGGCCGTACACCGCCGCCGCGCCGTACGGCCCGAGCAGCGGGTTGTCCACGTCGCTCGCCACGATCACCTCGAACCCGCTCAGGCGGCCGGAGGCGTCGACGGCGTGCAGGTCGCGCAGCGCGGCGCCGCCCGGCGGCAGGTCGTTCCCGGCCGCGTCGAGCAGCCGCACGCCGAGGGCCTGGGCCATCCCCGCGCCGCCGTCGGTGCAGGCGCTGCCGCCGAGGCCGAGCACGATCCGCGTCGCGCCGTGCCGTACGGCGTGGGCGATCAGCTCACCGGTGCCTCGGCTGGTCGCGGTCAGCGGCACCGGGTCGCCCGGCAGCCGGCGCAGGCCCGACGCCTCGGCCAGTTCGATCACGGCCACCCGTACGCCGGGCTCGTTCCGCACGGCGTAGCTCGCGGTGACCGGATCGCCGGCCGGCCCGGTCACCTGCGTCTCGACCCGGGTGAACCCGCTCGCCACGACCGCGTCCACGGTGCCGTCGCCCCCGTCGGCCACCGGCAGCTCGACGACCGGGACGTTCCCCGATCCCGGAGAACGCAGCCCGGCGGCCACGTGCGCGGCCACCTCGGGCGAGGTGAGCGACCCTCGGAACTTGTCCGGTGCGATGACGACGTGTCCTGTCATGGTGTGGCTCACCTGTGGCCCTTCGATCGTGTCCGGGAACGCCTCAGACATGATCCATGGTGGTCAGCCGGCGGTGGGCGTCGGCCCCGGCCCGCGCGGCCTCCTCTCCCGAGACGGTGCGCAGTTCGCCGTCGTCCACGACGGTCCGGCCGCCCACGAGCAGCCGGGCGAGCGGCGGGGTCGCGCCGTACGCGAAGGCGACCACGGGATCGTCGATCGCGGCGTGGAAGCCGCCGAGCCGCCACAGCGCCACGTCGGCGAGCTTGCCGAGCTCCAGTGAGCCGATCTCGGCCTCCCGGCCGAGGCAGCGGGCGCCGCCGAGGGTGGCCATCTGCAGGGCCTGGCGGGCGGTCAGCGCGCGCGGGCCGTAACGGGCCCGCTGCGTGAGCACGGCCATGCGGATCTCCCCCGCCAGCGGGGTCATCTCGCTGGAGGCCGCGCCGTCGACGCCGAGCCCGACCGGCGCGCCCGCGGCCAGCAGGTCGGAGATCCGGGCGATGCCCGCCCCGAGACGGCCGTTGGACGACGGGCAGTGGGCCGTGCCCGTGCCGGTCTCGGCGAAGCGCCGCACGTCCTTGTCGGTCAGATGGACGCAGTGGGCCAGCCACACGTCGGGACCCAGCCAGCCGAGCCGGTCGAGATACTCGACGGGCAGCACGCCGAACTGCTCCCTGCAGTGCTCGTCCTCGTCGGCTGTCTCCGCCACGTGCGTGTGCAGCCGTACGCCGCGGGCGCGGGCGAGGTCGGCCGAGCGGGTCATGAGTTCGCCGCTGACCGAGAACGGCGAGCAGGGGGCGACCGCGACGCGCAGCATCGACCCGAACGACGGATCATGATATTTCCGGATCGCGTCGTCGGTGGCCTGGAGGATCTCGTCGACCTCCTCCACGACCTCGTCCGGCGGCAGGCCACCGCGCGAGGCGCCCCGGTCCATCGACCCCCGGCAGGGATGGAAACGCAGCCCGACCCGCCGCGCGGCCTCGATCTCCGCCTCGAAGAGGTCTCCCCTGCCCTTGGGGAAGACGTAGTGGTGGTCGGTCGAGGTCGTGCAGCCCGACAGGGCCAGCCAGGCCAGCCCCGCCGTCGCGGCGCCCGACACCACCTCGGCGTCCATCCGGGCCCACAGCCGGTAGCTGGCCACCAGCCACTCGAACAGCGTGCCGTCCGGTGTCACCCCCTGGGACGCCCACTGGTAGAGGTGGTGGTGGGTGTTGACCAGGCCGGGGGTGACCAGGCAGCCGGAGCCGTCGACGCGTTCCGCCCCCTCCGGCACGCGCGGCGCCGGGCCGGGACCGACCGCCGTGATCAGACCGTCCTCCACGACGACGTGGCCGGACGCGGTCTCCTCCCCGGCGACGGGGACGACGTAGGCGTTCTCGATGACGACCGGACGCGGGCTTTCGGGCAACGGAACCCCCCGGAGGCGGACGATGGCGGGATCGTGGTTCGTCATGGGCGGGGGCCTAGGCCGTCCCCGCGCGGCGGGCGGCGGCCAGGCGCACCGCGTCGAGGATCTTCTCGTATCCGGTGCAGCGGCACAGGTTGCCGGCCAGGGCCTCCCGGATGTCGGCGTCCGGCGGCACGCCGTCGGCGCCCGTGAGCAGCGCGTGGGCCTGGACGACGAGACCGGGCGTGCAGAAGCCGCACTGCACGGCCCCCGCGTCCACGAACGCGCGCTGCACGTCGTTCAGCCCGCTGTTCGGTCCGCTGCTCGGCCCGCTGTTCAGCCCGCCGCCGAGTGCACCGTCCGGTCCGCCGCCGGAGGCCGCCAGGCCCTCGACCGTCACCACCTCGCGTCCCTCCGCCTGACCGGCGGCGACCAGGCACGCGCAGACCGGGGTGTCGTCGAGATAGACCGTGCAGGAGCCACATTCGCCCTGCTCGCAGGCGTTCTTGGCGCCCGGCAGGCCGAGCCGCTCGCGCAGGACGTACAGCAGGCTCTCGCCCTCCCACACGTCGTCGGCCGTCATCGGGCGGCCGTTCACCGTGAGGTTCACCCTCATGCGCTCCCCCTGCGGTCGCCGGCTCTGAAGTCGTCCCATGCCCAGCCGAGCGCGCGGCGCGCCATCACGGCCAGCGCGTGCGTGCGGTAGGCGGCGCGGCCCCGCACGTCGTCGATCGGCGCGGCGGAGGCGGCCACGAGTTCGCCGAAGCGGCGCGCCGCACCGGGATCGAGCGGGCCGCGGTCGTCCCAGTCCAGTTCCCCTGCCGCGAAGTCCTCGGCCCGCCGGGCGTGGCGCGGGGTCGGCGCGGCCGAGCCGATGCCGGTGCCCACCCGGCGCACGGACGGGTCCAGCGCGACCGCGAACGAGCACACCGCGATCACCATGGCGTTCCTGGTGCCGATCTTGGAGAAGTACTGCGGTCCTGTGGCGGCCGGGACGCGCACGGCGCGGATCAGCTCGTCGGGGGCGAGCGCGTTGCGCTTCACGCCGGTGTAGAACTCCCCGATCGGGATCAGCCGGGTGCCGCGCGCCGACTCGGCCTCCACGACCGCGCCGCAGGCCAGCAGCGGCGGGTGGCTGTCGCCCGCGGGCGAGGCCGCGCCGAGGTTGCCCGCGACCGTGCCCCGGTTGCGGATCTGCGGCGAGCCGACCGTGCGGGACGCCTGGGCCAGGCCGGGAAGTTCGGCCCCGAGCTCGGCGATCAGCCGGGAGTAGGTCACGCCCGCGCCCACGCGGATCTCGCCGCCCTCCCGCGACCACTCCCGGAGCTCGGCGATCGGGGTGAGGTCGAGCAGGGCGGCCGGGCGTCCCTTGTCGAGGTTGATCTCCACCATGACGTCGGTGCCGCCCTGGATCGGTGTGGCCTCGGGCCGCTCGGCCTTCAGCGCCAGGGCGTCCACCCAGGTCAGCGGTCTCAGGAAGTCCATCGGCTACTCCCAGGCCGGTCCGGCGGCGGGCGCGTCCTCGCGCAGCACCGTGCCCTCGATCAGCCCGTACGGCCGGTCGGCGGCGAAGAAGACCTCACCGTCGTTGTCCAGCCCGAAGGGCGCGAGGTCCACCAGGAAGTGGTGCTTGTTCGGCAGCGACAGCCGCACCTCGCAGACTCCCGGGCACTCGGCCAGCACCCGCGTGCCCATGGCGTACAGCGTCTGCTGCAGGGACAGGCTGTAGGTGTCGGCGAAGGCCGCGAGCAGGGCGCCCCGCGCGTTCTCGTAGGTCTTGTCCCAGTCCTGGGAGGCGTCCGCGTGCCGCCACGCCGCGTCCACCGCGGTGGCCAGGACGCGGTCGCGGGTCTCCGGCAGCGTCGTGTACTCGTCCCTGGCGAAGCCCCAGAACTCGGAGTTGGTCGTGTTGAGCACGACGAGGTCGCGCAGCCCGGAGACCACCCAGGACCGCGTCCCGTCGTGGTGGGCCACGCAGGTGCGGACCTCCCGGCCCGAGCGGACGAACGAGTGCCCGAACGCGCCGTTGCGCTCCCAGGCGTGCTCCTCGACGGCGACCCTCGCGTGGTGGATCGCGGGCTGGGAGTCCGCGAAATGACGGGCCAGCAGCAGCGCGAAGTCCTCGATCATCCCGATGCCGTGCTTCTTGGCGAACGCGAAGACCGTGTTCTTCTGCGTGTCGGTGGGCAGGACGGCGCTGTTGTCCCCGCTCAGGTGCACCTCGGTCATGTCGCCCGACAGCGACGTGCTGACCGTGAGGTCCTTGATCCGGTGGGCGTCGCCGTGCCGGGTCACCCGCACGACCCTCGTCTCGGCCTTGCCGTACCTGTTCGGCCCCAGAACGGCCACGTCAGCTCCCCCGGTAGGTCGAGTAGGCGAACGGGCTCAGCAGCAGCGGCACGTGGCAGTGCTCGCCGGCCTCCCGGATGGCGAACACGACGCTCACCTCGGGGAAGAACGCCTCGTCCCCCAGGTAGGCGCCGGTGTCGAACACGAGCCGGTAGGTGCCCGGGCGCGGATCTTCGGCCAGGTCCCACTCCCGGCCCAGCGGCGTCCATTCCCGGATGCGGCCGTCGCCGTCGGTGCGGCCCTCGGCCACCGGCACGAAGCCGTGCGCGGCGCGCCGCGACAGCCGTACGAACAGGTCCTTGGCCGGCCGCCCGGCGGCGGTGTCGAGCACGTGCGTCGAAAGGCTCACCGGCCCTCCCAGAGCTTGGCCAGCCGCATCGCGACGATCTTCGACAGCTCGTCCCTGACGACCTCGCGCTCGGTCTCCTCGTCGTTGCCGAGCCGGTCCCGCAGCAGCGCCAGCAGTTGGCCGGCCTCCCGGCCCGTCGCGCAGACCAGGTAGACGTGACCGAACCGGCTCTCGTAGGCGGCGTTGCCCTCGCGGAGCGCGCCGAGCACCTCCCGGCTGGCGTCCGCGGTCCCGGACTGCTCGGACCGCGACCACGCGGCCTCGCGTCCCGCGCCGTCAGGCCGCTCGCCGATCCTCGGGTGCGCCGCCAGCGCCTCCAGCACGTCGTCCCAGGTCAGCGCCGCGAGAGCCGCCTCGCTCGCGCGGCGGAGCCCGTCGAGATCCCGGAACGGCCCGCGCGCGGCGACCGCCTCCAGCCACCTGGCGGAGGCGCAGCAGGACCGCAGGTCCTCCCGGCCGAGTTCGCGCATGCCCGTCAGTCAACCGCCGGGCCCGAGGCGATTCCAGCGGCGCGAAGTCCGAACCGGACGCCCTGCTTCCAGCGCCGCTTTGTACGTTGTGACAAAGGGGCTGCGGCAAAAGGGGCTGCGGCCAAAGGGGCTGCGGCCAAAGGGGCTGCGGCCAAAGGGGGGCGGCACCAGCCTGCGCCAACGTCCTACGCCAATACTCTGTGCCAATACTCTGGGGGCATCATGACTCCTTCCACTCTCATCGGCGGACACGTCTTCGTCGCCGGTGGCCTCGCCAAGGGCGGGCTGAAGTACGCGGCCGACATCGGCGCGGAGATGATCCAGGTTTTCGTCACCAACCCGCGGGGCTGGGCGCTCAGCGAGGGCAACCCCGCCGAGGACGCCAAGCTCCGCGAGTCGGGCGTGCCGGTCTTCCTGCACGCCGCCTATCTCGTGAACTGCGGGTCGCCGACGCCGGAGACCCTGGAGAACTCGATCGCGGTGATCCGCCACACCCTGCGCAGGGGCGCCGAGACCGGCGCGCTCGGCGTGGTCGTCCACACCGGCTCGGCCGTGAGCCAGTCGCGCGAGGCCGCGATGCGCCAGATCCACGAGCGCCTGCTGCCGGTGCTGGACGAGCTTCCGGACGACGGCCCCGACCTGCTGCTCGAACCGATGGCGGGCCAGGGCCAGATGCTCTGCGCGACCGTGCAGGACCTCGGTCCCTATCTGGAGGCCCTCGACCACCACCCCAAGGTGGGCGTGTGCCTCGACACCTGCCACGCCTTCGCGGCGGGGCACGACCTGGCCGCGCCGGGCGGGGTGAAGGAGATGATGGACGCCCTGAACGACGTCGCCCCCGGCCGGCTCAAGCTGATCCACGCCAACGACTCGAAGGACCCCTGCGGCTCCAAGCGGGACCGGCACGAGAACATCGGGGCCGGGCACATCGGCGCCCAGGCGTTCGGCGAGCTGATGCGCCACCCCACGGCCGCCGGGGTGCCCATCTGCATCGAGACGCCCGGCAAGGTGGAAAAGCACCGCGAGGACATCGAACTGCTCAAGAAGCTGCGCGGCGCCTGACCGGTGCCCCCGGGACCGCCGGTCACCGCGCCGCGGCGGGGTAGCCGACGTTCTGAGGTAGCGGCCCCGCGTTCAGGGGCAGCCGCACCCCGCCTTCAGGGGCGGCCGCACCCCGCCTTCAGGGGCGGCCGCACCCCGCCTTCAGGGGCGGCCGCACCCCGCCTTCAGGGGCAGCCGCCCTGGGGGAAAGCGAGGATGGGGCGTTCGCGGCGATCCGGCGCCCCCGTATGGCCGGATCGCCGCGCACCCCCCGATACGCGTTGGCGGGGCCCTTCCCCCCCGAGTAGGGCCCCGCTTGGTAACCAATCGGTGACAACCTGCTCACTTTGTGATTACCCCGCGTGTCTTGCGACGTGCGAAAGACTACGAGGTGTAGTTGGGCGGGGGGATGGCCCTTCGGACGAGCGGTCTCTAGTTAGCGCCATGCGGCCCGCTCCCGCACGACGAGCGGGCCCCGGGAGACGACGAGCGGTAGATCGGGGCGCGCGAAGACGCCCCGGCCGGCCCGCGCGCCTCCCGACGAGTGTTGCGCAGCTCAGCCGCCGAGGCGGCGGTAGCGCCGGGCGGACAGGGGCAGGAAGACGAGCGTGATCAGCAGCGGCCAGCCGATCGCCAGCGTGAGGGCGTGCTCGGCGGCCCAGGAATCGCCCTGCCAGCCGGGGTTGCCGAACAGCATCCGGCACGTGGCGACCGTCGCCGACAGCGGGTTCCACTCCGCGATCGCCCCGAGCCATCCCGGCAGGAGCACCGGGGACACGAAGGTGTTGGCCAGCATCGTGAGCGGCAGCAGCGGCAGCCAGGCCGCGCTCGCCGCCTCCGGGGTGAGCGCCAGCCCGAGGTAGATCCCCACCCAGATGAGCGCGAAGCGCAGCAGGAGGAGCAGGCCGACGGCGGCCAGGGCGTCGCCGATCCCCCGGTGCCAGCTCCATCCGGCGACCAGGCCGCACGCGAGCAGGATCAGCAGTTCGAGCACCGAGTTGACGATGTCGGCGAAGGCGCGGCCGAGCACCACGCCGGGCCGCGAGATCGGCATCGAGCGGTAGCGGTCGGTCACCCCGCGGGCGGTCTGCAGGCTGACCACCGTCATCGTGGTCATCACCCCCATCGCCATCGTCTGGGAGAACATGCCCGGCATCAGGAACTCGCGGTAGTCGCCGCCGCCCGCGACGTTCATCGCGCTGCCGAGGACGTAGCCGAACAGCACGACCATGACGATCGGATACAGCGTCAGGTTGAGGACGGCGGCCGGGTTGCGGACCCAGTGTTTGAGGTTGGTGCGGGCGATGACCGACGCGTCCGACAGCGTCCAGCGCAGCCGCTCGCCCCGCCGGGGCGGCGCGTCCGGGGCGGCCAGGGCGCTCACGCCGCCGCCTCCGCCGTCAGGCTCAGGAACACCTCGTCCAGCGTCGGACGGCGCAGAGAGACGTCCTCGACCTCGATGCCGCGCCGCTCCAGCTCGCGTACGACCGTGGTGAGCGCCCCGACGCGGTCGCGCACGGGGGCGGTCAGGCGGCGGGCGTCCGCGTCGGCCACGGGCTCGGCCTGCGCGACGCCCGTGAGGACCGCGGCCGCGTCGCCGAGGCGGCCGGGATCGCGCACGACGAGGTCGAGGTGGTCGCCGCCGATCAGCGACTTCAGACGCTCGGGGGTGTCGTCCGCGATCACCCTCCCCCCGTCGATCACGGCGATCTGCCGGGCGAGCTGGTCGGCCTCGAACAGGTACTGCGTCGTCATGAGCACGGTGCTGCCGGCGTCCGCGAGCCCGCGCACGGTGCGCCAGACCTCCGTGCGGCTGCGGGGGTCGAGCCCGGTGGTCGGCTCGTCGAGGAAGAGCACGCGCGGGGCCTGAAGGAACGCGGCGGCCAGGTCGAGACGCCGACGCATCCCTCCGGAGTAGTGCCTGACCCGCCGGTCGGCCGCCTCGGACAGCCCGAACCGCTCCAGGAGCTCGCCCGCGCGGCGGCGTGCCGCCGCCGCGCGGAGGTGGTGGAGCCGCCCCCACATCTCGAGGTTCTCCCGCCCCGTGAGGATCTCGTCCACGGCCGCCTCCTGCCCGGCCAGGCCGATGCGGCGGCGCACCTCGGCCGGCTGCCGCGCGACGTCGAACCCGGCCACGAGCGCGCGGCCGGAGTCCGGCCGCGCCAGCGTGGTCAGCACGCGGACGGCGGTGGTCTTGCCCGCGCCGTTCGGGCCGAGAAGCGCGCACACGCTCCCGCCGGCGACCCTCAGGTCGAACCCGTCGAGCGCTCTGGTCTCGCCGTAGCGCCTACCCAGCCCCTCGGCGACGATGGAGTAAGAGTTCATAACTCCATAATGGGACTTTGATGTCTCATTATCAACCACGAACGCCTCCTAATGGAGGCGCTGCTAGCCTTCCGGGGGTGACCGACACCAGGGAATCGGGCACGCGCAGCCGTACGCGCCGTGCCATCCTCGCCGCGGCGGCCTCGGTCCTCGCCCGCGACCGCGGCGCGACGCTCGCGGACATCGCCGAAGCCGCCCAGATCGGCCGCAGCACGCTGCACCGCTACTTCTCCGACCGGCAGGACCTCGTGAACGCGGCCGTCGTCGACTCCTTCCGCGTGGTGGAGAGGTCGACGGCGGGGGCGGCCATCGACCAGGGCCCGCCGCTCGAGGCGATGCGCAGGCTGATCGCCGCCCTGGTGGACGCCGGGGACCGCCTGGCGTTCCTGTTCGGCGACCCCCGGGTGCTCGAGGAGTTCACGGCCTGCTTCGAGCCCGATCTGTCGGTGCCGACCACCGTCACCCTCATCGAGCGCGGCCAGGCCGAGGGGGTGTTCGACCCCGGCGTCAGCGCCGAGTGGATCCAGCAGGTGCTGTGGGCCCTCACCTACACGGGCTGGGAGGCGGCCGAGAAGGGGCTGCTCCCCCGGCACGGCGTCGCCGCCGCCGTGACCCGCGCATTCGAGAGCGGCATGGTCGTGTCCCCGGCCCGCCCCTGAGGCGCCGCAGGGTGCGGCGTGATCGTGTGGAGGCTCAGGGACGGAACTGGCGGACGAGCTGCTCGCGCACCTGCCGGGTGTGCCGCCTGCTCACCGGCAGCGTCTCGCCGCCCACCTGCAGGACCACCCGCCCGGCGTCGAAGCGCAGCTCGCTGACGTGCCGGGCGTTGACGAGGGTGCTGCGGTGGGCCCGGACGAACCCGGCGCCGCCCCAGCGGCGTTCCAGCGCCGCGAGGGACATCCGCACGAGGTAGGCGGCGTCGGCCGTGTGCAGGCGCACGTAGTCGCCGTGGGCCTCGGCGTAGCACACGTCCTGCCGGGCCACGAACTTCGTGCGGCCCCCGAGCTCGACCGGGATCGTCTCCAGGTCCTCCTCTGTGCCGGGAGGCGCGACGGCGGCCGAGAGCCGGCGTACGGCCTCCGCCAGGCGTTCCGGGCGTACGGGCTTGAGCAGGTAGTCGACGGCCTCCAGCTCGAACGCCTGGACGGCGCAGTCGTGGGCGCTGACGAAGACCAGGCGGGGAGGCGTGGGGAAACCGCCGATGAGCCGGGCCAGGTCGAGGCCGTCGAGGCCCGGCATGCGCACGTCCAGGAAGACGCCGTCGAGGCGCTCCCCGTCAGCGATCATTTGGACCATGTCGTGCAGGGCGGCCCCGCCGTCGGTCGCCGTGCTCACGTACTCCACCCGGGCGTCCTGGCGGAGCAGGAAGGCGAGCTCGGACAGGGCGGGGACCTCGTCGTCCACCGCGAGGACACGCAGCATGGCGTCCACCGTGCCGCGTGCCCCGCCCTCCGCGCAAGGGGTGACCGAGCGGTAGGTGACATTCCCGATACTCTCCGCCACCGTCGTGGCCGATGCCGAGGCCACCTCCACTCCAAGACTAGGTAGAGCTATTCGGCTTTTGCCGCCTGCAAGGCCTTTTGTCCGCCACGGCTGCTTACCGTTGACAGGAAGACCAGGCCCAACGAGGAATTTCGATGAGCATCAGGCCGGGCACGTTCCTTCCCTTCTCCCACTCCATCCAGGCGCGCGTGACGCTGACCGTGGCGGCGGTGTCCCTGCTCGTCGCCGCGGTGATCGGGGCCGGCCTGTGCCTGCTGCTCCGGCACCGGATCGAGAGCGAGATATTCAAGGAGACGCGTCGCGTCGCCACCGAATGGATCGGCCTGATGGAGCGCGGGCAGGTTCCGCCGCCGGCGCCGACGGCGCGGGTCCCGCTCGTCCAGCTCGTCGACTCGCGGGGCCGGGTGGTGACGGCCGGGCCCATGGCCGGCGGTCGGCCGCTGAGCACGGTCCGGCCGACCGAGGAGAACCGTTTCCGGGACGTGATCGAGTGCGCCGAGAGCGAGCGGTGCGTCATGCTCACCGCCGCCCGGGTCCCGTCGTTGCAGTCCTGGGAGCTCTGGCGGGGCGAGCCCCACTTCGTCTACACCGGCACGGACCAGCCGCCCGCCCTGCGCGGGTGGCGGCTGGAGTTCCTCGTCGGCGCCGGCGGGGTGCTGCTGGCCGCTCTGTGGACGTGGACGACCTGGCGGGCGACGGGTCGCATCCTGCGCCCCATCAACGCGATCCGGCAGCGGATGTCGGAGATCAACGCCAACGACCTGTCCCTGCGGGTGCCGGAGCCGTCCGGCCGGGACGAGATCGCCCGGCTGGCGCGGGCCGCGAACCAGACGCTCGGCCGGCTGGAGTCGGCGGTCACGCGGCAGCGGGAGTTCGCCGCCGTCGTGTCCCACGAGCTCAAGTCCCCGCTCACCGGCCTGCGCACCGGGCTGGAGGAGGCGCTGCTCTACCCGGAGATCGACGCACGCCAGGCGATCGCCAGGTCGCTGCCTGCCGCCGACCGCATGCAGCAGATCATCGACGAGTTGCTCGCCTTCGCCCGGCTGCGCAACACGCCGTGCTCGTCCGAGCCGGTCGACCTCGGGGCGCTCGTGCGCGCCGAGGCGGCGCGCACCACGGGCGTGCCGGTGCGCGCCAGGGCCGAGCCGGACGTGCGGGTCCTCGGCAACCGTGTGCAGCTGGCCAGCATCGTGACGAACCTTCTGGTGAACGCGCAGCGCCACGCCAGCGGCCAGGTGGACGTGAGCGCCGAGCGCGCCGGTGCCCAGGCGCTGGTGGTGGTGCTGGACGACGGCGACGGCGTCGGCAAGGAGGACAGGGAGCGCATCTTCGAACCCTTCACCCGCCTGGAGGCGGGACGGCGCCTCGACCCCGACGGCAGCGGTCTCGGCCTGGCCCTGTGCCGGGCGATCGCGGTGGCGCACGAGGGCAGCCTGTGCGTCGAGGACTCCCCGCGCGGCGCCCGGTTCGTCCTCCGGCTCCCGCTCCTGACCGGCTGAGCGCCCGGCCCGGCCGTCGGGGTTCAGGAGCGCGCCGGGACGGCCCGGGGACGGGTCTTGGGGATGCGCAGCCGGATGCGGGTCCCCTTGCCGGGCGCCGTCTCGACCATGAGCCCGTAGTCCTGGCCGTAGAGGTGGCGCATGCGCACATCCACGTTGCTCAGCCCGATCCCGCTGCTCTCCTCGGCGAGCGCGGCCCGCAGATGCTCGGGGTCCATGCCGACGCCGTCGTCCTCGACCCAGATGTGCGCCTCCGGCCCGGCGTCCCTGATCACGACCCGGACCTCGCCCGGCATGCCGTGCTTGATGGCGTTCTCCACCAGGGGTTGCAGGCACAGGAACGGCACGTCGACCCGCAGCACCTCGGGGGCGACCTGGACGGTGAAGCGCAGCCGGTCGCCGAACCTCGCCTGCTCCAGCAGCAGGTAGCGGTCCACGCAGCTCAGCTCGTCGGCGAGGGAGGTGAAGTCGGCCGCCCGGCGCAGCGCGTACCGGATGAAGTCGGCGAAGTCGAGCAGCAGCTCGCGGGCGCGCTCGGGATCGGTCCGGACGAACGAGGCGATCGTGGTGAGCGAGTTGTACACGAAGTGGGGCGAGATCTGCGCCCGCAGGGCCCGCGCCTCCGCCTCCAGGGTCCGCCTGCGGGAGGCGTCGAGTTCGGCGAGTTCGAGCTGGCCGGACATCCAGCGGCCCACCTCGGCCGCCGTGCGCACCATGGCGGCGCCGATCTCCGCGTCGTACACCGCGAGCGCGCCGACCGCCCGCCCTTCCACGGTCAGGGGGACGACCACCCCGTGCCGGTCGCCGCCCGCGGCGGGGGCGCGGCGTGGCCTGCCGCCCGCCATGGTCGCGCGCACCTCGGCGAGGACCGCCTCGTCCGCCGGCACACCCGTGCCGTCCCTGGCCAGGACGCGGTCGCTCGTGGCGACCACCAGGCCGGCGGTGCCGAGCAACGTCCGCAGGTGCCGTGCGGCGCGGCGGGCGGAGCCGCGGGTGAGCCCGGCGCGCAGCGAGCCCGCCGCCCGCCCGGCGACGCGCAGGGCGAGGAGCGTCGCCTCCCCCGGCAGCTCGCCGGGGGCCGGCCCGCGGCAGGCGAGGGCGCGGCCCAGTGCGCCGCCGCAGACCCCGCAGAGCGCGCACAGCGCGACCCAGACGGCTGAAGACACGCCGGACACCGTAGCCGCTCGGCGGCCTCACGGAGGGCCGTCGCCCGGATCCTCCTGATATGAGTAGCGCTGCTCCTTCCAGGGATCGGCCACGTTGTGGTAGCCGCGATCCTCCCAGAAGCCGCGCCTGTCCTCGGTCAGGTACTCGACCGCGCGCACCCACTTCACGCTCTTCCAGGCGTACAGGTGCGGCACCACGATCCGTACGGGATAGCCGCGTTCGGGGGACAGCGGGTTCTCGTCGAGGTGTGTGGCGAACAGCGTGGTCGGGCGGTCGAAGTCGGACATGCGCACGTTGGCGCTGTAGCCGTACTCGGCCCAGACCATGACGTGGCGCACGCCCGGCGCCGGGGGGACGCGGTCGAGCAGCACCGACGTGGGAACGCCACCCCACTCGTTGCCCATGAGGGAGAACTTGGTGACGCAGTGGAAGTCCGCGACGACCGTCGTCCTGGGCAGCGCGGAGAACTCCTCCCACGAGAACTCGTGGACCCGGCCCGAGGCCGTGGCGCCGAACACCTGGAAACGCCACGTCTCAGGGCGGAACGCCGGGACCCGCCCGTAGTGGACGACGGGCCGTCCGCGCGGGACGTACTGGCCCGGCGGCAGGCGCGTCTCCTCCTCAGGTTTCTCCGGCACGCACGCCATCCTGCCATCCGCCCGGAGGACGGCCGCACCGGACCCCGGAGGTGCGGGTGCGGCACGATCAAGGAAGACGTGCGCTATATTGCGTCACATGCGCACCGCTTGGTCGTTTTGGTATGGCGACGGACCCGTGAGGACCGATCGCCTCCATGCGCTGCGCTGACAGCCACGGCGAACGAAGGCCCCGGGTCCACACGGACCCGGGGCCTTCGTCGTTTTCCGGACCCGCACCGTTCACAGCGACAGGAGTCACCATGGTCATCGTCATGACCCCCGAGGCCACGCAGGACGACATCGAGGCGATCGCCGACCTCGTCGCCGCCGCCGGAGGGGAGGCGTTCGCGAGCCGCGGCGTGAACCGGACGATCGTCGGCCTCATCGGCGACGTCGAGCAGTTCGCCACACTGAACCTGCGCGCCATGCCGGGCGTCGCGGACGTCGTGCGGGTCTCCACGCCCTACAAGCTCGTGACCCGGGAGAACCATCCCCAGCGCTCCACGGTGACCGTGCGCGGCGTGCCGATCGGCCCGGACACCGTCACCCTGATCGCGGGCCCGTGCGCGGTCGAGACGCCGGAGCAGACGCTGGAGGCCGCGCTGATGGCCAAGGCGGCGGGCGCGACGCTGCTGCGCGGCGGCGCCTACAAGCCGCGCACCTCGCCGTACGCCTTCCAGGGACTGGGCGAGGAGGGCCTGCGGATCCTGGCCGACGTGCGCGAGCAGACCGGCATGCCGATCGTCACCGAGGTCGTGGACGCCCACGACGTGGCGCTCGTGGCGTCGTACGCCGACATGCTGCAGGTCGGCACCCGCAACGCGCAGAACTTCGCGCTGCTGCAGGCCGTGGGCGCGGCGGGCAAGCCGGTCATGCTGAAGCGGGGCATGACCGCGACCATCGAGGAGTGGCTGATGGCGGCCGAGTACGTCGCCCAGCGCGGCAACCTCGACATCGTGCTGTGCGAGCGGGGTATCCGCACCTACGAGCCCGCCACCCGCAACACGCTCGACATCTCGGCGGTCCCGGTCGTGCAGCGGCTGTCGCACCTGCCGGTGATCGTGGACCCGTCGCACTCCGGCGGCCGGCGCGACCTCGTGCTGCCGCTGTCGCGGGCCGCGGTCGCGGTCGGGGCCGACGGCCTGATCGTCGACGTCCACCCCCACCCCGAGCAGGCCCTGTGCGACGGCCCGCAGGCCCTGGTGAACGGGGACCTGGACGACCTCGCGGCGGTCATGCGCGACTTCCCCCCGCTGCTGGGCCGCACCGCGACGACGACGGCGTCCCCGATCCCCGCCTGAACCCGTCGCGCCCGGACCCGGTCCGCCGGGGCCCGGGAACCGCGTCAGGCGGTCCCGGGCCCCGGCGGGGCCGAAGGGCGAACGCGTCTCAGACGTCGAGCTTGTACGGCTGGATCGAGTCGGCCAGCTGGGCGGCGAGGTCCTCGGCGTCCAGGCGCCGCTCGATCTGCTTGAGGTCCTCGATCTTCGCGCGGGTCTCGGCCTGCCGGGGCGCGAGCAGCGTGCAGCAGTCCTCGTCGGGCAGCTCGGAGATCTTCAGCGTCCCGATGCGGCGGGCCTCGGCCATGATCTCGGTCTTGTCCAGGCCGATCAGCGGGCGCAGGATCGGCAGGTCCACGGCGTGGTCCTGGGCCGTGATGTTGGCCAGGGTCTGCGAGGAGACCTGGCCGAGGCTGTCGCCGGTGACCAGCGCCTCGGCGTGGATGCGGTGGGCGACCTCCTCGGCCGTCTTGAGCATCAGCCGCCGCTGCGCGATCACCGCGAGCCGGTCCTGGCCGGAGTTCCTGATCGACTGCTGCGCCTTGCCGAACGGCACCACCCACAGCCGCGACTTGCCCTGGAACTTGTCCAGGTTGCGCACCAGCGCGTACGCCTTGTAGATCGACTCGGAGGTGGTGAACGGGATGCCGGAGAAGTGCAGGAAGTCCACCCGCAGGCCGCGCCGCATCATGCGGTAGGCGGCGACCGGGGAGTCGATGCCGCCGGACAGCAGCGCCAGTGCCCGGCCGCTGGAGCCGACCGGCAGGCCGCCCTGGCCCGGCCTGCCCCCGGTGAACAGGAACGCCTCGTCCTTGTCCACCTCGATGTGCACGGTCAGTTCCGGGTTGCTCAGGTCGACCGGCAGCCCGTAGGTGTCGTTGATCGCCCCGCCGACCACGCGGTCCAGCTCGTTGGAGCGCAGGGGGAAGCGCTTGTCGCGTCGCCGCGACCGTACGGCGAAGCGCGCCTTGCGGGCCACCTCGTCGCTGTCCCTGATCAGCTCGATCGCGGCCTTGGTGATCGAGTCAGGGTCCTTCGCGACCCGCCAGGCGAGGTGGACCAGCACGATCCCGGGCACGTCGGCCACGCGGGCCGCCACCGTCTCGGCCTCCTCCACTTCGGTCCCCGGGGGCAGGAACAGGGCGATCACCCCGTGCCGCTGGCGGATGTCGACCCGGTGGTCCTTGAGAGCGTGCTTGATGTTCGCCCGCAGGCGCATCTCGAAGATCTCGCGGTTCCGGCCCTTCAGAACCACCTCGCCTAACTTGAGCAGCACCGAGGGCTCTCCGAGGGCGGTCATGGTCATCTGTGGAAACCTCCGGACGGACAGGGGCGGCCGTCACGCCGGGGAGGGCACGGCCGGGGGACATACGCCAAGGACAACGCGTCACAGCGATGCGGGCTTCCCCACTGTAATGCCGTCCGCGACATCGCCGATTACGCCTAGTCGAGTTCGGCCAGGCCCTTCTCTATCGCGTAGCGGACCAGCTCGACCCGGTTGTGGAGCTGGAGCTTGCTCAGCGTGTTCTGCACATGGTTCTGCACGGTGCGATGCGACAGCACCAGACGTTCGGCGATCTGCCGATATGTCAGGCCCTTGGCGACCATGCGCAGCACCTCGGTCTCCCGGTCGGTCAGCCGGGGGCCGTCCTGCGCGGCGTCCCGCCCCGGGCCGGCGGGCCGGTGGGCCAGCCTGCGGTACTCCCCCAGCACCAGCCCGGCCAGGCCGGGAGTGAAGACGGCGTCGCCCTCGGCGGTGCGCCGGACCGCGTCCAGGAACTCCTCCCGGCTCGCCGATTTCACGAGATATCCGGAGGCGCCCGCCTTGACCGCCTCCAGCACGTCCGCCTCCTCGGCGCTGGCCGACAGGACGAGCACGCGCGGCGGGGCCGCGGACGCGCCCAGCCCCCGGGCCACCTCCACCCCCGGCAGGTCGGGCAGCCGCAGGTCGAGCACCACCACGTCCGGCCGCACCGCCGCCGCGACGCGCAGCGCCTGACGGCCCTCCCCGGTGGCGGCGACGACGTCGTACCCGGCTTCGGTCAGGTCCCGGGCGACCGCCTCCCGCCACATCGGGTGGTCGTCCACCACCATGACCCGCACCCGCGGGCGTTCCCGGCCGCCGGCCGCCGCCTCGTCCTCGGCCCCCGCGCCCGTGGCCGGGCCCGCGGAATCATCCGCGCGCAGCCGTCCGTCTCCGCTCACGACCGCCTCTCGCTCCCTTCGTCCGCCCGCACCGGGACCGACAGCTCGATCTCCGTTCCCGTCCGCGACGAGGTGATCGCCACCGTGCCGCCGAGGTCGGCCACGCGGCCCCGGATCGAGCGGGCCACGCCCATGCGCCCCTCGCGGGCCGCCTGCTCCAGCCGGCCCTCGGCGATGCCCGGCCCGTCGTCGCGTACGGTGACGACGACCGCGCCGCCGTCCTCCTCTGCGAGTATCCACGCGCGGGCGCCCTCGGGGCAGTGCCGCACGACGTTGTCGAGGGCCGCGCCGACGGCCGCCGCCACCTCCCGCGCGCTCTCGGCCGGCAACGGCAGCGGCGTCGCGGGCGCGGACACGGTCACCCGGGAGGTGCCGTACGGCCGCAGGAGGTCACGCAGATCGATCTCGGGCTCCGCCGGGCCGGTCCCCGTGAGGTCCGCCTCAGGGGAGGTCTCTTCAGCGGCGAATGGACGGCGAGGCGACGCCGGCGGCCGGAGCCGGCCGCGAAGACCGGGCTGCGGGGCGGGATCCGGCGCCTCCGCCACGGACGGGGCCTGCACCAGCGCCCGCAGGGCCGCCTCCTGCTCTCCCGCCAGCCTGCCCAGCTCGGCCGCCTCGCCGCCGATCTCCGCGCCCCTGCGCTGCACCAGGGCCAGCACCTGGAGCACCGAGTCGTGGATGCCCCGGGCCAGCCGCTCCCGCTCGCGGCCCGCCGCCTCGATCCGCGCGGCGCGCCGCATGCGCTCCTCGGCCTGCCGTGCGAGCCGGGCGACGTGCCCGACGACGACTCCGGCCATGAACATGAGCACGGCGCCGTTCACCGGGATCGAGGCGAGGTCGACCCCGTTGCCGCTGCGCAGCCACAGGTCGGCCGCCGACATGATCGCGGCGGCGACCGCACCGGCCCGGCGTCCCCGCGCCACGCCGTATGCCAGGACGGGCCCGGCCACCCAGGTCGCCGTGATCGGGATCGCCCCGGCCAGCATGTCGCCGGGGCTCTGCGCGTACGGCGTGGCCAGCAGACATCCCGCCGTGACGACGAGGTCGGCGGCCAGCAGCGGCTCACGCCGCGCGGCGGGACGCGGGACGAGCGTGAGGACCGTCCAGACGGCCATCACGCCGACGACGGCCCAGGCCACGGCGGGACGGGCGTAGCCGCCGGCCCTGAGCACGAGCAACGCCGCGTACGCGAGCGACGCCACGCGGAAGACCGCGATCGCCCGCCAGAACGGTCCCTCGATGCCCATCGCGCGGCGCCCTCTCCTGATCGAGCCGGGAGGGCCGGGCCCTCCGCTCACATACTCGGGCAATCGCCGCGCCCCCGCGGTTCGTTCGGAGCCGTTCTTGGCCGCGCATGCGTACGGCTCCCGCGGGGCGACGCGGGAGCCGTACCGGATCGTGCGCGGGCCGCGGTGACGGGCCCGCGACCGATCAGCCGAAGAAGACCTCGGCCTCCTCGTAGCGGGAGGCCGGCACGGTCTTGAGCTCGGCGGTCGCCTCGGCGAGCGCGACGCGGACGATGTCGGTGCCGCGCAGCGCGATCATCTTGCCGTAGTCGCCCTCGTGCACCGCGTCGATCGCGCCGAGGCCGAAGCGGGTCGCGAGAACGCGGTCGTAGGCGGTCGGCGTGCCGCCGCGCTGGATGTGGCCGAGGACCGTGGTGCGGGCCTCCTTGCCGGTGCGCTTCTCGATCTCCTTGGCGAGGACCTCGCCGATGCCGCCGAGACGCACGTGGCCGAACGCGTCCAGCTCGCCCGCCTGCAGAGCCATCTGGCCCTCGAGCGGGTGGGCGCCCTCGGCGACGACGATGATCGGCGCGTAGCGGGTCTTGAACCGCGACTCGACGTAGGCGCAGACCTTCTCGATGTCGAACGGCTTCTCGGGGATGAGGATGACGTTGGCGCCGGCGGCCATGCCCGCGTGCAGCGCGATCCAGCCCGCGTGGCGGCCCATGACCTCGCAGATCAGCGCGCGGTGGTGCGACTCGGCGGTGGTGTGCAGCCGGTCGATGGCCTCCATCGCGATGTTGACCGCGGTGTCGAAGCCGAAGGTGTAGTCGGTGGCGTTGAGGTCGTTGTCGATCGTCTTGGGCACGCCGACGACCTTCACGTCGCGGTCGAACAGCTGCTTGGCCACGCCCAGCGTGTCCTCACCGCCGATGGCGATGAGCGCGTCGACGCCCTGCGCGGCGAGGTTCTCCTTGATCCGCTCGACGCCGCCCTCGATCTTGATCGGGTTCGTGCGGGAGGAGCCGAGGATCGTGCCGCCACGCGGCAGGATGCCCCGGACGGCCTGGATGTCGAGCGGCATGGTGTCGCCCTCCAGAGGGCCACGCCAGCCGTCCCGGAACCCGACGAACTCGTGCCCGTACACGCCGACGCCCTTGCGGACGACGCCGCGGATCACCGCGTTCAGCCCGGGGCAGTCGCCGCCTCCGGTCAGGACTCCAATACGCATGACGGGTTCTTCCTCCATCTGGGATTACGCGTGGAATGGCGCGGCCGGCCCGACGCAGACCCCGGCGCTCCACCGCACCGCATTCTGCCTGAGCCTATCTCAATGGTCTAGACCAAAAGGAGAGGCTACGCCACCCGGCCGACCAGACCAACCCAGTCTCGCACGGCGAGACCGCCCGCGTCGTGAGAGGCGTCTTCCCAACGGCCCTCAGCGGTTCTATGTTTGACTCCGTCAATCATTTCCTTGAGATAGGCAAGGGAAAAATGGACATCGTTTCGGAAGTCCGTGCGTTCAACCGCTTCTACACGTCCGTCATCGGCGTGCTCGGGGCGGGAATGCACGACACCTCCTACTCCCTGACCGAGGCGCGGGTGCTGTTCGAACTCGGCACCACGGAGGCGGCCGACGCCGCGGACATCAGGGCCATGCTCGGTCTCGACCCCGGATACCTGAGCCGGATCCTCGCCAGGTTCGAGAGCGACGGGCTCGTGTCCCGGGAGCGGTCGGCCGAGGACGCCCGCCGCCAGGTCGTACGGCTCACCCCCAAGGGCCGCGACACCTTCGCCGTGCTCGACCGCCGCTCGGCCGCCGAGATCGAGACCCTGCTGGCGAAGCTGACCGATCCCGAACGCCGGCGGCTCGTCTCCGCGATGGGCACCGTGCGGAGCCTGCTTCAGCCCGCCGAGCGGCGCGAGCCGTACGTGATCAGGCCGCCGCGGGCGGGCGACCTCGGCTGGGTGGTGCACCGGCACGGGGCCCTCTACAGCGAGGAGTACGGCTGGGGCGCCGCGTTCGAGGCCCTGGTCGCGCGGATCGTCGCCGAGTACGTCGAGGACAACGACCCCCGCCGGGAGGCGTGCTGGATCGCCGAGGTGCGCGGCGAGCCGGTGGGGTGCGTCTTCTGCGTGCGCAAGGACGACACGACGGCCCAGCTCCGCCTGCTGCTGGTCGAGCCGTCCGCGCGCGGCATGGGCATCGGCGGGCGGCTGGTCGAGGAGTGCCTGCGCTTCGCCGCGGCGGCCGGCTACCGGCGGATCATGCTCTGGACCCGCGACGTGCTCGCGAGCGCCCGCCGGATCTACCAGACAGCGGGGTTCGAGCTGGTGGAGCAACACCCGAGCGAGGAGACGGGCATCCCCGTCAACGATCAGATATGGGCCAGGGACCTGTGACCTTCCGGGTCGATCCCTACCATGATCCCCATGCTGGGATCGGTGGGGCGGGGCGCGGGAGCGGTGGCCCTCGCGGTGTGCGTGGCAGGGAACACGGCGGGGTGCGCGGCCACGGTCGCGCACTCACCACCCGCTCGCCGGCCGTCCGCCACCCACACGGCCGGGACCCAGACCCCGTTCACGCATAGCGTGGTACGGGTCCGGGGGTTCGCCTCCTCCTGCGACCAGCGGACGGAGGCCACCGGATTCGTCTACGCGCCCGAGAGGGTCCTGCTCAACGCCCACGTCGTGGCGGGGGTGGACCGCGACCTGGAGGTGGTCCTCGACGACGGGCGGCGGTTCGCCGCGCGGGTGGTGGCCTTCGACCCGGAGGTCGACGCCGCCGTCCTGCGGGCACCGGGGCTCACCGCCCAGCCGTTGCGGCTCACGAGGGCCGCGAGGACCGCCGCCGTGGTCGTCGGCTACCCCAAGGGCGCGCCCGTCCCAGCCGTGCTCCCCGCCACGGTGCGGCCGGACCAGCCCGCCGAGTCGTACGACATCTACAACCGCAAACGGGTGTCGCGGCAGGTCCACCGCTTCCAGGGCGCGGCCGTCACACCCGGCATGTCGGGCGCGCCGCTCGTCACCGGCGGAGACCGGGCGATGGGCATGGTCTTCGCGGTGGACATGGACAGGGCCGACGTCGGCTACGCGCTCACCGCGGCCCAGATCGAGGCGGTCGCGGCGGCGGGCGAGAACGCCACCACCGCCGTTCCGCACGACCCCTGCTCCTGAGAGCGCGTTACGCACGTTGATATCCCTTCCGTCGCTTGCGCTTCGGGATCGCGTGCTGGTCAAGGGCTCTGCGGGGCTACGGTCGAGGCTGAGGAACAATCCAGGCTCGTCCTCGACGAGGAGGCCGCGGCCGGCACGTCCTCGTCGCCGCGGGCACCAACCTTCTCCGGCTTGCCGATCACGACATTCAAAGTCGACCCCGACGGCCTACTTCGCTCTCTTCGACCGGCCGAACGCCTCATCCACGACCTGCCACCATCATGAAGATCATCAACAGCGTTCGGGGGAAGCGTCAGGGCCGGAATCGCGTAGCCCCATCACGTGGCCGGGGGCCGCAGGCCGAGCCACTGCTCGGCGTCCCATGCCTGGAACCGCTCGACCTCGGTGAACCCCAGCTTCGCCGCGAGGCGCATCGAGCCGACGTTGGCGCTCTGGGTGGTGAGCACCACCGGCTCGCCGGGAAGGGCGCCGTCGAGCCAGTCGAGTGCCGCCGCGCACGCCTCGGCGGCGTACCCGAATCCCCACGCTCGCGGCAGGAACAGGTATCCGAGATCGACCTTCCCCACGGCAGCCGGGCGACGGTGCTCCGTTGCTCTCCTGAGCAGGATCTGGCCGATCATCGCCCCGTCGAGCTCGACGACGAAACTCCCGGGCCATCGCTCGGGCACATCGGGCATCCCATGCTCAAGCTCGTCACGCGGGCGGGGACCACCGAGGTAGGTGTGCACCTCTGGCGAGGCGAGCAGCTCGATGAACGTCGTACGGTCCCGCGCCTCGGGCTCACGGAGCACGAGCCGCTCGGTCCGGATCAGCTCAGGCGGCCAAGCCACATGTCCTAGATCTGACATGCGCGCAAGCTAACAACCCTGTAGGACGACGTTCAACGTGGGCATCAGCCCGTGGCTCACCGGCCGAGCCATGGCTGCGGCCCGTCGGCTCGCGGAGTCGCGTGCGCACCGGTTCAGTGGCGGACGAGATCGCGGAACGGCCCGTGGACCTCGACGGTCACGGGGGCCGGGGCGGGCCGGACATCCTGCGATGGACGGCAGGAGAAGTAGAGCCTGTCGCCGGCCGGGGACATCGAGGAGCCCGCGACGGTCCAGCCGCCCGTGAGGCGCAGGAACGGCGCCGACCGATCCCCGGCGACGAGGGTGATCTCGCCGTCCGCGCCGCCGCCTGGCCCGCCGGCCGTTTCGTGCAGCACGGTCAGGCACTCGCGGGCGGCGTCGTACGCCCACACCCGGCCGTCGCCCTCGGTGACGAACCGCACCAGGCCGTCGGAACAGCGGCAGTCACCGCCACCCGCGAACCTCCTGGCACCTTTCACCTGCTCACGCAGGGGCACATGGTCACGGAGAGCCGGGATCGGCACCCGTTCCCAGGCCACGGACTCCTCGCCGGGGTCGCCGACCATCACCTCGAGGACGCCCGTCGTGAGGTCGCCCCAGTCGTCCGGGCGGAACCGGTACAGGCATCCGTCCGGCTCCCCTTCGGTGAGGTAGACGACGCCCCGGTCGGGATCGCAGGCCACGCCGCCGTGGGTGAACAGGCCCATCGCGAGCCGGGGCATGGGGGCGCGCAGGCCGTACGGGTCGCATTCGAAGACCCGGCCGTACGGCGTCCGCTCGCCCGACACCCAGGTGTGCCACGGTGTCGCGGCGCCGGCCCCGCTGCGGTCGGCGCCGGACAGGATGCGATATCCGCTGCGCAGGGTCCCGTCCGGGGCGAAACGCAGCGCCGTCACGCCGCCGAGCAGCGGCAGCGCGCAGTTGGACACGTATATCCAGCCGTCCCCGTCCGGAAAGCATCCGCCGCCGTCCGGGGCGGCGTGCCAGACGACGCCCCCGGCCCGCTCTCCCGACCGCGCCACGATCCGGCCGGCGAAGCCCGGCGGCAGGGCCCTCAGCACGTCCATCGGGAACGGGCCGTCCTGATCCCCCTGCCCGTGATCCCCCTGCCCGCGCGGCTCGCTCCCGCCGTCAGGCCGTGCGAACGTCGCGCGCCACAACGCGCCCGGCAGCGCCGAGAGCGCCGCCGATCGGACGGAAGTACCCTGCACCGCTGACCGCCTCCTCGACCTGCCCCTGGTCATGCCGGTCCGCCCCTGACGGGCCGTTCGTGTTCAGTCCCGCGCGGCCGTCGAGCCCGGACCGGAACGGGGCCGCCCCGCTCCCCTACCCACCCGGCGGGCACGCGACCGGGTGTTCCTGTCCCGCGTCTTTCTGCCCCGCGTCGTCCTGTCCCGCGTCGTCCTGCCCGGCGTTTTCGTGTCCCCCGGCGGCACGTCGCACACGTCGCGGCGCCCAGTCGACCCGTCTCGCGTGAACGGCGGGAGAAGCGGCGTCCCTCGCCGAGACGAACTCTTCGAAAACCGTGACTCCTCCGCTCCCGAAGGGAGCGGCTTCTCGCTAGGCCGCTTCCGCAGCGTCGCGAAGGGCAAGCCCTGCCCTGAGGATGTTGACCGCCGCATTCACGTCCGCGTGCGCGGAATGCCCGCACGCCTGGCATCGGAACCCGGCTTGGTTGAGGCGGTTCTCCTTCGCGCAGTGCCCGCACCGCGAGCAGGTGCGGGAGGTGTTGGCGGGGTTCACCGCGATCAGCTCTCGACCGGCGCTTTCAGCCTTGTGCGCGAGCACTCGCAGGAACACCCCCCAACCCGCGTCCAGGATGCTCCGGTTGAGGCCGGACTTCTGGGCGACGTTCCGGCCGGGGTTGTCGATTGTGCCGGACGCCGACCGGGTCATGTTCGCGATCCGCAGGTCCTCGTGCACGATCACGTCATACGCGCGGACCAGGGCCAGTGCGGCCTTGTGCGCGCCGTCGAGGCGCTGCCGCCGCACCCTGGCGTGCAGGGCGGCCACTCGCGCTACGGTCTTGCGGCGGCGCTTGGACCCGCGTTTCTTGCGGGCCAGGTCCCGCTGAGCAGAGGCCAGACGCCCGGCGGACGCTTCCAGGTGGCGCGGGTTGGCCAGAGGCTCCCCGTCGCTGGTCGTGACGAGCGAGGCCACGCCCATGTCGATCCCGGCCGCCGCGCCGGTCGCGGGCAGCAGCTCGGCGGGGACGTCATCGCACGACAGCACCACATACCAGCGGGAACCCTCCCGCTTGATACCGATCGTCTTCACCCGGCCCTGGACTGGGCGGTGCTGATGTACCCGCACGTGGCCGACGCCCCTGCAAGCGGACGTGGGTCGCACGTGGGTGCTCGGGCTGGGAATCCCACCGGCAGCCGTCGCCGTCCTTGGGCCACTCGACCGTGTCGAACCACCCGCGCCCCTTAAAACGCGGGAAGCCGGGCTTCGCGCCTGCCTTGACCCGGCGGAAGAACGCCGCGAACGCCTTGTCCAGCCGTCGCAGGGTGGCCTGCTGGGAGGAGAACGACCACCGGCCCTGCCCGTCCGGGTCATCGGCGCGGATGTGCTTCAGCTCCCCGGACTGGTCGCCGTAGCGAACCGTCACCCCGGCCTTGCGGTAGGCCGTACGGCGGTGCTCCAACGCCGCGTTGTACAACCGCCGGTGATCCTCCAGGCATGCGGCGAGCGCCGTCTCCTGGTGGCGGGTCGGACGCAGCAGGAACTTGAAGGACCTACGCACGGCCGCTCCCCTTCGGAGCGCGCTCGTACTGCGTCTCGGTGTAACGCTGCACCATCTCAGCCGACACCGCGCCGACCGTGGCCACGAAGTACGACAGAACCGGGCGGCGATACTTCGCACACCACGTGGTACCCGAGGTCATATGCCGCGCCGGATTGTGCGCCCCTGACGAGTCACCCGATCATCATCAGCACCGTCCATCTAACCGCGCAGGTTGAAAGGCATCCATGATGAGCCCAGGGAGAAAACCAGTCAGGGACGGCACTCCCCCGTCGCCCGAAGGCGACGGTCCCCTGTCGAGGTTCTGATGGTGACGCATGACGAATACGATGTTGACAGTGTCATTGTGACAGTGTCATCGTGGAGGCATGAGCGACACCTGGACGATCGGCGAACTGGCGGAGCGGGCGGCGGACCTGCTCGGCCAGGATCGGCACGTCCACGGTCAGGAGCCTCGCGACGACGGTCCGGAGTCACGCGTCAACGGCAGAATCCGCGAGGTGCCGAACGAACGTCTCATCCGCTGGTACACGACGATCGGGCTGCTCGACCCCCCGCTGGGCCGGCGCGGCCGGGTGGCCCTCTACGGCCGCCGTCACCTGCTCCAGCTCGTGGCCGTGAAGCGCCGTCAGGCGGACGGCCTGTCCATCGCCGCCATCCAGGCGGAGCTGGCGGGCGCGACCGACGCCATGCTCCAGCGCGCGGCTGGGCTCACCGGGCCGCCGTCCGGACCGGCGCCCCGGCCGCTCGTCCCGCCTCCTCCCCGCAGTCCGGCGGCCCCGGCCACGGCGAACGCCGCGAACCACCTTCCGGACGCGCCCGACACCGCGACACCGCCGTCGCCCGGTTGGTGCGGGACGAGGCCGGAAACCGGCACCGCACCCGCCATACCGGACGTCGCGCGGCCGGCGGCGCGCGACCGCTTCTGGGCACACCCGGCCTCATCCGCCGCCACGGCGGACTCCGGCCACTTCTCGACCGCGAACAGCGACACCACGCACGGCGACATCACCCGCAGGGGCACCATGCCCGCGGACGCCGCACCCGTGAACACCGTGCCTTCGGACGTCGTACACGGCGTACGGCTCGCACCCGGGGTGACGGTCCTGCTCGATCCGGCCCACCGGGTGCCCGACGGTCACGAGGTGGCCGCGCTGCGCCAGGCCGCGGCACCGCTCCTCACAGCCCTCGCCATGCTCGGTCTGGCCGGGCCGTTCGACGGCGCCCATGACACTCACGACGCCTCGGCACTCGATCCACATGCTTCCGACCCGCTGGAGGGATGACGCCATGACCGTTCCCATCACACCTCTGCGGCCGGAGGAGTGCCGGCCTGTGCCGGACGCCGGGCTCGGAGCCTTGGAGACCGAGAAGGGCAACCTTCCGCTGGAGAGCGTGGACGTCGCCGTCCACGTCACCGGACTGGTGGCAGGCGTCGAGGTCGTCCAGACCTTCCGCAATGCCTTCGACGTGTCGCTGGAGGCGACGTACGTCTTCCCGCTGCCGCCGCGGGCCGCGGTCACCGCCTTCCGGATGGAGGCGGACGATCGGGTGGTCGACGGCGTGCTCAAGGAGCGCGGGCAGGCACGGGCCGACTACGACCGGGCGCTCGCCGAGGGCAGGCGCGCGGCGATCGCGGAGGAGGACCGGCCCGATGTGTTCACGATCAGGGTCGGCAACATCGTCCCCGGGGAGCGGGTGCTCGTCCGCCTCACGCTGAGCCAGCCGCTCCCCTACGAGGACGGCGCGGCCGAGCTCCGCTTCCCGCTGGTCGTGGCGCCCCGCTACATCCCCGGGGCTCCGCTGCCCGGGCCTCCGGCCGGTGGCGGCGTGGCGCCCGACACCGACGCCGTGCCCGACGCCTCCCGGATCACGCCGCCCGTCCTGCTTCCCGGCTTCCCCTATCCCGTACGGCTGTCGCTCGCGGCGACGATCGACCCCGCCGGGCTGGGCCTGCGGGAGGTCCGCTCCAGCCTGCACGAGGTCGACCGGGAGGGCGACACGATCAGGCTGCGGCCCGGCGAACGGCTCGACCGTGACTTCATCCTGCGCCTGGCGTTCGACGCCTCCTCGTCGCTCGCGCTCGTCCCGGACGACGCCGCGGACGCCGGTTCACCCGGCGAAGGCACGGCCGACGGCAGCGGCAGCGGCCCTGCGGAGGGCGCGGCGGAGGGCACGGCGAAGGATGTGGCGGGCGCCGAGGGAACCTTCGTGCTGACCCTGCTGCCGCCGCAGGAGGACGCCACCCGGACAGCGTCCCGTGACGTCGTCCTGCTGCTCGACCGCTCGGGCAGCATGACGGGCTGGAAGATGGTGGCCGCACGGCGCGCCGCCGCCCGGATCGTCGACACGCTGACCCGGCATGACCGGTTCGCCGTGCTCTCGTTCGATTCGGTGGTGGAGCGGGCCTTCTCCGGCGGCCTGGTGGACGCGGGCGACCGCAACCGATACCGCGCCGTCGAGCACCTGTCCCGGCTCCACGCCCGCGGGGGGACGGAGATGCTCGCTCCCCTGCAGGAGGCCCTGCTACTGCTCGACGGCCACGACGCGCCCGCCCCGGGGGCGGCCACCGGCACGGACTCCGGCCGGTTGCATGAGGACGACCGGCCCGGCGCGTCCGGTCTGTCCCGCGAGCAGGCACGCGATCGAGTGCTCGTCCTGGTGACCGACGGCCAGGTGGGCAACGAGGACGAGATCCTCGAACGCATCGGCGCCCGGCTGCACGGCGTCCGGGTGCACACCGTGGGCATCGACAGAGCGGTGAACGCCGGCTTCCTCGGACGGCTGGCCCTGCTCGGCTCGGGCCGGTGCGAACTGGTCGAGTCGGAGGACCGGCTCGACGCGGCGATGGAGCACATTCACCGTCGTATCGGCTCGCCGCTGGTCACGGACGTCGCCCTGAAGGCGGAAGGCATGGACCTCGTGGCGGACACCGTCACGCATGCCGGTTCGCTCTACCCCGGCGTCCCTCTGGTCGTGAGCGGGCGTTACCGGGGGCGGCGCCCCGCCGGAGCCCTCACCGTGCAGGGCCGCACGGCCGACGGCCGCCCCTGGGAGGAGCGGATCGAGGGCCGTCCCGCCCACGGCCCGGCCGCCCGGGCCGTGTGGGCGCGCGCGCATCTGCGCGGTCTGGAAGACCGGTACGCCATGGGCGACCACTCCCTCGAACAGCGGATCGTCGACAGCTCGCTGCGTTTCGGCGTGCTGTGCCGGTTCACCGCCTTCGTGGCCGTCGACACTCGCGTGACGGGCGAGGGCGGCCCGGAGCATCGGGTGATCCAGCCGGTCGAGCCACCGAGCGGCTGGGAGATGCCGACCGCGATGCCGATGATGGCGGCGGGCGCTCCGATGATGGCGAAGATGGCCGCCTTCACCACGGCCGGACCGGAGACACCTTCCGGTTCCTCGGCGGACCGGCCCATCGCAGCGGCCCCTCCGCCCGGCGCACCCCCTGCCGTGCCTCCTGCTCCGCCTTACGCCGCCGCGCCCGCACCGGCTCCGAGACGGGCCTCCCGCGGGTTCTCCATCGGCCGCTTCCTTCCCCATCCCGGCGCGGGGACCGCACCGGTCACGGGCTTCGAGGGCATCCGGCCCCTGCTGGCCGAGGAGCTCACGAAGCTGGTCCAGGCGGAGTCGCTGCCCGAGCGGGAGCGACGGCGCTATCTGGCGGATCTCGCCAGTCGCCTGCGCGTCGTCGCCCAGATGGTGGGCGGTCACCCGGACCTCGCCGCGCTCGCGGCCGACCTGGAGAGGGCAGAGTGGGCCGAAGTCTCACTCGACGACCTCTGGCGGCGGGCGGCCGACCTGCTGACCGCCCTGACCGGCTCCTCCGGCTCCGCATCCGCGGGCTCCACGTCCCCGGGTTCCCCGGGCTCCGCGCCCGGTGCGGAGGAAGGCCGGCGTCCCTTCTGGAAGCGATCGTGAGCCGGCGAGCGAGAGGTCAGCACGCGGCGGGGCTGGAGCGGGGCTGAGGCCGGGCGGCGGGGTATCGGCGAGGAGAGCCGGCCCCGCCGGGCCGCACCGCCCGCGTCCACGAGCGCGAACCAGTCGACCGCCCACTCATCGGGCGGCGCCGGGCGAGGTGACAGTCTGCCGAGAGAGAACCAGTGCGGCCGGAACACCGGCGGGGATGCCGGGCCCGGCCGCATCGGTTCGGGTTCCGCTGTGGGCGAAGCCCCTACGAGGGTTCGGGTAGGCGAATGACATCGGACGGCGGGGTGGGTGCGGGACGCCGCGGCTCCCTCACCCCTCCCGTGTCGGGCCGATCGTCGCGTCCACCTGCGGGGACGGGAGACCGGCGGCGCAGCAACCGATTGATGAGCCCTTTCAGCCCCATGTGCCGCCAACGCATGGGACCGCCGATCGGTTCCTCGCCCGGGAAAGGCCGCAGCCTCTCCCCCGGGAGAGCCACGGTCTCGCCGCCGGGCCGAGGCCGTTCCCAGGGACGCTCCGGCGATCGCGACTCGAGGTGCTGCCGGTCCACCGGGCGGCGGAGGCCGGCGAGGCCGCCAAACCGGCCGTCGAGCGGACCATTCCGGTGACCGCCGTCTTGGTGATCGGCGGACTGCCGGTTCGGGAATGAGGTCCAATCCGCAGGCGCTGCCGGCGACCGGCAGTGCCGGCTTTGGCAGCGGCCACGAGACTAGGATTTCGAGCATGCTCGAAGTCGATTCGCGGGCAGTGCCCGAACCCGCTCCCCCGGACCCGCAGGAGGGCCTGAGCATCGCCGAGGCCGCCCGCCGCACCGGGGTGAGCGTGCACACGTTGCGCTACTACGAGCGCGCCGGCCTGGTCGTCACCCCTGTCGACCGCACCGCCGGCGGACGGCGGCGTTACCGCCTGCTCGACCTCAAATGGATCGTCATCTGCACGAAGATGCGAGCCACCGGCATGCCCATCAAGGCCATCCGGCGCTACGCCCAGCTCGTCGCCGCCGGGGCCGGCAACGAACAGGAACGGCTTGCTCTCCTCGAAGCCCACCGCGCCGAGGTGGCCGCCAAGCTCGCCGAAGTGCAGGAGAACCTCAGGCTCATCGACCACAAGATCGACGTTTATCGAGGCCGGCTCGCCGCCGGCGACGCCGACCGGCTGTGGGCGCCCAGCCGACCGGCGGGTGCCCACTAAGCGACGGACCCACTGAGCGACGGGCCCACTGAGTGACAGGTGCCCACTGAGCGGTTCCCCCGCAGATGGCGGCCCCCGCCTCCATCAGCTCGGCCGCGAGCCGGCCAGACGCGCCCGGGCGCTGATCTCGCCGACGAGGATGCCGCCACGCCCGCATTGCGCGTGAGCACGTAGTGTTGCCCGGTATGAACCCAATCGTCCTCGACGGCGGCCTCGCCACGCACCTGGAGACACTCGGCTGCGACCTGAGCGACGACCTGTGGTCGGCGCGGCTGCTCGCCGACGATCCCGGCGTCATCCGTCAGGCGCACCTCGACTACTTCAGGGCCGGGGCCGATGTCGCCACCACGGCGAGCTATCAGGCGAGCATCCCCGGGTTCGTACGGCACGGCCTCACCTCTCAGAAGGCCCGCGACCTCATCCGGCTGTCGGTGACGCTTGCCGTACAGGCGAGGGACGAGGCCGGGCACGGGCTCGTCGCCGCGAGCGTGGGGCCGTACGGCGCCTACCTGGCCAACGGCGCGGAGTACACCGGCGACTACGACCTCGACGAGGACGGCCTGACCGAGTGGCATCGGGAGCGGTTCGAGATCCTCGCCGACGCAGGGGCCGACCTGCTGGCGTGCGAGACGATCCCCTCGCAGGCCGAGGCGCGGGCGCTCGCGAGGCTCCTGCGCGAGACGCCGTCCGTACGGGCGTGGGTCACCTTCTCCTGCCGCGACGGCGAGCACGTCAGCGACGGGACACCGTTCGAGGAGTGCGCGGCGATCTTCTCGGACCTTCCCCAGGTGGTCGCCGTGGGCGTCAACTGCACCGCGCCGCGATTCATACCCGAGCTGATCAAGCACGGAGCCTCGATCGTCTACCCGAACTCGGGCGAGACCTGGGACGCCGCGAACCGGCGCTGGCTGGGTCTCGCCGATCCCGTCGAGTTCGGCAGGGCGGCGGCCGGATGGGCCTCGCTCGGCGCCCGTTACGTGGGCGGCTGCTGCCGCACCACCCCGGCCCACATCCGCGAGATCCGCTCCCACCTCGCCTGAGCCGCTTCGGGAGAGCGGCAAGGCCGCGCGGCGAACCGCCCGCCACGGGCCCTACGCCGCCGACCACGCGCGGGGTCAGCCCACGGCGGCCGGGCCCTCGGTGCTCCGCGCGGCGAGCGGGATCTCCTTGAGGAAGAAAGCCACGACCAGCGCGAGGGCGACGAAGGGCAGGCTGGCGAGGAACACGTCGTCGATCGCACTGGTGAACGCGACCAGCACGTGGTTCTTGACCGGCTGCGGCAGCTGCTGGATCGCCTGCACGTTGTTGGCGTCCACACGCCCCGGCGGCATCCTGCCGCCGAACTCGGCGGTCAGGTGGTGGGCGAGCCGGTTGGTGAGGACCGCGCCCATGATCGCCGTGCCGATGGCGGCGCCCATCATCCGGAAGAACGTCGCCGAGCTCGTCGCCACGCCCATGTCGCTGCGCTCCACCGCGTTCTGGATCGCCGTGACGATCGTCTGCATGGTGAACCCGAGCCCTGCGCCGAAGAGGTAGGCGTAGACCGCCACCTGCCAGTAGGGCGTGTCCACCTTGATCGTGGACAGCAGCCACATGGCCACCAGGAGGACCGCACCGCCCAGAATCGGGAAGATCTTGTATCGGCCGGTCCGGCTCATGATCTGGCCGGAGGTGATCGACGTGGAGAAGATGCCCAAGACCGCCGGCAGCAGCGCCAGGCCCGACACGGTCGGCGACATGCCCTGGACCGCCTGGAGGTAGACCGGCAGGAAGATCATGCCGCCGAACATCGCCAGGCCCGCGAGGAAGCTGAAGCCGTTGCCCACGCTGAAGATCTTGTTGCGGAACAACCGCATCGGCAGGATCGGCTCGGCCGCCCGCAGTTCGACGAACACGAACAGGGCCGCGAGCGCCACGAATCCGGTCAGCAGGGCCAGCGAGCCGGGAGCGGTCCAGCCGATGTCGCCGCCCGCCCAGTCGAGGTAGAGCAGGAAGCACGACACCCCGGCCACGATCAGCGCCGCGCCCAGGTAGTCGATGCGGTGACTACGGCGGGTGAAGGGAATCCGCAGCGCCATCGAGGTCACGACGAGCGAGATCAGCCCGATCGGCAGGTTGATCCAGAAGATCCACCGCCAGCCGGGCCCGTCGGTGAAGAAGCCGCCGAGCAGCGGCCCGGCGACGCTGGAGGTGCCCCAGACGGCGCCGAAGTATCCCTGGTATCGGCCGCGCTCGCGCGGCGGGATGACGTCGCCGATGATGCTGAACGCCAGCGCCATCAGGCCGCCCCCGCCCAGGCCCTGGATCGCCCTGAACCCGATGAGCTGGCCGATGTTCTGGCTCAGCCCGGCCAGCACCGAGCCGAGCAGGAAGATGCCGATGGCGGTCTGGAAGATCACCCGCCTGCCGTACAGGTCGGAGATCTTGCCCCACAGCGGGGTCGCCGCGGTCGAGGTGAGCAGGTAGGCGGTGACCACCCACGACAGCTTGTCGAGGCCGCCGAGTTCGCTGACGATGCGCGGCAGAGCCGTGCCGACGATGCTCTGGTCGAGGGCTGCCAGCAGCATTCCGGCCGCCACTCCGGAGAGCACGACCAGGATCTGGCGGTGCGGGAGATATCCGGTCTCGGCCTGCTGTTCCTCCCGGACGCTCATGCGGGGCATCCACGAGCGGCGTCTCGGGCAGCGCGCCCGCGAGCGGCGTCCCGGGATGCGGCTTCGCCGGCGGCGTACCGGGTCGTGTCCGCGGCTGTCTCCCCGGTTGCGCACCGGGTTGTGTCCCCGGCCCAATGCCGGGCCACGGCCCCGCCGGACGCGGCGGACGCGCCGGACCTGCTCGCCGGGGTCGTGGGCGGGCCGTCCGGTCCGTCGTCCGCTCCGTGCCTCGTGGCGCCGGGCTGGGCCCATGTGCGGTGCCTGCGTGCTGGCATGCTCCTACGCCTTCCGATCCGAACGTGTCTGAACGTCCCAACGTGCGCGGCGGACACCGCCACGTTACCCGTCCGGTCCGGAAGTATTAGGAATTCTCGCGAGCTGCCCTGGTCGTTTCCGTCTTGGCCGCCGCGGCGTACTTGTCGACGTACTCCTGACCCGACAGCTCCATCAGCGCGTACATGATCTCGTCGGTCACCGCGCGCAGCACGAGACGGTCGTTTTCCATGCCGTAATAGCGGGAGAAATCGAGCGGCTTGCCGTACCGGACGCCGGGACGGATGCCGAACTTGGGGAGCGGCCGGCCGGGGGGCATCATCTCGAACGTGTTGACCATGGCCCACGGGATCACCGGCGCCCGGGACTCCAGCGCGAGCCGGGCCACGCCCGTCTTGCCCTTGTAGAGGCGGCCGTCGGGCGAGCGGGTTCCCTCGGGGTAGATGCCGAGCACCTGACTCTCCCTGAGGATGCGCAGGCCGGTGCGGAGCGCCGCCTCGCTCGCCTTGCCGCCGGAACGGTCGATCGGGACGGTGCCGACGCCGGAGAAGAAAGCGCGGCTCACGACTCCTTTGAGCCCGCGGCCGGTGAAATACTCCGCCTTGCCCAGGGAAATCACCTTGCGCGGCAGGAATCCGGCCCCGAAGAAGTGGTCGGCGAACGACAGGTGGTTGCCGGCCAGGATGGCCGGGCCCTCCTTCGGCACGTTCTCCACCCCCTCGGCCCAGGGGCGGAACACGAAGCGGAGGATCGGCCAGAGGATGGCCTTCACCACCCAATAAAACACGCGGGCACCCCCTCGGCTCGGATGTGCAGTCATCTTCGCACGCCCAGCCCTCTCGCACTAACGCTGACCAACGTGCGAGTATCGGGCGGAACACGCCGCCGTTTCACGGAGGTCACCCATGCCAGTGCTGCCCGGCGCGGAGCCGTACCACCACGAGGGCGGCGACATCGGCGTCCTGCTCTGTCACGGTTTCACCGGCTCGCCGCAGTCCCTGCGGCCGTGGGGTGAACACCTGGCCGGGGCGGGGATGACGGTGTCCCTGCCGCGCCTGCCCGGACACGGAACGTCGTGGCAGGAGATGAGCCGCACCCGCTGGGAGGACTGGTACGCCGAGCTGGACAAGGCGTTCGCCGACCTGCGCGGACGGTGCGCGGAGGCGTTCGTGATGGGCCTGTCCCTCGGCGGCTGCATGGCGCTGCGCCTGGCCGAGGTCCACGGTGACGCCGTCGCGGGCGTCGTGGTGGTCAACCCGTCCGTGATCAACGACGTGCCGCTGCTGGCGCTGGCCCCGGCGCTCAAGTACGTCGTACGCTCGATCCCAGGGGTGGCGGGCGACATCAAGAAGGAGGGCGTGAGCGAGCTCGGCTATCCGCGCACACCCGTCCGGGCCGCCGCCACGCTGCCCCGGCTGTGGAGGCTCGTCCAGTCCGACATCGCCAAGGTGACCCAGCCGGTGCTGGTGTTCCACAGCAGGAACGACCATGTGGTAAAGCCGGGGAGCGTCGCGTTCCTGCAGGCGAGAATGGGAAACAATCTGGAGGTCAGAGAGCTGGCGGACAGCTACCACGTCGCCACCCTCGACAACGACGCGCCTGTGATCTTCGAAGGGAGTCTGGATTTCATCCGCTCCCACGCCTCGGTACCCTTGACGAAGGACTTGTGACCCGGGATCGACGTGACGCCGCAAAGTGACGAGGACGAGGTCTGGCGCCAGATCGTCGCCTCGTTCAACGAGACAGCCGAGGACGCCTCGGCCGAACAGCCATGGCCTGACCGGGAGAACGTCACCGAGGAGACCGACGCGGGCGACGGCGACGACGCCCCCGGCGACACGGCTCCCGGCGACACGGCCCGGGACGACGACCGCACCGGCGAGGAGCAGGCTCCCGCCCCGGCCGACGACGACCACTACATCCCACCGGCCCCTCCGCCGCTTCCGCACGGCGACGCCCTCAGCAGGCTCTCCTGGCTCGCGCTGTTCGGCGGCCCCGCCTACCTGCTCCTGGCCGCTCTGCTGCAATGGCCCATGGACGGCTGGATCGTGTTCGCCGCGGTGTCGGCGTTCATCGCGGGATTCGTGATCCTCGTCGTGCGTATGGGCGACGGTCCGCCCGCCGACTCCGGCTGGGACGACGGCGCGGTCGTCTGACTCCTGCTGGGACCACGGCGCGGTCGTCTGACTCCGGCGCGCGCCCCGGCCGGTCCGGGCCACACCGCGCCGGTGTTCATTCGGCTTCGGAGGCCGCCTTCACCGTGCCGTCGGCGGGAGGCGGGCCGAACCGCTCCACGAGGTCCGTGTAGCGGCCCTTGTCGTCCAGCGTGTGACCGACCGCCATGGTGAGGTCGCCTACGTGCGCGACCGCCTGGAGCCGCACCGTGCGCTCCTCGGCCGGCGCCGGGCCCCGCAGCGTGGACCAGCGCGATCCGTCGTACCGGAGCAGGAAGCCCTGGGCCTCGTGCCTCGGGTCGTACCCGGAGATCCAGAACACGCCGTCGCCGTCCCCCGTGACGCCGTACAGTTCGGCGCGCCGCTCCGGCGGCGTCACCCGCTTCCAGTGCCTGCCGTCCCAGTCGAGGACCAGCGGGGCGATGCCGCCGTCGCTCTGGTAGACGCCGCCGACGGCGACCGCGCGCTTGCGGCCGTCGGTGTACACGTCCCGCAGGAAGCCGCCCTTGATCTCCGGCAGGTCGGCCTGTTTCCACCCGCTGCCGGTCAGGCGCATGGCCAGGGGCCCGGAGCCGGAGTCGCCCACCGCCCAGCCGTCCGACCGGCCCGCGAGCGCCACGCCGTACAGCGCGCCCGCGGGGCCCTGACCGGTCTTCCAGGTCGTGCCCTTGGCGGAGCCGCCGCTGCTCAGCAGGAACGCCTTGCCGTCCCGGCTGCCGATCGCGACCACCCGCCCGGACGAGGCGGCGACCCCGCCGAGCCAGTCCCCGGAGCGCAGTTGCGGCACGCCGACGCGGTCGAACCCGTCGCGCGAGCCCTTCGCGACGTACGGCAGGCCGTCGTGGCCGTCGCCGACGGCCCAGATCTCGGTGGCGGAGGCGGCGGCGACCGACCGCAGGTGGCCGGCGCCGGTGGCGTCGCCCCGGATCGGCACCTCGCTCCAGGAGGAGCCGTTCCAGTGGGTGATGATCCCCTGGTTCCGCCAGAAGTCCCAGGCGTTCTGCTGGCCCACGGCCCAGATGTCCTTGGCCGACAGGCCGGCCACGTCGGACAGCGAGCCGTCGGGCTGGAGCCGTCCGGTGGAGGAGCCCGCGTCCTGGGCGACCTCGTCCCCCGACGGGCTACGCTCCGCCTGGGCGCGGACGATCCCTGTGTGCGCGTGCGCGACCGATGTGGCGCGCGGGAGGAGTCCGGTCAGCAGGCCGGCGGACAGCACACACAACGGCACCGCACGCCGTATGAGGCGGCGGGTCATGAAACGATCGTACGGGGGACCGGGCACTCCCCGTCACACAGGCCGCGAATCCGATTACCTAGAGACGCGGGGACGCGACCGTGCCTGCCGTCTCCGGCCGTCTCCGGCCGAGCTGTAATCCGCGGCCGTCCCCCGGCCCGTCAGCGGCGTGTCAGGCCTGGGCGGACGGCGTGAAGGCGATCTCGGCGACGACCGGCCGGTGGTCGCTCGCGGCGGGCAGGTCCTCGGCCGGGACGTCCGCGCCGCCGTACGACACGACGGTCAGGCCCGGGCCCGCGAAGATCGCGTCGATCCGCACCCGGGGATCGCGGGCCGGGAACGTCGCACCGGCCCGGCCGTCGTCCCCGTCCGCACCGATCCGCGGCGCGGGTCCCCGCACGGCGGTGAAGCAGTCCGTGTAGCGGCCCCCGAGAAGACGCCAGACCGGGGCCCCGGGAACCTCGTTGAGATCCCCGGCGAGCACCGGCGCGGCCCCGAACTCCCGGGCCGCGCGCTCCAGGAGCGGGACGATCTGGGCGGCGTGGCTCAGGCGCGCCCCCGCCAGAAGGTCGAGGTGGGCCGAGCACACGGCGTACCTCTCGCGGTCCTTCTCCACCACGGCGAGCGCGATGGAGCGCCATTCGAGCCCGGCGAACCACCGCAGGCGGTGCCCGCGCCCGCGCAGGAGCCGTACGTCCGGAGCAGTGAGCACGGCGGTCCCGCCGACGCGGCCTCCGGCGGCCACGGACAGACCGGCCGCGCGGGCCAGCGCCCGCCGCTTCCGCCGCCAGCCGGGCAGGCGGGGCGCCTCCTGCAGGCACAGCACGTCGGGCCGCAGGGCCCGGATCACCCGGACCAGTGCCCTGCGGTCGTCCTTCAGTCCCCGGACGTTGTAGGTCGCGACCCGCAGCACGCCGTCAGCGGAACCGGGCGAGGTCGCCGGCTCCCACCAGCCCCGCAGACGGGCCCATCTCGGCCACCCTGATCTCGGCGAGCGGGCGGTGTCCCCGGCCGGTCAGCCGCGCGGCGAACTCCTCGCGCACCCGGTCGACGAACAGGTCCGCCGCGCCGGAGACGCCGCCCCCGATGATGAAGCACCCGGGGTCGAGGACCGCAGCCATGTCGGCCAGCCCCTGGGCGAGCCATCGGGCGAGCGACTCGAAGGCGGCCAGCGCCGCCCGGTCGCCCTGGCGCGCCGCCTCGGTCACGTGCTCGCCCTGGATGCCCTCGGCCGAGCCGCCGCCGAGCCGCAGCAGGTGCGCGGCGCCCGCCGGGTCGGCCTGCGCGTTGTCCCTGGCCTCCATCAGCAGCGCGCTGCCGCTGGCGTACCGCTCCCAGCAGCCGCTGTTGCCGCAGCCGCAGGCACGGCCGCCCGGCACCGCCTGCATGTGCCCGAGCTCGGCGCCCATCCCCCACCGTCCGCGGTAGAGCTCGCCGCCGAGCACGATGCCGCCGCCGATGCCCGTGCCCACGGTCACGCACACGACGTGGCTCTCGCCCCGGCCCGCGCCGAAGCGGTACTCGCCCCAGGCCATGGCGTTGGCGTCGTTCTCGACCACGACCGGCAGCCCGACCAGCTCGCCCACCTTCTCGCGCAGCGGCTCCTCGCGCCAGGCCAGGTTGGGGGCGAAGCGGATGATCGAGCGGGTCTCGTCGACGAAGCCCGCCGCGCCGATGCCGACGGCCTCGACGGAGTGCCGTGCCGCGAGCTCGGTCACCGCATCGGCGATCGTGAGCGCCATCTTCTCGGGGCTGCCCGCCGGGCTGTGCCGCAGGCCGCGCTCGATGATGGCGCCGTGTTCGTCGACGACACCATACGCGATCTTGGTACCGCCCACGTCCACGCCGATGGTCAGCGCCATGCCGTCTTCCTTCCGCCCGATCCGCTTCCGCCCGATCCGCTCCACCCGGGCCGTCACCGCCCGAGGAATCACGCCGCGCCGATTGAAGCCGATCGAGCCGGGTTGTGGCAATCCCGCCGTCGCCCGCCCTTAACCGGCCCTTCAACCCAGGTCGATGTGCTCGACCTTCGGCTCGCCGGATCGGCGCTCTCCGGCCGATCGCGCCCTGCCGCTCGCCGGGGGGCGCTGCAGGGCGTCGACCGCCTCCTTGAACGCCGCGAACAGCTCTCCGCCCGCCGCGATCAGGTGGCCGGTGACGTCGCCGCCGGACTCGCGGCGTGCCGCGATGACCCGGCACACCGGGCAGGCCCGGCAGACGTACTCGTCGTGGTCCTCCGCGACGGCCTCGCTCCACACGTCGCCGCCCCGGCCGCTCGCGCCGGCGCCGCCGAAGGCGGATCCGAAGCCGCTCACGCCGCCCTTCACGAGCCCCTTGCCGAACTCCCGGCCCATCCGCCGCTGTACGGCGTCCAGCAGCTTCATCGCCTCCTCCGCCGCCGACCCGAGCGGGTCCTGGCTACGCGGAGTGGTGTCGTTGGAATCCGTCATTTCGCCCCTCCTGCCTCGAACCGTACCCGGAGCCGGCCGTCCCGGAGCGCGGCCGAGGAGATCTCACGCCGGGCGAGGGCGGCGGGCAGGGCGATGACGCGCCGGTAGGACCCCGCGGTGACGATGATGTCGTCCCCCTTGCGAGCGAGGTCGAGATCGTCGCGGTCCGCGAGCGGCAGGGACAGCGCCAGCTCGTCGGTGGTGAACCTCAGCGGCGGCTCGACGTCGGGGCGCGCGAAGGGATCCCGGTCTCCGTACATCCGCGCGGCGAGGCCCGAGAGGGCCGCGGTCCCGACCGGCTCCGCCGGAAGGTAGGGGACGGTGAGGACGGGCAGCGGCGCGAACGACTCGTGCACCATGGCGAGCTGCCTGGCCTGGGCCTCCACCCAGCCCAGCCGCCACTCGTCGGCGCCCTCCGCGGGGAAGACCCGGTTGGCGATCACCGCGTCGACGCGGTAGCCGTACAGGCTGAGCGAGGTGAGGGTGCGGCGGGCCTCGGCGACGACCACGGCCTCGGGGGTCAGCACGAGCCGCACGGACGCGTCGTCGCCGGTCAGCAGCGCGCGCACCTCCAGCAGGCCGCGGTGCAGCCGCTCCCCCGCCGAGACGACCTCGCCCTCGGGCACGCTCACCTTGGCGACGTGCCGGATGACCGGCGACAGGGCTCTGAGCATCCGCCTGCCGGTGGGAAGCAGGCGGTTGACGTGCCAGTCGAGCGCCTCCGGCAGGGCGAGCAGGCGCAGCGTCTCCGCGGTCGGCGCGCAGTCGACGACGATCACGTCCCAGCGGCCGGTGCGGGCCTGCTCGCGCAGTTCGAGCAGCGCGAGGATCTCCTCGGCGCCGGGCAGTATGGTGATCTCCTCGGCGGTGACCTCGTCGAGACCGAGCTCCGCAAGCACGTTGCCGGCGTAGTCGCGTAACTCGCCCCAGTGCCGCTCCAGCGACTTCTGGGTGTCCACCTGCTGCAGGTGCAGGCCGGGCGCGGCCTCGACCGGCTCGGACGAGGGCGGCACGCCGAGCGCGTCGGCGAGCGAGTGCGCGGTGTCGGTGGAGACGACCAGCGTCTTGTTGCCCCGCTCGGCGGCGAGCGTGGCGGTCGCGGCGGCCGCCGTGGTCTTGCCGACGCCGCCCTTCCCCGTGAAGAGGAGGATCCTCATCGGCTCTCGACGCGCCGCTTGAGCCCCTTCAGCGCGGTGTCGACGATGACCTTCTCGGCCTTGCGCTTGATCATGCCGATCATGGGGACCTTCAGGTCCACGGCGAGGTCGTAGGTGACCTCGGTGCCGCCGCCGTTCTCGATCAGGCGGTAGCTGCCGGTCAGGCCCGAGAGCATCTTCCCGGCCTCGACCATCCGCCAGCTCACGCCCGCGTCGTCGTCCCAGTCGTACCCGAGGACGTACTCGTCGCTGATCACGCCCGCGTCGAGGACGAAGCGGACCCGGGAGGCACGGCCGTCCGCGCCCGTCTCCAGGACCTCGGCCTTCTTCACCTGGCCGGCCCACTCCGGATAGGCGGGGAAGCCGGCGATGACGGCCATGATTGTCGACCGGCCGGCGCCGATCGTGATACTCGACGAAGTGCGATCAGCCATGCGCCAACCGTACTTCACCATTCCAGGGCGAAAGGCGTGCCACGGCCGCGGAAGTGGCCGACGTTGACGCATTCCGTGCGCCCGACGCGGGTGCGGCTGACCAGCGGCTGATGGACGTGGCCGAACAACGCGAAGCGCGGCTGCGTCCTCCTGATCGCCTCCAGCGTGGCCTCGCTCCCCCGTTCGAACCTCCGGGCCACCACGTCGTACAGCAGGTCGGGGATGGCGGGCGGGATGTGGCAGCACAACACGTCCACCTCGCCGATCGCCTCGACCTTGCGCGCGTACTCCTCGTCGTCGATCTCGTACGGCGTGCGGTACTTGGTGCGCAGGCCGCCGCCGACGAACCCGAAGGTCAGCCCGCCGATCTCGACCACATCGCCGTCCAGGACCCGCTGCCCGGGCCGCAGGTGGTCGGCCCACAGGCGTGGCATGTCCACGTTGCCGTACGTGAGGTAGGCCGGCGTCGGCATGGCGGAGAAGATCTGCTCGTACTGGCGGCGGACCGCCGCCTCCATGAGGTCGCGGGGGTCGCCGTCGAGGGAGGCCCACAGACCGGCCGACAGCTGCCGCGCCTCGTCGAAGCGGCCCGCCGCGCGCAGTTCCACGTACTCGCTCGCCTTCTCCGCGCCGAACAGGTCGGGGAAGATGCCCTGCGAGTGGTCGGCGTAGTCGATGAAAAGGAGCAGGTCTCCGAGGCAGATCAGGGCGTCGGCCCCGTCGCCCGCGCGGGCGAGCGCGTCGGCCCGGCCATGGACGTCGCTGACGACGTGGATGCGCATGGGGGACATGGTAACGGCCGCTTTACCTAGCATCCGCTTGGGTAACGGAAAGGTGTCGGGCTCGCCGCGCGGGGGACACTGATAGCGTCCATTTGTCCCTGGATAACGCCTGGGTGACGGACCTACCCATGCGTAACATCGCGCGGTAGCGTCCGGTAAGACACGAAGAGTTATGCCCGCAACGCGGTTCCCGCCCTGCGCTCCGGGGACCGCGAGGCCGTGCGCGAAGGAGTGACCCGTGCGCGAGTTCAGCGTTCCCGTGCTGGTGGACGTGCCCCCGTCCGCGAACTGCACCGACGTGGTGTTCCAGCGCGGCGTGGACGAGCCGGAGGCCGTCGTCGTCCGCCGCAAGGAGGGCGAGGACCCGGCCGCGCCGTGGACGCCGGTCACCGCCGCGCAGTTCAGGGACAGGGTGGCGGCCGTCGCCAAGGGACTGATCGCCGCCGGGATCGAACCCGGCGACCGGGTCGGGCTGATGTCGCGCACCCGCTATGAGTGGACCGTCGCCGACTACGCCATCTGGGCGGCGGGCGCGGTCGGGGTGCCGATCTACGAGACCTCCTCCGCCGACCAGGTGAAGTGGATCCTGACCGACAGCGGCGCCAAGGCCGCGTTCGTGGAGACGGCCGCGCACGAGGAGACCGTCCGCGAGGCCGTGCCCGAGCTGCCGCTGCTGTGGCGCGTCGACGACGGCGGGTTCGCCGAGCTGGAGCGCCTCGGCGCGGACGTGACCAACGACACGCTCGCCGAGCGCAGGGCGAGCCGGGGCGGGCGCGACCTCGCCACGATCATCTACACCTCCGGCACCACCGGCATGCCGAAGGGCTGCCGCCTGACCCACGACAACCTGCTGTTCACCGCGCGCAACGTCTCTCACGGGCCGCTGGAGACGCTGTTCGACGTGGAGGGCCGGGCCGCGCTGCTCTTCCTCCCTCTGGCGCACAGCTTCGCCCGGCTCATCCAGATCGTCCTGATCGAGACGGGCACGGTGCTCGCGCACAGCCCGAACATGAAGAACGTGGCCCCCGACCTGCGGGAGTTCAAGCCCACGTTCCTGCTGGGCGTGCCGCGGGTGTTCGAGAAGGTCTACAACGCCGCCGAGCAGAAGGCCAACGCGGAGGGCAAGGGCAAGATCTTCCACGCCGCCGTACGGGCCGCGATCGAGTGGAGCAAGGCCGAGAGCTCCGGCGGGGCCGGCCTCGGCGCCCGGCTCAAGCACGCGGCCTTCGACAAGCTCGTGTACGGCAAGCTGCGGGCGGCCACGGGCGGCGCGCTGACGGCGGCGGTCTCGGGCGGCTCGGCCCTCGGCGAGCGGCTCGGCCACTTCTTCCGCGGCGTGGGGATCGAGGTGTTCGAGGGCTGGGGACTGACCGAGACCAGCGCGCCCTCGACCGTCAACATCCCGGGCGCCAACAAGATCGGCACGGTCGGCAAGCCGTTCCCCGGCGTGAGCATCCGCATCGCCGACGACGGCGAGATCCTGGTGAAGGGCCGCCACGTCTTCGACGGCTACTGGAACAACGAGCGCGCCACCAAGGAGGCGATCGACCCGGAGGGCTGGTTCCACACCGGAGACGTCGGCCGCCTCGACGAACACGGCTACCTGAGCATCACCGGCCGCAAGAAGGAGATCCTCGTCACCGCCGGCGGCAAGAACGTCGCGCCCGCGCCGCTCGAGGACGCCATCCGGGCTCATCGCCTGATCAGTCAGGTCATGGTCGTCGGCGACGGCAAACCGTTCATCGGGGCGATCGTCACTCTCGACCACGAGGCGATGGAGCAGTGGAAGCAGGCCAACGGCCGCTCCGGCGCCTCCATGGCCGAGCTCTGCTCCGACCCGGGCGTCGTCGCCGAGGTGCAGCAGGCCGTGGACGACGCCAACCGGATGGTCTCCAAGGCCGAGCAGATCAAGAAGTTCAGCATCCTCGACATCGAGCTGAGCGAGGAGACCGGCCACGTCACGCCGAAGCAGTCGATCAAGCGGCACGTCGTGGCCCGCGACTTCGCCAAGCAGATCGACGAGCTGTACGGCGACTGACCGAGCGGGTGCGCCGAAACATGTCGGACGTTTTTGATAAATTTCGGCCGTTTCGGCGCACCGTCCCAGCGGAGCGGGACACGAACAGGAAGACCCGCCGTACAGCCTGGGACGTGGGGTGATTAGGGCGACCGGATCGCACCGATTGGTGTGGATCTTCCGTGTCGCCGGCCGAAGACGACCTGCGGCGATGCCTGATCGACCTCGTGAGCTGCCGAAAATATCGCTGCGGGCCCGCAATATTGCGCTCTGCTTGGTTATGCTCCAGACGCATCCATGATCGATGACTGGAGAAGGGCGGGCGATGGGCGACGGGGCCGGCAGCTGGAACTGGACGCACCGCGATCCCGACTACCTCCCGTCGGAGATCGACACGACCAGGCCCAGCATCGCGCGGGTGTACGACGCGTTCCTGGGCGGCAAGGACAACTTCGCGGTGGACCGCGCGGTCGCCATGGAGGGCATGCGGCACTTCCCCGACCGCGGCGACGGCGCCCGCAACAACCGGGCCATGCTGTTCCGCGGCGTGAAGTACATGGCCGAGCAGGGCATCGACCAGTTCCTCGACATCGGCTCCGGCCTGCCCACGATGGACAACACCCACTCGGTGGCGCAGCGGATCAACCCCGCCGCGAAGGTCGTCTACGTGGACAACGACCCCATCGTGCTGGCGCACGCGCGGGCGATCCTGCAGACCGACGAGCGCACCCGCGTGATCACCGCGGACATGCGCGAGCCCGAGGTGATCCTCAACCACCCCGAGGTCGAGGGCTTCCTCGACTTCTCCCGTCCCGTCGGCCTGCTGCTGGTGGCCGTGGTCCACCACCTCGCAGACGCGGAGGACCCGAACGGCCTCGTGGACGCCTACAAGGCGCGCCTGGCTCCGGGCAGTTACCTGCAGCTCACCCACTTCTGCTCCTGCGCGCCGGAGATGCGCGAACTGGAGGCGGTGCTGCTGCAGATGCTCGGCACCGGCCGGGCCCGGGACATGCCCGAGATCGTGCGGTTCTTCGACGGCCTCGACCTGGTCGAGCCCGGGGTGGTGCACGTGCCCGAGTGGCGTCCCGAGGAACCCGTGCGCCACCCCCTCGACCTCGGCGGCGTCTGCGTCGCCGGCGGCGTCGGCCGCAAACCCTGACCGACCGGCCTCCGCTCCTTTCCCGGCCCCCTCGCGCACGCCGATGTGTCGCATATGCGCGAACAGCTGGCTCTTCGCGCTAATCACGGCGTAGGGCGGCACCTGTCCATCCATTGGATCCTTCGTTAGGTGTCGCTCCTGTCGTCCCGTTGCGCCACGTGTTGGGATTTATGCGTGACCCCCCACCGACATGCACCAGCGGGGTCGCGCCCTTGGCCCGCGTAAGGCCTGCGGCTCCCTGTGGTTTCCTACGCGAGGAGTCGTATGTTCCGGCACAACCGTCGCCTGCAGTTCGAGGCCAAGCCAGAAAAGCCCGACCCGGTGTACGCGCGCAAACTCCAGGAGCTCATCGGCGGCGCCTTCGGCGAGATGACGGTCACCATGCAGTACCTGTTCCAGGGCTGGAACTGCCGCATGCCCGGCAAGTACAAAGACCTGATCATGGACATCGCGACCGAGGAGATCGGGCACGTCGAGATGCTCGCCACGATGGTCGCCCGACTCCTCGAAGGCGCGCCCGCGACGGCGGTCACGAAGATGGCCACCGCCGACCCGGTGGTCGGCGCGGTGCTGGGCGGGATGGACCCGCAGCAGGCGATCGTGGCCGGCGGCGGGCCACTGCCCGCCGACAGCAACGGATACCCCTGGAACGGCCGCTACATCGTGGCGAGCGGCAACCTGCTGGCCGACTTCCGGGCCAACGTCGCGGCCGAGGCGCACGGCCGGCTGCAGACCGCCCGGCTCTACCACATGACCGACGACCCCGGCGTCAAGGACATGCTGAAGTTCAACCTCGCCCGCGACACCCTGCACCAGAACCTGTGGCTGAAGGCCATCGAGGAACTCCAGTCGGACGGCCTGGAGGACGTCGTCGTGCCCGACGACCTGTTCGACGAGGAGCACGCCGAGCACGCGGAGACGATCTGGGACCTCTCCGACGGCATCGAGGCGCAGGCGGGCGGCTGGGCGAGCGGGCCGCAGCCCGACGGCCGCCACCAGTTCGCCTATCTCCTCAACCCGGAGCCGCTCGGGGACCTCGCCATGGCGCCGCCGCCCGACCCGAAGCTGTACGACACCTACGACGGCAGCATGGGCGAGCCCAAGAGCCCTGCCCTCGGCACCGAGGCGGGCCCCGTGGGCAAGCTCAAGGACAAGCTCACCTGACCGAGCGAGCCCTGTCCAGCCCCGCCGAGCCGGCAGGCGCACGCGGAGGCCGGCCGGACACCGGCCTCCGCTCATTCCACCGCGTCACGCTCGACCCACGGCGTCTGTGCCGTTCCGCGGGTGCCGTACCGCGACCGCGGGGCTGCCGCCTCCGGCCGCCGGAGAACGCGCCCAGGCCGGCGTGGTGGGGCACCCGCCGTGCCGCACGCCAGATTTCCCGCCTGTGAGGCTTTCGTGTTTCCTGTGAGGCTTTCGTGCTCGACTCCCGCCGTCCCCTGAACGGGCCCGCGCCCGCCGTACCCGCCGAGGGGCGGGCGGCGCCGGGCCGCCTGGCGCGGCTGGCCGGCCTGTGCGGTCCCGCCTTCGTCGTCTCCGTGGCGTACATCGATCCGGGCAACTTCGCGACCAACATGGCGGGCGGCGCCCAGTACGGGACGATGCTGCTGTGGGTGATCGCCCTCGCGAACGTGCTGGCCATGTTCGTGCAGGCGCTCTCCGCCAAGCTCGGCATCGCCACCGGCCGCAACCTGCCCGAGCTGTGCCGCGACCACCTGCCGCGCCGGATGAGCCTGCCGCTGTGGGTGCAGGCCGAGCTGGTCGCCGCCGCCACCGACCTGGCCGAGTTCATCGGCGGGGCGATCGCCCTGAACCTGCTGTTCGGCGTGCCGCTGCTGCCGGCCGCCGCCGTCACGGCCGTCGTCTCCTCGCTGCTGCTCATGCTCGCGCCGCGCGGACGCCGCCGGTTCGAGGCGGCCGTCGCCGCGATGCTCGGTGTGGTCCTGGCCGGTTTCGCCTACCAGGTGCTGCTGTCGGGGTCCCTCGCGGGTGTGGCGGGCGGCTTCGTGCCCCGCCTGGCCGGGACCGACAGCTTGCTGCTGGCCACCGGGATCGTCGGGGCGACCGTCATGCCCCACGTCGTCTACCTGCACTCGGCCCTCACCCAGCACCAGAGCGCGGACGGCGGTCGCCGGGAGGCCGTGCGCGCCAGCAGGATGGACATCGCCGTCGCCCTCGGCACCGCCGGGCTGGTGAACATGGCGATGCTGACCGTGGCCGCCGCCACGTTCGGCGGCGGCGATCCCGGCAGCCTGCAGGCCATCCACGCCGGTCTCGGGCAGGTCCTCGGCCCCGGGGCGGCCGTCGCGTTCGCGCTCGCCCTGCTCGCCTCAGGCCTGGCCTCCTCCAGCGTGGGGACCTACGCCGGGCAGGTGATCATGGCGGGGTTCCTGCGCCGCCGCGTACCGCTCCTGGCGCGACGGCTGGTCACGATCATCCCGGCCATCGCGGTCCTGGCCGCCGGAGTGGACCCCACGCGGGCGCTCGTGCTGAGCCAGGTCGCGCTGTCCTTCGGCATCCCGTTCGCCCTGGTGCCGCTCGTGGCGTTCACCGGCAGCAGGAAGCTGATGGGCGATCTCGTCAACCGCCGCCTCACCACCGTCGCCGGCGTCGTCGTCGCCGGCGTGATCTGCGCGCTGAACGGCCTCCTCCTCGTGGAGGTGTTCACCGGCTGAGGCGGCCTTCCGTCACAAAAGTGCGGCGAACCGGGCCGCGACGAGGTCCCAGCGCCACTCCTCCTCGATCCAGGCCCGGCCCCGCTCGCCCATCTCACGGGCGCGGGCCGGGTCGCCCAGCAGGTCGCACAGCGCGCCGGCCACCGCCGTGTGCGACGTGCCGTCGACCACCAGGCCCGTCTCGCCGTGCCGTACGGCGTCGGGGGCGCCTCCGGAGGAGCCCGCGACCACCGGCAGCCCGGTGGCCGACGCCTCCAGGTAGACGATGCCGAGGCCCTCGACGTCGAGCCCCCCGAACCTGCTGCGGCACGGCATGGCGAACACGTCGCCCGCGTCGTAGTAGGCCGGGAGGGACGCCCAGGGGACGGATCCGGTGACGACCACCGAGCCGCGCAGGCCGGCCCGGGCGGCCGTCCGCTCCAGCGACCGCCGTAAGGGGCCACCGCCGACCAGGAGCAGGACCGCGCCGGGAATCCGCCGCAGGACGAGCGGCCAGGCCCGCAGCAGCGCATCCTGGCCCTTGCGCGGCACCAGCCGGGAGACGCACACGACCACCGGCCGGTCGCCCAGGCCGAGGGACGCGCGGACCCGGTCGCCGCCGGCCCCCGGGTGGAAGGCGGCGGTGTCCACGCCGGGCGCGAGCCGTACGAGCCTGGAGGCCGGGACGACCCGGGCGATCCGGCGGCGGGTGTACTCGCCGAGGTAGGTCACGACGTCGGCCCCCGCGCCGATCCGGCGCAGCAGGGCGCGCGCGCCCGGCAGGCGGGCCCACGACGCCTCGTGCCCGTGGGTGAGCATGACGATCCGGCCCGCGCCCGCGGCGCGCAGGACGGGAGCGAGCAGCCCCAGCGGCGCCGCCGCCCCGAAGACGACGGTGGCGCCGTCCTCGACCAGCGCCGCCGCCCTCCTCGCCACCGAGCGCGTCGGCAGCATCAGCGAGGAGGGATGACGGACCACCTCGTACGGCTGGCGGGCGTCGAACTCCTCACACCCCTTCCAGCGCGGGGCGTACACGACCACGGAGCCGGGCGGCCTGCGCGAGGCGAGGCCGTGCACGAACGCCTGGATGCCGCCCGGTCTGGGCGGGAAGTCGTTCGTGACGATCAGCGTCCGCTTCGTCATCCTCACCCCCGCTGCCCGCGCGGTCCGCCCGCGCCGCCCGAGAACGCATTGTCGCAGCCGCGATCGCACCCGCACCTCATGGAGATCGGGCGCCCTGTGGAGATCAGGACCGGGCGAGCCGCTCGCGCGCGTACGACCGCCATTCGCGGGTCAGGCCGTCGGCGGACAGCCCGAGAACCTCCCGCAGCGCGGCGCCGATCCCCTCGCGCAGCGCGGCGCGGTAGAGGGCGACCAGCCTCCGCTCGCCGAACCGGGCCGCGACGTAGCGACAGGCGAGCCACGCCTCCTCGTACGCCTGGGCGGGCCTGGCGGCGAAGTCGGCGGGCCCGGGCAGGCCGTTCAGCGCCGGCCTCCCGGCGGCCACGTCGGCGGCCAGTTCGGCGGCGACCGTACGGACCGGCAGTCCGCTGTCCAGGTAGCCCATGTAGTCGGCGAAGCCTTCCATGAGCCACATCGGCACCGCGCGGGGACCGGCGGTCGCGACGTGCGTCAGCTCGTGGGTCACGACGACCAGGCGGCCGGTCGCGGACAGACGGGCGAACGCCGCCGGCTGCACGATCACGCGGCCGCCGGTGGCGACGGCCGCCAGGCCGTCCACCTTCGCCGGCTCCGCCAGCACGGCGGCCTGCTCCTCGGTGCGCGGCACGAGCACCACCGCGCCGCCGTACCCGCCCCAGATCCTCGTGACCGTGCGGCCCGCGCGATCGGCCAGCGCGGCGATCTCGGCGACCAGCGGCCGGGGCGACCCGACGACGACGGCACGCCCGCCGCGGGCGACGGAGGCACCGATCCACATGCCCGGGTGCTCCCGCACGGCGGCCCGGGCGTCCAGTCGCAGGGGAAGCAGCGGGTCGGGCGGGGCCGCGCCGGCGGGCCCGGCGAGCAGCGCGGCCAGCGCGGCGGCCACGGCCGCGATCCGGCGGGGACGGACCCCGTGGGGCGGAACCTCGGGCCGGCGCCGATCGGCCTCGGCGCGCGCGCCCGGCACGCCCCCGGGCGCGGCGCTCGTGACAGTCACGCCGTGCATGGTAACCAGCACGTGCCACGGCCCCGTCCACCTCGGCGAGGTGGACGGGGCCGTGAGGACGGCGCCGGTCGAGGGGGCTGGTGACCGGTGCCCGTCAGACGCCGGGACGGACGGCACCCACGAAGGTGCTCCTCCGGTAGGCGTCCAGCTTGTCGATCCGGACCCGCGTGCCGGTGTGCGGAGCGTGGATCATCCTGCCGTGCCCGACGTACATGCCGACGTGGCCGCCGCCGCTGGTGAAGATCAGGTCACCCGGCTCGAAGTGACCCCAGGACACCTTCTTCCTGACCGCGCCGCGGATGGACCACGTCGTGCGCGGCAGCCGTACGCCCGCCTTGCGCCAGGCGTACTGGACCAGGCCCGAGCAGTCGAACGCGCCCGGTCCCGTGGCCCCGTAGCGGTAGGGGTCGCCGATCTGCTTCTCCGCGGCCTTCACCGCGCGCTGGGCCTTGACCCGCTGGAGCGAGGCCCTGCTGATCTTCCGCTTGGCGGCGTGCTTCTTGGTCTGCTTCTTCGCGGCGGCCTTGCGGGCGGCGGTTTTCGCGCTCGTCGCGGTGCCCGTCTTCGTGGCCGTCTTCGTCGCTGTGGCCGTCTTGACGACCGTGACCGTCACCGTGTCGGCCGCCGCCGGATGTGCTCCGGCGACCCCTACGGATGCCGTCAAAGCGGCACTACCAAGGGCAATTCGGGCAAGACGGGACAGGCTAGCGGGGGTGGTAGACAGGATCTCTCCTCGGGTCTTCCGCTCACGCCTACCGGGTTAGCTGACGGGTTCGGGCGGGGAAGTCGCCCTACGGCGCGCGATGCGCCGATTCACCCCGGACCTTCGCGTGAAGGTCGATGGTTCCCCGGCTCCGTGCCTCCTGACTGCACGGACTCGGCAGGCCACCGGCGTCGGGGGATCCCGCGAAGGGGAGGGTGATGGAGGACGCCGATGACGGTGGATGACTGCGCGCCCCGGCCGGCCGACCGGGTGCGCCGCGGCGAGGTGTGCTCGCCGCGGCCCAGAAGCTACCGAGGTCCCGCCGCGTTCGGCAAAGCCCCACCGCCGGATAAAGATCGGATAACGAAGGCCGCCGAGAAGAAAGCGCAGCTTACCCGCACCGCAAACGGCTAAGTGTGACTCTGCTCACAATCTCGGCAACAACGACCAAATCGGGTCACAGAAGCCACAAAAGGCACAGAGATCACGAACATGGCCGGGCCCTCAGGGGCGCACAGCTCCGATCGCGTGATACTCGGCGAGTGTGACAATCTTCACAACGTCGCCGGTCTGGGGGGCATGGACGACCTTGCCGTCGCCGGCGTAGATGCCGACGTGCCCGTACCCGGCGTGCCAGAGCAGGTCACCCGGCTGGAGCTCGTCCAGCGAGACCCTGCGGCTCGCGCCCCAGGCCCACTGTTCGTAGCTGGTCCGGGGCAGCGTCACGCCCGCCGCCGCCCACGCGGCCTGCACGAGCCCCGAGCAGTCCCAGGAGTCCGGTCCGGTGCCCCCGTAACGGTAGGGCTTGCCGACCTGCTTGTAGGCGAACTGGAGGGCCGACAGCGCGTTGCCGGACGCCGGCCCGGCGTAGACGACTCCCGCGCTGTTGGGGTTGCCGGGGTTGTACGTCCCGAGCGAGCGCAGCAGCTTCATCTGCTCACGGACGAGCTTGTCGACCTTGTCCTTCTCGTCGGCGAGCTCGCCCCTGACGTCGGTGGCCTCCTTGTACACCACCTTGCTCTGGTCGCGGCGGTCCTTGAGGTCCTTGATGGCGCCCTCGTACTCCCGGAGCCGCCCGGCCCGCTCGGCCGACATGTGGTTGAGCGTGGCGAGGCCGCTGAGCATCGCATCGGGGTTGGAGCTGTAGAAGACGCCGCCCCACGACCCCATCTCGCCGACCTGGTAGCTGCTGACGGCCATCGAGACCAGCCCGGAGCGCAGCGCCTCGACCCGGACGTTCTGCTTCTTGTAGTCGCCGTTGATCGCGAGGTACTTCTCCCTCGCCTTCTTCCACTTCTCGTTGGCCGCGTTGTAGCGGTCCACGAGCTTGTCGGCCTGCTCGTTGAGCTTGCTCAGCTTCGCCTTGGCCTGCGCGACTGTGGGCTTCGGATCCGCCTGCGCGCCCGCCATCGGCGTCAGCAGGACCACGGCGGCCAGACCGGCGGCCACCGGCACACGCCCTCGCACTGAGCCCCCTTGAGGATCAACCTCTTAGATCAACGAAACCTGCGGCGCGACTCTATCTAGGCGATCTTGATGCTTCAACCTATTCGCAGGTATTCGCGGCAGTCATCACTCACCGTGACGACGCCGGTCCGGAGCGCGCGTACGGCGCTTCAGCTCCGGCCGAGACGGCGCAGCAACAGGAGCGAGGGCACCGGCCGGGCACCCATGCGGCGCACCGACTCGGCCACCTCCCGGTCGGAGGAGACCACGGCGATGGCCCGGCCCGGCGGCTCCGCCCGCACCAGCGTGCGGATGAGGTCGTCGGCGATCTCCCCGGGCGCGCTGAACATCACCCGCACCCCGCGCGGCGCGGACACCTGGACGGGCCCGTTCAGCTCGGCGCCGTCGAACACGCACGTCACCTCCGCCCGCGTCTGCACGGCGAGCCCGCCGAGCCCGGTCAGCAACCGGGCCCGCTGGTCGGCGAGGGTCAGCGACGGGTAACCGGTCTTGGTCACGTTGTAGCCGTCGACGATCAGATGCAGATGAGGGATGGCCAGGAGCTGGTCGAGGAGCTGCGGATCGTCGTTGGCCAGCGCCCGCGCGGGCACGGCCGTCACGCCCGGCTCGCCCGGCAGCACCGCGTTCACGTAGTCGGCCGGCCTGCTGATCGTCGTGGGCAGGCCGAGCTCCTTGCGCAGCCCGGCGGCGGCGTCCTGGAGCGCGTCCAGCAGCACCCGCACCCGGGCGTCCTCGATGCTGCGGCCCTCGCGGGCGGCCCTGCGGCTGGCCTCCAGCTGGCGCTCGGCGTCCGCCAGGCGCTCCCTGAGCCGGCGCAGCTCGGTCTCGGCCGCGCCGTTGGCGCTCGCGGCCCTGGCCCGCGCCTCGGCCGTCTCCGCCTCCAGCTCGGCCGCCCTGGCCTCGGCGGCCCTGACCCGCTCGCGGGCGTCGTGCAGCTTGCGCCGCAGGTCGGAGTTCTCCGCCCGGGCCGCCTTGAGCTGCTCGCGCACCCGGTCGATCTCCTCCTTGGCGGAGGCACGCTGCGCCGCGAGCTGCTCGCGCAGCCGCGTCTCCGCCTGTTCCCGCTGGGTGCCCGCGGCGGCGGCCTGCTCCAGGTCGGTCCGCGCCTGCTCGACCAGGTCCGGCCAGCCGGGCGGGCGGGTCAGGTACGCCGCCGCCGCGACCAGCACCGGCTCGGCCGCGGGGGGCACGGTGCCCTCGGCCAGGCTCGCCACCAGCTCGGGCCAGGCGGTCTCCACTGTCTCGGCCACCCGCTCGCGGAACTCCTTGTCGTTCTCCAGCTGGGCCGCGATCGGCGCGCTGCCCAGGCGGGCGCGCTTGCGCGGGTCGAATCTGGCGATGTTGCGCAACGGCGGCGGCACGGCCGCGGCGGGCATCGAGCCCAGCACCTGCGCCGCGACCTCCACCACGTGTAAACGGACCTGCTCGGGCAACGGACGAGACAGGCCTTCTCCGGCTGAACTCATCTCGTCGCTCCTCGGTCGTGTCCTACAGATCTTCTGCCCACTGCGGTCGCCCCGGCGGCGCCTCGCGGTGCTGTCGCCCCCGAGTGCGAGAACGTCCCCGATGCCCGCCGTCCGCGAGGCCCTGGCCTCGCGGCGCGCCCACCGGACCGCCCTCACACGGCAAGATCTGCGAGACACTCCCTTGTTCTTGTCTTCTTTCAAGGGTACGGCCGTCGCACCGTGTCCATGTCGCGTTCAAGATCTGTCACCGTGCCTCGCACCGGCCGGGGCGGGGAGGCACAACCCGTTGGCGCGCGTCCGGTCCCTGTCCTTACGCTTGGCGGCGTGTTCACCCCGCCGTACCCGATCACGACCCCCCGGCTGGTCCTGCGCCCCTTCACCGAGGCCGACCTCGACGACCTGCACGCCTTCCACTCCCTGCCGGAGGTCACCAGATACCTCTACTGGGACGCCCGTACGCGGGAGGAGACGAAGGCCGCGCTCGACCGGAAGATCGCCTGCGCGTCGCTCGGGGAGGATGGCGACGTGCTCAGCGTGGCCGCCGCGCCGGCCGGCGGTGGGCCCGTGATCGGCGACCTCACGCTGTTCCTGCGCAGCCGCGAGCACCGCCAGGGCGAGATCGGCTTCGTCTTCAACCCGGCCTATCAGGGCCGCGGCCTGGCCACCGAGGCGGCCCGCGAGATCCTGCGCATCGGGTTCGAGGGTCTCGGGCTCCACCGGATCCACGGCAACTGCGACGCGCGCAACACCTCCTCCGCCCGCCTCATGGAGCGGCTCGGCATGCGCCTGGAGGCCCGCCTGGTGGAGAACGAGTTCTTCGCCGGCGCGTGGAGCGACGAGTTGGTCTTCGCGATGCTGGCTCGCGAGTGGCGCGCCGGAGCGGCCTCCGTGCAGCCGCCCGCCTGACCGTCGCTTTACCTCCGCCTGGGGCGGGGGCGGCAATTGTCGGTCGGGACTTCTATGGTCATGGGCGTGGATGCGGTACAGGGCACGCTGGACGAGCTCGGCACTCTCCTGCGGGAGGTGACGTTCGTCGTCTTCGACCTGGAGACCACCGGCGGGTCGTCCGCGGAGCACGCCATCACGGAGATCGGCGCGGTGAAGGTGCGCGGCGGCGAAGTGATCGGCGAGTTCGCCACGCTGGTCGACCCCGGCGGCCCGATCCCGCCGTTCATCTCCGTGCTCACAGGCATCACCGACGCGATGGTCGTGGCCGCGCCGAAGTTCTCCGAGGTGCTGCCGAGCTTCCTGGAGTTCATCGCCGGGGCGGCGCTCGTGGCGCACAACGCGCCGTTCGACATGTCGTTCCTGAAGGCGGCGTGCCAGGTCAACGGCTACCCGCCCCCGGCCAACCCGGTGGTGGACACGGCCGACCTCGCGCGCCGCGTGCTGACCCGCGACGAGACCCCCAACTGCAAGCTGGCCACCCTCGCCCGGGTCTTCCGCAGTTCCACCGAGCCCTGCCACCGGGCGCTGGCCGACGCGAAGGCCACGGTCGACGTGCTGCACGGCCTCATCGCGCGGGTCGGGTCGCTCGGCGTGCACACGCTGGAAGACCTGCGCGGCTTCGTGCGCGCCCCCACTCCGGAGCAGCAGCGCAAACGCCACCTCGCCGACGGGGTGCCCGGCGCGCCCGGCGTCTACATCTTCGAGGACGCCAAGGGCGAGGCGCTCTACATCGGGAAGAGCTCCAATCTGCGCAACCGCGTGCGCAGCTACTTCACCGCGAGCGAGACCCGCTCGCGCATCCGCGAGATGGTCGGCATCGCCGAGCGGGTCAGGACGATCGTCTGCGCCACCGCGCTGGAGGCGGAGATCCGCGAACTGCGGATGATCGGGGCCACCAAGCCGCGCTACAACAGACGGTCCCGCTTCCCCGAGCGGGTGGTCTGGCTCAAGCTGACCGACGAGGCGTTCCCCCGGCTCAGCGTCGTGCGCGAGGTGAAGGACGACGGCGCGGCCTACCTCGGCCCGTTCGGCAGCAGCCGCACCGCCGACGACGCGCGGACCGCCATGCACGAGGCGCTGCCGCTGCGGCAGTGCACCGAACGGCTGTCGGCCCGCGTGCGGCGCCCCGCCTGCGCGCTCGCGGAGATCGGCCGCTGCGGCGCGCCCTGCGAGGGCCGCGAGAGCGAGGAGAGCTACGCCCGCCACGTCCGCCACGCCCGGCACGCGATGGAACTCGACGCGGAGGCGGTCTTCTCGGCGATGGAGGCGCGGATGAGCCGCCTGTCGGCCGAGCAGCGATACGAGGAGGCGGCCGTCGACCGGGACCGGCTCGCGGCCTACGTCAGGACCGCCGCGCGCATGCAGCGCCTGCGTTCGCTGACCGGCATCCCGCAGATGGTCGCGGCCAGCCCGGCCTTCGACGGGGGCTGGGACATCCACGTCATCCGGCACGGCAGGCTCGCCGCGGCCGGCGTTATGCCCCGGGGCGCCCACCCCACGCCGTACGTGGACGCGCTGGTCGCCACGGCGGAGACGGTCGTCCCGGGTCCCGGCCCCACCCCGGCCGCCAGCGCCGAGGAGACCGAGTGCGTGCTGCGCTGGCTCGACTCCCCCGGCGTGCGCCTCGTCCAGGTCGACGGCACCTGGAGCCTTCCCGCGTACGGCGCGGGGCGGCTGGTCGAGCGCATCGAGCGCGCCTACCGGCACCAGCGCGGCGACCGCCGTGAGGGACGGCCCCTGCGGTGACGCGGCGGGAGTGGCACTAAGGTCGGGGGCGACAGACCCGAGTCGCGAGACAGCAGGAGAGACGCGAATGGTCACCGCGATCGTCCACATCAAGGCGGACGTCGACAGGATCCCCGAGGTCGCCGAGGCCATCGCCGAGATCGAGGGCGTCAGCGAGGTGTACTCGATCACCGGCGAGTTCGACCTGCTGGCCATGGTCAGGGTCGGCCGTTACGACGAGGTGGCCGAGGTCGTGCCCGGCCGCGTCAACAAGGTGCCCGGCGTGCGCCATACCGAGACGCACATCGCCTTCCGCACCTACTCCCGCCACGACCTGGAGGCGGCCTTCTCCATCGGCCTCGCCGACGCGGACTGACCCCGCCCGGCCAGGCGCACCGGCCGGCCGTGCAGGCGCGGCCGGGCAGGCAGAGCGCGGTTGAGCAGGTAAAACTCGGCCGGGCAGGACGGAGCAGGCCAGGCAGAGCGCGGCGGGTCAGGCCGGACGTAGCAGCCGCACGCGGACCTCGAACCCGCCGGGAAGCGGGTGCGCGGCGACCGAGCCGCCGAACAGCGCCGCGCGCTCCCAGGTGCTGACGAGCCGGTCGCGGGGCAGCCCGTCGTCGTGGACGACGACCTCGACGACGGTGGGCAGCCACCGCAGCGTGACCGTCGCCGCGCGGGCCATGCCGTACCACAGGGCGTTGCCCAGCGCCTCCTCCACGATGCGGTATGCCGACAGCTCCAGCGTGGGGCCGCTCCCCCGGGGGCCGACCTCGGTGAACGAGACGGCGAGCCCGCTCGCGCGGAAGTCGTCGATCAGCCCGGGCAGGTCTCCCAGGCCCGGCTGGGGGCCGCGGCGCTGCCCGTCCATGCGCAGCAGACCCATCATCCGGCGCAGGTCGGACAGCACCCGGCGGCCCGACTCCTCGGCCTCGCGGAAGGTCTGCCGTGCTCGTTCCGGGTCCTTGTCCATGATCACCCGGCCCGCGCCCACGCCCAGTGTCATCACGCTCAGGTCGTGGGCCACCAGGTCGTGCAGTTCCGAGGCGATCCGCAGGCGTTCCCAGACGGCGTCGTCCTCGGCGTCGGGGTGAGCGGGACGCCCGGGCCGCGCGCCGTCCCCGCCCTCCGCCCGGACCTGCCGGCCGCCCCTGCCGCGGTCCCGTCCCGGCAAGACCGCGCCGGGGCGAGAACCGGCCGAGGGCACGCCGCGCAGACCGGCGGTGAGCATGGCCATCCCGCCGCGGGCCAACGCGGCCCATCGGTGGATGACGCGAAGGGCGAACAGGCGCATCATGGCGGGAACGGTACGGCTAAGGCCGAACCCGGCACGTCCCCATCAAGGCGGACGCCTGATCCCTCCAGCGGTGGAGGCGATCGGGATCAGGAGCGCGATCAGGCCTTACCGCCGAGCGTCCGGCTGATCTCGACCCAGCGCTCCAGGGTCTGCGCGGCCCTGCCCGAGTCGACCGCCTCGGCCGCGCGGGCGTACGCCGTGCGCAGGTCGCCCGTCAGGTCGTCGCCCGGGCCGTAGTAGGCGACCAGGCCGGCCGCCGCGTTCAGCAGCACCGCGTCGCGCACCGGCCCCGTCTCGCCGCGCAGCAGGTCGCGCACCGCCGCCGCGTTGAACTCGACGTCGCCGCCGCGCAGGTCGCCTGGCTGGGAGCGGGGAATGCCGAGGTCGGCCGGGTCGATCGTCGCCTGGGTCGCGGTGCCGTCCCTGACGACGAAGACCGTCGACGGGGCCGCGGTGGACAGTTCGTCCAGGCCGTCGTCGCCCCGGAAGACCAGCGCCGACACGCCGCGCTCGGCGAAGACCCCGGCCATTACCGGCAGCATGCGCGCGTCGAACACGCCGATGGCCTGGGCGGCGGGGCGTGCCGGGTTGGCCAGCGGCCCGAGGAAGTTGAACACCGTCGGCACGCCGATCTCCTTGCGCGGCGGGCCGGTGAAGCGCAGCGCGGGGTGATAGACGGGCGCGAAGCAGAAGGCGATGCCCGCCTCCACCGCGACCCTGGCGGTGGTCTCCGGCGACAGGTCGAGGGCGACGCCCAGGTGTTCGAGCACGTCGGCCGCGCCGCATAGCGAGGAGGCGGCCCGGTTGCCGTGCTTGACGACCCGGGCCCCGGCCGCCGCCGCGACGATCGCGGCCATCGTCGAGACGTTGACGGTGTGCGCCCGGTCACCGCCGGTGCCGACGATGTCGACCACCGGCCCCTCGACCGTGAGCGGGGTGGCGCGCTCGAACATGGTGCGCACGAGGCCCGTCACCTCGGCGATGGTCTCGCCCTTGGCCCGCAGGGCGACGGCGAAGGCGGCGATCTGCGCCGGGGTGGCCGACCCCGACATGATCTCCCCCATCACCCAGGCCGTCTCGTCGGCCGTCAGGTTCTCACCCGCCAGCAGGGCGTTCAGCGTGGAGGGCCAGGTGGTGCGCGTGTCCATGGTGGGCTCCGCGGGATTCGATGTGGGGTCGGGTCGGCGGTTCGGTGCGACTGGGCGGCGTCGGCGTGCCCGGGTGAAGCGACGGCCCGGCGACGCCCGGGCCCGGGTGAGTCAGGTGACGCGTGTGCCCCCGCCTCGGCCGGGCGGGCCGGTGCGGTGACGCGTGGGCCCCGGACCGGGCGCCACGGCGCCCGGCGTCGGTACGCCCGGCGTCAGTGCGCGTCCGGTGCCGGCGCCCGAATCTCCAGGGCCCGGAGCTGATGCGCCCGGATCAGTGCCCGGATCAGTGCGCCCGTATCAGTGCGCCTGGGTGAGGCTGAGGCGGCGCCGCATGAGGTCGGCCACGGCCTCGGCGAGGACGACGGGGTCGATGGGCTGCGCGACGACGGCGTCGGCGCGGGACCAGTTGGCCAGCCACCGGTCGTCCCTGCGGGCGATGAGCAGCAGGATCGGCGGGCAGTTGTGCACCTCGTCCTTGGCCTGCCGGCTGACCCCCATGCCGCCGGCCGGCTGCGCCTCGCCGTCGAGGACGGCCACGTCGATGTCGCCGGAGTCGAGGTGCTTGATCACGGCCGGCTGGGTCGCGCACTCGACGATCTCGACGAGGGGCACGTCCGCGGCGGGGCGCCGCCCGATGGCCAGGCGCACCTTCTCCCGGGTGCTTGCGTCGTCGCTGTAGACGAGAACCCTCATTTCACGCTCACTGTCGAATCGCGGGGTATGGTCATCGTGATGCTACCGGCGCGGCTGCAGGGCTCGCAGCCCCGGGGCGATTGCCATGACATGCCTGTTTCGTAGGCGCGTATGGACCCTAGCGGGGGGTCGTGGGGCGACCCGACCTGGGGAGCCGCAATAATGCTGGGCGTGGCGACAGCATCCGCAATTACTACGACGACGAGACCGCACGGGTCCAGCCGGCCGAACCTGGTTCAGGTCGGGACCATCGTGTGGTTGTCCTCTGAGCTCATGTTCTTCGCGGCGCTGTTCGCGATGTACTTCACCATCCGGTCGGTCAGCCTGGGGCAGGGCACGCACTGGCCCGAGGCGGACCTCAACGTCCCGTTCGCGACCTTCAACACGACCGTCCTGGTCCTTTCGAGCGTCACGTGCCAGCTGGGCGTGTGGGCCGTCGAGAAAGGCCAGGTCAAGAAGCTGCGATTCTGGTATGTCGTAAGCTTCCTGATGGGTGCGTTCTTCGTGGGCGGACAGCTCTGGGAGTACGGGCACCTGGCGGAGGAGGGTCACATCCTCTCGCACTCTCCGTACGACTCGGTGTTCTACCTGACCACGGGCTTCCATGGCTTGCACGTGACGGGTGGTCTGATCGCGTTCCTGTTCATCCTGGGACGTACGTACGCCGCGAAGCGCTTGACGTATGAGCAGCAGACCAGCGCGATCGTCGTGTCCTACTACTGGCACTTCGTCGACGTGGTCTGGATCGGCCTTTTCGCGACCATCTACATCATCAAATGATCGGAACGGGGATTTCGGTGAACTCCATCACCGCCCGACGGCGCCATCCCCTCGCGCGAGTCGCCGTCCTGGCGCTCGCGCTGGGCCTGCTCGGCGGCGGCTACGCGCTCGCGGCGCCGAACGGCAGCACCGCGGACGCCGCGATCGCGTCCGGCAAGGCCGACGACGTGGCGCAGGGCAAGAGCCTCTTCGTGGCGCACTGCGCGAGCTGCCACGGCATGAACGCCGAGGGCACCAAGAAGGCTCCGACGCTCATCGGCGTCGGAGCCGCCGCCGTGAACTTCCAGGTGAGCAGCGGCCGCATGCCCGCCGCCGACGCGGGTCCCCAGGCCCCGCGCAAGCCGCGCGCGGAGTGGGCGACCGACCAGGCCGTCGACCAGCTCGCGGCGTACGTCCAGTCGCTGGGCGGCGGCCCGACGGTGCCCAGCGCCGAGCAGGTCGACCCCGCCAAGGGTGACCCGGCCAAGGGTGGCGAGCTCTTCCGCGCCAACTGCATCCAGTGCCACAACTTCGTGGGCGCCGGCGGCGCGCTGACCTACGGCAAGTACGCGCCGCCGCTGAACCCGGCGACGCCGACGCAGATCTACGAGGCGATGGCCACCGGCCCGCAGGCGATGCCGGTGTTCAACGACTCGACGATCACGCCGGAGCAGAAGCGCGACATGATCGCGTACATCACCCACGTGCGGTCGCAGGTCGACCCGGGCGGTTCGGGTCTGGGCCGAATCGGTCCCGTCACCGAGGGCCTTGTAGCGTGGGTCGTGGGTCTCAGCCTCCTGATCCTGGCCTCCATCTGGATCACAGCGAAGAAGCGACGGGCGGCATGACAGAGCAGAACGAGTACCCCGAGAGCGGGCGCGTGCGGACGCGTGTCCTCGGCACGCCGCCCGCAGACGCGCCGATCGTCGACAGCGACCCGATCCACGCGCCCGAAGGCGTTCCCGGCGTGATCCCGCAGGACCCCGTCAAGGCCCGCAAGGCCGAGCGCCTCGTCGCGCTGCTGTTCCTGATCACCTTCCTGGCCGGGGCGGGCTTCATCGCCTCGTACGTGATCTTCCAGGTCGGTTCGATCAGCAAGACGGCCACGTCGAACCTCGCACTCGGCGGCACCCTGGCCCTGGCCCTGCTCGCGCTGGCCGCGGGCCTCACGGTCTGGGTGCGGCAGATCATGCCGAAGTACAACCTCGTCCAGGAGCGCCACGAGATGCGCTCCGACGACGACACGCGCGAATACGTCCAGGAGACCTTCCTCCAGGGCGCCGACGAGAGCGGGTTCGTCAAGCACAAGCTGCTGCGCCGCACGCTGCTGCTGGCCGCCGCTCCGCTGGGCCTGGCCCCGCTGGTGCTGCTGAAGGACCTCGGCCCGCTGCCCGGGACCTCGCTCAGGCACACCGTCTGGGGCGAGCCCACCAAGGACGGCAAGCCGCGCCGCCTCGTGGTCGAGGGCTCCGGCCAGCCGATCCGCGCGGCCGACTTCAACTCTCCCGGCGGCATCCTCTCCGTGGTCCCCGAGGGCTACGAGGAGGACCTGAACGCGCTGGCCAAGGCGACGCTGATCCTGCTGAAGTTCCGTCCGGAGGAGCTCAAGTCCGGCACGAACCTCAACTGGACGCACGACGGCATCGTCGCCTACTCCAAGATCTGCACCCACGTGGGCTGCCCGGCGGCTCTCTACGAGCAGACGACGCACCACATCCTCTGCCCGTGCCACCAGTCGACCTTCGACGCGGCGGACGGAGCGAGGGTCGTCTTCGGCCCCGCCGCCCGGCCGCTGCCGCAGCTCCCCATCGGAATCGACGGGGAGGGCTACCTCGTCGCGAAGTCGGACTTCAAGGTCCCCGTCGGTCCCAGCTTCTGGGAGCGCGGCGACGCCGAAGCCGAAGCTAGGGAGAACGCGTCATGAATGCTCCCCCGAAGGCCATCGCAGGCCCGTCGACGTTCCTCGACGACCGCATCGGCGCGGGGAACTTCCTCAAGCGCAACCTGAGGAAGATCTTCCCCGACCACTGGTCGTTCCTCCTGGGGGAGATCGCGCTCTACTCGTTCATCATCCTGCTGCTGACCGGTACGTTCCTGACGTTCTGGTTCAAGCCGGGTATGGGCGAGGTCACGTACACGGGCAACTACGCCCCGCTGTACGGCGTGAGGATGTCGGAGGCCTACGCCTCGGCGCTGCACATCAGCTTCGACGTCCGTGGCGGTCTGCTGATGCGGCAGATCCACCACTGGTCGGCGCTGCTGTTCGTGGGCGGCATGACGGTGCACATGCTCCGGATCTTCTTCACCGGGGCGTACCGCAAGCCGCGCGAGCTCAACTGGATCATCGGCATCCTCCTGCTCTCGCTGGCGCTTCTCGAGGGCCTCACCGGCTACTCCCTCCCCGACGACCTGCTCTCCGGCGCGGGTCTGCGGATCACCCAGGGCGTCGCCCAGTCGATCCCGATCGTGGGCACCTACGTCTCGTTCTTCCTGTTCGGCGGCGAGTACCCGGGCCACGACGTCATCTCGCGGTTCTACTCGATCCACATCCTGCTGATCCCGGGCATCCTGCTCGCGCTCGTCTCGGCGCACATGATCCTCATGTGGGTGCAGAAGCACACGCAGATGCCCGGCAAGAACAGGACCGACAAGAACGTGGTGGGCGCGCCGTTCTACCCGGCCTTCATGATCAAGTCGGGTGCGTTCTTCCTGTTCACGTTCGGCGTCATCGCGCTGCTCGGCACGTTCGCCCAGATCAACCCGATCTGGTTGTTCGGGCCGTACACACCGGCGGACATCTCGGCCGGCTCCCAGCCCGACTGGTACATGGGCTTCCTGGAGGGCGCGCTCCGCCTCATGCCGTCGTGGGAGATCAATTTCCTCGGCCACACGGTGACGCTGAGCGTGCTGATCCCGGCGCTGGTGCCACTGGGCCTCGTCATGACGGGCCTGGCGCTGTATCCGTTCCTGGAGCAGTGGATCACGGGCGACCGCCGCGAGCACCACGTCGCCGACCGGCCGCGCAACAACCCGCACCGCACCGCGATCGGCATCTCGGGCATGACGTTCTACGGCATCCTGTGGCTGCTGGGTGCCAACGACGAACTCTCGGCGAACTTCCACCTCGACCTGTACACGACGACCTGGTTCGGGCGGATCGCCATCTTCGTCGGCCCGGCCATCGCGTACTGGGTCACCTACCGGATGTGCATCGGCCTCCAGCGCAAGGACGCCGAGGTGCTGTCCCACGGCGTGGAGTCCGGCGTCATCAAGCGGCTGCCGAACGGCCAGTACATCGAGGTCCACACGCCGCCGGCGGAGGACATCGCCGAGCACATCCGCGGCAAGAAGGAGATCCCGGTTCTCGAGAGCGCCGCGGACGGCGAGGGCATCCCGCCCAAGGGCGCCCGCAGCGCGATCGGCCGGCTCCGCACCAAGATGAGCCAGGCGTACGGGACCGACCGGGTCCCGCTGACCGACGGCCACCACGAGGAAGAGCACGCAGAGGAGCACGCGGGCGTCGGCGCCGGCGACCGCAAGGAGCTCCACTGACGGGCACCTGACCGACCGGCACGAAGCGGCCCGGCTGGGGGGACCACTCCCCCGCCGGGCCGCTGTGTTTCCCGCTTCGCTCATCGGGGCGCTTTCCCGGGCTCAGCCGGTCGGTGACACGAGGCCCGTCTCGTAGGCGATGATGACCAGCCGCACGCGGTCGCGGGCGCCGAGCTTGGCGAGCAGCCGTGTCACATACGTCTTGACCGTGGCGGCGCTGATGAACAGCTCGGCGGCGATCTCCGCGTTGGACAGGCCGCGCCCGACGAGGGTCAGCACCTCGGCCTCCCGCTCGGTGAGCCCTGTGGCCCGCCGAGGCCGCGGGCCGGGCGCGGGACGGCCCGCGAACTCCTCGATCAGCCGGCGGGTCACGCGCGGGGCGATCAGGGCCTCACCGGCGGCGACCACCCGGATGGCCGCGAGGATGTCGTCCAGGGCCATGTCCTTGACGAGGAACCCGGACGCCCCGGCGCGCAGCGCGCCGTAGACGTACTCGTCGTCGTCGAAGGTCGTCAGGACGAGGACCTGGGCGCCGCAGCCCGCGGTGATCAGCCGGGTGGCCTCGATGCCGTCCATGCCGGGCATGCGGATGTCCATCACCACGACGTCGGGCTCGGCGTCCTCCGCCATCCGCACCGCCTCCGCGCCGCTGCCCGCCTCCCCGGTCACGTCGAGGTCGGGGGCGTCGGCGATCACCATCTGCAGGGCGGCGCGGACCAGAGGCTGGTCGTCGGCGAGCAGCACGCGGACGGTCATCGCACTCCCGCGGGCACGGGCAGCCGGGCCTCGACCCGGAAGCCCCCCTCGGGACGCGGCCCTGCGGCGAAGGTCCCGTGCAGGACGGAGACCCGCTCGCGCATCCCGATCAGACCGTAGCCTCCTTCCGTGTCACCGCCGCGCCCGTCGTCGAGAACCTCGATGCGCACCTCGTCGTCCCGGTAGTCGATCGACACCCGGCACGACGTCGTGCCGGCGTGACGCACCACATTGGTGACGGCCTCCTGGACGATGCGGTAGGCCGACACGTCGATCTCCGGCGGCAGTGCACGAGACTCCCCCGACCGGCGTACGTCGACCGGTACGCCCGCCTGCGTGATCGTGGCGGCCAGCCGGTCGACGTCGGCGAGGCCGAGCCCCGATTCCCGGTGCCCCCATTCCCGATGCCCCGGTTCCCTGTGCGCCTGCTCCAGCGGCACGGGCGGCGCCGGACGCCCCTGCTCGGGGCTGCGCAGCCCGCCGAGCATCCGGCGCAGCCCGGACAGCGTCTGCCGGCCGGCCGTCTCGATCTCCCCGAGGGCGTCACGTGCCCGCTCCGGCTGGGTGTCGATGACCCGCCGCGCCGCGCCGGCCTGGAGCGCGATGACCCCGATGCTGTGGGCGACCATGTCGTGCAGCTCACGGGCGATTCTGAGCCGCTCGTCGGTGACCGCCTGGGTCGCCGCGCGGGCGCGCAGCTCCTCGGCATGCTCACGGGACTCACGCAGCGAGTTGCCGAGCAGCCAGGCGATCACGGTCGTCAGGGCCACGGCCGTCTCGGACGACGCCGTGATCGGCCATCCGCATATCAGCCGCACCGCCAGATAGCCGCCCAGCACGGCGAGCGCCAGGAGAACGGCGACGACGCCGGTCGCGCGCGGCCGCCCGGCGGCGATGAAGAACACCGCGACCCCGGCCGCGAGAAACTGAGGCAGCGGGATCTCCGCCACGCCCAAGGGCAACGTCCCGAAAACCGACGCGGCGAGCAGCAGAACCAGAGCCGGCAGCGGGCGGCGACGCAGCAGGGCGCCCCCGGCCAGCGCGAGTGCGGTGGCCACCGCCATGTCGACCTGACCATCCCACCGGAAGAACTGCGCCGCCGGGCGCTCGGCGGGGTACCACTCGCCGGGCAGTCGCAGCCGCATCAGGAACGTGAACGCCATGCCGCCACACCAGGCGAGGACCACCCAGGCACCGGGCGGCAGCCGCTTCAGAAGGGAACTCGGGGGTGCGACCTGCATCGTCAGAGCGTATCCGGGCGTCCCTTCTGCGGGCATCCGACCAGGGGTTTACATCCGCGGTCTGACCGGTGTAGCGGCGAATGTCCCTGGTGGCCCGATGCGGTGGAGACACGCCACACGGCACCGTGAACCGGGTGATCGACACCGCACAGCCAACGGGCGCCGACGACCGCCCACCGGCGCCGCTCCCCCTCCCCCGCGGCGGCACGGGCGCACGCCGCGGCCCGCTCGCCCCGCCCCGCCCCGGCCCGGCCGGTGGCCGCCTGCGCCGGAGACTGGTCGCCGCACTCTTCGCCGCCGCACTCGCCGTCCCGGTGACCGGCGCGGCACGTCCCGAGGCGGTCCCCGCGCCCGCCCCGCCGCCCCTGCCCCCGCTGCGCGCCGTGACCGCCGCGAGCCTGGCCGAGCGGTACGCCGCGACCCGCGGCGCGATCGAGGCGGCGATGCGGACCGCCACGGCCGCCGGTCACCCATGGCGGGCCGCGATGCTGCGGGCGATGGCCGACCCCGCCCGGCACTTCCTGTCCTTCGACGGCCGCGACGGCGGCCGGGCCGCCGAAGTGTTCGGCGACCTGGCCACCGCCGACCGGATCGCGGTGGTCGTCCCCGGCTCCGGCACCGGCCTCGACACGTACGGGCTCCTGCGGGCCGGCTCGATGCGGCTGCAGCGGGCGACGGGCGGCCGGGGGGCCGTCGTCGCCTGGCTCGGATACCGGACCCCGAGCACCGTGAGCCTCCAGGCGCTGACTCCCGGCCGCGCGGACGAGGCCGTCCCCGCTCTGCGCGCCTTCGTCCGCGACCTGGCCCGGCTCAAGCCCGCCGCCCGCATCAGCCTGCTGTGTCACTCGTACGGCGGCGTGCTGTGCGGCCGGGCCGCGCCCGGGCTGAACGTCGCGGACATCGTCCTGTACGGCAGCCCAGGCGCGGGCGTGGACGACGTGGCGGCGATGCGCACCCGGGCGGCCGTGTGGGCCGCCCGCGGCACCGGGGACTGGGTCGCCGATCTGCCGCACGCGGCGGTGCGCCTGCCCTTCGCCACCATCGGGCTCGGGGGGGATCCCATGGATCCCCGGTTCGGCGCCCGGATCTTCGCCGCGGGCGACGGCGGTCACAGCGACTATCTGAAAGACGGATCGCCCGCGCTGGCGAACATCGCCCGGATCGTGTCGGGGCATGCTCCCGCCGAGGTGAGCCATGTTTCGTGACCTCGTCCGGCGTGTCGAGGAGGCGACACCGGCCCGGCGCGACCGCGCCGTCGACGCGCTGCGTGCCCTCGCCATCGCCGGTGTGGTGCTCGGCCACTGGCTGGTGACCGCCCCGGTCGCCGACAGCGGCGTCCTCCGCGTGACCAGCCCGCTGAAGTACATGCCGCAGCTCGCGCCCGTCTCCTGGCTGTTCCAGACCATGGCCGTGTTCTTCTTCGTGGGCGGGCGGGTGGCCGTCGAGAGCCATGGCCGCGCGCGGGGCCGGGGCGTGGGCCACGGGCGGTGGGCCGCCGCCCGGATGGCCCGCCTGTTCCGCCCCGTCGTGCCCGTGCTTGGGGTGTGGAGCGCGGCGGCGGTCGCGATGCTCGCCTGGGGAGCCGACCCCGGAACCGTGTACGCGCTGGTCAAGCTGGTGTGGTCGCCGATGTGGTTCCTGCTGGTCTTCGCGGCGCTGACGGCGGCGACCCCGCTCGCCGCCCGGCTGCACCCGGTGTGGCCGCTCGCCGCCGTCGCGGTGGCCGACCTCGTCAGGTTCGGCCTGGGCGGGCCGTCCTGGGTCGGCTGGATCAACGTGGGCACCGGCTGGCTGGTGCCGTACTGCCTGGGCGCCCTCTGGGCGCGCGGGCGGCTGGACGGCCGGGTGACCGGATGGGCGCTGCTGCTCGGCGGGGCCGCCGCCACCGCCGGTCTCGTCCTGTGGGCCGGCTATCCGGCGTCCATGGTCGGGGTGCCGGGCGCGCCGGTCTCCAACCAGTCCCCGCCCACGCTGGCGGCCGTCGCGTTCGGGCTGGCCCAGTGCGGGGCGGCCCTGGTGCTGTCCGGGCCGCTGCGGCGGGTGCTGCGCCGTCCCGCCGCCTGGGCGCTCGTGGCGGGGGCCAACCTCTCCGCGATGACGATCTTCCTGTGGCACCAGACCGCGATGATCGCGGTCACGGCGGCGGCCCTGCGGCTCGCGGGCGGGGCGCTGCCCGGCCTGCACACCGTCCCCGGCGATTTCGGCTGGGTGGCCGCCCGTCTGGCGTGGCTGCCGGCGTTCGCGGCGGCCCTGGCGGTGTGCTGGGCGGCCTTCCGCCGCCACGAGACCCGCGACCCACGCGGTGGCGGAAAGCCGCTCAGAGGGCCTCGGCGGGAGCGGCGCGCAGGCGGCTCCGCTTGAGCCAGGCCGGCCAGGAGTCCTGCCAGTAGCTCCAGCCGTTGGTCGCCTCCAGCCTGCGCGGCGTCCCGGTCACGATGATCGGGTCGCCGATCAGGGTGTTGTTCTTGAACCACTTGGCGTTCTCCGGGCTGACGTTCACGCAGCCGTGGCTGACGTTGGAGTTGCCCTGGTCGCCGACGGACCACGGAGCGCCGTGGACGTATTCTCCGGTGTTGGAGATGCGGACGCTGTTGTACACCGTCGTCTCGTAGTAGCCGGCCTGCCCCGGCGAGGCGTCCGGCGAGGTCATGACCGTGACGTCCTCCCTGGACATCGCCACGTGGATCCCGCTGGTGGTGTGGTGACGGAGCACGTCGCCCATGCCCGCGCTGATCGGCATGTTCTTGATCTGCTTGCCGTCCCGCTCGATCTTCATGTAGTGGGTCTGGGTGTTGGCGACGCTGATCTGCGAACGGCCGACCTCGAAGTCCCTGACGTAGTCCTGCTTGCCGTACATGCCCTCGCCGCCCCTGATGCCGGCCAGGCGCGCGGTGACACGGACCTTCGTGTACGTCGGCCAGTACTTCTCTGGGCGGAAGACCACGTTCTTGTCGTCGAGCCAGTGCCAGGCGCCGTCGATGGGCTTGGACGCCTGCACGATCAGGTTGCGCTCGACGGACACGCGGTCGGTGACCGGCTTGTCGAAGGTGATGATGATCGGCATGCCGACGCCGACCGTCAGGCCGGTGTCCTGCTTGTTGGGCAGCAGGGTGGAGATGCCGAAGGTCTTGGCGGCCTGTTTCGTGGCGAAGCGGACGGTCCTGGTGGCCGAGCCTCCGGGGCCCGCGGCCGTCGCCTCGACGCTGTAGGCCGTCCCCGGGGCCATGGGACGCTCGCTGCGCCACTGGGTGCGGTCGGGGCTGAAGACGCCCGCGACGGGCCGTCCCGCGGCCTGTACGGCCACGTGGGTGAGCTTGCCGCCCGCCGCGCCGATCAGGATCGGAAGCTCGGGCGGCAGGTCGGCGGCGCCGTCGAGCGGGCTGATGCTGATCGCCGTCCCGGAGCCTCGATCCTCGTCCCGCCCGCCCGACGTGGAACACCCGGCAACCATCACGAGAAGGGCCAGCACCCCCGCACCAGCACGCACGTCCGTCCCCCTAGCGTCGCTTTCCGGGGGTTATTCCCTGGTGACGTACCGTTCGGGCAGTCCAGGAACCGCGTGCCGGCAAAGAACGCGAACGGCCGGTCGGCGAGATCGCCGACCGGCCGCCCAGCGGGGTTCACGCACTCAGTGCGAGAAGTTGCCCCGGTAGTACTGGAACACGAACCCGATCATGCTCATGACCGTGCAGAACAGGCCGATGAAGAACAGCCACCAGCCGACCGCGAAGCCGAAGAACGTGAGCGCGGCCGACAGGCACACGAACAGCGGCCACCAGCTGTGCGGGCTGTAGAAGCCGATCTCGCCCGCGCCGTCGCTGATCTCGGCTTCCTTGTTGTCCTCCGGCTGGTCGCCGATGCGGCGCGCGGTGAACAGCAGGTAGTAGCCGATCATGAGGGCCAGGCCGACAGAGATCGCCATGGCGGTGGTGCCGGTCGGCTCCTTCGACCAGAACCAGTAGACCACGTCCGCGGCGGCGAAGAAGATGCCGCAGAGCAGGAACATCCATCCCTGGATCTTCATCGGGACTCCTCCACCAGCTCCGGCTTGGCGGTGATGTGCGGGTACTTGAGGTCGAACGCCGGGCGCTCGGACCGGATCCGCGGCAGCGACAGGAAGTTGTGCCGCGGCGGCGGGCAGGAGGTCGCCCACTCGAGCGAGCCGCCGAAGCCCCACGGGTCGTCCACGGTGACCTTGGGAGCCTTACGCCACGTCACCCAGACGTTGTAGAAGAACGGCAGGGTGGACAGGCCCAGCAGGAGCGCGCCGGCCGAGGAGACCATGTTCAGGTCGGTGAAGCCGTCGGACGCCGAGTAGTCGGCGTAGCGGCGGGGGAAGCCGATGACGCCCAGCCAGTGCTGCACCAGGAAGGTCAGGTGGAAGCCGAAGAACAGCAGCCAGAAGTGGAGCTTGCCGATCTTGTCGTTCAGCATCTTGCCGGTGAACTTGGGCCACCAGAAGTAGAACCCGGCGAACATCGCGAACACCACGGTGCCGAAGACCACGTAGTGGAAGTGGGCCACGACGAAGTAGGTGTCGCTGATGTGGAAGTCCAGCGGGGGCGACGCCAGGATGACACCGGTCAGACCACCGAACAGGAAGGTCACCAGGAAGCCGACCGCGAACAGCATCGGCGCCTCGAACGACAGGTGTCCCCGCCACATCGTGCCGATCCAGTTGAAGAACTTCACACCGGTCGGTACGGCGATGAGGAACGTCATGAACGAGAAGAACGGCAGCAGCACCTGTCCGGTGACGAACATGTGGTGCGCCCACACGGTGACCGACAGGCCCGCGATGGCGATGGTCGCGCCGACCAGGCCGATGTACCCGAAGATCGGCTTACGGCTGAAGACCGGAAGGATCTCGGTGATGATGCCGAAGAACGGCAGCGCGATGATGTAGACCTCGGGGTGCCCGAAGAACCAGAACAGGTGCTGCCACAGCATCGCCCCGCCCGTGGGCGAGTCGAAGATGTGCGCGCCCAGCTTGCGGTCGGCCTCCAGGGCGAGCAGCGCGGCGGCCAGCACCGGGAAGGCCAGCAGCACCAGGATGCTGGTCAGCAGGATGTTCCAGGTGAAGATCGGCATCCGGAACATCGTCATGCCGGGGGCGCGCATGGTGAGGATCGTGGTGATGAAGTTCACCGCGCCGAGGATGGTGCCGAGACCGGACATCGCCAGGCCCAGGACCCAGAAGTCGCTGCCGAGGCCGGGCGAGGTCACCGCGTTCGACAGCGGCGCGTACGCGGTCCAGCCGAACGACGCGGACCCGTTCGGGGTGAAGAAGCCCAGCACGGCGATCGTGCTGCCGAACAGGTAGAGCCAGTAGCTCACCATGTTCAGCCGGGGGAAGGCCACGTCAGGGGCGCCGATCTGCAGCGGCATCAGCTCGTTGGCGAAGCCGGCGAACAGCGGCGTCGCGAACATGAGCAGCATGATCGTGCCGTGCATCGTGAACAGCTGGTTGAACTGCTCGTTCGACACGACCTGCAGCCCCGGCTGCGCGAGCTCGGCCCGCATCACCAGCGCCATGAGGCCGCCGATGAGGAAGAACACGAACGACGTGATCAGGTAGAGGTGCCCGATCACCTTGTGGTCGGTCGAGGACAGCCACTTGGCGATGACCGTGCCCTTGGTGTACGGCCGGGCGACGATGCCGGCCGGTTCCTGGATGGCGGTCACTGCGCACTCCCCGCCTGGCTCTTGATGTACTGGTCGAATTCGGCCTGCGGCACGAGCTTCACGGAGAACAGCATCTTGCTGTGGTCGGTGCCGCAGAGCTCGGCGCATCGGCCGACGAAGACGCCCGTCTTGTTGAGCGTCGTGATCTGGAAGTGGTTGTGCACGTTGCCCGGGAAGACGTCCTGCTTGAACAGGAACGCCGGCACCCAGAACGAGTGGATGACGTCGGGCGAGTGCAGGTCGAACTGCACCTGGGTGTTGACCGGCAGCACGAGCTGCGGACCCTGCGGGTTTTCCGCGCTCTGCTTGCTGAGGTCCACCGGCACGCCCGCGACCACGGCCTTCTGACCCTGGTACTCGGTCGTGAAGCGCCAGCTCCACTGGTAGCCCTCGACGGCGACCTTGACCGGGGCGGCCTTGGTGATCCGCGTGATCTCGGTCTCGTCACGGGCCGTGAAGTAGAAGAAGACCGCGACCATGATGACCGGGACCACCGTGTAGAGGATCTCGATCGGCAGGTTGTAGCGCACCTGCGGAGGCAGCTGATCGGGGCTGTTCTTCTTCTTGCGATGGAAGATGCACGCCCACAGGATCAGTCCCCAGACGACCACGCCGGTGGCGAGAGCCGCGATCCAGCTCCCGTTCCAGAGCGTCTGGACGATGTCGGCCTGCTTGGTGACACCTTCCGGCATGCCCCCACGGGACCACTGATCGATCGCCTGGTTGCTACACGCCGTCCCGGACGCCACCAGCAGCGCCAGGGCGGCGGCTCCGGGCAACCGGCGGCGTGCCCACGGTCGCCGTGTCGTACGGCGGGTCGGACTCACGGATCGCCTACCCCACAGATGAAGCCCAAGAGTTCCTCTCCTGGGCGGTTTTTCCAATTGACCCTTGGGTGAGACCGGCACCAGCCTTGTGGCCGGTCTGCCCTTTACTTGGTTGAGTTCACGCTGGGGGACACATTAGCGCGGACCGGCGCCGCCCCTCTGAGCAGCCCCCGTTAATGTCCTAACTGTGGCCTACCTGGACGCGGCTTCGACCGAACCTCTCCATCCCGCGGCCCGTGACGCCTTGCTGGCGGCGATCGACGCCGGCTGGGCCGATCCCGCCCGCCTGTACGGCACGGCGCGACGCGCCCAGATGTTACTGGAGCGCGCGAGGGCAGAGGTAGCCGAACTGATCGGCGCCCGGCCCGACGAGGTGTCGTTCACCTCGTCGGGGACGCAGGCCGTCCACCTGGGAGTGCTCGGCACGCTGGCCGGCCGCCGCAGGGCCGGCACCCGCCTGGTGGCGGGCGCCGTCGAGCACTCGAGCGTCCTGCACGCGGGCGAGGTCCACGAGCGCGCCGGCGGCGAGGTGGAGATCGTGGGCGTGAGCCGTACGGGCCGGGTGGACGCGGGCGCGTTCGCCGAGGCCGTCGGGCGGCCCGGCACGGCTATGGCGTGCCTGCAGACGGCCAACCACGAGGTGGGGACCCTTCAGCCGGTGGAGGAGGCGGCGCGGGCCTGCCGGGAGGCGGGCGTGCCGCTCCTGGTCGACGCCGCGCAGTCGGCGGGCCGCCTGCCGGTCCCCGAGGGCTGGTCGGTTCTCACCGCGAGCGCGCACAAGTGGGGCGGCCCGGCAGGGGTGGGCGTGCTGGCGGTGCGCAAGGGCGTGCGCTGGCGCTCGCCGCTGCCCGAGGACGAGCGGGAGCGGCGGCGTGTGCCGGGGTTCGAGAACGTGCCCGCGATCGTGGCCGCCGCCGCGGCGCTGCGCGCCCGGGCCGAGGAGGCGGAGGCCGAGGGGCGGCGGCTGTCCGCCCTGGTCGACCGGATCCGCGCCGAGGTGCCCCGCCTGGTGCCCGACGTGGAGGTCGTCGGCGACCCGGTCCTGCGGCTGCCGCATCTCGTGACGTTCTCCTGCCTGTACGTCGAGGGCGAGGCGCTGCTGACCGAGCTCGACAAGGCCGGTTTCGCCGTCTCGTCCGGCAGCTCCTGCACGGCGAGTACGCTTCGTCCATCGCATGTTCTGGAGGCAATGGGCGTGCTTACGCATGGGAATGTGCGGGTATCGCTGCCCCGTGGCGCGTCCGAGGACGACATCGATCGTTTCCTCGCGGTGCTCCCGGACATCGTGCGGCGGATCCGGTCGAGCTTGGGGGTGCACTGATGTGGCGCAGACGGACGGGCGGCGCCCGGCGGACTCCCGAGGCGGCCCAAGAGGTGACGCAGGCCGAGCCCGCCGAGCCGGTCCGGCCGGCGGAGCCGCCCGCGCTGACGATCGACGCGCTGGGCCGCAAGTGCCCGATCCCGATCATCATGCTGGCCGAGCGGATCAACCAGGTGGCGACGGGCGGCGTGGTCGCCGTGCTGGCCGACGACCCCGCCGCGTTCACCGACGTCCCGGCCTGGTGCCGGTTGAAGTCACACGAGCACGTGGGGAGCTACGAGCTGCCGCAGGGCGGCTGGTCCATCCACGTGCGCCGCAACTACTGAGAGCCTGTTCTCAGGCGTAGTGGCAGCGGGCGTGCGCGCCCACCTCGTCGGCCGCCTCGGAGCCGTACGCCGCGGCGAAGCGCTCCAGGAAGACGCGCTGGCCCAGCACGTACTCCTGGCAGCCGACCTGCTCGAGCACGTGGGTGGCGGTGAGGTTGCCGATCTGGCCGCAGCGCTCCAGCGGCAGTCCCCAGGCGACGCCCGCGAGGAACCCGGCGCGGAAGGCGTCGCCGACGCCGGTCGGGTCGGCCTTGCCCAGCTCAGGAGCCGGCGAGATGTGCAGCGACGGCTCGCCCTTCCGGTCGATCCTGGCGCCCTTGGGCCCGAGGGTGGTCACCCGGACCCCGACCCGGTCGAGGATCTCCTCGCCGGACCAGCCGGTCTTCTGCTCGATCAGCCCGAGCTCGTAGTCGTTGCTGAACAGGTACGCCGCGCCCTCCACGAGCTGGCGGATCTCCTCCCCCGGCATGCGGGCGAGCTGCTGCGACGGGTCGGCGGCGAACGGGATGCCCCGACGGCGCGCCTCGTCGGTGTGCCGCAGCATCGCCGCCGGGTCGTTGGGGCTGATCAGCACGAGGTCGAGCCCGCCGAGACGCTCGGCGATCGGGCCCAGCTCGATCTCCCTCGCCTCGGCCATCGCACCGGTGTAGAACGACGCGATCTGGTTGTGGTCCTCGTCCGTGGTGCACAGGAAGCGCGCCGTGTGGTGCAGCTCGGAGATGTGCACCGAGGCGCAGTCGACGCCGTGGCGCTCCAGCCAGGAGCGGTAGTCGGCGAAGTCGGTGCCGACGGCGCCGACGAGGACCGGGGTGAGCCCCAGGCAGCCCATGCCGAACGCGATGTTGGCCGCGCATCCGCCACGGCGGATCTGCAGATCGTCGACGAGGAACGACAACGACACCCGGTCGAGCTGCTCGGCGATGAGCTGGTCGCCGAAGCGGCCGGGGAACGTCATCAGGTGGTCGGTGGCGATGGAGCCGGTGACGGCGATGCGCACGGGGTCATTCTCCTCGTTGTCAGCATCAGAGAGACAGGGCGGGGACGTTGATCCCGCCGAACCTACTGAGCGTACCGTCTCGTGACATGACGACGCCCCGCACGGAACGATCCGTACGGGGCGCTCGACCCACGCTCTAGCGCGGCACGAGCCCGGCGCCGCCGGGCGCGCGCTCGCACGTCAGTCGAACGACGCGCTCGTCAGTTGAACGAGTCGCCGCACGCGCACGACCCCGTCGCGTTGGGGTTGTCGATGGTGAAGCCCTGCTTCTCGATGGTGTCCACGAAGTCGACCGTGGCCCCGACGAGGTACGGCGCGCTCATCCGGTCGGTGACGACGTTCACGCCGCCGAAGGTGGAGACCACGTCGCCGTCCATCGAGCGGTCGTCGAAGAAGAGCTGGTAACGCAGGCCGGAACAGCCACCCGGCTGGACGGCCACCCGAAGCTGAAGCCCTTCCTCGCCCTGCTGCTCGAGCAGGCTCTTGACCTTGGCGGCGGCCGCGTCAGTCAGGATCAGGCCCTGCTGAGTGGTCTCGCTGCTCTCAACCGTCATGTGCTGACTCCCGCGTCTGCGCCAACCGCCCTTCGGGGCGGTCGATTGGTTCCGACGTCCTACCTAGACGCTACCAACACCCGTGAAGCCCTACACATTCCACGTGCATCACGGGCAACCGTGCGACGAACCAGGCGAGGTGATGTGTAATGATTAGTCGTCAGTTAGACGATAAGTCCCCGAGGGGGTGTGGTCGTGACGATCACCGAGACCGGCCTTCCGCTCTTCATCCTCGGCCAGGGCACCGACCCGCACAGCGAACGCGGCGTCGACTGCCCGGGCGAGCTGCCTCCCGCGTCCGATCCGACCCTCGTGGAGCGCGCCCGCGTGGCCAAGGAGCGGCTTGGCGACCGGTTGTTCGTGCTCGGTCACCACTACCAGCGTGACGAGGTCATCCAGTTCGCCGACGTGACCGGCGACTCGTTCAAGCTCGCCCGCGAGGCCGCCGCCCGGCCCGAGGCGGAGTACATCGTGTTCTGCGGTGTCCACTTCATGGCCGAGTCGGCCGACATCCTGACCGGTGACACGCAGAAGGTCGTGCTCCCCGACCTGGCCGCCGGCTGCTCGATGGCCGACATGGCGACCTTCACCCAGGTCGAGGACTGCTGGGACGCCCTGGAGGACGCCGGCATCGCCGACCGGGTGGTGCCGATCACGTACATGAACTCCAGCGCGGACATCAAGGCGTTCTGCGGACGGCACGGCGGCGCCGTGTGCACCTCCTCGAACGCGAAGCGCGCCCTCGACTGGGCCTTCGAGCAGGGCGAGAAGGTGCTGTTCCTGCCCGACCAGCACCTGGGCCGCAACACGGCCGTGCTGGAGATGGGGCTGTCGCTGGACGACTGCGTGGTCTACAACCCGCACCGCCCGAACGGCGGCCTCACCCGGGAGCAGCTGGAGAACGCGAAGATGATCCTGTGGAAGGGCCACTGCTCGGTCCACGGGCGCTTCTCCGCCGCGTGCGTGGACGAGGTGCGGGCCCGCATCCCCGGGGTGAACGTGCTCGTGCACCCCGAGTGCCGCCACGAGGTCGTGACCAAGGCCGACTTCGTCGGCTCGACCGAGTACATCATCCGCAAGCTGGAGGAGGCCCCGGCCGGGTCCTCCTGGGCCGTCGGAACGGAGCTGAACCTGGTGCGCCGCCTGGCCGACCGGTTCTCCGACAAGACCATCACGTTCCTCGACAGGACCGTGTGCTACTGCTCCACCATGAACCGCATCGACCTGCCGCACCTGGTCTGGGCGCTGGAGTCGCTGGCCGACGGCGAGGTCGTCAACCAGATCACCGTCGACGCGGACACCACCCACTGGGCCAAGGTCGCCCTCGACCGCATGCTGGCCCTGCCCTAGCCGTACCGGACCGCGGCCGTGCCGGCGCGGCCGCGGTCCGCACGCGCCTGACGAGCCGCGAAGCTCGCGTGGTCGGTGTCGGGGAGCCAGTCCCGGCCGGGTGTGTAGTCCAGCCAGCGCCGGGCGCGCCCGGCGTCGGCGAAGCCGCGCACCAGGGCGTCGAGCAGCGGGTGACCGTAGGACGCGCGCCAGGCCAGCGACCACGCGTACAGCGGGGTCGGCGCCGTGAGCGGGATCGAGCGCAGACCCACGTGATCGGGCAGCGGCGCATCCGCCGGGAAGAGCGTGAAGCACGAGGCGTCGTCGCGGATCCGCTGGACGAGGTGGTCCAGGCCCAGGTTGGGGCCGTCCTGACGCCGGATGATCCCGAACTCCTCCGCGAAGCGGCGGAGGAAGTCCAGGCGGCTCAGCTCCGCCGGGCACCACAGCGTGCTGTCGCGCAGGTCGGCCGGGCGCAGCTCGCCGGCTCCGGCGAGCGGATGGGCCGCGCTGACCACCGCGTCGACGGGCTCCAGCCGCACCAGTCGCTGAGTGAGACCAGCGTCGCCGCCCTCCGGCAGCGGATGCACTCGCCCGAACCCCAGATCGGTGTCACCGTTCAGCAAGGACCGTGCGACCGACGGCCAGTCCCGGCCCGGACCGGGTTCCAGGCGCACCCCGCCGAGCGCCTCCGCCGCCTGCGCGACGGTCCGCATCGGCGCGTACAGATGGCCCCACGTGTCGACCCGTACGACGGGCAGGGCGCCCGTCACGGCCGCGACCGCGTACTCGCCCGCCGCGAGCGCCCGCCGCGCGGCGGGCAGAAACCGTTCCCCGGCCTCGGTCAGCCGGACGCCGCCCTCACGCTCGAACAGACGTACGGCCAGCAGCGTCTCCAGGCGCGCGATGCGCTTGGACAACGCCTGCTGGCTGATCCCGAGGTGTTCGGCGGCGCGCCCGAAATGCAGCCTTTCCGCGGTCTCGGCGAACGCACGGACCAGGACGAGGTCAAGATCCATGCCGCTGAGCATAGGCGACAACCCGGCGTTGTCAGGCGTGCGGATGTGTTGTTGGCCCGGCCGCCGTCCCAAGCGGTGAAGTTGCCTCCGACGCCACGAGGAGGCGACAACGATGAGGGCACACATCCCGACCGGGGACCCCGCCGAGCCTGCCGTGCTCGCCGACGTCCCCGAGCCGGCGGCGCGTCCCTTCCCATCGTCCTGGCGCGGCTCGCCAGGCGTGGCGTGCTCATCTGGTTCGGGCGGGCCGGCCGCACCCCGGCGACGCTCGACTTCTTCGACTTCTCCCACCGCGAAAAGCGAGCGAAGGAGCACGACCATGACCACCACCGACCCCAGGGCAGTCGTCATCCGCTACGTCGAGGCCGTCCGCGACGGCGACGCCGACGTCGTCTACGACAGCTTCGCCGCCGACGCCACCTGGCACTACCCGGGCGACCTGCCCATCTCCAAGACGTGGCACGGCCGCGACGCGATCGTCGACGACTTCCTCGGCGGCATGGGGCCGATCCTCGTCCCGGGCAGCATGACGATCGAACTGGTCGGCACGATCGCCGAAGGAGACCGCGTGGTCGCCGAGTGGACGTCCAGGGCGGACACCGTTTTCGGCACCGTCTACGACAACCGCTGCATCGGTGTCTACACCGTCCGCGACGGCAGGATCACCTCCGTCGTCGAGTACAGCGACACCCGGCATGTCGCCGCGGCGCTCTTCCCCGGCCATGGGGCCCCCGTGCTCGGCCGCACGGTCCAGGCCCCCTGACCGGGCGCACCCGTGCCCCTTCCGGCAATCGTTCCGATCGCCGGGAGGGGCACCGGATCGCGCTAGATTCGGGCCCGCTCGCGCCAGAATCGCAGCAGCTCGTCGTCGCCGTGGACCGCGTCGGGCTCGCGCCGGTTCCACAGCGTCAGCATCAGGTCCCCGGTCGTCGGCGCGTGTACGACGACGTCGGCCGGGGCGTCGGACCTCTCGTAGGTGAACCCCTCGGGGGTGAGCCGGACGAGCCAGGCCCAGCCCGTATCGGTCCGCCAGGAGATCGCCTCCCCGTCGCTCCTGAGCTCGGCGACGAGCGGCCGCCACCGGGCGTACGGGAGCACGTCGAAGAACTCCGCCACTCCGTCGGCGGCGACGTCCTCGTCCACCTTCGGGGTAATCCCCAGGGCGATCTCGGCGTCGGCGCGGTGGACGACGGTCTCGTGGAGCTGGCGGCGGGACCAGAACCGGGCGCTGCGGTCCCCCGCCCAGTCCCACACCTCGGTGTCCGGGTCGCAGCCCTTCAGCGCCTCGGTGAGCTCTACGGCTCCCGCCTCCAGCCAGTCGGCGTAGCCGGAGAAGTCCTCGGGCAGCCCGTGGTCCATGGCGTCGCGGTCGTACCGGCGCGGGGCGGCGTCCCGGACCATGGCCGCCGCCCACCGGTGGATGGCGCCGGTGTGCTCGACCAGCTCCCTGAGGTCCCATCCCGGGCAGGTCGGCACGGGCGTGGCGCCGTCCCGTCCCCGTACGGCCTCGGCCATCCGGCCGATCTCCGCGGCCGCGGCCTCGGTGTGCCGCAGGTGGGTCCACTCGGTCATGAGGACTCCCGAAGGGTCAGAGGCCGGGGGCGCCCCAGACGGGAAACCAGCTCGCGAGCTCGGGCTCGATCGTGAGCTCGCGGTCCAGGACGCCGCGCACCTGCAGTTCCAGCGCGTTGTCACGGCGGGGTTCGCCGATGGGGGCGAAGGGGTAGAACGTGCCGCGCTTGTAGAGATACACGATCGCCAGCTTCCTGCGCGAGGGGTCGGCGAAGGTCACGAGCGAGCACAGCAGCGACGGGCCGAACCCGGCCGACTCCAGGGACGAGTTGGCGGCGTGCAGATCGGTCACGAGCCCGGCCACGTCGGGGTTGCGCACCCGCAGCCAGGTGTAGCCGTAGGAGTCCCGGGAGACGTCGACCCTGCCCATCAGGGCCTCGATGTCCTGTTCGAGCCGGGCGAAGGCGCCGCCCTCCGCGGCGCGGAAGCACACCGAGCCGGTGCCCGCCGGGGCGAATCCGGTGGCGGCCTGCAGCGTGACGGCGGCCGACGGCAGGGCGAACAGCGCGTCCAGGTCGGGCCTGGCGGGCTTGGAGCGGCCGAGCAGGGCGTCGAACCAGCCCATCAGCGCCTCCTCATCAGCGGCCCAGCGCCGCGGAGATCCTGGCGAGCTGGTCCAGCCGGCGCTCCAGCGACGGGTGGGTCGACAGCAGCGAGGCGACGCTCTGGCCCGACAGGGCGGGCACGAAGAAGAAGGCGTTGAACGGCTGCGCCTCGCGCAAATCCCTGGTCGGGATCCTGCCGATGTCGCCGTTGATCTTGACCAGTGCGCTGGCCAGGGCGCTCGGCTGCTGCGTCAGCAGCGCGCCCGCACGGTCGGCGGCCAGTTCGCGGTAGCGCGACAGCGCCCGCGTCAGCAGGAAGCTGACGGCGTAGACCAGACCGGAGACCGCGAAGATGATCAGGCCGATCGGGGGTCCGTTGTCGTTCCTCCGGCCGCCCAGACCGGTGTAGAGCGCGAAGCGCGTCATCAGGCCGGCCACGACCCCCAGGAACGAGGCGATCGTCATCACCGCCACGTCCCGGTGGGCCACGTGAGACATCTCGTGGGCCAGCACCCCTTCGAGCTCCCGCGCGTCGAGCCTGCGCAGGATGCCCGTGGTCACGCAGACCACCGAGTTCTTCTGGTTGCGTCCGGTGGCGAACGCGTTCGGGATGTCCGAGTCGGCGATCGCCACCCGCGGCTTCGGCATCCCCGCCATCGCGCTCAGCCGGTCGGTGATCCCGTGCAGCTCGGGAGCCTCCTGCGGGGAGACCTCCCGCCCGTGCATCGCGAACAGCGCGATCTTGTCGGACAGGAAGTACTGCGCCAGCAGGAGACCCCCGGCGATCACGAGCACGGTGACCGCACGTACGCCCGCCGCGACCAGGACGGCCACGAACGCGACGTAGAGCAGCCCGAGCAGGAACATCGTCACGGTCATCCGGACGGTGAGGCCGCGATCAGGGGCGAACCGCGTGGAGGCCATCAGCCAGGGATGAGCCCGGTGTCCCCGAGCATCTCCCGCACTTCCTCGATCGAGGCGTCGGCCGGCGGCAGGATCAGCTCGGACGGCTCCAGCGAGTCGTCCGGCAGGGCCTTGCCGACGTGACGCACCTTGTCGAGGAGCGCGTGCAGCTTGGTGCGGAACTCGGTCTCGTCGTCCGACTCGATCGCGGCTTCCAGCTCGCTGTCGAGCTCGTTGAGGACGTCGATGTCGGCGGCGCCGATCTCGACCTGTCCCTCACCCATGATTCTGACGATCACAGTCCCTCCCCTGGCTGGCGCAGCTGCTGGGTGTGCTGCGGGCTGGACGGGGCGGCCTGGCCCTGCTGGCCGGGCTCGATGGCGCTCCTGGGCGCCGGGCCCTGGCCGAGCTCGGCCTTCATCTTGGCGAGCTCCAGCTCGATGTCCGAGCCGGCGCCCATGCGGTCGAGCTCCGCCTGGATGTCGTCGCGCTGCCCGGTGAAGTCGTCCAGCGCGCCGCTGGCCAGCAGCTCGTCGATGGCGCCCGCGCGCGCCTGCATCTGCGCGGTCTTGTCCTCGGCCCGCTGGATGGCCAGGCCGACGTCGCCCATCTCCTCGGAGATGCCGGAGAACGCCTCGTTGATCCGCGTCTGGGCCTCGGCCGCCGTGTAGGTGGCCTTGATGGTCTCCTTCTTCGTACGGAAGGAGTCGACCTTGGCCTGGAGCCGCTGGCTGGCGAGGGTGAGCTTCTCCTCCTCGCCCTGCAGGTTGCTGTACTGGATGCGCAGGTCGGCGATCTGGGCGTTGAGACCGTTGCGGCGGGTCAGCGCCTCGCGGGCCAGATCCTCGCGCCCGGCCGACAGGGCCTGCCTGCTCTGGTTCTCCAGCTTCGTGGCCTGCCCTTCGAGCTGGTTGATCTGCAGCTCCACCCGCTTGCGGCTGGTGGCCACGTCGGCCACGCCCCGGCGGACCTTCTGCAGCAGCTCAAGCTGGCGCTGATAGGAATAGTCCAGCGTCTCCCGCGGATCCTCCATTTTGTCCAGGGCCTTGTTGGCCTTGGACTTGAAGATCATGGAAAGTCTCTTCATCACGCTCATGCGCGTCGGCCGTCCCCTTCTCCAAGGTTGTGCGTGGGTGACCCCAGCCGTCTCAAGCCCCTTGTCAGGCGGCGTAGCCGCCTGGGTTCACCCTACGCATAACGCGCGAGGGCGTCACTAAGTTGCACTCCCGGTAGGCTGGGCGACGTGTTCCGACGTCGCAGCCAGACCTCAGCGGAGGACTCCCCCGTCCCTGTAGAGGATCCTAAGCCCCACGGCACCCCGGGTAAGGGCCGTCCCACCCCGAAGCGGAGCGAGGCGCAGGGCCGCCGCCGCTCCCCGGTGACCGCTCCGGCCAACCGCAAGGAGGCCTACCGCCTGGCGCGCGAGCGCGACAAGGCGCTACGCGGCAAGCAGCGCGAAGCCCTGCTACGCGGCGACGAACGGGCGCTGCCGGCACGCGACCGCGGCCCGGTGCGCAAGTTCGCCCGCGACTGGGTGGACGCGCGGCGGCTGCCGGGGCAGTACTTCCTGCCCGTCGTGTTCGTCATCATGCTGCTGTCGATGGTGCCGTTCCCGATCCCGGTCCGCTCGGCCGTCATGCTGGTCTACACGCTGTCGCTGCCGGTCGTGATGGTGCTCGTGCTGGCGAGCTCGTTCTACGTGGCCACGAAGGTGAAGAAGGAGGCGGCGGCGAAGTTCCCGGGCGAGGACCTCAAGGGCGTGGGCTTCTACGCGGCGATGCGCTCGTCCCAGATGCGCCGCCTGCGCTTCCCCAAGCCGGCCGTCCTGCCCGGCGGCCTCCCTGTCGCCCTCAAGAACACGGCCGGCGCCAAGAAGTGACCCGCACGGCCGCTTAACCTCGGCCGCCTCACTTCCACTCCAGGACGCCCTCGCGTACCACGGGGACCGACCCGCCCACCGGGCCGCCCTCGGCGAGGGCGTCCGCCGTGGCCTTGAGCAGCGCGTAGTACGACGACCACTCGTCCTCGAAGTACGGCAGCTCCCAGTCCGCCGAGCCCACGCCGCCGGTGGCGGAGTTCGTCACGAGGTAGCCGCCGAAGTCGGAGTCGTAGGCGAAGGGGACGCCTCCGCCCATCTCGCAGGCGTCGGGCCAGGAGGAGACCAGCCCACGCGCGCCCATGATCGCGTAATTCGACGAGAACCGGAACGCCGCCGGGCCGCGGGCGCCGTTGTGGCGCAGCAGCGAGGCCCTCAGCGAGTCGGGGACGCGCGTCCCCAGCCGCGCCTCGGCCGTCGCCACCAGCCGGCGACCGGCCGGGCCGTTCAGCGAGGCGTACGTCCTTGGCGCGTGCGCCTTCAGCCATCTCTCTATCCGCCGCCACTGCCGGTTCACCGCGGCCGTCACGCGCCGGGAGACCGGCCGTGCGGCCGGGGTCGTGGAGCCCGTCTTCCTCAGCGCGCACGCCGGGTCGCGGGACGGCGGCGGCTGGGCCACGGGCTCGTCGGTGACCGGATCCGCGGACGGGACCGCGGGGGCGGGCTCGGCGTACCCGCCCACGTACGCCGCCCGGCCGGACGACGGCCCGGGCTCCGGGCCGAACACGGCGTTGTCCAGCATCTGCGCGCCGAGGGCCAGCAGGCCGAGCGCGACGAGCGCGGCCGTCATGCGTTGCGCCTTCCTCCCGCGCGGCCGCTCGATCCGGGGGAGCCCGTCGAGGAGACGGGCGATCGGCGCGCCGGCCTCCGGCCGGTCGTACCTCTCGAGGTCCTCGCTCGTGGGCCATCCGAGCACCGGCTCGGGGCCACGCCCGGCCGGGTCTCCCGCGTCCTGCGGCGGGGCAGGGCGCGGAGCGGCCGGTGCCGGCACTGCGGCACGGCGCCGACGGGCGACGACCAGCCCGGCGGCGACACCGGCGACCAGCGCGACGGCCAGAGCCAGTCGTACGGGGCGGGAAGTGATCAACCGGCGCACGCCGGGCACCCTACCGCGAACCACGCGGAGGAGTGACGCGATGTCATGACCTAAGGTCGGACCCATGGAATACCGTCATCTTGGCCGCAGTGGCCTCATGGTCAGCGAGATCAGCTACGGCAACTGGATCACCCATGGGTCGCAGGTGGAGGAGGACGCCGCCGTCGAGTGCGTCCGCGCGGCTCTCGACGAGGGTGTCACGACCTTCGACACCGCCGACGTCTACGCCGGGACCAGGGCCGAGGCGGTCCTCGGCCGGGCGCTCAAGGGCGTGCGCCGCGAGTCGCTGGAGATCTTCACCAAGGTCTACTGGCCCACCGGGGAGGGCAAGAACGACCGGGGACTGTCCCGCAAGCACATCACCGAGTCGATCAACGGGTCGCTCCGCCGGCTGCAGACCGACTACGTCGACCTCTACCAGGCGCACCGCTACGACGTCGAGACGCCGCTGGAGGAGACCCTGCGGGCCTTCGACGACCTCGTACGTCAGGGCAAGGTGCTGTACGTCGGCGTCAGCGAGTGGTCGGCCGACCAGATCGCCCGGGCCTTGAAGATCGCCGACGAGATGGGGTTCGACCGGCTGGTGTCCAACCAGCCGCAGTACTCGATGCTCTGGCGGGTCATCGAGGCCGAGGTCGTGCCGCTGTGCGAGAAGGAGGGCCTGGGCCAGATCGTCTGGTCGCCGATCGCGCAGGGCGTGCTCACCGGCAAGTACCTGCCCGGCCAGCCGCCGCCGGCCGGGTCCCGCGCCACCGACCCCTCCGGCTCGGGCTTCATCGGCCGGATGATGGACGACGACCTGCTGCGCCGGGTGCAGGACCTCAAGCCGATCGCGGCCGACCTCGGGCTCTCGATGGCCCAGCTCGCCGTGGCGTGGGTGCTGCAGAACCCCAACGTGTCGTCGGCCATCATCGGGGCCACGAAGCCCGAGCAGGTGCGCGACAACGTCAAGGCCTCGGGCGTGAAGCTCGACGCCGAGGTGCTCAAGAAGATCGACGACGTGCTCGGCCCGGTCGTCGAGCGTGACCCGGCCAAGACCGTCAGCCCGCCCGCTCGTCCCTGACGCCGTCTCCGGTCCCGCGGACCGGTGTCGTCGCGGGGGTCGCGACCGCGCCCGTCGCGGTCCCGGCCCCCGCCCGGCTCACTCGGCGCGCAGGGACATCCCCGAATATTCGATCCGCTCGTCCTCCATGAGCGTCACCTGCTCGACACCGGCCTCGAGCAGCTCGCGCCAGCTTTCCCCCAGCCACGACTCCGCGTCCGACTGGCTGGAGAAGATCTCCCGGGGCAGCGGCCGGTCCGTGACCTCGCCGCCGTTCGCGTCCTCGTAACGCCACCGCCAAATCATCCGCACCCGCTCCTTCGGTTCCTCGCCGCCCCCGCACCGGGACTTCACGCCGGGGCCGGTGCGGCACAAAGACCGTGCAGCCGGACCCTATCCTCTCTTCCCGGCGTCCACTCCCCCCGGCGGCGACGCGGGGCCGCCCGGCGACACGGACGCGGAAAGGCAGCGGCATGGAGATCCGCCTGGAGGGAACCGGCGGCCCGGAGGGCTGGCCCGTCCCCGACTGTCCCTGCGCGTCCTGCGGCCGGCTCGCCCCCGGCCACCGGCGTCCGGCCTCCATCGTGCTCGACGGCCGCGTACGGCTCACGGACGCCCGCCCGCCCGCCGGGTACGTGATCCGCAGGACGGCCGACGGGTGCGAGGTCACCGGGCCCGGCGGCGGTCGCCTGCTGTACGCCGCGGGGCCCGCCACCGGCTCCCCCGGGCGGGACGCGGACGCGCCCTTCGACGTGGTGCTCATGGACCTGCCCGACCGGCCGGAGCGGCTGGGCGACCTGCGCCGCCGCGGACGGGTCACGCCGGCGACGCGGATCATCGCGGTGCACCTCCACCACCGCGTCCCCGCGGAGAGCGAACTGGCCCGCCGCCTCGCCCTGTGGGGTGCGACGGCCGTCCCGGACGGGACCGTCGTGGACACGGCGAGCGCGGAGGCGGAGCCGTGGGTGCGGCCACGCAGGACGCTGCTGCTCGGCGGGTCGCGGTCGGGCAAGTCCGAGGAGGCCGAACTCCGCCTGGCCGCCGAACCCGAGGTGACCTACGTCGCCACCGGGCCCTCGGGCGGTGACGACCCGGCCTGGCTCGCCCGTGTGCGCGCCCACCGTGAACGGCGCCCGGCGCACTGGCGGACCGTGGAGACGACCGATCTCGCGTCCGTCCTGTCCGGAGGTCCGGGGACGTTGCTCATCGACGGGATCGGCACCTGGCTCGCCGCCGCGTTCGACGAGTGCGCCGCCTGGCCGGACGGCACGCCCGCGGCCGGCCACCGCGCCGCCCTCGACCGGGTGGCGGAGCGGTGCGACGCGCTGACGGCCGCCTGGCGCGGCACCCGCGCCCGCGTGGTGGCGGTGAGCGACGAGGTGGGCCTCGGGGTGATCCCGGCCACGCCCGCCGGACGGCTGTTCCGCGACGCGCTCGGCCGCCTCAACCAGGCCCTCGCCCGCGAGTCCGAGGACGTCGCCCTGGTGGTCTCCGGCCGGGTCGTCCCGCTGCCCCTGTGACAACTACGATCTGCCCTCGTGCCCGATGAACCCTCCCCCATAAGCGAGCGAATCAGCAAGCACAGTGTGATTCGCTCATGCGACTCCGAGCCGCCAGGCGAGGAGGGGGCATGAGCGGCCCCGGCGCGGCCTGGCGGCTCGCGGTCGGGACCCTCACGGTCTTCCCCGTGCGGCCGGTGGAGGTCGACCGCCAAGTGGCGGGACGCGCCATGTCGCTGGCGCCGTTCGTCGGCCTGCTGCTCGGCCTGACCGCCGCCGCGGTGCTCGAGGCCGCCGGTGCGGCGTCTGGCTCGCAGTTGCTCGGCGCCGTCCTCGCGGTGGCGGCCCTGGCCTGGCTGACGCGGGCCCTGCATCTGGACGGCCTCGCGGACCTGGCCGACGGGCTCGGCAGCGGCAAGCCGGCCGACGGGGCGCTGGACGTGATGAAGCGCTCGGACATCGGCCCGTTCGGGGTCGTCACCGTCGTGATCGCCCTGCTCGTGCAGGTGGCCGTGCTGTCGCGGGACGGCACGGCCGCCTGGGTCGCGCTGGTGGCGGCCGCGGCGACCGGCAGGCTGGCCGTCACGTGGGCCTGCCGCGAGGGCGTGCCCGCCGCCCGGCCCACCGGCCTCGGCGCGCTCGTCGCCGGCACCGTGCGGCGGGGCGCCGCGATCGGGGCCACCCTCGCGACGGCCGCCGTCGTGGCGGTGCTCGCCCTCGTGGCGGCCGCCGGCCCGTCGCTGCTGGACTACTGCTGGCCGTTCGGTCTGTCGAACCCCTTCGGCCACGCCTATCCCGAGCTGGTCCCCTACTCCGGGCTGACCTACGGGCACACCGTCTACGCGGGCCCGCGGCCCGCCGGGTTGCTGCATCACCTGTCGGACGATCCGTATCTGATCACGACGGCCGGGCTGCTGCCGGCGATGGCAGCCGGGCTGGGGGCCGCCGCGCTGCTGCGCCGCCGGGCCGTACGGCGGCTGGGCGGCGTCACGGGCGACGTGCTCGGCGCCCTGGTGGAGACGGCCACGACGGTCACGCTGCTGGCCGCCGCCCTGCTGATGTGACGTTCGTGAGCGCGCACGTCAGCGCGGCGCGGTGACGGGACGCAGCCGGTAGACGACGAGGACGACGGCCGCGAGCAGCACCCAGCCGACGATCCCGCTGATCCCGGCGAGCGCCGGGTTCGGCGGAGCCGACGCGTCGCCGAGGAGCAGCGCCAGGCCCGCCGTGGCGTTCACCGAGGCGTGCGCGATGACCGCGGGCCACACGCTGCGCGAGCGCAGCCGCATCCAGCCGAGCAGCGCCCCGAAGATGACGCAGAAGCCGATGAACAGCGGCGCCGCCCAGGCGCCGAGCTGCGGGTAGTTGTAGCCCTTCAGCGTGAGGGGTGCGTGCCAGAGACCCCAGATCACGCCGGACAGCACCAGCGCGGGCCACACGCGGCGCGCGCCCGGCGCGGACGAGACGGCCGGGTCGCCGAGCAGGCGCGGCAGCAGCCAGCCCCGCCAGCCCCACTCCTCCCCCAGCGCGGGGATCGCGTTGATGAACGGGGCGATCAGCACGGCCTGCACGGCCTGCACGGCGTACAGGATCCGCGGGTCCAGCGGCACCTTGTCGAGGGTCGCGCCCAGTTGCGCGCGATACAGGCTCAGGCCGGCGACGTCGAGGCGCACGACGCCGACGGCGGCGCTGGCCAGGAGGGCGACGGCCACGAGAAGCGGCACGCCGAGCAGGGCCGTCACCAGGAGAGCGGCCGTCCCGCCCCGGTCCGGTCCGAGCGTGAGCCCGGTCGCCCGCGCCCATTCCTTCAGCGGCGTGCCGCGCCGCCGGGTGAGCCACACGGCCAGTACGCCCAGGGAGGGCGTGAACATGATCAGAACGCCGAGGAGCTGGAAGGCCGGCGGCCCCAGCGGTACGGCCCGCGTCCAGAGGGGCAGCGCGATCAGCCACGAGGCCCCGAACGCGACGAGGAGGAAGAGCCAGACATCGGCGTTGCGCCGGATCACGGTCGTCACCTTTCGACGGAGGGGCGCTGCCGGGCGATGAGGGCGTTGAGCAGGGCGGCGCCGGTCTCGGCGTCGTCCACGGTGATGGCGAGCCGCCCGCCGGAGGTGTACCGCACGACCAGGCACTCGCCGCCGCGGATCATGATCGTGGCCCGTCCCGGGAGGCCGCGGTAGCCCCATCCGCCCACCTGGGCCGGATACCGCTCCTCCACCCACGCCCGCTCGACGCGGTCCAGCCGCACCCTGCGAGAGGGCCACCGCAGCGGGCCGACCGACACGGTCAGTGCTTCGGGGACGACCCGCACCGAGACCGACGACACCGCCAGACCGACCACGCCCACCAGGGCGAGCGGCACCACGGCGCCCCAGCCTCCGCCGAACAGGCCGGACATGGCCGCCCCCGCCAGCGCCACGGCGGTGGCGAGCGCCACGAGCGCGAGCCGGGTCGCCCACGGCGCGGCGGCGGTGGAGACCCACACCGGCCGCTTTCCGGGATCGAGGTCGATGAGCGGTCCCCTCTGCGGTGGCTCCGAGGGAACGTCAGGGCCGCGACGGCCGGCGAGCCAGCCCAGCGCCCCGAGCGCGATCGGCGCGGCGACGACCACCGCGACCTGCCAGCTCAGGCCCGCCGCGCGGGTCCAGTGGCCGCGGTCGAGGTTGGCGGCGATCGTGAAGGCCTGCGTGATGACCGTGAACGCGCCCGCCCAGGCCAGCCCGGCGCAGAACCAGGCGCGCGGCGCCCGGCGGACCGGCGCGCGGCCCCGCGCCGCGGCGGCCGCGCCGATCCCCGCGACGACGGCCCACAGCACGACCGTGAAGAGCACGAAGGTCGCGAACGCCATGGAGCCGTCGGGCCGCCCGGACGGCCCCCAATGAGTGGCCAACGGGTCGGGCAGGCGGCCGGCGAACGCCAGCGGCACCGCCACGAGCACGGCGGCGACCAGGACGGCCCAGGCCGCGGCGGCCAGCAGGAATCGGGTACGGAAGCCGGTTACGGAGGTGTCCTGCGGGTCGGTCATGCCATTTCCTCGCTGAGGTCCTTGATGAGAGCGACGACGTCGTCGGCGGTGAGGCCATACCTCGCGGCCTCCTCCAGCAGGTCGCGCGCACGGGTCCTGAGCGCCGCGCGGCCGTCCGGCCGCCGCAGCACCGACACGCCGCGCCCGCGGCGGAACTCCAGCAGGCCCTCGTCCCGCAGGTCGCGCAGCGAGCGCAGCACCGTGTTCGCGTTGACGCCCAGCGCGTGGGCCAGGTCGCGGGCCGGCGGCAGCCGATCGCCGGGGGCGATGTCCCCGGCCCCGATCGCGCGCCTTATGGCGGCGGCCACCTGTTCGTGCAGGGGTCGCGGATCGTTGAGATCGAGCGTGAGCAACATAGTGCTATTGACATTAGCACCATATGTCCGAGAGATCGCGATGGTGCTAGTTTCACTGGCACCATCAAGATTACCGATAGGTAGGATGAACCCTCGTTTATGCGTAGCCGAGTAAGCCCAGCTAGCATCGGCTCACGTGACCACAGTGCGCATAAACGCATCTGACGCGGTCTCCATCGAGACCAGTGCTCTCATAATCGGCGTCCACACGACCCCGGAGGGTCCACGCCCGGCTCCCGGAGGCGAAGGCCTCGACCAGGCCCTGGACGGACGACTCGCCGGGATCCTCACCACCATGGGGTTCACCGGCAAGGCCGAAGAGGTCGTCAAGATCCCGACCCTCGGGGCGCTGCCCGCGCCCGTCGCCGTCGCCGTGGGCCTCGGCGACGCGCCGCAGGCCGCCCCGCAGGACGGCCCCGAGGACGGCTACGACCTGGAAACCCTGCGCCGCGCGGCCGGAGCGGCCGTCCGATCACTCGCCGGCACGGCGTCCGCCGCGCTCGCTCTGCCCGCCCGTACGGCCGCCGAAGCGGAGGCCGTGGCGCTGGGCGGCCTGCTGGGCGCCTACGACTTCACGCGCTACCGCACCGGCGGTGACCGCAAGCCGCCGGTCGGCGAGCTGACCGTCCTGTCCGGCGCGGCCGGCGCCGAGGAGGCCGTCGCGCACGCGGCGACGCTCGCCGACGCCGTCACCCTCGTCCGCGACCTGGTGAACACGCCGCCGTCCGACCTGTGGCCCGCGCGCTTCGCCGAGATCGCCCAGGAGACCGGCGGCGAGGCCGGCCTGTCGGTCGAGGTGCTCGACGAGGTCAGGCTCAAGGAGGACGGCTACGGCGGCATCATCGGCGTCGGCCAGGGCTCGGTCAACCCGCCGCGCCTGGTGCGCGTCGCCTACAGCCACCCCGAGGCCGGCCGGAAGGTCGCGTTCGTCGGCAAGGGCATCACCTTCGACTCCGGCGGCCTGTCGCTCAAGCCCTCCGCCTCCATGGACTGGATGAAGTCGGACATGGGCGGGGCGGGAGCCGTGTTCGGCGCGCTCCTCGCGATCGCCAGGCTGGGCCTGCGCGTCAACGCGGTCGGCTACCTCTGTCTCGCTGAGAACATGCCCTCGGGCAGCGCCCAGCGCCCCTCCGACGTCCTGCACACCTACAGCGGCAAGACCGTCGAGGTGCTCGACACCGACGCCGAGGGCCGCCTGGTGCTGATCGACGGCATCGCCCGTGCCACCGAGGACGAGCCCGACGTGATCATCGACGTCGCCACCCTGACCGGCGCCCAGATCGTGGCGCTCGGGTGGCGTACGGCCGGCGTGATGGCCAACGACGACGCCCTGCGCGAGGAGATCGTCCGCATCGCCGGCGAGCAGGGTGAGGGCGCCTGGGGCATGCCGCTGCCCGCCGAGCTGCGCAAGGGGCTCGACTCCGCGGTCGCCGACATCGCCAATCTCCAGCCCGAGCGGTGGGGCAGCATGCTCGCCGCGGGCATCTTCCTGCGGGAGTTCGTCCCCGCGGGCGTCCGCTGGGCGCACGTGGACATGGCCGGGCCGGCGTTCAACAAGGGCGAGCCGCACGGCTACACGCCCAAGGGCGGCACCGGCGCGCTGACCCGCACGCTCGTCGCCGTCGCCGAGCACTACGCGGGGAACGGCACGTCCGCGCAGGCTGTTTAAACAGAAGGAGCCTTCGCGGGCTGTTCGAAAGCGGAAGACGGCTCCGTCGCGGCATGCCCGCGCGGGCCCGGGGCGGGGCCACGATCTTCCGGGACAAGTGAAAAGATGCTGCCGGGTCCACCCGGCGGTGTGAATACGACCAAGGAGCATTCCAGTGGCTGATGGCAGCGGCCCCTACGACATCGTCGTCCTAGGTGGCGGTAGCGGTGGTTACGCCTGTGCCCTGCGGGCGGCCGAGCTCGGCATGAACGTCGTCCTCATCGAGAAGGACAAGGTCGGGGGCACCTGCCTGCACCGCGGCTGCATCCCCACCAAGGCGCTGCTGCACGCGGCCGAGCTCGCCGACCAGGCCCGCGAGGGTGAGTCGTTCGGCGTCCGCACCCGGCTGGAGGGCATCGACGTCCCCGGCGTCCACGCGTACAAGGACAAGGTGATCGGGGGCCTCTACAAGGGCCTGGCCGGACTCATCAAGAGCAAGAAGATCACCGTGGTCGAGGGCGAGGGCCGCCTGGCGGGTCCCAACCGCGTCGTGGTCGGCGACCAGGTCTACGAGGGCCGCAACGTCGTGCTGGCGACCGGCTCCGTGCCGAAGTCGCTGCCCGGCCTCGACATCGACGGCGAGAAGGTGATCAGCAGCGACCACGCGCTGGTCCTCGACCGGGTCCCGTCCTCGGTCGTCATCCTGGGCGGCGGCGTCATCGGCGTCGAGTTCGCCAGCGTGTGGCGCTCGTTCGGCGCCGAGGTCACGATCGTCGAGGCGCTGCCGCACCTGCTGCCGCTGGAGGACGAGTCCAGCTCCAAGCTGCTGGAGCGCGCCTTCCGCCGCCGTGGCATCAAGTACGAGCTGGGCACCCGGTTCGAGAGCGTCAAGACCACCGACACCGGGGTCGTCGTCTCCCTGGAGAACGGCAAGACCCTCGACGCCGAGATCATGCTCGTCGCCGTCGGCCGCGGCCCGGTCTCGGCCGGCCTCGGCTACGAGGAGAACGGCGTCGCAATGGAGCGCGGCTACGTGCTCGTCAACGAGTTCTGCCAGACCAGCGTGCCGGGCGTGTACGCCGTGGGCGACCTGATCCCCACGCTGCAGCTCGCCCACGTCGGCTTCGCCGAGGGCATCCTGGTCGCCGAGCACATCGCCGGGCTGAACCCGGTGCCGATCGACTACGACGGCGTGCCGCGCATCACCTACTCCGAGCCCGAGGTCGCGTCGGTGGGCGTCGCCACGTCGGTCGCCCGCGAGCGCGGTCACGACGTCGTCGAGCTGAACTACAACCTCGCCGGCAACGGCAGGAGCAAGATCCTGCAGACCCAGGGCGAGGTCAAGGTCGTCGCCGAGCGCGACGGCCGGGTGCTCGGCGTCCACATGGTCGGCAGCCGGGTGGGCGAGCTGATCGCGGAGGCTCAGCTGATCTTCAACTGGGAGGCCACGGCCACCGACGTCGCCCAGCTCATCCACCCGCACCCGACCCAGTCCGAGGCCCTCGGCGAGGCCATGCTGGCCCTGGCCGGCAAGCCGCTGCACGTCCACAACTGAAGCCCTCCTAGCGAACGCGAGAGAAGACACACCATGCCGGTCTCCGTAACCATGCCCCAGCTCGGCGAGAGCGTTACCGAGGGCACCGTCACCCGCTGGCTGAAGAAGGAAGGCGACCGCGTCGAGGCCGACGAGCCGCTCCTCGAGGTGTCGACCGACAAGGTCGACACCGAGATCCCTTCGCCGTCCGCCGGCTACCTGACCAAGATCATCGTTGCCGAGGACGAGACGGTCGAGGTCGGCGCCGAGCTCGCCCTGATCGACTCCGAGGCGGGCGCCGCTCCGGCCGCCGCCGAGCCGGCGGCTCCGGCTCCCGCTCCGCAGCCCGAGCCCGAGCCGGAGCCCGCTCCGGCCCCGGCGCAGGCGGCGCCCGAGCCCGCACCCGCCGCGCCGATCTCGTCGATCCCGCAGCCCGCGCCCTCCGTGGTGACGCCGCAGCCGGCGCCCCCGGCGCCCGCTCCGGCTCCGGCTCCGCAGGCTCCGGCTGCGCAGCCGCAGGCGCCCGCCCCGGCCGCGCAGCCGAGCGAGCCGACCCCGCTGCCCTCGTCCGGCGAGAGCCCGTACGTCACGCCGCTGGTCCGCAAGCTCGCCGCCGAGCACGGCGTCGACCTCGACGCGCTGAACGGCACCGGCGTCGGCGGCCGGATCCGGAAGCAGGACGTGATCGAGGCCGCCCGCGTCCAGCGCGAGCAGGCCGCCGCCGCTGCCGCCGCTCCCGCGGCCCCGCAGGCGGCGCCCGCCCCGGCCCAGGCTCCCGCCGCCCCGGCCGCCGCCGCGCCCGCCCCGTCGGAGGTGCGGGTCGACACCACGCTGCGCGGCCGTACGGAGAAGATGTCGCGCCTGCGGCAGACCATCGCCAAGCGCATGGTGGAGTCGCTGCAGGTCTCGGCCCAGCTCACCACCGTGGTCGAGGTCGACGTCACCCGCATCGCGCAGCTCCGCAACCGGGCCAAGGACGAGTTCCTGCGGCGCGAGGGCGTGAAGCTGTCGTTCATGCCGTTCTTCGCGATGGCCGCGATCGAGGCGCTCAAGCAGCACCCGAAGCTGAACGCCACGATCAACAGCGAGACCAACGAGGTCACCTACTTCGACGTCGAGCACCTCGGCTTCGCGACCGACACCGAGCGCGGCCTGCTCGTCCCGGTGATCAAGAACGCGGGTGACCTCAACATCGCCGGACTCGCCCGTAAGATCGCCGACCTCGCCGAGCGCACCCGCACCAACAAGGTGAGCCCGGACGAGATCACCGGCGGCACGTTCACGCTGACCAACACCGGCAGCCGGGGCGCGCTGTTCGACACGCCGATCCTCAACCAGCCGCAGGTCGGCATGCTGGGCACCGGCGCGGTCGTCAAGCGCCCGGTCGTCGTGGACACCCCGGAGGGCGAGGTCATCGCGGTCCGCTCGATGGTGTACCTCGCGCTCAGCTACGACCACCGCCTGGTCGACGGCGCCGACGCGGCCCGCTTCCTCACGACGATCAAGCACCGTCTCGAGGAGGGCCGCTTCGAGGCCCAGCTCGGCCTGGCGTAGCCGTACGCCCGGGGCCGGCGCGAGCCGTCGGCCCGGACGCAACTGGGGGCCGTCCCGCGTTTCGCGGGGCGGCCCCCTTCGTTTCCGGGTAGTGATCGATACGTGGAGACGATGACGACAGTGGTGACGGGCTCCTCGGGGCTGCTCGGGACGGCTCTGGTGCGCGCGCTGCGCGCCGACGGGCACGAGGTGCGCCGTCTCGTACGGCGCGCGCCCGCCGGGCCTGACGAGCACTTCTGGGACCCGGCGGGCGACGTGCTCGATCCCGGGGCGCTGGCGGGCGCGGACGCCGTCGTCCACCTGGCCGGCGCCGGGATCGGCGACCGCCGGTGGTCCGAGGCGTACAAGCGGGAGCTGGTGGAAAGCCGGGTCAGCGGCACGCGCACCCTCGCCGAGGCGCTGACCCGCGCCGACGGCGGACCGCGGGTGCTGCTGTCCTCCTCCGCGATCGGCTTCTACGGCGACACCGGCGATCGTGCGGTGGACGAGTCCGCGCCCGCGGGCACGGGCTTCCTGGCCGATCTGGTGCGCCGCTGGGAGGCCGCCGCCGCACCCGCCGGTGAGGCGGGCGTGCGGGTGACGCCGCTGCGCACGGGTGTCGTGCTCAGCGGCCGCGGCGGCGCGCTCGCGCGGATGCTGCCGATCTTCAAGATGGGCGCGGGCGCCGTGCTCGGCAGCGGCAGGCAGTACGTCTCGTGGATCTCACTCCCCGACTGGGTGGACGCGGTCCGCTTCCTGCTCGCGCACGAGCTGGCCGGGCCGGTGAACCTCACGGCTCCGGAGCCGGTGACCAACGCCGAGTACACCGCCGCTCTCGCGAAGGCGCTGCGGCGCCCGACGATGCCGCTGCCCGCCCCGCGTCTCGCGCTGCGCCTGGCGCTCGGGGAGTTCGCGGAGGAGGCCCTGCTCGCCGGACAGCGGGTGCTCCCCCGGCGGCTGCTCGACGCGGGTCATCGGTTCGCCCATCCCACCGTCGGCGAGGCGCTGGCCGCCGTACTCTAAAGAGTCATTCGATCCGGGAACGGGAGTGGTGGGCATGAGCCGCATCGGGCAGTCGCACATCGTCGCCATCGGAGGCGGGTCGTTCCGGCAGACGGAGCGATACGGGTTCATCGAGCCGACCGCCCTGCTGCGTTACGTCCTCGACCTGACCGGTCAGGACCGGCCCAAGCTCGGCCTGCTCGCCACGGCCACGGGGGACGACGCCGACTGGCTGCTCAAGATGTACGGCGCGTTCGCCCGGTGGGACGTCGAGGTGAGCCACCTGACGGTCTTCCCGATGCCGAACGTCGAGGACCCCCGCGAGTGGATCCTGGAGCAGGACGCGATCTACGTGAGCGGCGGCAGCGTCGCCAACCTCGCCGCGCTGTGGCGGCTGCACGGCCTGGACGAGGCGTTCGCCGAGGCGTGGCGGGCGGGGATCGTGCTGTCCGGGCAGAGCGCCGGCGCGCTGTGCTGGCACGTCGGCGGCAACACCGACTCGTTCGGGCCGAGACTGCGGCCCTGGGCCGAGGGCCTGGGCCTGCTCCCCTACTCCTGCGGCGTCCACTACAACTCCGACCCCCAGCGGCGGGCGCTGCTGCACGAGTCGGTCGCGTCGGGCGAGCTGCCCGAGGGATACGCCGCCGACGAGGGCGTGGCGCTGCACTACGTGGGCACGGAGTTCATCCAGGCCGTGACCACCGACCCCGAGGGGTACGCCTACCGGATCGAGCGGGACGGACCCGCCGTCAAGGAGCTGCGTATCGAGCCCCGGCTGCTGACCTCTACGCTGTGAACGTGAAGGGCGATGGGAACGTGAAGGGCGTGGCCATCGTCCGCCTGGGCGTCGACGTACCGTACGAGCAGGCGTGGACCCTGCAGCGGCGGCTGCACGCCCGGCGGGCGGCCGACGAGATCTCCGACCTGTGCCTCATGCTGGAGCACGCCCCCGTCTACACGGCGGGCAAGCGGACACTGCCGCACGAGCGGCCGGTCGACGGCACGCCGGTCATCGACGTCGACCGAGGCGGGAAGATCACCTGGCATGGCCCGGGGCAGCTCGTCTGCTACCCCATCATCCGCATCGGCGACGTGGTCTCCTACATCCGGTTGCTGGAAGAGGTCCTGATCCAGGTCTGCGCCGACTTCGGGCTGACGGCCCGGCGCGTCGAGGGCCGCGGCGGGGTCTGGGTGCCCGGCGACCCCGCGCACGGGCTGCCCGACCGCAGGCTCGGCACGATCGGCATCCGGGTCTCCGGCGGGATCACCATGCACGGCTTCGCGCTCAACTGCGTCAACGACCTGAGCTGGTACACCCGCATCGCCGGTGACGACTCCGGGGTCACTTCGCTGGCGGCCGAGACCGGCCGGCGGATCATGGTCGACGAGGTCATCCCGTTCGCCGGCAAGCGCCTCGCCGAGGCTCTCGGCGAGGAGCCGTACGACCTGTACGAGGAGGATCTCGCCTGACGGCTACACGCCGCGGCCCTTCCGGCGGATCTTGATCCGGCGCATGTCGGTCACCGCGACGTGCAGGATCTCGTACGGGTGCCCGTGCGCGTCCAGCGCGGCCATCGCTCCCAGCGCGGCCTCGTCCTCGCCGTCGTCCGGCCCCGCGGGCACCTGGCAGCGGAAGGTGAAGGCGGACACGCTCGCGTCGTGGGTGAACGTGCCGCCCTCGGTGTAGGCCGCGCCGCCCACCGCCGTCACGGCGGCCCGGCCGGCGTCGTCGAGGCCCTTGAACTTTCCTCTGATCGTCACTCTGAACACGGTCGTCCCTCTCGTACGGCATAGGCGCGGACCCGCTCGCCCAGGAGGCTCTCGGCGACGTCGAGCAACTCCAGCACGGCGGCCGCGATGGTGTCCGGGCTCTCCCCCGCCGTCGTACGCCGCCCGATCTCGGCGTACACCAGCGAGTGGAGGCAGCCGATGTGCCAGGCGACCACGCGCGGCAGCGGATCGCCGGCGTCCGCGCCGGTCTCCTCGGCCAGCGCGACCGCCAGGGCGTCGGTCATCCGGCGGCCGAGGTCCTCCAGCCGGGCGGTCAGCGTGGGGGCGGCCCGCATCATCTCCAGCACGCGTCCGAATCCCGCGCTCAGCCCGACCGTTCGTTCGCGCCCGTGTATCTCCCGGCGCAGGCGCTCCAGCACCGCGACGGCCGCCGACTGGCCCGGCGGCCGCTCCCGCACGATGTCGGCCAGCCTCCGGGGCGAGGCCTCCTCGGGCGGGAGCACGAGGTCCTCCTTGGCCTGGAAGTAGTTGTAGACGGTGTTCACCGACACCTCGGCGGCCTGCGCGACCTCGGCCATCGCGACGTTGTCGAATCCGCGCTCCACGAACAGCCCGACCGCCACCTCGGCGATGCGCTGCCGGGTCTGCCGCTTCTTGCGCTCCCGCAGTCCCTCGGCCATTCCTGCACTCTACTCTAAAATTGCAATCGATTGCATTTTTGTGGACTACGCCCGGCGGGACGGCCTCGGACATACTCGCGGCATGAGCCTCTCCTCACCCCCCGGTGAGGTCCGTGCCGATCTGCTGCCCCGTGACGCCAGGAGGCGGTTCCTCCGGCTCCGGGACCGGCGGCTGGACAGATCCGGCCGACCGGCCGCCAGGCTGGCCTCCTTCGCCCTGTCCGCCGTCGTCCACGCGGTGACCGCGGCCATCCTGGCCTGCGGCGTCCTCATCGTCGTCAACTGGCACGGCAACGTGCTCGGCTGGCTGGTCGGCGGCGTGCTCGCCACCATCGCGATCTTGACCAGGCCCAGGACGGCCTGGCTCCCGGACGGCGCCGAGGAGGTCACCAGGGCGGAGGCGCCCACCCTGTTCGAGGCCGCCGACCGGATCGCCGGGGCCGTCGGCGCCGCGCCCCCGGCCGCGATCCACCTGCACGACCGGCTCTTCCGGTGCGCTCACCTGCGCGTCGGGGTGCGGCGGCGGCCCGTGCTGCTCGTCGGCCTTCCGCTGCTGCTCACGCTGACGCCGCGCGAGCGGGCGGGCCCTCACTCCCGTGATGGCCGCGGCCAGGCGCGGGGAGACGGCCGAGGAGATCCGCCGCGCCGCGCTCTCCAGGGAGACCGACCCCGGCCTGGTGGCCGCGCGCCGGGAGGGCTCCCTCGCCGGGCGGACCGCCTGGAAGGCGGAGCCGCCGACGGCGCTGCGGGCCGTCCTCCTCGAATCGGCCGGCGTCGACGAGGGCTCGGTGGGCCTCGGCTCCGGCGAGTCCGATCGGATCGACGCCGAGCTGTCGCGCCACCTCGCGCGGACGGTCCGGGAGCTGTCCCGGATCACGTGAAGGCAGGTAATAAGCTGGGCTCGTGAACGAGCGTTCCGACAGGCACGCAGGCCCGCGTACGGCGCAGGGCCGCGTGCTCCCGCTCGGACCCCGGGTCCGCGGACCGCTGCCGCGGAGTGCTGCGAAGGAAGTCGCATGACCGTCGCTCCTGAAGGCCGAAAGCTCCTCCGCCTGGAGGTGCGCAACAGCCAGACCCCCATCGAGAAGAAGCCGCCGTGGATCAAGACGCGGCTGCGCAACGGCCCCAACTTCAACGAGATCAAGTCGTTGGTGAAGGGCGCGGGGCTGCACACCGTGTGCCAGGAAGCGGGCTGTCCCAACATCTCCGAATGCTGGGAGGACCGCGAGGCCACCTTCCTCATCGGCGGCGACCAGTGCACCCGGCGCTGCGACTTCTGCCAGATCGACACCGGCAAGCCGGCCGAGTACGACAGGGACGAGCCGCGCCGCGTCGCCGAGTCGGTGCACCAGATGGGCCTGCGCTACGCCACGGTGACCGGCGTCGCCCGTGACGACCTGCCCGACGGCGGCTCCTGGCTGTACGCGGAGACCGCCCGGCAGATCCACGAGATGGTGCCCGGCTGCGGCGTCGAGCTGCTGGTGCCGGACTTCAACGGCGACCGCGGCCAGCTCGAGGAGGTCTTCTCCAGCAGGCCCGAGGTCTTCGCGCACAACATCGAGACCGTGCCCCGGATCTTCAAGCGGATCCGGCCCGCGTTCCGCTACGAGCGCTCGCTGGCGGTGATCAGCATGGCCCGCGAGGCGGGGCTGGTCACCAAGTCGAACCTCATCCTCGGCATGGGCGAGGAGCGCGAGGAGATCACCCAGGCGCTGCGCGACCTCCACGAGGCCGGGTGCGACCTGGTGACCATCACGCAGTACCTGCGCCCCACCCCGCGCCACCACCCGGTGGACCGCTGGGTCAAGCCCGAGGAGTTCGTGGAGCTCCAGCGGGAGGCCGAGGAGATCGGCTTCGCCGGCGTCATGTCCGGACCGCTCGTGCGCTCGTCCTACCGGGCCGGCCGCCTGTACCAGCAGGCGATCGCCGCCCGCGTGGGCGAGTCTCGTTTTCATTAAGTCAGCTCCGCGTTTGTATCCTTCAGACCATGGCGAAAGACGCAGCGGCTCCGGGTCGCCTCAAGCAACTCCGGATGGTCGCACAGATCATTCAGCAGGCGAACCCCAAGGGAATGCCGATCGTCTACGCGTCGGCTCTGGGCACGCTCGTCCTGTTCGTCGTCATCGGCGTGATCTTCAGCTGGACGTGGATCGTGTTCGGCGTCTTCGCCGCCGTACTGGTGGGGATGGTCATCTTCAGCCGGTTGGCGCAGAAGGCGCAGTATTCGATGCTCTACGGCCAGCCGGGGGCGACGTACGCGATCCTGCAGAGCCTGCGCGGCACCTGGTATGTCGAGGAGAAGCCGGTCGCGGTCAACCGCGACCAGGACCTCGTCTTCCGGGTCGTCGGATTTCCGGGGGTCATCCTGGTCTCCGAGGGCCCGCCGAACCGGGTGCAGCGCATGCTCGTCGCGGAGAAGAAGCGCGTGCAGCGCGTCGCGGTCGACGTGCCCGTGTACGACATCCAGTGCGGTGACGCGGAGGGCCAGGTCCCGTTGGCCAAGCTCCAGCGGCACATGATGAAGCTGCCCCGCAACCTGAAGAAGGGCGCGGTGTCCGAGGTCAACAACCGGATGCGCGCCCTCACCCCGGCCATCCCGATGCCGAAGGGCCCCATCCCCAAGGGCGCCCGGATGCCGCGCGGCCCCAAGATGCGCTGATCGCGTTGGGTGTCGGAAGGCGGCCGGTCTCCCGGTCGCAGACCTCGCGGGCCAACCGGGGCTGGTGGGACGGCGCGGCCGACGACTACCAGGCCGAGCACGGCGGCTTCCTGCGCGACGACGGCTTCGTGTGGTGCCCCGAGGGCCTGGACGAGGCCGAGGCCCGGCTGCTCGGCGACGTGGCGGGGCGCCGGATATTGGAGATCGGGTGCGGCGCGGGCCAGTGCGGCCGTTGGCTGCTGGGACAAGGGGCGACGGTTGTCGGCGTCGACCTGTCCTACCGGCAGTTGCAGCACTCCCGGCGGATCGACATGTCCGCCGGGATGCGACTGCCCGTCGTCCAGGCCGACGCCGAGACGCTGCCGTTCGCGGACGAGTCGTTCGACCTGGCGTGCTCGGCCTATGGGGCGCTGCCGTTCGTCGCGGACGCCGGGGCGGTGCTGGCCGAGCTGCGCCGGGTGCTGCGGCCGGGCGGCCGGTTCGTGTTCTCCGTCAGCCACCCCGTGCGGTGGGCCTTCCCCGACGATCCGGGCCCGCGCGGCCTGACCGCCGACCGGCCCTACTTCGACCGGTCGCCGTACGTCGAGTTCGGCGAGGACGGCGAGCCGTCATACGTGGAGCACCACCGGACGATGGGCGACTGGGTGGGCCTGATCGCCGCCTCCGGCCTCGTCCTGACCGGCCTGACCGAGCCGGAGTGGCCGCCGGGCCACGACCGCACGTGGGGCGGCTGGAGCCCGCTGCGCGGCCGCCTGCTCCCCGGTACGGCGATCTTCCAGTGCGTCAGGAACTGAACCCGGCTAGAGGTTGACGACGACCGTGCCGCCCGCACGGTCGTGCAGGCCGCGCCGGTCGCGGTCCCAGATGAGCGCGGGCACGGCCAGGCACAGCAGCAGCGTGCGCACCAGCACGCCGAGGAAGGGCGGCCGCCCGCCGTCGAGCCCGGCCACGCGGATGCCGAACAGGCGCATCCCCAGCGTCATGCCGATCGTGCCGACCAGCAGGACGTACTCCGCGGCGAAGACCCCGAGGCCGACGGCCCCGACGTCGTTGCCCTGGAAGCGCAGCAGACCGCCGGCGATGGCCCAGGTGCACAGCAGCCAGTCGACGGCGACGGCGCCTATCCTGCGCCCCCACCCCGCGACCGCCCCGGGGCCCTGCTCGGGCAGGCCGAGGCGCTGCCCCGGATAGCCCAGGTCCACCCCGGCCGCCCGCGGGCCCCCGAGCCAGGTCTGCGTCCAACGCGGCTGCCGGTCACTCATGGTTTCCCAGCGTATCGGGGAGGGTCACCGGTCTGGCGCCCGGCCACGAAGCCGTACATCATGGGCAGGCTTAGCGCATTAAATCCCGGTATCGTGAATCGTTTCCGACCTGAGCGCTTTGGAGGGAACCGTGCGGCCGGCGGACCCCGATGACATCGACGCGCGCTTCGAGGCGCTGGTCGCGCAGTTCGACGAGGACGAGATCCGGCGGATGACCTCGGCGGCCGAGTCGGCCGAGTCTGCCGAGTCACCGCCGGGACGGCGGCGCCGTCCGGCCGTGCTGATGGTGATCGCCGGCCTGGTCGTGCTCGTGGGGCTCGTCTTCGTGCTGCGGCCCGACGTCCTGGAGAGGCTCGGCATCGTCCGCCCGGCCGCCGGCGGCGAGGACCTGATGATCTCCGGCCCCGTGGTCGCCCGGCCCGGGCCCGTGCTGACGCCGATCCCCGACGGCGAGGAGGGCCTGTTCGACCACGGCCCCGTCCCGGCGTCGTCCACCGGTCCGTTCGCCGGCACTCCCGCCGTCGATTACGCCGACGGGGAGCAGGGGCTGGCCATGCCCGCGGCACGTGCGCTCGGCGGGCTCACCGAGAAGGAGGTCGGCCAGGCCCTGCAGCGCGTACGGCGACTGCTGTCGGCCGCGCACCTCGACCCGGCCACCGTGCGGGGCGGCCGCCCGGAGGAGTTCGTCCGCCTGCTGCATCCCCGGCAGCGCGAGACGTTCCTGCGCCGCCTGGACGACAGCGGCCCCTCAGGCACCCGGTCGTGGCTGTTCAGCCTCGCGCCGGACGCGGCCGAGCCGGTCGGGGACGTCGTGAAGGTCTCCGGCGAGACGACGATCTCCGAAAGGGCCGGCGGAGGCGTCACGATAGAGACGGACTATCTGTTCGTCCACCCGGTCAGCCGCCCCGGCGCGCCCCTGATCGTGACGAGGGTCGTCGAGCACCACAGGAGCGAGTTCTCCGCCTACCGTGAGGAGGGGAAGCTCATCGTCTGGCTGAATACGGACAGATCAGCCCTCTTCGGCGCGAATTGCGCCCCGGATAACGGGTTCGTCCACCCGCGATTCCCCGGCGACCCACAGGGAGCGCGGCCCTCCGGCGAGCCCGTCGACCCCTACGACCGTGCCTCAGGCGTTTCCGGCGGGCCCCGCTGCCCGGCCGCGTTGGGCACCTGACCTGCGAGAAGGCCGTACGATGGAGCCCGGGGAACGGCGGGCCGACGTTATCGCCGCGACCGCCCGGGTAGCGCTTTCCCTTAACACGCGCGAAACAATCGAGACATGGGGCGGAAACGGCATCGGCCTATTTTCGGGTTGCTAGCCCATGCCCCTGGGAGGTTCGAGAGTGTTCAACTCCGCCGATGACGTCCTCAAGTTCATCCGGGACGAGGGTGTGCAGTTCGTTGACGTCAGGTTCACGGACCTGCCGGGGACGACGCACCACTTCACCTTCCCGTCGGAGAACTTCGGCCCGAACGTCTTCACCGACGGCCTCATGTTCGACGGCTCGTCGATCCGCGGGTTCCAGGCCATCCACGAGTCGGACATGCTCCTGCTGCCCGACCCGTCCACGGCCGTGCTCGACCCGTTCCGTCAGCACAAGACGCTGAACATCAACTTCTTCGTGCACGACCCGCTGACCGGCGAGGCCTACAGCCGCGACCCGCGCAACGTCGCGCGCAAGGCCGAGGAGTACCTCAAGGGCACCGGCATCGCGGACACCGTGTTCTTCGGCCCCGAGGCCGAGTTCTACATCTTCGACGACGTCCGCTTCGAGACGAGGCAGAACGCCGGCTACTACTACATCGACTCCATCGAGGGCGCCTGGAACACCGGCAAGGCCTCCGAGGGCGGCAACCTGGGTTACAAGCCCCGCTACAAGGGCGGCTACTTCCCGGTCCCGCCGATGGACCACTTCACCGACCTGCGCTCGGAGATGGTGCGCAACCTCATCGAGGCCGGCATCGAGACCGAGATGCAGCACCACGAGGTGGGCACCGCCGGCCAGGCGGAGATCGACTTCAGGTTCGGCACGCTGCTCGAGACGGCCGACAAGCTGATGCTGTACAAGTACATCATCAAGAGCACGGCCATCCAGGCGGGCCGTACGGTCACGTTCATGCCCAAGCCGATCTTCGGTGACAACGGCTCCGGCATGCATTGCCACCAGTCCCTCTGGAAGGACGGCGAGCCGCTGTTCTACGACGAGGTCGGCTACGCCGGTCTGTCGGACATGGCGCGTTACTACATCGGCGGCCTGCTCAAGCACGCCCCGTCGCTGCTGGCCTTCACCAACCCGACGGTGAACTCCTACCACCGCCTGGTGCCCGGCTACGAGGCCCCGGTCAACCTGGTCTACTCGCAGCGCAACCGCTCGGCCTGCGTCCGCATCCCGATCACGGGCTCGAACCCGAAGGCCAAGCGCATCGAGTTCCGCGTGCCGGACCCGTCCTGCAACCCGTACTTCGCCTTCGCGGCCATGCTCATGGCCGGCATCGACGGCATCCGCAACAAGATCGAGCCGCCGGAGCCGGTCGACAAGGACCTGTACGAGCTGCCGCCGGAGGAGGCCCGCAACATCCCGCAGGTGCCGGGCTCGCTGGAGAAGGTGCTCGACGCGCTCGAGGCCGACCACGACTACCTGCTGGAGGGCGGCGTGTTCACGCCGGACCTCATCGAGACCTGGATCTCCTACAAGCGTGAGAACGAGGTCGACCCGATCCGTCTCCGCCCGCACCCGCACGAGTTCGAGCTGTACTACGACGTGTGATCGGCGACCGCGCGGTGACGTGCATGTTCATCGCGCGGTTTCCGGCTGGTTCTGCCTCGGTTCCGTCCGAGCGGCGAGCACCGCATCGATCGCGGCCCGGGTCGACTCGTCAGAGTCGGGCCACAGGTGGCCGTAGGTGTCGAGTGCGGTCTTGGCGCCGGCATGCCGGAGACGGGCCTGAACAACTTTGACGTCAGCCCCCGAGGAGATCAGGAGCGACGCGAGGTAGTGCCGCGAGTCGTGGAATCGGAAGCCCGTGGGAAGGTCCTGCACCTTGCCGCGGGCTTTCCGCATTGCGCGCTCAAGGCGGCCCGGAGCCGCGCCGCACGCGCCGCCCTCACGGCACGCCGCTGCCTCCCGCTGGCGCTCCCGACGGCCGGCTAAGACCAGGCCGGACGGCTGGCGCGGACGAGTCGAGCCGGGCCGCCGCGCGACAGTACAGGTCTGATCACGGGCGGTGGGCTGAGCTGGAAGTTCCCGTCAGGCGCCGGCGGCCTCGCGAGCCGCTTGGCGGCGGCGCCTTCGATCACGCCAGGCGGGTGATCCCGCGCAACGACCTGCTCACCTCGGTGGCCGGGCTGGGGTCGTGGCCGTCCCCAGCAGCTTGATGCGCCCGCTCAGTTGTCGAAGGCCCATACCGCGGCGGCGATCGGCTCGAGCCCCGCGGCCAGTTCGTCGAGCTCGTCCGCACTGAGCACGTCGTACGCCGGGGCTGCCAGCTCGTCGGTGAGCGCCTCGATCCGCTGCCTGGTCTCCCGGCCGGCGTCGGTGAACCCGCCGGCGGCGTCCACGAGGCCACGGCCGCGCAGCCCGTCGACCACGGCTGTCAGCCGTGCCTGGGGCAGGTGGTGGATCCGGCCGAACTCCTCCGCCCTCATTCCAAGAGAAACAGCCATGAGGACGTGGGCCTCGGTGCCGCCGATGCCGTGGGCGAGAAGGGCGGCGTTGTGGCCGTCCCCGCGGTGCTCCCGCAGCAGCGTCGCCGCGTGCCAGAGCCTGGCCACCGGCTCCTCGGGCACGTCGAGCGCCCGCAGCCCGGCGTACAGCGGTCTGCCCTCGGTCGGCGCGCTGACCGCTGCTCGGGTGGCGAGGTCGGCGGCCCGCACCAGACCGGGCGAGTCGGCGAGCTCTCCAATCATTTGCCGCAGGGCGGCGGTGCTGCCCCGTTCGCGCACGGTGATTGCCTCCTGCGGGGTGATCTTTCCCCACACCCAGGGGATGTGGCGTGCCACCTCGCCGTCGGCGAAGTTGTAGAAGACCGCGTGTACCACCTCGGCCGGTGCCGACCCCAGCGGTGCGGCCCGGCCCGCGAAGTACCCGTCCCAGTAGTTGCGCATGCCCAGGGCCAGGAACGCCTCGTTCACCACCTCGGAGAAGGTGACGGTGGCGATCGGCTCGACGAGCTCGAACATGCGGTGGACCTTGGCCTGTGAGTGCTGCTGCATCGGCCGGCATCTCCCTTGGTCGTGACAGCTGGTCGTGACAGCTGTTCGGGACAGCGCCCTCGTGGGCGACCGTTCACCCTGGCTACGAACGACGCGGCCCAGATACGACAACTCCGGTCAATGATTTTCCGGTCGATTCTGCTGGGCAGCGTCGGGGTGTCACCCGAGCCCCATACCGCCGACAGCTCGGGTGCTCTCGCCGTCGTGCTCGGCCGCTCGCGGGCCCTTCTGCTGACCGAGCTGGACGCCCCGGCCACACCGGCAGCCGCACCAGCGAAGACCAAGATGGTGGGTCTTCAGTGAAGATCCGGCTGGACCTCGGTCAGTCGATGCCTTCGACGATGCGGAAGTCGCGCTCGACGCCGTCGGAGAGGGCGGCCAGCGCCTCCTGGTAGGCCGCACTCTCGTACGCCGCGACGGCCTGCTCGAAGCTGTCGAACTCGACCAGGACGGTGCGCTCGGCGAGTCCGGCGTCATGCGCCACGACCCGACCGCCGCGGACGAGGGTCCGACCGCCCCCGGCCTTGACGGCCGGACCGGCCAGCTTGTTGTAAGCAGCCAGCTTCTCAGGGTCTGAAATGGTGCGGTAGGCGCTGACCCAGTAGCCCTTGGGCATGGAACCTCCAGTGTTGGGATGAGTGGATCTTATTTACGGGTTGGTCTCGGACGAGCGTCGGCGGGCGAGAGCGAGGCTTGTCAGCGTCGTGATCGCCATGGCGCCGATGCCGACCAGCGCCGCGGTGGTGTAGGCGCTGTCGTCGGGGAAGAGGTGGCCGGGGCCGGTGCCCGCGGCGAGGATCAGGCCGCCGATGGCGCTGCCCAGGGAGTACCCGACGCTGCGGACGACGTAGTTGAAGCTCATGGCGCTCGACGTCTCGCTCTTGGGGGTGACGGCCAGGATGACGCCGGGCATCGCGGCCGAGAAGCCGCCGACGCCGAAGCCGAGCACTCCCATCGCCGCGAACAGTTCGACCAGGTCCGACCGGGCCGCCGCGAACAGGGCGAACCCGCCGCCGACCACGACGGCGCTGCCGGCCAGGAGCAGGGGGTCGGCGATCCGCGTCCGGACCCGCGGCGTGAGCTTGCCGGCGACGAACCCCAGCACCGAGAACGGGATGAGGACCAGCCCGGCGACGAAGGTCGTCAGCCCGAAGCCGTAGCCGGCGCCGTGCGGCGTCTGCGCGTACCGGGTGATGAGCGTGAGCAGGAGGTACATGCCGATCCCGCCGACGAACATGGCGAGGTTCGCCCCGGCGGCCGCCGGGTGCCGCACCGCCCGCACATCGACCAGGGGCGTCGTGCTGCGTAGCTCGATGACGGCCCAGACGCAGAGCAGCACCACCGCGACGACGGCGAGGCCCGCCGCCACGGCGAGGTGCCGGCTCCATAGATTCCGTTCGCCGGCGAGGAACAGCACCAGGAGCAGCGCAGCGGCCAGGACGACCGCGCCTGCCACGTCCACGTGGGCGGAGCGGCCTTCGGGGGCTTCGGGCATGGAGCGCCACGCGGTCAGGAGGGCGGCGGCGGTGACGACCAGGCCGAGGCCGTAGGCGGCCCGTACCCCGCCGAGCTCGGCGAGCAGCGCGGCCAGCGGGTAGCCGACGCCGGCCCCGATGATCGAGACCACCGAGATCAGGGCGATCACGGCCGCGCTGCGCTCCTCGGGGAGGTGGTCCCGGGCCACGCCCATCATCAGCGCCGTCAGCCCAAGCCCGACGCCCTGGGCCGCCCTGCCGGCCAGCAGCCACGCGAACGGCAGCGGCAGCACGGTGAGCGCGCTGCCGGCGACGACGACCGCCAGCGTGGCGAGGATCGTGGCCCGCCGGTGCGGGCCGGCTCCGAGCCGGCCCAGGACCGGCGTGGCGACGGCGCCGCTGAGCAGCGTGACGGTCAGCGTCCACTGCGCGCTGCCGAGCGAGACGTGGAACGAGGTCGCCACGCTGGTGATGAGCGGCGTCCCGAGGCTGGCGACCGCCGCCACGACCAGAGCGATGAACATCAGGGCGGGGACCAGCAGCCGCGCCTCGGAACGCGCCACCGGGAGCGCCTTCACCACGACCCCGTCGACCGGCTGCCCGGTCACTGCTTCGGCCCTTCGCGGTCCTGGCTTTCGAGCTCTGCCAGATGCTTCAGCGCCGGAAGGGCCGCCACCAGCGCCTCGACCTCGTCGCCGGTGAGCTCGCCGATCAACCGCTCGAACGCGTGGACGCCCGCCTGGCGCCGCGCCCGGACATAGGAGGCGCCGGCCTCGGTCAGGCACACCAGCGTGACCCGCTTGTCGGACGCGTCGCCCCGCCGCTCGACCAGGCCGGACTCCTCCATCACCCGGACCAGGGCGGTCATCGCGGGCTGGGTGACGCCCTCGACCGCGGCGAGATCGGTGATGCGCCGCGGGCCGGTCCGGTCCAGGGTGGCCAGGGTGGCGGCGGACGTCAGGCTCATGTCCCGGGGCAGGCGTCTCGCGGCCCTGGTGGCCAGGCCGTAGAGGGCTGCCCCGATGGCGGCGGACGCGCCAGGAGCGATGTCTTGACGACTCATGCTCGAAGCATAGCATTTTTATATTTAGAGTTTATGTAAATGCTTGGCGAGTTCCGCCCTTCTGCGACACTCTCAGGGCACCGACCCCAGGCCTGAACTGGTCCAACCCGAACCTGGCGCAGCCGACGAACCCAAGATCGGTCGCGGCCGCCGAGCGGGATCTCGTCGTCGCCCTGCACGACAAGATCGTGCATGCGGGCGACATTCGTCACCCACACGGCCGCCGTCCGCATCGCCGACGCCGCCCACCTGTTCCGCTCAGTCGCCGACATCCTCGCCCTGCGCCCGGTGCTCATCCGCCCCTCGGCCGGTGCTGAGCACGACAGCGTGGAGCACCCCGCCGGCGAGGAAGTGCGTGTGCAGCGTATTGGGATCTCGTTTCTGGCCGGCCCCACAGGTGCATGGCGATCAGGTTCGCTCGCAGCCGGGCGCTGTCTCCGTCGAGGTCGATGACGTGGTCGGAGCTGACGTGGTGAGTTGCCCGGAAGCGGGCGAAGCTCTCGCTCTGCCCGGCGGCGATGGCCTCGGATCCGACAAGCGATGCACCGTTGGGCCGCGTCAGGCGGCCACTGGCGGTGAACACCGCCTCCGTGGACGCGCGAGGAAACGTGAGGGCCGCGACGTGATGTACCGCTCACGGCGGGCCTGACGGCACCGCACGCGCGGCCGTCACGGCGCACACCGTGACGGCGGGCGTGGCGATGCGCTGCGTCATCCGGCGATGACGGCCGTGGTCGTACGGCCGCCGTCCACGTCAAGCACGATGCCGTGGACGAACGCGGCCTCCTCACTGGCGAGGTAGACCGCGGCATGCGCGACGGCCTGCGGCTTGCCCATGCCCCCCGCCGGAGTGCCGTTCATCATGACCTCACCCGCGCGCGCCGCCCCCGACGCGGGCTCCAGAATCACGCCCGGTGAGATCGCGTTCACACGCACGCCGCGAGGACCGAATTCGGCGGCCCAGGATCGCGTGAGGGTCTCCACCGCGCCCTTGGTGGAGCTGTAGAGCGCGCCCTGGGGAACGCCCAAGCGTGCGATCCACGAGCCCAGGTTGATGATCGCCCCGCCCCCGGCCTCGACCATGGCGGGAGCGATCGCGGCGGTCAGGAAGAACGGCGCCTTCACGTTGACGGCGTAGACCTGGTCGAAGGTCTTCTCGTCGGTGTCCACCGTGCTGTCGCCGGGGTAGATCCCGGCGTTGTTGACCAGGATGTCGATGCCCCCGCCGAGAACGGACGTCGCCTCACGCGCCAGGGCGTACGAGGCCTCGGCGCTTCCGTCCAGATCCGCCGTCACGAAGTCGGCCCGGCCACCGCGCGCCCGGATGCCGTCGACGACTCTCCCGCCCCGCTCGGCGTTGCGGCCGGATACGATCACGTGCGCGCCCTCCGCCGAGAACGCCTCCGCGATCGCCCGCCCGATGTTGCTCGTCGATCCGGTCACCAGCGCCCGCTTGCCCTGCAGCCGTCCGCTCATCACGCGCTCCTGTCATGCTCGTCTGCCTGTGCCCGCACCGGAACCTGTCCCGGTCACCCGCGCGGCACTGCCACTGTGCGAGGTAAGAATTGGACCCGCAAGTCCAATCCCATGGCTGCCGTAGGCACCCGGCTGATCGCAGACGGACGACCGGCGTGGAGACGCCAGAGGGTGGATCTTTCCGCTGGGAAGGCCGGCGTCCGGTCGCGGTCACCGCGGCCCTGTGGGACGGCTGCCCTGTGGGACGGCTGCCGCGGGGGCACGCGGATATAGTCCCTTCGTGACCACTACGGACGACATCCGGCGCTGGGCCACGGCACTGCCCGAGGTCGAAGAGGTCAGTCACTTCCGGTTCCACGTTCCCGTCTTCAAGGTCCGGGGCCGCACCTTCCTCGGCATGGGCAGGGACGAGACGACGGCGGTGTTCTGCGTCGCCGAGCAGCAGGCCGCCGACGCGGCGCAGGCCGACCCGTCCGCCTACGAGTCCGTACGCCGCCCGGATGCCAGGAAGAGCTTCCTCGGGCTGCAGGTCGAGCTCGGCAGGGTCACGGCGGAACGCGTCAGGAGTCTCGTGGAAGAGGCATGGCGTCAGCAGGCGCCGAAGCGGCTGGCAGCCGAGTATGACCGGCACAAGCCGGTGTGAGATCGCGAGAAGACGGGTGAGACGGCGAGATTGTGCCGCGTTCGCCACTGCGGGTCCCCCGCTCGCTGCCGCTGCGGAGACGCACGAGCCGCAGCATGTCCAGAAGTCGGCTTGTCGCGCGGAGAGGTGGCCGGTGGAGTGCGGTACTTCCGGCGAGGGTGGGACGAAGATCGCGGGGATGAGTACGCGCACTGGGGCACCTGCACGTTCTATCTGGCGCTCGACCCCGAGGGGTACGCCCACGTGCAGGTCGAGGCCTACGCCGGCGGCACCGTGATCGCCTACGACGCGGATCACGACGAGGACGAGTACGGGGGCTTGACCTACGATCAGCTGGATCTCGACGAGTTCGCTCCGTACGAGATCGGCGAGCGGGAGTTCCACGAGGCGCTGAGCCGGTTGCGACCGATGAACAGGCGGGCTCATGAGGCGCCAGACTGATCGCAGACGGACGACCCGTGCGGAGGTGGTGAGTGACGGATCTTTCCGATATGGAGGGCCTCCGCCTGGTCGCGGTCACCGCGGCCCTGTTCACCCACGAGTCCGACGCCCCCGAACTCCTGCACGTGTGGCTCCATCTGGAGACGACAACCGTCGTGGTCCGTGACACCGCCGACTGGGCTCTGCGCATCACGCCGGACGAACCAGGAGAGAGCTACGCGATGGAGGAGCTCGGCAGCCGTGTGGACATCGTGCCCGCCCCCGCCGAGGTGCCCTTCGTACGACATGTCGGCGAGCGGCTTGTCCGCGTGACCAAGGGATTCGACGCCGAGGACCCCGCCCGATGGGTGGAGGCGGAGTTCGCCTTCGAGACGGGACGCGTGATCGCGGAAGCCTTCGGAGGCGACCTCCGCCTGCGCCGCGGGCTGCGGTGACGACGACATCCGGACGGCACGAGCCGACCTGAGAGCGAGCGCCCCTGCCGGCGTGGTCGCCGAGCGGAGAGCCCGCGGCGGCCGTGACAGCTACAGGCCCAAGGGGTGCGCGGACAACCAGTCCCGATGCCGCTCCTTGAGCGCGTCGCGTTCCGCGCGTGTGGGCGCGATCACGTCGGCGCCCCCGTCGTAGGGGTGATAGAGCCAGCGCAGGTCCGGGGGACCGAGGATCACGCCGGCGATCTCGTCGTCCGCCACGGCTCTGAGCAGTTCGTCGATGACGCCGGGCCGCCAGGGTCGCGTCTCGGCGTAGAGCTGGGTGTAGCTGCGGTAGCGGGGATCATCGTCGGGATCCTCGAGGAGGGTCCGCCAGTGCCAGGCCGCCGGTGCGACCTCTGATCGCCGCGGCCACCTTTGGGGCGTTGTCGCGGGCGTGTCCGTCCACTCGGCCGTGATGACCAGAAGATGTGGTCCGGGATCGAGTTCGGAGAGCACGGTGTGGTGACGGCCGAGCACGACGGCGTACTCCGCCTCGTCGTCCGGATAGCGCTTGGACTCCGGCAGGCTGTGAAACCTGACCCAGCGGTCCCGATAGCGGTCGCGAAGCCAGTGGGCGAACGGCGGGCACTCGGGCCACCGCCGGTCCCAGAGGTCGGTCATCGTCGCAGGGTCGAGCGCGGTGTCGGGGGTCACCCTGATGTTGTACCCGACGCAAGGGCGGGAGTCCTGCGCAGCAGGAAGGCGAGAGCGCCGGTGGCGGCGAGCAGGAGCACGGCGAGGGCGACCACGCCCGGCCATCCGGCGTCCGTCCAGGCGCGGCCCGCGAGGCTGCCGAAGACGGAGGACCCGAGGTAGTAGGTGAACAGGTAGAGCGACGCGGCCTGGCCTGTGGACACTCCCCCCGCGTACGCCCGGGCCGGAACCCATCCGCTGGCCACCCCGTGCACGGCGAAGAACCCCGCGGTGAGGAGCGCGAGTCCGATGACCACGACCGGCAGCGAGGACGGCAGCGTGACCAGCGCGCCGACGACGGCCAGCAGACAGCCCAGCGGCGTCACGGTCCGGCGCCCGTAGCCGTCCGCCAGCCGGCCGAACACCGCCGAGCTGACGGAGCCGATGGGATAGACGAGGAACATCAGGCCGGCGGCTCCGACACCGAGGTGGAACGGCGCGCCCGCGAGCCGGAAGCCCAGGGCGTTGAACACCGCCACCAGGGCCCCCATCGAGCAGCCGCCGATGCCGTACAGCGCGAGCAGTCCGCGGTCCGACACCGCGCGCAGGCTCCCGCGAAGCAGGGCACGGACGCTCGCCGGGGCCGCGGTGAAGCGCCGGGAGGCCGGAAGCAGCACGCGTACGGTCAGGGCGCACAGCAGGCCGAGTGCGGCGGCCGCGGCCAGGGCCCAGCGCCAGCCGGCGGCCTGGGCGACCGCGCCGGTCAGGAGGCGACCGGCCATCCCGCCCAGCGCCGTGCCGCCCACGTACAGACCGGCGGCGCGGGCGTGCGTGGACGGGTGCAGTTCCTCGCGGAGGTAGGCCGTGGCCACCGCGGGGAGCCCGGCCAGCGTGATGCCCTGGAATGACCGCAGGACCATGAGCGCCGGCCAGCCGGGCGCCAGCGCGCACGCCGCCGCGACGACGGCGGACGCCGTCAGCGACAGGTGGATCAGCCGGGTGCGCCCGACGACGTCGGACAGGGGTCCGGCCACCAGCAGCGCGACGCCGAGCCCGAGCGTGGTGAGCGAGACGCTCAGCGTGCTCTCCGCGGTGGAGACCCCGAACTGCGCGGCGAGCTCGGGCAGGATCGCCTGGGTGCTGTACAGCAGCGCGAAGGTCGCCACCCCGGCGGCGAACAGGGCGGCGACGACCCTCCGATATCCGGTGGTCCCCGGCAGGTGTCCTTCCACGGCAGAGGTCTCAAGAACAGCGGTCACCCCAACGACTGTGCGCTTCCTGCCGCTATGCGTCCAATGCGAGGACAAGCGGTTTTCCATACGCGATGCGTATGATGGCGGGCATGCTGCTCCGGGACCTGTCCTGGCTGGTCGCCCTCGCCGACCACCAGCACGTGACCGACACCGCCGCCATCCTCCGCACCAGCCAGCCGACGCTCTCGCGCGCCCTCGCCCGCGTGGAGAACGAGCTCGGGACCCGGGTGTTCGAGCGCGCCCCCGACGGGGTCCACCTGACGCCCAACGGCAGACTCGTGGTGGCGGCCGCGCGCGATCTCACGTCACGGTACGAGCAGTTGCTGGCCGATCTGCGTAGCCGGCTCGACCCGGACACCGGCGTGGTGCGCCTGGCCTTCCTCGACTCCATCGCCACCTCCCTCGTCCCGCGGCTGTTGCGCTCCTTCCACGAGCACGCCCCCCGGATACGGATCCTGCTGCGCCAGGAACCTGCGCACGAGATCGTCCAGGACCTGCGCACCGGGGCCGCCGACCTCGCGATCACCTCCCCACGCCCACCCGGAGACTTCGGCTGGCATCCCCTGCAGGAGGAGCGGCTGGTGCTCGTCGTGCCGCCGAGCCACCGGCTGCGCGAGCGGGAGGAGGTGGAACTGCAGGAGCTGGCGGACGAGGAGCTCGTCACCACGCCGGTCGGCTTCGGCTACCGGGCCCTGGTCGACGCGCTGCTGCGCGACGCCGGGGTGTCCCCCGCCGTCTCCTTCGAGAGCCAGGACCTCGCGACCATCGAGGGCCTGGTCGCGGCCGGGCTCGGCGTGGCCATCGTGCCGGAGCCCTTCGCCGGCCAGTCCGGCACCGTCGGCGTCAGGATCGCGGCGGAGGCCGCCCGCCGCACCATCGGCCTCACCTGGCGTACGGACCATGCCCCGGCCGCCCCCGCCACCCGCTTCCGGGATTTCGTCATGACGCCCGCCCTAGGATGATCCGATGCGCCAGGCCGACTCGGATCCGTACTGGAACACCAACGTCGCCCGGCACCCGGGCATCCTCCGCGCCGTCCCCGAAGGGTGCGGCGACGCGCTGGACGTCGGCTGCGGGGACGGACTGCTCGCGCGGAAGCTGACCGGCCGGGCCAAGCGCGTCACCGGCGTCGACAAATCACCCGAGATGATCGCGCGTGCCCGCGAGCTGTCCCCCGGCCGGCCGGAGCTCACCTTCGTCGAGGGCGACTTCCTCACCGCCGTCCTGCCCGTCGAGGAGTACGACTTCGTCTGCTCGGTGTCCACGATCCACCACATGGACTTCGACGCGGCCCTCACCCGGATGCGCGAACTGCTGCGCCCCGGCGGCACGCTGGTGGTGGTCGGCCTGGCCCGCGAGGCGTCACCCGCGGAATGGGCGGCGATGATCGCGGCCGCTCCCGTCGTACGGGTCACGAAGGTGCTGCGCCGCGCGCGGGGGCCCGAGGGGATGCCGGTGGCCGAACCGCGGATGAGCTACGGGCAGGTGCGGGCCGCGGCACGCCGCCTGCTGCCCGGCGTGCGCTACCGCCGGCACGTGCTCCGCCGCTACTCCCTGACCTGGACGAAGCCCGGCGGCTAGCGCTCCTCGTCCGTACGCAGGAACTCGGGACGGGAGCGATGCCAGCCCGGCGCGTCCAGCGCGTTGAGTGCTGAGACGATCCGCTTCTCCTCGTAGACGAAGTGCGTCTCCATCAGCGCGGCCAGGCTGTCCAGCTCACGGTGCACGTCGGCGGGGTCCGTCGCCCGGTCCAGGCGGCCGGCAAGAGCCTGGAGCCGGCGGAGGGAGTCCTCCACCAGACGGTGGTCGCGGCGCAGTTCCTCCAGCACCGGACGCAGTTCGGGGAACCGCCGGGCGAGCTCGGGAAACGCGCCGTCGTCCTCACCGGTGTGGTGGCGGTTCAGCGCGGAACAGAAGGCCAGGCAGTGAGCCCGCAGCTCGCGGGGGCGCGCACCGCCGGCCAGATAGGCGTCGATGTCCTCGCGCAGCGCCGCGAGCTCCTCGCGGAGCCAGATGTGTACGTCGATCAGCTGGTTGCCGAACGCCACCAGGCGTCCATGCGATGTCGTCAAGGTCATCCCTTGTACCGGCGCCTCCATGCCCTCGGCGGTCTCTTTGCCGGGTGCACCGCGACGCTGCCGAAGGATCTATCACCAGACCGGCGATGGGTCAACGGCGCAGAGCCCGGCGGTAGCGGACCTCGGTCAGCGGGAAGCCGTCCGACTCGTCCCGCTGTACGGCGCCGTCGGGGCGCCAGCCGCCACGCTCGTAGAACCGCCGCGCGCGAGTGTTCCCGTCGACGACCCAGAGGGTGGCCTGCTCATACCCGGCGGTGGCGAGACTGTCCAGCACGGCCGCTATGAGACGCCCGCCTACCCCGGCACCCCATACCTCGGGCATCAGGTAGATCGCCGAGATCTCCGCCACCGAGGCCGGATCGACGTCGTCGTCCCGGCCGGGGCCGAGCGCGGCGAACCCGGCGACGGAGCCGTCCGCCTCCGCCACGAGGACCTCCGTACGCGGCGGGGAGGACTCCCCCAGCAGCCGCTCCCAGACAGGCAGGCGCATGGCCGGGGTGAGCCCGTCGAGATAAGCCTGGGGCATGAGCCCCAGGTAGGCGGCCTGCCACGACCGGACGTGGACGGCGGCGATCGCCTCCGCGTCCGCCGGTTCGGCGCGTCTGATGACCAATGCACGCTCCATATCCGCTTTCGCTGCCGGGCGCCCCGTTATACACCCCACTGCCACGCGCGAACCAAGCGGATCGATATTCACAAAATGGCTTCCGGTGTACTTATGAATGGCCTAGCCTCGTCGTCCGTGAAACTCGCCAAGATCGCGCTCGCCGGTTCGGTGGCGCTGGGGCTCGTCCCGGCCGTCTCCGGCACAGCCGCCGCCCATCCGATCAAGAACAGGACCCTCACCGACAACCGCCTGTACGGCGCGGGACCGTTGCCGGCCACCGACTGCCGGGAAAGACCGGTGAAGAAGGCGGACGTGAGGTCCGCCAAGGTCTATCTGAACGAGATGCTGAATTGCCTCAATCGCTCCTGGACCGCTGAATTGAAGCAGGCGGGTCTGAAGCAGTCCCGGGTGAAGCTCACGTACGCCACTAAGCCGCCGGCGAAGTTCTGCGGCTCGAAGTGGGGCGATTGGGACGCCTACTACTGCGACGCGTCGCGAACCATCCTGATCGTGCTCCGGAAGGACCTCTTGGAGGAGCCGGGGGATCTCTACCTGTTCAACCTGCTGGCGTCCAAGTACGGGGAGCACGTGCAGAACGTCGCCGGCATCTACCGTGCCTGGTTCAACACCGACTACCGGAGCAAGGCCGAACTCCACGAGCAGACACGGCGATACAGCCTGCAGAGCTACTGTTTCGCCGGAGCCTCCCTGCGAAGCTTCTGGAAGTCCTTCCGGCGTGACCGCGAGGACTGGGACGACCTGCTCTACTATCTGCGCGGTTGGGCGAGCAAGTACGACGGGAACAGGAAGTCGATCACCTACTGGGCCAACGAGGGATTCACGTCCGGCGACCCCGGGGCCTGCAACCCGTGGACCGCCCCGTCCTCGAAGGTGGCCTGAATCGGCTGATGGGGCTGGGGGGCCTAGACGATCTCGAGATTGGCCATCATGCCCATGTCCTCGTGTTCGGCGTTGTGGCAGTGGAAGAGGTAGCGGCCGCGATAGCCGTCGAACCGGGTGATGATCTCCACCGCTTCGCCGGGCCGTAGCGAGACGGTGTCCTTGAGTCCCGCGTCGTGAGGGAGCGGCGGCCTGCCGCTGCGCGAGAGCACCCGGAAGCCGACCAGGTGCAGGTGCACGGGGTGGTGGACGTCGGCGACGAGCCGCCAGACCTCGACGTCGCCGAGCCGGGTGGTGACGTCGGTGCGGGCGGGGTCGAACGGCAGGCCGCCGATGAGCCAGCCGTGGCCCGCGCGCGTCTGCCCGGCGCGGAAGGCGAAATCGCGCACCCTGACGGCGTCCGAGCGCCGCCAGGCCGGCAGGTCGGCGGACAGGGCGCGAGGGATGCGGCTGTCGTCGGCGGCCTTGCGCGCGACCCGGAAGGCCATCACGTCGCGGGTACGGCCGGAGCCGAGCCGGTTGACCACCCTGACGAGGCCGCCGATCGGGACGCCGGAGAAGTCGACGACCACGTCGTAGCGTTCCGCGGGTGCGATCGGCAGCAGCGTGTGGACGACCGGGGCGGCGAGGAGTCCCTGGTCTGCGCCGATTTGGACGAGGTCGAGGCGGCGCCCGTCGTCGGTGACCGCTTCGAGTTCGTAGTGGCGGGCGTTGGACGCGTTGAGGATGCGCAGCCGATGGCGGGCCGCGTCGACCTCGTGCACGGGCCACGGCGCACCGTTGACCAGGATGACGTCGCCGAGGACCCCGGCCAGGTACGGCTCGCGGACGCCGGGCCGTACGCGCAGGGTGGGATCGAGGGCGGGATAGGCGAGGCCGCCGTCGGCGGCGAACGCCCGGTCGGCGATCATGAGGGGCAGCTCGCGCGGCCCGGCGGGCAGGGCGAGGGCGTCCTCGGCGTCGTCGCGCACGATGTGCAGCCCGGCCAGGCCCCGCCAGATCGCGGGGGCGGTGAAGTCCATCCGGTGGTCGTGATACCACAGCAGCGCCGGCCGCTGGTCCAGCGGGAAGGTGTAGTCCCGCGTCAGCTCGGACAGCACGGCCCTCGGGTCGTGCATGCCGTGCCCGGAACCGTGCCCCATGTGCGTGGAGTGCTCCTGCCGGCCCGCAGGAAGGAGCAGGTCGGTCGGATACCCGTCGGAGGCCGCCGGAGTCCGGCCGCCGTGCAGGTGCACGACCGTCGGGACGGGCAGCTCGTTGCGGTGTGACACGGTGACCGGCCGGCCGCGGCGCGACTCGATCGTCGGCCCCGGGAAGCTCCCGTCGTAGGTCCACATCGGCGTCGTGACACCGGGAAGGATCTCCACGCTCGTCTCGCGCTGGGTGATCTCGTAACGGTCGGCCCCGCCCGAGGTGCCGACCGGCTTCAGCACGGCGGGAACCGGGAGCGGCACCTGGAACGGGAGCGGGAGCGGGAGGGCGCTGCGCAACCGGGCACCGGTGATCGACGGCCGGCGGGCCAGCGCGGCCGCGCTCGTCAGCCCGGTGGCCGCCATCAGCCCGAGCGCCCCGCCGATGCCCAGGGCCCGCCGCCTGGTCACGCCACGGCTGTCACGCATTGTCCGCCCCCTCACGCAGCAGGGGCCGCCGCCATACGTCGATGAACTGCACCACGACCGCGACGACGGTCATCACTCCCAACGGGAGGTGCAACCACAGCGCCCCGTCCAACCCGGCGAAGTACTGCACCGTCTCGGCCGCCACCACGGCCGCCGTGGCAAGAAACGGCCAGGCCTGACGCAGCCGAATCCAGACCGCGATCGCGACGATCGCCTGCAGGCACCCGATGGAGGTGACGGCGTCGGCGCCGACCGTATGCAGGCTCAGACCGACGTAGTCACCGGTCAGATACATCCCAGCGAACACCGGCTGGCCGGCGATCGCCACCGCGTGGGCGCTGACGACGGCGCGCAGCAGCCATCCCGTGGTTGTCGTCCGGGACGCGGCCACGGTGAGCATGTGCATCCCTCCTCACTCCGTCCTCGTTCCGTGAACGGCCCGACGCTATGGCTGCAGAGTTATCTTGTCTAAGATCAATATTGCTATGGAGTTATAGCAACGGAGTCATGATGGACCTGAACTCGCTCAGGCAGTTCCTGGTGGTGGCACGGCTGGAGCACCTCAGCCGGGCGGCCGACGAGCTTCACATCGCCCAGCCGTCGCTGAGCCGCACCATCGCCCGGTTGGAGAGCGAACTGGGCACACCGCTGTTCGACCGGAGCGGCCGGCTCCGGCTCAACGACGCGGGCAGGCTCTTCCGCGATCACGTCGAACGCGCCCTGGGCGAGCTCGAGGCCGGACGGCGCGCCGTCGCCGAGGCCACCAGCGAGGGCATGGGCACCGTGAGACTGGCGTCGGAAACCTTCCTCACCCTCACCGGCCCGCTGGCGGCCTACAAGCGGGCCCATCCCTCCGTCGAGATCGAGCTCCACTGGTCCCTGGCCGAGGACATGGCCCGCCGCCTGCGCGCCCAGGACGTCGACCTGTGTGTCGCCTCGCAGCCGATCCACGCCGAGGGCCTGGAGTCGATGCGGCTGTTCGATGAGGCCGTGGGTGTGGGCATACAACTCGATCACCCGCTCGCGGGCCGCGCGTCCGTGAGCATCGACGAGCTCGCCGGGCAGTCCTTCGTCACCGCCCGCAAGGGGCACTGGCTACGCCGGCTGCTCGACCGGCTCTTCGCGGCACGAGGCCTCACCCCGAGGATCGTCTGCGAGAGCGACGAGCACAGCGCCATCGCGGATCTGATCAGCGCGGGACTCGGCGTCGGCCTGATCCCCGGCTTCGCGCGCCGCGGCGACCCGCGTGCCCCCGTCGCCTGGATCGCCGTCGACAGCCCCGACTGCCGTCGCACGGTCACCCTCTATTGGGGCGCCGAAAGCCACCTGTCGACCGCCGCCCGGCTGATGCGCACCACGATCGCCGACTGGAACTGGACCACAGGCGAAGAACAAGGACATTCGCGGGGCCTGACATTTCCGGGTGCTGTCCGGTCGAACCAGCGAGGAACACCGCAATGAAGGGATGGGTAGCGATGCCCACGCAACGCGAAGAAGACGAAGCCAGGATCAGGCGGCAGATCGGCAGGATCGTCGAAGGGATCCGGGCCAAGGATCTCGAATGCCTGAGGCGGCTCTACGCGACGGACGTCGTGTCCTTCGACGTCGAGCCGCCGCTGCAGCATGTGGGGATCGACGCGAAATTGAAGAACTGGGAGAGGGCGTTCGCGTTCTTCCAGGACGTGGATTACGAGGTCCGCGACCTGACCCTCACCGTGGGCGACACGGTGGCGTTCGGTCACTGCTTCGGCCGGCTCAGCGGCACGCTGAGGAACGGGACCGCGACGAGCGGCATGTGGGTCCGGGGCACTTTCTGCTTGCGGAAGACCGACGGCGACTGGCTGATCGCGCACGACCAGGTCTCCGTGCCGCTCGACATGTCGAGCGGCAAGGGAGTGACCGACCTGGAGCCCTGACGGGTCGCGGAGGTCCGGGACGCCTCGGGCGGCGCCGCCCGCCGAGCCGCCGACCTGGGTTCCCAGGCCGGCGGCGCGGCGGTGCCGCTGCGGTCGCGGCCCTCCATCGGCTACCCGCAGGGCAGCGGGATGCGGATGCGTCGCCGATCACCCGCCGATGTCGCGGTAGGTCCACATCTCGGCGAGCAGGCCGTCCTGTACGCGGATGAGCCAGACCAGAGGGGTGCCGTCCGCGTCCTGGCCGCGGCCGGCGTTCCCGACTACCGCCACCAGATCGCCCTCCCCGAGGACGGCGACGATCCGGAACCGGAGGTCCGGCTGCGCGCCGCGGATCCGCTCGACCGCCTCCCGCACGCCCCGCGGCCCGGCCACCTCGGGATGCGCGTGATCGCGCCAGTCCGGGCTCAGGATCTCCTCGGCCGCCGAGGTGTCGCCGGTGTTCCACATCTCGAAATAGCGCGTCGCGAGCCGCCGGGGAGACCGCGGCTGGTCGTCGTCCATCATGTTCATCTCACATCCACGGTGCGTACGGGTGACAGGAACAGCAGGAGCGGCCACAGCAGGGTCGCGCCGCCCAGGATGATCAGGGCGGGGCGCAGGCCGATCCAGGCGCCCAGGGCGCCGGCCAGGAGCGGCCCGAGCGGCAGCAGGCCCGCCTGCATGAACTGGGTGGAGCCGTTCATCCGGCCGAGCATGCCGGGCGGGCACAGCAGCTGGCGCGCGGTCTGGGCCGCGGTCGCCTGGACCATCCCGGCGGCCGTCAGGAAGGTGAAGACCAGCCCGACGGTCCACTGGCCGGCCAGGCCGGGCGGCACGAGCGGGGTGACCAGCTCGAAGGGGGCCGACAGCAGGGCGCCCAGGACGATCACGCGGCCCATGCCGAGCCGGGCCGTCACCCGCCGGGCCACCATGCTCCCGGCGACCCCGCCGATCAGGCTCAGGCCGTAGACGAGCCCGGCCGCCCGGGCACTCCAGCCCAGCTCCCGCACGACGTAGAGCAGCCACATAGAGCTGATCCCGCGCAGCAGCACGGCGCTGACCGCCCCGGAGAGGGCGAGCACGCGCAGCACCGGCTGGGCGAGCACGAACCGCAGCCCCTCGGCGATCTCGCCGAGGAAGCGCCCGCGATGCGGGGTGCGCTCGGGCTTCGGCTCCCGCAGGCGCATCGACGCCAGGGCCGCGGCGCTCACGGCGTACGAGAGGGCGTCCGCGGCGACCGCGCGGGCGGCGCCGACGAGGCCCACCAGGAAGCCTCCGACGCTCGGCCCGGCCATTTCGGCCAGGCCGCGCGCCGTGTTCATCTTGGCGTTGGCGTCGGAAAGCCGGTTCCCGCCGAGCAGCACCGGCGTCAGGCTGCCGGCCGCGGTGCCGAAGACCACGCCGAGCGCGCCGACGACCAGGGTGACCGCGTAGAGCTGGGCCATCGTGACCCGGCCCGCCACGGCGGCGATCGGCACCGACGCCATGGCCAGCGCGGATCCGGCGTCGCAGGCGATCATGAGACGCCGCCTGCGGTGACGGTCGGCCAGCACGCCGGCCGGGAGCGAGACGACCAGCGCCGGCAGCGTGCTCATGGCCCCCAGCACCGCCACTTCGAACGTGGTGGCGCGCAGCCCGGCGACCGCGACCATCGGCAGGGCGATCCAGCTGATCTGCGAGCCGAACATGCTCACCGTGTGGCCGCTCCACAGCAGCATGAAGTCCCGGTGCCGCCACAGCGACCCGGCCTGCCCTCGCCCACGCACCCGGCCGACCGTACGCACGGGGATCGGCCGCCGCAACCGGATATCGCGGCCTCACACCGCGGCGTGCGGTGCGGCCGGTCAGGAGGGGGTGGAGCCGGAGGTCCGGGCGCGCAGGCCGCTCACGCGGCGCAGGATGTCCCACCAGAACGGCGCGCCGAACAACAGGGCGATCAGCGTGATGAGGAACCCCGGCCAGTGGCCCGGCGACGTGAGGCGCTGCCACCAGTCCCCGCCGTGCCAGGCCCACGCCGGGCCGTCGGCCGCGTCCATCGTGACGCTCACCGGGGCGTACGTGAAGATCTTCACGAAGGCCGGGGTGCTCAGCACGTCGGTGACGCACGCGTACGGGTCCTGGCCCGGCTCGCACTGCTCACGCAGCGGTTCCAGCGCCTGGGGGCCCGACTGGCCGAAGGCGGTCACCGCGCTGCGGTAGGCGTTGTCGCGCAGCAGGGTCTTGCCGTACTCCAGGGAGTCCATGCTGAACACCAGCGTCACGACGAGGCCGAGCGCGACGAGGACCCAGCGGACGTAGCGGCGGTAGAGCAGGCTGAGCCGCTCCATCTCGCCGTCGAACCAGTCCTCGACACCGCGGCGGAACGCCTCCAGGTCGTGGCTCGCCCTGTCCCACACGGCCTTGAGCGGCCGGGAGAAGGGGCTCTTCAGCGCGTCGAGGTCCCGCATGAGAGCCTCCACGCCGCCGTGCTCGGTGGCGATCTCCATCACGGCGACGGCGAAGCGCGCGGGCGGGATGTCGGCGATGCTCGTCCTTCCGCGCTTGGCGTGGTCGATCTCCTGCAGCCGTTCGTGGAGCAGTTCGGCCATCGACTTGCCCTGGTCCGGCGGCAGCACGCCGCCCGCCGCGCCGACCGCAGCCGGGTCCACCGCGAGGACGGCGACCTCCTCGGGATCGGCCTGTCCGGCGGGGTGGGCGGGGTCCGCCGGCGCGCCCGCCGCGACCTCGGCCGAAGCCGTCGTCTCCCCGGCCGTCGTCTCCCCGGCCGCCGTCTGCTCGGCGGCCATCTGCTCTGCGGCCATCTGCTCGGCGGCCACGGAGTCGGCCGCGGCGGCGAGCGGCGGGCTCTCCACGGGCGGCGGCTGCTGGCTGAACGCGGGCCGCGGGTCCCGGCCGAACGGCAGCCGCGCGAACACTCCCAGCACGCTGGCGGGCAGGCGTGAGCGGCCCTCCTCCGGCGACGCCGCCTGCGTCAGCGGCGTCCGGGCCTTGCGGCCGAACCTCTTGAGCGCGTCCAGGATCCGGTCGAGCCGGGAGGTCCCGTCCGCCGTCTCCGCGCCGTCGAGGGTGTCGCGCAGGTACGCCCACAGGAACTTGCTGCGGATTCCGAGCAGCCTGACGATTCCCTCGTTGATGCCGCTGACGAGAAGCGACAGCAGCAGGAAGGCCAGGATCAGCCCGATGGCCAGGTCTGCGTAATACGAGATCAAAAAGATCACCCGCACCCGTTGATACACGTTACGGGCTGCGATGGCAACGCTCCGATCCGCATACATATACGTCATACGGAACAAGCCGCGCGCCAAGGCGGCAATCACCCTCGCTCGGGCTCTTGCCCGGACTCAGTCCTCGTAGAAGACGCGCTCCACCACGGCCCTGGCCCTCCGCGTGGCGCGCCGGTAGTCCTCCACGAAGTCCTCGGTGCCCTCGGGCGGATAACCGAGCGCCCGCGCGAGCAGCACGCGCTCCTTGACGGGGGTGGGGATGCTGTCGGCCGCCCGGCCGCGCACCAGCATGAGGGCGTCGCGGATGCGCGAGGCGAACAGCCACGCCTGCGCGAGCACCTCCTCGTCGGCCGGGTCGAGCAGGCCCTCCCCCGCCGCCGCGCGCAGCGCGTCGAGGGTGCGCGTCGTACGCAGCGCGGGTACGGCTCCCGCGTGCCGCAACTGGATGAGCTGGGCCACCCACTCCACGTCGCTCAGCCCGCCCCTGCCGAGCTTGGTGTGCAGGGCCGGGTCGGCCCCGCGCGGCAGCCGCTCGGCCTCCATGCGCGCCTTGAGCTTGCGGATCTCGCGTACGGCGTCGGCGGAGATGCCCTCGGCCGGGTAGCGCAGCGGCTCGACGAGCGCGACGAACTCGCGGCCGAGTTCGGCGTCGCCCGCGCAGAACCGGGCCCGCAGCAGCGCCTGGGCCTCCCAGTGCGAGGCCCAGCGGTCGTAGTAGGCCCGGTAGGAGGCGATCGTGCGCACGAGCGGCCCCTGCCGCCCCTCGGGCCGCAGCCCCGCGTCGATCTGCAGTGGCGGGTCGGGAGCGGGCAGCGCGAGCAGCCTCCGCGTCTCCTCGGCCACCGCGTGGGCGGCGACGGCCGCGTCCCGCTCGGCCGCCCCGTGCAGGGGCGCGTGCACGAACATGACGTCGGCGTCGCTGGCGTAGGAGCTCTCCAGGCCGCCCAGGCGGCCCATGGCGATCACGGCCATCCGCGTCGGGAACGGGGCCCGCCGCTCCAGCGTGACCTTGTTGATCGCCGTGTCCAGCGCCGCCTGGATCGTGACGTCGTTCAGCGAGGAAAGGGCCTGGCCGACCTCCTCGATGTCGATCAATCCCGACAGGTCGGCGCAGGCCGTACGGAGCAGTTCCCTGCGGCGCAGTGCCCGGACGGCGGCGACGGCGGTCTCGGCGTCCTCCGCGTGGCGGCCCACCGCGGCGGCGGCCTCGGCGGCGAGCGTCGCGGCGGGCCGTACGGCCAGCTCGGCGGGCGAGCCCAGCATCGCGACGGCCTCGGGGGCGTGCAGCAGCAGCCCGGTGACGTACTTGCTGGTGCCGAGCAGGTGGGCGAGGCGGTCGGCCGCGGCGGTCTCGTCGCGCAGCAGGCGCAGATACCACGGCGTGGTGCCGAGCTTGTCGCTCACCTGGCGGAAGCCGAGCAGGCCGGCGTCGGGGTCGGGGGCGTCGGCGAACCAGCCGAGCATGACCGGCAGCAGCGTCCGCTGGATGGCCGCCCGGCGGGAGACTCCGCTGGTGAGCGCGGCGATGTGACGCAGCGCGCCCTCGGGGTCGGCGTAGCCGAGCGCCTCCAGCCGCGCGGTGGCGGCGGCCGTGGACAGGCGGGCCTCGGTCTCCGGCAGCCGGGCGACGGCCTGCAGCAGCGGGCGGTAGAACAGCTTCTCGTGGAGCCGCCGCACCTCCAGCGCGTGCCGCTTCCAGGTGGTGGTGAACTCCCCCACCGGGTCGCTCGTCATGCCCAGCCCCCGGCCGAGCCGCCGCAGGTCGGCGGTGTCCGAGGGCACCACGTGGGTGCGGCGCAGCCGGTGGAGCTGGAGCATGTGCTCGACCTGGCGCAGGAAGGTGTAGGCCTCGGCGAGCGCCTTGGCGTCGTCGCGCCCGACGTAGCCGCCCCTGGAGAGGGCGGCGAGGGCCGACAGCGTGGCCCTGCGGCGCAGCAGCGGGTCGGAGCGGCCGTGCACGAGCTGGAGGAGCTGGACGGCGAACTCGATGTCCCGCAGCCCGCCCGGCCCGAGCTTGATCTGCCGGTCGGCCTCGCCCGCGGGCACGTGCGCCTCCACCCGGCGGCGCATGGCCTGCACGTCCTCCACGAAGTTGGGCCGGGCGGCGGCCTGCCAGACCAGCTCGTTGACCGCGGCGACGTACTCCTGGCCGAGCTCCAGGTCGCCCGCGACCGGGCGCGCCTTGAGCAGCGCCTGGAACTCCCAGGTCTTGGCCCACCTGCGGTAGTAGGCCAGGTGGCTTTCCACACTGCGCACGAGCGGGCCCATCTTGCCCTCCGGGCGCAGGTTGGCGTCCACCTCCCACAGCGCACCCTCGGGGGTGCTCGCCGAGCAGGCCCGCATCATCCCCTGCGCGAGGCGCGTGGCTGCCTGCAGCGCCTTGGTCTCGTCCACGCCTTCCTTGGGCTCGGCCACGAAGACGACGTCGACGTCGGAGATGTAGTTCAGCTCGCGGGCCCCGCACTTGCCCATGCCGATGACGGCCAGCCGCACGTCGCCCGCGTCGGCCACGTCGGCCCTGGCGATGGCGAGGGCGGCCTCCAGCGCGGCCGAGGCGAGGTCGGCCAGCGCGGCGGCGGCCTCGGCGAGGGTGCACTCGCCGGTCACGTCCCGCATGGCCAGGTGCAGCAGGCGGTTACGGTAGGCGACGCGCAGCGCCGCCATCGCCGGCCCGGACGTGCCCGGCCCGGCGGTGCCCCCTTCGGCCCCGGGCTCGGCCACGGGCTCGGCCGCGTCCGGGTCCGCCCCGACCGCGAGCAGCATCTCCTCACGCAGGTCGCCGAGCGTGGGCCACCGCGTCCACTGGATCGACGGCAGGCACTCCGGGTGCCGTACGACGTGCTCGCCGAGCGCCGCGCTGAGCCCGAACACGCCGAGCACCCTGCGGCGCAGGTCCGGGTCGGCGCGGAACGCCCCGAGCACGCTCGGGTCCCGCTCCACCAGACGGCTCAGCGTGGTGAGCGCCAGATCCGGGTCGGCGGCCCTGACGATGTCGTCGAGCAGCGCGAAGTCGCCGACCGCCTCGGGGCCGAGCTCGTCGAGCAGCCGTTCGGCCCGCGCACCGTCGGCGAATCCGAGCGCCGCCAGGCGCCCTGCCGTCGTCTGTATCCGAGGCGCGGCGTTCACCGTTCCTTCCTCCACCCCGACGTCGATCACGTCGGCCCCCCGAGACGAACCTTCCCAGTAACCGTACACATGGGTCGGAAGCCTCCTCGCAGAGATCGGCCCCCTACCGCGGAACCGACCTTGGATGTCGCCGCCCGGCACCTGCCGGGCTCAGCGCACACGCTAACCCTCCGCGTTGTGCACGTCCTTAGCGGTTTCTCTGCGTAATCGGCCCATCACGGGTTTTCTCCGCGCGCCCCTCCGCCCATCTCGGCCCGTGTCAACCCATGTCAGCTCCGGGTGAGCTGCGCCGCGAACGCCTCGGCCAGCGGCCTCCAGGTGCGCTCAAGCTCGTCTCCGGCCGCCTCGACCCGCGCGTTCAGCTCCTCGGCCCGCTCGGACGGCAGTTCCCCGCCGCCGGTCCAGGAGGCGAAGATCGCGGGCGTGGCCTCGGGATGGAACTGCACGGCCCAGGCCCGGTCGCCGAGCCGGTACGCCTGGTTGGCGTACCGCGCGCCGGTGGCCAGCCGTACGGCGCCCTCGGGCAGGGTGGTCATGGCGTCATAGTGGTACTGGATCGCCCGGACCGGGCCCGACGGCAGCGCCGACAGCAGCGGGTCGGCGGCGGCCTCGGGCAGCGGCTCGATCTCCCCCAGGCCGATCTCCAGGCCCGCGTCGCCGCGCTCGACGGTCCCGCCGCACGCCATGGTCATGAGCTGGGCGCCGAGGCAGATGCCGAGCGTCGGCACGCCCTCGTCCACGGCGCGGGCGATCAGGTCCCTGGTGGCCGGCAGCCAGCCGTACCCCTCGTCGTCCCAGGCCGCCGCGGAGCCGCCGAGGACCAGCAGCCCGCCGGCGGCGCGTCCGGGCACCGGCTCCCCCTTGTACGGCCGGACGACCTCGGCCTCGGCTCCGGCGGCCTCCAGCCACCCCGCGAAGAAGCCCAGGCCCGCGTCGGCCTCGTGCTCGATGACGATCAGACGTTCACCCATATGGGAGAGCTTAAAGACACATATCGGGACAGGCGATACCTGAGAGGGTCGTACCGTACAGTCCGAACCATGAACATCGATGAGGTCGCCGTCCCCGGCGGACGGCTGCGGATCGCCAGGTTCGGCGGCGGTCCCCGCCTGATCATCGCGGCGCACGGCATCACCGCCTCCCTCATGTCGTGGCGGGCGGTGGCCGAGGCGCTGCCGCCCGGCTGGTCGCTGATCGCCGTCGACCTGCGCGGGCGCGGCCACAGCGCCGATCTGCCCGGCCCCTACGGCCTGGACCGGCACGCCGAGGACCTGGAACGGGTCGCCGAGCACGTGGGCGCGGACGGCACGAGCGTGCTCACCGGGCACTCGATGGGCGCCTACGTCGCGGCGCTCCACGGTGCGCACCGGCGCTACGCCCGGGTGGTGCTCGTGGACGGCGGCCTGCCGCTGCCGCTGCCGCCCGGCGCCGACCCCGACGAGGTGCTGGAGGCGACGCTCGGACCGGCCATCGTCAGGCTCTCCCAGACCTATCAGAACGTGGACGCCTACCTCGACTTCTTCCGCGCCCATCCCGCGCTCGCCGATGACTGGTCCCCGCTCATCGAGGAGTACGTCCGCTACGACGCCACCGGGCCGGACGGCGCCGTCCGCTCACGCGCCCGCGAGGACGCCGTGAGGCAGGACGGCCGCTGGCTGCTCACCGAGCACGAGGCGGTCGGGACGGCGCTGAAGGCCGTCGAACCGGCGCCGCTCCTGCTCCGCGCGCCGCGAGGGCTGCTGAACCAGGACGTCGGGATGCTCCCGGACGACCTCACCGCACGGTGGGCGGCGGAACTGCCCGGCCTGCGCGACGAGGTCGTGCCGGACTGCAACCACTACACGATCCTGTTCGACCCCCGCTGCGCCGCGGTCGTGGCCGCCCGCCTCACCGGATGAGCGCTCATCCCTTCTTGCGGGAACGGTAGCTGGCGGCCTTGACCCGGTTGCCGCACTCCTCCATGCCGCACCAGTGCCGGGTGCCGCCCCGTGAGCGGTCGACGAACAGGCGGGTGCACTCGGTGCGGGCGCACTCCCGCACCCGCACCGAGGACACCCCCGAGGACACCCCTGCGGACACCCCGGCGGGCATTCGCGATAGCAGCGTGGCGGCCGACCGGGCGACCTCCGCGCCGATCTCCGCCGCGCCTCCGTCCCGCGCCAGACCGCCGGGGCCGAGCGTCAGCCGCGGCGGCGCGGCGGAGGCCGCCCGGTTGAGCACGCCGAGATCCTCGCCGGGCCAGGGACGGCCGTCCAGCGCGGCGGCGACGAGCCGGTAGACCGCCTCGCGCAGGCCGAGCAGCGTGCGCAGATCCTCGCCGTCGAGCGGCGGCTCCCCGGTGAGCACGCCCGCCTCCACCGACCATCGGGCCAGGTCGCCGGGGGTGCGCAACAGCTCCTCCGCGCGGGTACGGCGCCACTTGAGCGTGCCGGCGAAGTCCAGTGCCAGATTCCCGCCGACGAAGACGAAATCCACGTCACCACCTTGGCAGGTGACATCGGGGTGCTGCAAGCACTATCGTCACCCCCTGAACCAGTGACGCCATCGGAGGTCGCGGTGATCGACGAAGACGACTACCTCTACTTCGCCTGCCGGGCCCTCGACGGGATGACCGGCATCGTCGCCGAGCTGGGCGACGACCTCGCCAACGTCCGGCCGCCCTTCCCCGGCGCGAACTCTCCCCACGCCCTGCTCACCCACTGCCTCGGCGTGGTCTCGTACTGGGCGGGCGCACTCGTGGCGGGCCGTGAGGTGGTCCGGGACCGCGACGCGGAGTTCGCCGCCGCCGGGCCCGCCGGGCCCCTGCTCGAACGGGCCGCCGCCGTACGCGACCGGCTGGCGGTGGACGTGCGGGCCGCGCGGCCGGCCGAGCCGCTGCGGGGCACGCCGCCCGCCGCGTTCCTCGGGCCCGCTCGCGAGCTGACCCAGGGGGCCGCGCTCCTGCACGTGTACGAGGAGCTGGCCCAGCACCACGGCCAGATGGAGATCCTGCGCGACTGGATCGTCGCCTCCGCGGCCGGCTCCGGAACGAAAGGACGATCATGACCCGTGACCCCTTCGCCCACGTCGACGTCGACCGGCTGCGGTCCGGGTACGGCGTCAAGTGGGGCTCCCTGGCGTCCGGCGTCCTCGGCGCGTGGGTCGCCGACATGGACTTCGGCGTGCCGCCGGCCGTACGGGAGTGCGTGATCCGGCTGGCCGAGCGGGAGGACTTCGGCTATCCGTTCTGGCGGGGCGAGGATCCGGTGGCCGAGGCGTTCGCGGAGCGGATGGCCGCGCGGCACGGCTGGACGCCGCGGCCGGGGCGTGTCCGCGTCCTGACCGACCTGATCCAGATCCTCCAGGTGATGGTCGAGCACGCCACCCGGCCCGGCGACGGGGTGGCGATCCACGTGCCGTCCTATCCGCCGTTCCTGGCGAGCATCGCGCGGGCGGGGCGCCGGATCGTGCCGCTGCCCATGACGCGAACCGCGAACGGCTGGGGCTTCGCGGCCGAGGGGCTGGCCGACCGGCTGCGGGCGGCGGGCTGCCGGATGCTCGTGCTCGTCAACCCGCACAACCCGACCGGACGGGTCTTCACGCGGGAGGAGCTGGAAGCGCTCGCCGAAGCGGCCGAGGAGCTGGACCTGGTCGTCGTCTCGGACGAGATCCACGCCGACCTCGCCTACGCGCCGCACCGCCACGTCCCGTTCGCCTCGCTCGGGCCCGCGACGGCGGCACGGACGATCACCGCGACCTCCGCCACGAAGACGTTCAACATCGCCGGGCTGCGCTGTGCCGTCGCCCACGTCGGGCACGACGGCGTGTGGGAGGCGCTGTCGCGCATGCCGTACGACTACTTCGGCACGCCGGCCGTCGTGGGCCGGGCGGCCACGGTCGCGGCGTGGCGGGAGTCGGCGGACTGGCACGCCGGCCTGATGCGGACGCTGGAGCGCAACCGGCGGACGGTCGAACGGTGGGCCGCGGACCTGCCGTGGGACCTCGGCTACCACTCGCCGCAGGCCACCTACCTGAGCTGGTTCGACTTCACCGGCACGCCGCTCGGGGGCGTCGCCCCAGCCGAGCGCCTGGAACGCGAGGCGGGGGTCAAGCTGGCCGAGGGCGCCGAGTTCGGGCAGGAGACGCCGGTGGACACCGCCGGGTTCGCGCGGCTCAACTTCGCCACGAGCCCCACGGTCCTGGACGAGATCCTCGGCCGCATCACGGCGGCCGTGTCCTGCGGCTCGTCCTGAGCGAGGCTCCGCCGGCCGGTGGTCGCGAATCCCCGGGACCATCCGGCCGGCGCCGCGTCGGCTTCCGGGGCGTGTACCCCGGTGTCACGTACGGCAGGGCGGGATCATCGGCAGGACCGGGTCACTGGCGGGGCAGGATCCAGGTCGCCTTGGCGGCGGCGACGAGCGCGCCGTCCACCTCGTAGACCGCGCTCGTGCCGAACAGCTTGCGGCCGTCGCGGCCTTCCGCCCGGGCCACGACCGAGTATCGGCCCATCGGGTAGACCCGGCGGAACACCTGCCCGGTCAGCCGCCCGAGCAGCGGAGGCTGGATGGGCCGCCGGTCCGGGAAGCTGCGGTAGTGCGCCCATCCGGTGGCGCAGTCCAGCGCCGCCCAGACGATCGAGTCGGGGACCACGCCCTGCTCGTCGGTCACGTTGAACGGCACCCGCCAGCCGGCGGCCACGAGCTCGCCGCCCTCCGCGGGGTCCTCCACCGGGTCCTTCACCGGGCCGGGGAAGATGCGCAGCCCGTCGCCCGGCTCGCGCAGCCCGCAGGCGAAGCAGCCCGCGATCGCGTGGCCGTGCCTGCCGGGGAAGCCCGCCTCCGCGCGGGCCGCGTCGGTGAACCGCACGAACGGCGGCGGCGTCAGCGTCTCGGCGACGGGGATCGCCTCGACAAGGTGGCCGTCGCCCTGGCTGAGGACGACGGCGTTGCCGACGTGCTCGACCGACAGCGCGGTCTCCAGCGGGACCGGTCTGCGAAGGGTGACCTCCACCGGCGAGTCGTGACCGCCCCCGGTCAGCGTGCCGGCGAGAGTGCCCGCGATCCAGCCGCCGTTGGCGGTGCCCTCGGGCCCTCGGAAACGCTTCGGTACGGTCAGAACGGTCTGCAGCCCCGCAGCCGCCGTCATATGGCCCACGCCCTCCCTGAGTCACGTCTTGATACGGCTCACCCGTAAAAGTCGTAACAAGTGAACCGATTTTACTGTTCCGGCGTAGGGACCAGCCAAACAGACGGGAGTGTCAGAAAGATTTGCAGGCTGTAACACCGCGGTGACGGAGTGACCTCCGTCAGAGCACGGGCAGGTAGCGGCCGAGTTCGTACTCGGTCACCTGACGGCGGTAATCCTGCCACTCCGCGCGCTTGTTGCGCAGGAAGTAGTCGAAGACGTGCTCGCCCAGCGTCTCGGCGACCAGCTCGCTGTGCTCCATCGCCGCGATCGCCTCGTCCAGCGACTGGGGCAGCGGCTGGATGCCGAGCGCCCGCCGCTCCGCGCTGGTCAGCGCCCACACGTCGTCCTCGGCGCCCGGCGGCATCTCGTACCCCTCCTCGATGCCCTTCAGCCCGGCGGCCAGGATGACGGCGAAGGCGAGGTAGGGGTTGCAGGAGGAGTCGACCGACCGGAACTCGATGCGGGTCGAGCCGCCCTTGTGCGGCTTGTACATGGGCACGCGCACGAGCGCGGAGCGGTTGTTGTGCCCCCAGCAGATGTACGCGGGGGCCTCGCCGCCGGCCCCGGCGATCGCCTCGGCGCCGCCCCACAGCCGCTTGTAGGAGTTGACCCACTGGTTGCACACGGCGGTGATCTCCGCCGCGTGCCGGAGCAGGCCGCCGATGAACGACCGGCCGATCTTGGAGAGCTGGTAGTCGGCGCCGGGCTCGTAGAAGGCGTTGCGGTCGCCCTCGAACAGCGACATGTGCGTGTGCATGCCGGACCCGGGGTAGTCCGTGAACGGCTTGGGCATGAACGAGGCCCACACGCCCTGCTCCAGCGCCACCTCCTTCATGACCAGCCGGAACGTCATGATGTTGTCGGCGGTGGTCAGCGCGTCGGCGTAGCGGAGGTCGATCTCCTGCTGGCCCGGCGCGCCCTCGTGGTGGCTGAACTCCACCGAGATGCCCATCGACTCCAGCATCATGATCGCGTTGCGGCGGAAGTCGTGGCCCGCGCTGTGCGGGGTGTGGTCGAAGTAGCCGCCCTCGTCGATGGGCTGGGGCCTGTCGCCCTTCTCCGGCCGGTTGCGCAGCAGGAAGAACTCCACCTCGGGGTGGGTGTAGAACGTGAAGCCCATGTCGGCCGCCTTGGCCAGCGTCCGCTTGAGCACGAAGCGCGGGTCGGCGTGCGACGGCGAGCCGTCCGGCATCAGGATGTCGCAGAACATGCGGGCGGCGCCCGGCGACTCGCTGCGCCACGGCAGTATCTGGAACGTCGACGGGTCGGGCTTGGCCAGCATGTCCGACTCGTAGACCCGCGAGAAGCCCTCGATCGCCGAGCCGTCGAAGCCGATGCCCTCGGCGAAGGCGCCTTCCAGCTCGGCCGGCGCGATCGCCACCGACTTCAGGAAACCGAGCACGTCGGTGAACCACAGCCGGATGAACCGGATGTCTCGCTCTTCGAGCGTGCGGAGGACGAATTCCTGCTGGCGGTCCAAGGCGTACCTCACGGAGTTACAGGTCTGGTCGCCTACCAGTCTGCCTCCTGAGTGTTTCACAGGGGTTACGAGGGAGTGTGAGGCGGCTGTCCTGGGGATCACCGCGGACCCGGGTCGGCTACGGCGCCCGGAGGGACGGGTGGATCAGGTGACGTAGATCACAGCGAACAAAACCCATGGCGGGGTCGTCGTTGCTGTTGATCCGGCGTTGATCGGGTGTCGACCCGCGCGCCCTACCTTCCCGGCATGCCGGTGCACAACCCGAAGGAGCCCACGTCCGTGGCACGACCGCTGCTCGACTCCGCGGATCCCCGGCTCCTGCGGCTGCGGACGCTCGACTGGCCGGGCCGGGTGCGGGCGCTCGGGCCCGCCGTCGCGGTGGCGATCGCGGGCGTGGCGATCTGCCTGGAGCTCGCCGACGTCTGGGTGACCGCCCAGTTGCCCGACGCCCCCTACACGCCGCTGCCGTTCGCGCCCGAGGACGTGGCGGGCACCACGTTCCCGATCTTCGGCGCGCTGCTGGTGATCTCGCGGCCCCGGCTGCTGCTCGGCTGGCTGCTGTGCCTGGGCGGCCTGGGCTCGGCCGCCAACATCCTCGCCGCCAACACGGCGACCCTGCTCGTCCACAGCGGCGGCCATCCGCTGGTCCACCCGCTCTGGGTGTTCGCCGACGGCGTGTGGAACCTCACGACGTACGCGCTCGGCGTGCTGCTGCCGCTGCTCTACCCCACCGGGCGCATCCTGTCCAAGCGGTGGTGCGTGCCCGGGGGCGTGACCGCCACGGCCCTCGCCCTCGACTGGCTGTGCTCGCTGATCGCCCCGTCGAGCGTGCGCACCGGCTACAACGCGCTGGAGGTGGCCGCCTTCGCGCCGTACTACCAGGGCACCCGGCAGGTGATGCACGCGGTCGTCGCGGTGGGCATGGCGCTGGCGTTCTCCTCGCTCGTCGTCCGCTTCAACCGGGCCGACGGGATCGAGCGCCGCCAGATCCTGTGGCCCCTGGTGGCCATGGCCGGGGTGGTGATCCCCTGGGTGATCGGCTATCCGGTCTGGTGGACCGCCTCGCTCACGCTCCCGCTGGTGCCGGCCGCGATCGCGGTCGCCGTGCTGCGCTACCGGCTGTACGGCATCGACACGCTGATCAGCAGGGCCCTCGTCGGGGCGGGCCTGGTCGGCGTCGTGGCCGCCGTCTACGTGCTCGTCGGGGCGGGCTCCAGCCTGATCCTGTCCGGCGTCGACCGGTTCGCCGGCCTGGCCGCGGCCCTGTTCGCCGGGGCGTTCTTCCATCCGATCCGGGGCGGCCTGCAGCGCCTCGTCGACCGCGCGCTGTACGGCAGGGGCGGCGACCCGTTCGCGCTCGCCGCCGGGCTGCGGCGGCGGCTGCAGCACGCCGACCCCGCGCACGCCCTGCTGGCCGCCCTGGAGGTGCTGCGCGAGGGCCTGTCGGTCACGGGCATGGCGGTGGAGATCGACGGGACGGTCACGACGAGCGGACGGCCCGGTCCCGTGGCGCGGGAGGTGCCCCTGGTCTGGCACGGCGAGCCGGTCGGCCGCCTGCTCATCGGCCCGCCGGGCGGGCGCCGCTTCCCCGCCGCCCACGACGAGCGCGTGATCGCGGTGCTGGCGCCGTACGTCGCCGACGCCGCGCACACGGTGTCGCTGACCACCGCGCTGCAGCGCTCCCGCGAGCGCATCCTGACGGCCCGGGAGGAGGAGCGGCGGCGGCTGCGCCGCGACCTGCACGACGGGCTCGGGCAGACGCTGGCGTCGATGGCGATGACGATCAACATGGCGCGCCACAGCCTGGAACGGTCCCCGGAGACGGCCGACACCCTGCTGCGGGACCTGCGCGAGGGCATGAACAGCGTCACCGCCGACGTCCGCCAGCTCGTGTACGGCCTGCGTCCGCCCGCGCTCGACGACCTGGGGCTGGCGGGAGCCGTACGGGCCCTGGCGGAGGAGGCGCGCCCCGGCCTGGCCGCCGGCGGGGAGTCGGTCGCGGAGGTCGAGGTGACCGGGGACATGGCCGGGCTGCCCGCCGCCGTGGAGGTGGCGGCCTACCGGATCGTGCAGGAGGCGCTGACCAACGTGCGCAAGCACGCGCGGGCCCGGCGGGTGCGGGTGGTCCTGCACAGGAACGGCGAGCTGCGGGTCGTCGTGACCGACGACGGCGTGGGACTGCCGCCGGGCCGCAGGTCGGGTGTGGGCATGAGCTCGATGGCCGAGCGGGCGGCCGAGCTGGGCGGCACCTGCGCCGTCACCTCCGGACCCGGCCGCGGCACGACGGTCACGGCCCGGCTGCCCGCCGTGCCCGCCCCGCCCGACCTGGGCTGATCAGCAGACGGCGGCGAGCGACTCTCCGACGGGTGTCCGCCGGTAGAGCACCTCGCGGCCGAGCCGCCGCCGAGCCACCAGGCCCGCGTCGGACAGCACGGCGAGATGCTGACTGACCGCGCCCGGCGTGAGGCCGAGCCGCCGGGCGAGCCCGGTGGTCGAGCCGGGCTCGGCCAGCGCGGTGAGCACCTGCGCCCGGGTGCGGCCGATGAGCGCGGCCAGCGCCTCGGGCGTGCAGGGCGTGCCGTCCGACCACAGCGTCCCGACGCCCCGCGCCGGGTAGCACAGCATCGGCAGGTAAGGCTCGTACATCACCCAGACGTCCGGCCAGGAGAAGGCGCTCGGCACGAGGACGAGGCCGTCCCCGCCGAGGTCGCCGTCATAGTCGCAGCTCTTGGCCGTGACGAGCCGGTCGCCGTGCCAGGCGACGCCCGGATGCAGGTCGGCGAACAGCTCGCGCACTCCCCCGGCCGCCAGCGTGCGGGCCCGCCACATGACGTCGGCCTCCAGCAGCGCGCGGATCCCGGGCCAGAACTCCTCGAACGCGACCGTCCAGTACGCCCGCAGCTGGTCGGCCACCCTCCGCACGCCCTCCGCCGGGTCGTCGGCGAACCGCCGCAGCGCCGCGGGATCGGGCGTCTGCACCCACACCATCTCCTCGTACGCCGTGGTGGGCGGCGTGGCGCGCACCCGCTCCAGCTCGGCGGCGAAGTCCGGCAGCGGGGTGTCGGGCGGCGGGGTGAGGAAGTCGGGTATGTAGCCGCTCACCGGGACCAGCGCGAGCAGATCCCTGAGATCCACCTCACGCAGGCGCGGCCGTACGGCCCGCAGCCACGGCAGGTGCAGCGAGTGACGGCCGGGGGCGCGCAGCACCCGGAGGCTGGCGACCAGCTCCCACATCGGGGAGAACGCGAAGCGCAGCCGCGCCACGTCGTCCGGCGTGAACCGCCACTCCACCGCCACGGCCGTCCCCCCATGTTTCAGCCAGGGCTAAAAGATTGGCACGGGACGTCCCCATTGTCCAAGGGTGGACGCCGTGACCACTGTGATCAGCAGGACCGGCTTCATCCAGTCGAAGGTCGGCGGCCTGCCCCGTCCGTTCTGGGTGCTGTTCGGCGGATCGTTCGTCAACCGGCTCGGCACGATGGTGGAGCCGTTCATCGGCATCTACCTCACGCAGGCGCGCGGCGTCTCCCTCGCCACCGCGGGGCTGGTCATGACGATGTTCGGCGTGGGATCGCTGCTGTCGCAGCCGGTCGCCGGATGGCTGGCCGACCGCCTCGGGCGCCGGGTCACGCTCACGGGCGGCATGGTCGCCACGGCCGTCACCATGATCGCGCTCGGCTACACGACCAGCGTGCCGGGGCTCGTCGTGGGCATGCTCGTGCTGGGCATCGTGGTGGACGCCTACCGGCCGGCGTCGCAGGCGATCGTCGCCGACCTGGTGCCGCCGGAGGACCGGCCCCGGGCGTTCGGCCTGCTGTTCTGGGCCATCAACCTCGGTTTCTCGGTCGCCATGGTGGCCGGCGGCTGGCTCGCCCGTTCGGGCTTCACGGTGCTGTTCTGGGTCGACGCCGTCACCTGCCTGATCTTCGGCCTCCTCGTCTGGCGGGCCATCCCGGAGACCCGCCCGGCCCGCGAGGACGCGCAGCCCGGCCGGTTCGCCGACGTCCTGCGCGACCGCCTCATGCTGGCCTTCGTGCTGGGCAACCTGGCGTACGCGCTGGTCTACCTGCAGGCGTACAGCACGCTGCCGCTCGCCATGACCGGGCAGGGGCTGCCCACCAGCGCGTACGGCATGGCGATGGCGGTCAACGGCCTGCTGATCGTGGTCGTCCAGCCGCTCACGAACTCGTGGCTCGCCAGGTTCGACCCGTCCAGGGTGCTCGCGGCCGGGTTCGCGCTCGTCGGGCTCGGGTTCGCGCTGACCTCGCTGGTGTCGTCTGCGGCCGGGCACGCGGCGGCCGTGGCCGTCTGGACGCTCGGCGAGGTGCTCACGGCCGGGATCCCCGGGGCGATCGTCGCGACGCTCGCGCCGCCCCACCTGCGCGGGCGCTACTCGGGCCTGTACGGCCTGGCCTGGTCGGCCGGCTCCCTGCTCGCCCCCCTGGTGGGCACCCGGCTGCTGGCCGCCGCCCCCGGGCTGGTGTGGCCCCTGTTCGGCGGCCTCGGCCTGCTCGCGGCGGCGGGCCAGCTCCTCATCGGCCGCGCCGTCCGCCGCCGCGCCGCCCAGACGGTCTAGCTCCGCCGGGACTCACGCGCTGGCCGTTTCCTGGCCAGAACGGAACGGGACAGGACATAATCCATCGCAGGATGGACGAGAACCCCCCTGCCTTTCCCGCGCGGGCGGTGGCCTGGGCGATGGCGGCCGTGGCACTGGTCCTGACCCTCGTGGGGGTGCTGGTCCAGGTCCGGATCCCCGCGGAGTGGCAGCCGCACCCCCCGTTGACGCCGGACTTCGGCGTCGCGCTCACGTTCCCGCTCACGGGAGCGTTCCTGGTGTCCCAGCGGCCCCGGCTCAGCACAGCCTGGCTGATCTGCGTGGGCGGCCTGCTGGGGTCGGGCAACGTGGCCTTCACGGCGCTGATGTTCCACTGGGCTTCGCAGGGCGACATGGGAGCGGCCATCACGGCCCGGGCCGTCCAGTTGATCTGCTGGGCGGTGTCGGGCCTGCTGCTGGCGGTCATGGTTCCGCTCTACTCGCCCACCGGGGCGCTCCCCTCCCGCGGCTGGCGCGTGGTCGTCGCCGCCGGCGCCGTCACCACCCTCGCCGAGCTGGTCCTGGGCCTGCTGCGGCCCGACCCCGACCCGGCCGCGTACGACTGGCCGGCGGTGATCCACAACCCGCTGCAGGTCAGAGGCCTCCTCCCGTACTACGGCACGGCGTGGAACGTGCTGCAGTACGTGATCCAGGTCTGTGTGGTGCTGGCACTGGCCTCGCTCGTGCTCCGGCTGCGGCGCGCCGATCCCGTGACGCGGCGGCAGATCGCCTGGCCGCTGTCCATCTTCGCCGTGTACGTGGCGCTGTACCTGCTCGGCCCCGCGCTGTGGCTGCCCGCGACGCTGTGGACGGCGCTCATCCCGTTCGGGATCCTCTTCGCGGTGCTGCGCTACCGGCTGTACGGCATCGACACGGTGATCAGCCGGACGTTCGTCACCGCCGGGCTCCTGGGCACGATCAGCGCCGTCTACTTCGGGGCCGGGGCGGTCTCCAGCCTGGTCCTGTCCGGGTACCACCAGGTGGGCGGCCTCGCGGCGGCGCTGTTCGCCGGTGCGTTCTTCCAGCCGCTGCGCCGCGCCCTGCAGCGGGTGGTCGACCGCGCGCTCTACGGCAGGGTGGGCGATCCGGCGCTGCTCGCCGAGCGGCTGACGCAGGAGGTGCGGCGGGCCGACCCCGGCGAGGCGCTCGCGTCGGTGGTGACGGTCGTGCGCGAGGGCCTGGCCGTGGACGGGGTCGCCGTCGAGATCGCCGACGGCAGGCCGCGATACGTCGAGAGCGGCCAGGTCGGGCCGTCGCCGCGCGAGGTGCCGCTGGTCTGGCACGGCGAGCCGGTGGGCCGGCTGCTCGTCGGCCCGCCGGGAACACGGCGGTTCGCCCCCGCCCACGACGAGCGGGTGCTCTCCACGCTGCTCCCCTACGTGGCCGACGTGGCCCATGCCGTGCGGATGGCCGCCGACCTCCAGCGCTCGCGCGAGCGCATCCTCGCCGCCCGCGAGGAGGAGCGCCGGCGGCTGCGCCGCGACCTGCACGACGGGCTCGGCCAGACGCTCGGGGCGATGGCGATGACGATCAACTTGGCCAGGATCAGCCTGGCCAAGTCGCCGGACACGGCCGACGACCTGCTGCGGGACCTGCGGGTCGGCATGGACGCGGTGGCCGGCGACATCCGCGAGCTCGTGTACGGCCTGCGGCCCCCGGCGCTCGACGACCTGGGGCTGGAGGGAGCCGTACGGGCGCTGGCGGAGGAGACGCTGCCCGCGGGGACGGACGGCGTCGAGGACGTCTCGGTGCGGGTGGACGGCGATCTCGCCGGGCTGCCCGCCGCCGTGGAGGTCGCGGTGTACCGCATCGTGCAGGAGGCGCTGAACAACGTGCGGCGTCACGCGCGGGCCACCCGCGTCGAGGTCCGCGTCACGCGTCCCCCGGCCGGGGACGGCGGCGGCGAGCTGCGGGTGACGGTCGCCGACGACGGCATCGGCCCGCCCGCCCGGCTGCGCGCGGGGGTCGGCATGTCGTCGATGCGCGAGCGCGCGGCCGAACTGGGCGGAAGCTGCGTGGTCGCCGCCCCCGACACCGGCGGCACGGTCGTCGAGGCTCGGTTCCCGCTCACCGCCTGAGTGCCCGCCGCCCGCCTCGTGACCCAACCGAGAGGCGCTCGGCACGACCGGGAGTGCCACTGCCTCTACGCTTACCGTGCGATGGTGACTTTTCGTGCTCTTGGGCCGTTCGAAGCGATTACCGGTGGCGAGACGCTCGACCTGGGCGGCCAGCGGCAACAGGCCGTGCTCGCCCGGTTGCTCGTGGCCGGAGGGCGCGCCGTACCGGTGAGCGTGCTGATCGACGAACTGTGGCCCGGCGAGCCGCCCGCCCAGGCGTTGTCCACCATCCAGGGGTACGTCTCCCGGCTGCGGCGGGCGCTCGAACCGAACCGCGCGCCGCGCGAGGAGGCCGGCGTCCTGGTGTCGGCCCCGCCCGGCTACGCGCTGCGGGCGGACGTCGAGGACGTGGACTCCTGGCACTTCGAGCACCTGGTCAAGAGCGACCACGAGGGCCCGGCCGCGACGCTGGAGCGGATGGAGACGGCCCTCGCCCTGTGGCGCGGACCCGCGCTCGCCGGGTTCCAGGAGCTGGCCTGGGCGCAGACCGAGGCCACGCGACTGGACGAGCTTCGCCTGCTCGCCGTGGAGCGCCGCGCGGACGCCGCGCTGCGACTGGGCCGCACCGGCCCGATGATCCCCGACCTGGAGGCGCACGCGTCGGCGCACCCGCTGCGGGAGGAGGCCTGGCGGCTGCTGGCGCTCGCGCTCTACCGCGCCGGGCGGCAGGGTGACGCCCTCGGCGCGCTGCGCCGGGCCCGGGAGGCGCTGCGCGACGAACTCGGGCTCGACCTCGGCCCTACCTTGCAGAGGCTGGAGCAGGACATCCTCGTGCAGGCCGAGCATCTGGACGCCCCCGAGCCGGCCGCCGGCGGGCCGCTGAGCGGGCACGGTGTGGAGCCGTCCACGCTGTCCGTGCCGGGGGTGGCGGCCCTGCGCGTGCTGATCGCCGACGACCAGGCGCTGGTGCGCACCGGTCTCAAGGTGATCCTCGACAGCGAGCCGGGGCTCGACCTCGTCGGAGAGGCGGAGAACGGCGAGCAGGCGATCGCGCTCGTCCAGTCGGCGCGGCCCGACGTGGTGCTCATGGACATCCAGATGCCGCGCCTGGACGGCCTGGCGGCGGCCCGGCGGATCCTCGCGGCGGAGGCGCCACCGAAGGTGATCATGATGACCACCTTCGGCACCGACGAGAATCTCTACGCCGCGCTGCGAGCCGGAGTGAGCGGCTTCGTGCTGAAGACCTCCGCACCCGAGCAGCTCATCGCGGCGGTCCGGGCGGCCGTCGCGGGCGACGCGCTGCTCGACCCCGCGGTCACCACGCACCTCATCGCGGCCTTCGCCGGGCGGCGCGACCCGGCGGCGCCGGAAGGCCTGTCCGACTCCGACATCGACCTGATCAAGCTCGTCGCCCGGGGCTTCACCAACCGGCAGATCGCGATGACGCTCGCCGTGCCGGAGCAGGAGGTCGCCGACGAGGTCACGGCGCTGCTGCGCGGCCTCGGCCTGGTCGACCGCGCCCAGCTCGTGGTCCTGGCGTACGAAAGAGGGCTGGTCAGCCCCGGGTCGCCCGGCGCCTGACCCTTATCGTCGCTTTGACGACAAAGAATCGGACACCTTAGGGTGGGACCGTGGCTCAACTGCGTATCGCTCTCGCCCAGACCAATCCGGTCGTCGGTGACATCGCCGGCAACGCCGACATGCTCGTCGAGTGGACCCGCAGGGCCGCCGAGCGCGGCGCGCACCTCGTGGTGTTCCCCGAGATGTTCCTGACCGGCTACCCCGCCGAGGACCTGGTGCTCCGGTCGTCGTTCGTGGAGGCGTCGATCACGGCGCTGTCGAAGGCGGCCACGCGACTCGCCGACGAGGGTCTCGGCGACCTCCCCGTCGTGGTGGGCTACCTCGACCGGGCCGACCTCGCCCCGCGCGTGGGACAGCCCAAGGGCGCCCCGCTCGACGCGGTCGCCCTGCTCCACGAGGGCCGCGTGGTGACGAAGTCGGCCAAGCACCACCTGCCGAACTACGGGGTGTTCGACGAGTACCGCTACTTCGTGCGCGGCGACCGCCTGCCGATCTTCCGCCTGCACGGCGTGGACGTCGCCGTGGCCGTGTGCGAGGACCTGTGGCAGGACGGCGGTCCCGTCTCGGTGGTCGCCGAGGCCGGCGCCGGCCTGCTCGTCGTCCCCAACGGCTCGCCGTACGAGACGAACAAGGACGACGTGCGGCTGGAGCTGTGCGCGCGGCGGGCCCGTGAGGCGGGCTGCGCGCTCGCGTACGTGAACATGGTCGGCGGCCAGGACGAGCTGGTCTTCGACGGCGACTCGCTCATCGTGGACGCCTCCGGGGAACTGGTCGCCCGCGCGCCGCAGTTCGAGGAGGACCTGTTCGTCACCGACCTGGAGCTCCCGGAGGGCACGGGCGAGCTCGGCGAGTCGCGCCACGACGCGCACGACGGCACGGTCATCACGGTCGAGCGGGTGCTGCTGTCGGCCGCGCCGGTCGAGCCGTACGAGCCGGAGGCGCCGGTCGTCGCCGAGCGGCTGGACGACCTGGCGGAGATCTACAACGCGCTCGTGCTCGGCGTGCGCGACTACGTCCGCAAGAACGGCTTCCGGTCGGTCATCCTCGGCCTGTCCGGCGGCATCGACTCCGCCCTCGTCGCCACGATCGCCGCCGACGCCGTCGGGCCCGAGCGGGTCCACGTGGTGCTGATGCCCTCGCGCTACTCCTCGGACCACTCGATCACCGACGCGGAGGAGCTGGTGCGCCGCCAGGGGGTCGGCTCCCAGGTCGTCCCGATCGCCGACATCGTCTCGGCGTTCGAGAAGGAGATCGAGCTGCACGGCCTCGCGGCAGAGAACCTGCAGGCCCGCGTGCGCGGCATGCTGCTGATGAGCCTGTCGAACGAGCACGGCCACCTGGTGCTGACCACCGGCAACAAGAGCGAGCTGGCCACCGGCTACTCCACGCTGTACGGCGACTCGGCGGGCGGGTTCGCCCCGATCAAGGACGTGCTCAAGAGCGTGGTCTGGAAGCTCGCGGAGTGGCGCAACGCCCAGCCGGGACAGCCCCCGATCCCGGAGAACTCGATCACCAAGGAGCCGAGCGCGGAGCTGCGGCCGGACCAGCGCGACACCGACTCGCTCCCGCCGTACGAGGTGCTCGACCGGCTGCTGCGCGACTACGTCGAGCGGGACATGGGCCGCGACGAGCTGGTCGCGGCCGATCACGACCCCGAGCTGGTCACACAGATCATCCGCCTGGTCGACCTGGCCGAGTACAAGCGCCGTCAGTACCCGCCGGGTCCGAAGATCACGCCCAAGAACTTCGGCCGCGACCGCCGCCTGCCCATCACCACCCGCTGGCGCGAGCGCCTCTGAACGCGCACGTCGCGGGTGCGGGCCTGAGATAAGAATGCCGTGACCGGAGGCGGCATCGCCGGCAGACGGCCGCCCGCCCTCGCGTCCATTCCCGCCAGTGGTACCCGGATCTCCCGAGAAGGCTCGGCGCGGTGCTCCGCTCCGCGCAGCGCATGACGGTGACGAGCGTGGTCCGTACGACAGTCGGCCGCACGGACCGGGTCACGCCTCGGAGGTGAAGGGCCGCATCACGGCTCGGGTGGAGAGCCGGGTCACAGCTCGGGGGCGGAGGGACGGGTCACGGCTCGGAGGGGCGGGGGCGGAAGCCCTTGAGCGCCTCGTCGACGATCCGCTCGGGAACGTCGGCGTGGGACTCGCCGGGGTGGGACCACTTCGTGAGCCAGACCACCGCCCCGCTGAGGAGCGCCAGCGCCATGTCGATGTCGAGGTCCGCGCGCAGTTCCCCGGTCTCCATGCCACGCCGCAGAACCGCCGCCACCACCGCCCTGCGCGGCTCCACGGTCAGCTCGCGGAACCGCTCCGCCAGCCGGGGATGCCGCTCGGAGTCGCTCATGGCGATGTTCATGATGCAGCGGGTGCGGTGGTGGCTGGCCTCCTCCTGGATCACCCGGAGGTAGGTCACCAGGTCGTCTCGCACGGTTCCGCCCTGCGGCAACGGGATCGGCGGCTTGAGCGACGCCAGAGCGTCAACCACCAGATCCTCCTTGTTGGACCACCTGCGGTAGATCGTGGTCTTCCCGACACCGGCGCGGCTGGCGATCGACTCGATGGACAGCTCCGACACCCCGATGCCCTCGCCGAGCAGTTCGAGGGTGGCCTCGATGATCGACCGTTCCGCCTTCTCGCTGCGCGGGCGGCCCGCCGGGCGGGCCACCCCCTCAGCCGTCTGCTGCGTCTTCATGACGAGTTCACACTACCGCCGCTTCCTTTTCGGTCTCAGGCTTGGTGACCGCGGCCTGGACCGAAGCCTTGCCCGGCATCCAGCGGGCCACCACAAGAGTGCCGACGAGGGCGACGAGGGCCGATCCGAGGGCCGCCCAGTGGATGCCGGTGACGAACGCGGCGTTCGCGGCGTCGAGCAGCCTCGTGCCCTGCGGGCCCAGGTGCCCGGCGACGCCGGCCGCGCCGGAGATGGACTCGGTCACGACGTGGCGGAGCTGCTCCGGCAGGGCCGTGACCTTGCTCTCCATGTCGCTGCGGTAGCTCGCGGACAGGACCGCACCCAGGATGGCGATGCCCAGCGTGCCGCCGACCTGCCGGACGACGTTGCTCATCGAGGAGCCCACACCGGCCTTCTCGCGCGGCAGCGCGTTCATGATGGCCGTCGTCGCCGGGGGCATGATGTTGGCCATCGCGGCGCCCTGGACGAAGCCGAGGGCCAGCAGGATCCAGATCGGGGTGTCCACCTGCACGAAGGCGTAGCACGCCAGGGCCAGCGTGATGACGAGCATGGCCACCGTGCCGACGGCGCGGGCGCCGTACTTCTGCACCATGCGCGCGCTCTGCGGCGCGAAGATCAGCTGAGCGGCCGCGAACGGCAGCACGAGCGCCCCCGACTGCAGCGGCGAGTAGTTCCGGACGATCTGCCAGTAGAAGGCCAGGAAGAACATGACGCCCATGGCCGCGAAGAACACGAGGCCGACGGTGGCGATAGCGGTGGAGAAGCCGGCGTTGCGGAAGTTGCGCACGTCGAACGCGGGGTGGTCGATCCGGCTCTCGTACCAGACGAACGCGGCGAGGATCGCGAGGCCCAGCAGCGACGGCACGATGACCGAGACGTCGGCGACGGTGCCGAGGTCGCTGATCCGGACGATGCCGTAGACGAGGCTGATCAGGCCGAGGATGGACAGCAGCACGCCGACCGGGTCGAGACCGGACTTGTTCGGGTCCTTGGAGTCGGGCACGATCCCGGCGATCAGCGCCAGGCCGATGAGCACGATGGGCACGTTGACGAGGAAGACCGAGCCCCACCAGAAGTGCTCCAGCAGCACGCCCCCCGTGATCGGGCCGATCGCCACGGCGATGCCGACGCCGCCGGCCCAGATGCCGATCGCCTTGCCCCGCTCGTGGATCGGGAAGACGTTGGAGATGATCGCCAGCGTGGCCGGCATGATGGCGGCGCCGCCGAGGCCCATCAGAGCCCTCGCCGCGATGAGCTGCATCGGGTCCTGCGCGTACGCGCTGGCCAGCGAGGCCAGGCCGAACAGGACCATGCCGGCCATGAGCATCCGCTTACGCCCGTAGCGGTCGCCCAGCACCCCGAAGGTGAACAGCAGGCCGGCGAACACCAGGGTGTAGGAGTTCATCGCCCATTCGAGCTCGCTCTGGGTCGCACCCAGGCCGTGAACGGGATCGGCGATCGTCTTGATCGCCACGTTGAGGATGGTGTTGTCGAGGACGACGGCAAGCAGGCTGAACACCATCACGCCGAGGACCTGCCATCGGCGTGGGTGACCTGTATGGGCTTCTGTCTGGGCTTCCACGGATTCCCCCATGATTTCGATACGGCTGAGTTTCGCAACGCAAGCGTAGCGTTGGCTATTCCGATACGCAACGGGACCGTTTCATAATCTGGGCGGTGCCGCCGTATCCGCTGGTCAGTTGGGCAAAAGACGCTCGGCCGAGGCACCGGGCCCGCGCACTGCTCGGCCCCGGCACCCGCGCCTTCCGGCATGCGGGGACGTCGCGGCGTCTCGCACGGCCACCCCGGAGCGGGCGGCGGCGGACACCCTTCGCACGGCGGCCCCGAGGGACAGCCGCACGCCCCTTGTACATCCGCGCGGGGGCCGGTTCTATTCCCGCTCCGGGGCGGGATCCAATCCCGCGTGTGGCCCGGTTTCAGTCCGCGGCGGGGGCGGGCAGGGGTGTCGAGGCGTCCAGAACGGCCGCGACGTCCGAGCCGGCCGCCGGGCCGAGACCGCTCACGCCCCCAGAGCCGGCCGCCGCGGCGAGGCCGCTCACGCCCTCCGAGCCGGTCGCCGTGCTCGATCCGGCCGGGGCGAGGGCCGCGGCCGGAGCATCCCGCATGACCAGGGCGGCGAGCAGCGCCAGCGCGACGCCGACCGTTCCGGACACGGCGAAGGCCCAGGCGGGGCCGTGGGCGTCCAGGAGCCCGCCGGCGAGGGGCCCGGCCAGCGCTCCTCCGATCGTCAGCGACGTGCCGTGCAGGCCCATCGCCTCACCCCGCGCCGCCGCCGGGACGCGCCGGTTGACGGCGTCCACGGTGGACGACAGCGCCGGGGCGCACAGCAGCCCGGCCGGCACCAGCGCCAGGCACAGCCAGCCCCAGCCCCCGCCGACCAGGCCCACGGGCGCGGTCAGCACAGCCAGGCCGCCCGCGAGCACCACGGGCGGCAGCCCCCGGGAGAGCCCGCCGTACACGAACCCGCCGACGAGCGAGAACGCGCACCACAGCGCGATGACCAGCCCTGTCCAGGCGGTCGCGCCGTCCGCCTTGAGCATCGCCACGACGCTCAACTCGGTCGTGGTGAGCACGAAGGTGAGCCCGGACACCAGGCAGAGCAGGGCGAGCAGGCCCGGCCGCAGCCACTGCCGCCGGGAGACGGCCCCCTCGTGCCGCGCATCCTCCTCGGCCGACCGTGTTGGCGGGTTGAGCAGGTAGAGCGCCACTCCCGAGCCGGCCAGACCGGCGGCCACGCCGTACATCGTCGCGGTGCCGCCGAACGCCGTCACGCTCGCGACGGCGAGAGCCGGTCCGACCATGTACGACAACTCCACGCCCATCGAGTCGAGGGCGAAGCCGGTCTGATGGTTCTCCACCGGCACCATCGCGGCCACGCACTGCCGGATGGCCCCGAACACCGGCTGGCTGAACAGCCCGCCGATCAGGGCGCCCGGCAGCAGCACGGCGTACGGCATCGCCGGCGCGGCGCACCACAGGCACAGTTGCACGACGGTCGTCACGGCCAGCACCGGCCGCAGCCCGCGCCGGTCGACGAACCGGCCGACGAGCGGCGAGCCGATCGCGGCGCCCGCCATGGAGGCGGTGCCGACCAGACCCGCCTGGAGGAAACCCAGCTTCTGGTCGTTCACCACGTGCAGGGTCAGCGTCATGCCGGTGCCGGTGAGGGGAATTCTCGCGATCATGCCGACCAGCAGCAACGTCCGCACGCCCGGCAGGGCGAGCACCCGCCGGTAACGATCAAAAGCCATTGTGGTTCCTTACCTCCGCACGGCATTGTGCCGGGCGCCTCCGACATTCATGCGGCCGGGTCGCCTCATTCGTCCCTTTAGTCCCACTCGTCGCAGGCCAGGATTACGGCGCCCGTATGGGGGTGTTCCAGCCCATGGCGGCATGCAATGATCTGACTGTCCGGGGACGCCACAGGGGCGCCACGAGGCCTGGAGGTAGCCATGTCCTCTGTTTCCGTTGTGTCCAATCCCGCCCTCTACGGCGGGGCCGCGGGACGCAGGGTCACCGTCCGCGACATCGCGGCGGCCAAGGAGCGCCACGAGAAGTGGCCGATGGTGACGGCGTACGACGCGATGACCGCGAGGGTGTTCGACGAGGCGGGCATCCCGGTGATGCTCGTGGGCGACTCGGCCGCCATGGTCGTCTACGGCTACGACTCGACGCTGCCCGTCACGGTCGACGACCTCATCCCGCTCACCGCCGCGGTCGTACGCGGCTCGTCGCGGGCGATGGTCGTGGCCGACCTGCCGTTCGGCTCCTACCAGGCCTCACCGCAGCAGGCTCTGGAGACCGCGGCCCGCTTCGTGAAGGAGGCCGGCGCGCACGCCGTCAAGCTGGAGGGCGGCCACCGGGTCCTCCCGCAGGTGGAGATGCTCGTGTCGGCCGGAATTCCGGTCATGGCCCACCTCGGCCTGACCCCGCAGTCGGTCAACGCCTTCGGCGGCTACCGGGTTCAGGGCCGCGGCCAGGCGGGTGACGAGATCATGGCCGACGCCAAGGCGCTGGAGCACGCGGGCGCCTTCGCCGTCGTGCTCGAATGCGTTCCCGCCGACCTCGCCCAGCGGGTCACCGCGTCGCTGAGCATCCCTACGATCGGCATCGGAGCGGGTCCCCACACCGACGCGCAGGTCCTCGTCTGGCAGGACCTGATGGGCCTGACCCCGCAGCCCGCGAAGTTCGTGAAGAAGTACTTCGACCTGGCCGGTGAGATGGACCGGGCGATCCGCGCGTACGCCGACGAGGTCGTCTCCGGCGTCTTCCCCAGGCCCGAGCACAGCTACCGCTGACGCCCGGCGGGCGGCCGCGGCAGCGCGCGGCGGCCGCCCTTGACCGGCGTCTTCCGGCGGCGGGGGTCGTCCCCCGCGAGGCGTCTCAGATCGCGTCGAGCGCCTGGGCGAAGTCGGCCCACAGGTCCTCGGCGTGCTCGATGCCCACGGCCACCCGGACCGTCCCCTCGCCGATGCCCGCCGCGGCCAGGCCCTCGGCGCTCACCGTACGGTGGGACGTGGTGGCCGGGTGGAGGATCAGCGTCTCCACGCCGCCGAGCGAGGGCGCGAGCAGCGCGAGCCGCACGTTGCGCATGAACGCCTCGCCGGCGGGACGCCCTCCGGCGAGGTCGAAGGAGAACACGCCGCCGAAGTCGGGCAGGAGCTTCGCCGCGAGTTCGTGCGACGGGTGGGAGGGCAGGCCCGGCCAGTGGACCGCGGCCACGGCCGGATGCCCGGCGAGCCGCGTCGCGAGCACGCGGGCGTTGGCGCAATGGCGCTCCATCCGCAGCGGCAGCGTCTGCATCCCCCGCAGGGTCAGCCACGCGGCGAACGGGTCGGCCGTCGCGCCGAGCTCCACCGCGTACGACCACACCCTGCGGTACACGTCCTCAGAGGCGAACACGGCGATCCCGCCGACGACGTCGGTGTGCCCGGACAGATACTTGGTGACGGAGTGCACCACGATGTCGGCGCCGTGCTCGATGGGGCGGCACAGGATCGGCGAGGCGAAGGTGTTGTCGACCACGGTGAGGATCCCGGCCTCTCGCGCCGCCGCGCACATCCCCGGCAGGTCGGCCACCTGCGTCATCGGGTTGGCGATGGTCTCCAGATACAGCAGCTTCGTCGTGGGCCGCACGGCGGCGCGTACGGCCGCGGGGTCGTCCTCCGGCACGCGGGTGACCTCGACGCCGAAGCGCTCCGCCAGGTCGGCCAGCGTCTGCGCGGTGGCGCCGTACAGCGCCGACTGGGCGATCACGTGGTCGCCCGACTTCAGCAGGCCGAGCAGCACGGCGTTGATCGCGCCCATGCCCGAGCCGGCGGCCACGGCGGCCACGCCGCCCTCCAGGCCGGCGACCGCCTCCTCCAGCGCGCGCACGGTGGGGTTGGAGAGCCGGCCGTAGACGTACGCCCCGTCGGGCCGTCCCATGCCGTCGGCGAAGACGGCCGGGTCGTCGAAGACGAATCCCGAGGTCTGGTAGATCGGCATGGAGATCGGCGTGCTGGCCTCGGGCATGGGCCGGGGCAGATGGACGACGCGCGTTTCCGGATGCAGGGAGCTCATGCCGTCCAGAATTACCCAGAAAAGCCGTTCTTGTCAGGTTGGCCACCCGACGACCGGTTACGCGGCGAGCGGAGAATGCGTCCGGCGCCGCCGCACATGGTGAGGATGAGGGGATGGACGTCAGCTTCCTCCTCGTGCACAGCCCCTCCGTCGGTCCCTCGACCTGGGCCCCCGTCGCCGAGATCCTGCGGGCGCGCGGGCACACCGCCGTGGTGCCGCGGTTGACCGACGTGACGGCCGGTCCGCCGCCCTACTGGCCGAGGGTGGTGAGCGAGGTGGCGGCGAACGCGCCGCGCGGGCCGCTGGCCGTCGTGGCGCACAGCAACGCCGGGCTGTTCGTGCCGCTGATCGCGCAGGCCCTCGCCGGGCAGGTCGCCGCATGCCTGTTCGTCGACGCCGCCCTGCCGCCGCGCAGGGGCGTGTGCCAGGCGGCGGAGCCGGAGCACCTCGCCTTCCTGCGCTCGCTCGCCGACGACGCGGGCGTCCTGCCCCGCTGGACCGACTGGTGGCCCGAGGACGACGTCGCCGCCCTCCTGCCCGACCCGGTGGTCCGCCAGGTGGTCGTGGCCGAGCAGGCGCGGCTGCCCCTCGCGTACTACCTGGAGGAGATCCCGGTGCCCGCCCGCTGGGACCACCTCAGGAGCGGCTACCTGTGGTTCGCGGACATGTACGCCGCCCTCGCCCACGAGGCCGGGGAGCGCGGCTGGCCGGTCGCCCGCATCCCCGGCGAGCACCTGCACCAGCTCGTCGCGCCGGAGGCGGTGGCCGACTGGCTGCTCGCCAGCGTCACATAAGCGCAGTCAGCGGGCGCGCTCAGTGGGCGCCGAGTGCCCGAGCGAGCCGGACGACGACGAGACGGTTCGGCACGCCGCTGTCCACCAGCCTGCCGTCGGGGCCGAAGTCGCCGAGGCCGAAGTCGTTGTCGTTGGCCAGCGCGATCGTGCGCGGGCCGAGCACCGCCAGCCCCTCGATCTTGCCGGGCAGCGACGGCACCAGCGCGTTCGGCTCCAGCACGAGCGACTTGGCGGGCAGCCCGAGGCCGGACGCGCCGGTCAGCGCCTCCAGGGACGGAGTGGTCTTCGGGTCGTCGTACGGCCCGCCGAGCAGGTTCGTCGCCTTCGCCAGGTCGATCGAGTACACCCGCGCGACGTTGTCCGTGCGCTCGTCCACGAGCAGGCGGTCCCGGCCGGCGTACGCCAGACCGGAGATCTTCATCTCGCTCTGGTCGCCGTTCACCTTCGGATCGAAGGTCGTGACGTCCTCGAACTGGTACGGATACTCCCCGGTCACCTTCCGGCCGCGCAGGTCGAAGGTGAGGATGCGCCCGAACCGCGACTTCTTCGCGGCTTTCTTGTCGGGGTTGGCCAGCGGGCTCTGCACGGCCAGGTACAGCGTGCGCTGGTCGGACGAGATCGCGAGGCCCTCGAAGCCGCGGTTCTGCTGGCGGCTCGCCAGGATCGCGGGCAGCGTCTCCTTCACCGGGTAGTCCGCGCCCGTCAGCCCGAGCCCCGCGGGGACGTGCCGCTCCAGCACCCGGCCGTCCGGCGACACCCGCACCAGCGACGGGCCGTACTCGTCGACCAGCCAGAAGTCGCCGTCGCGGGTGCGCACGAGGTCCTCGACGTCCAGCCCGCTCGGGTTGTACGGCAGAACCGTGCGGCCGTCCCAGGTGTAGGGCGTCTCGTCGTGCCCCGCCTGGTTCGACAGGCCGGTCACGGGCTTGCCTGAGGCGCCGACGATCGGGATGTACTGCTTGATCTTCGCCGTGCCGCCCGCGAGGGCGACCCGGACGATCGCCGGAGCGAACTCGGGCACCGGGAAGGTCCGGCGCTTCTCCCCGTCCACGGTCGGCTGGCCGTTCGGGCCGCGGTCGGTGACGAGCCAGAACTCTCCGGCCCGGCCGGCCGGGAACAGGCCGCTGCCGACGCCGCCGAGCCGCACGCCGCGGTCGTCCGCGATGGACGGCTGCACCTGCTTCAGCGCGGGGGCGGGGAGTGTGACGTCGGCGACGACGACGGGGCCCTTGGCCGGATCGGCGGCGGCCGTACCGGTGGTGGTGAGGGTGAGCGCGGCGGCGATCGCCAGACCGGCGGAGACGTGACGTAGCACTGGAGACCTTTCAGACAGCGACGACAGCGCCCGAAGGTAGTGAACGACCACGTCTCCGACGTGACGATCAGATGAAGCGCGGATGGCTAGACGTCGGTCACCCGGATGCCGGCGTGGGCCTTGTATCGGCGGTTGATCGAGATCAGGTTCGCCGTGAACGCCTCGACCTGGTGGGCGCTCCGCAGCCGGCCCGCGTAGACGCCGCGCGCGCCGGGGATGCGGCCGGCGAGCGCGCGTACGACGTCGGTGGCCTCGCGGTCGTCGCCGAGCACGAGCACGTCGAGATCGATCTCGGCCACCGACGGGTCGAGCAGCAGCACCGCCGACACGTGGTGGAAGGCCGCGACCACCCGGCTGCCGGTCAGCACCGCCGCCGCCTGCTGCGCCGCGCTGCCCTCCTCCACGGGCAGCGCGTACGCCCCCTGCTTGTCGAAGCCGAGCGGGTTGACGCAGTCCACCACGATCTTCCCGGCGAGCGGTTCGCGCAGAGACTCCAGCAGTGCCTTGTGCCCCTCCCAGGGCACGGCGACGATCACGACGTCCGCCTCGGCCGCCACCTCGGCGTTCGCGGCCCCGCGTACGCCGATCTCACGTGCCGCCTCCTGGGCGCGCTCGGCGCTGCGCGAGCCGATCAGCACGGTGTGCCCGGCCAGCGAGAACCGGCGGGCCAGTCCCTTGCCCTGGTCTCCGGTCCCGCCCAGGATGCCGATGGTCAGCGCGGAGACGTCGGGCAGATCTACGGAGGTGTGCTCAACCATGGGTCAGATCATGCCAGCAGGCGAGCGCCGCGACCTCTCCGGGGCGTCCCCGCCACGGTGTCCGACGATCGCGTTTCACACATCCCGTCGGCGGTATCCGAGCACGACAACGGCCATGAGGGCGGCGGTCCAGGCCATGAGGAGCAGCGCACCGTGCACCGGTGTCACCGCGCCGGCGTCGTCGGCCGGCGGGAACCACATGGCGACTCCGGCGCTGTCCGGGAGGTATTTCGCCGCGGAGACATGGTCGCGCAGGAGCGGCCCGGCGATGAAGAGATACCCCAGCAGGACGACGACCGCCGCGAGCGTCTGCCGCGCGAGGGCGCCGACGGCCGCGCTGATCAGCGTCGTGAGCGCGAGATACGCGGTCACACCGCTCAGCGCCCCCGCGACACGGCCCGAGGTCACGGGCGCGGCCGCGTCGCCGAGCACACCGGCCGCGAGCACGACCCCGGACGCAGCCGTGATCGCCGCCGCGGGAAGCACGACGATCGCCAGCGCGACGTGCTTGGCGGTGAACTGGAGGGCGCGACGGGGCATCGCGGTCAGCGTGGTGCGAATCTGCCCGCCGGTGTACTCGGAGCAGGCGGCCAGGACGCCGAGAACGACGAAACCGGCCTGCGCGTAGCCGATCGACGCCAGTCCGATGTCAGGAGCGCTCCCGGTTCCGGTCGAACCCCGCAGACCGGCGATCGTGAACGCGGTCGCGAGGATCAGATTCACTACGAGAGTGCCTCCGAGCGTGAGCCAGGTCGCCGGAAGAGACACGAGCTTCGACAGCTCCGCCGCGAGCGCGCGGGCTCCTTCCCGGCCACGGGTGCGAGTCGCCGGGGGGACCGTCATGCGTCCCTCCGCGTGAACGAGATCACGGCGATCACGAGCAGCACCGTCACCCAGGCGGTCATCACCAGGCCTCCGGTGAGCGGGCTGATCTCGGCGGTGCTGTCGGCGAGCTTTCGGATGAACATGCGGATTCCGGCCATGTCGGGCAGATAATTCGCCAAGGGTGTGATCTTGGTCAGCAGGTAGGTGACGGAGACGACCGAGGTGTTCGCGAGGAGCACCGCGAGCGGAACGACCCCGTGGCGGGTGAGCACGGTGATCGCGGAGGCGAGGAGCGCGGTGTACATCCAGTAGCAGACCACACCGGCCAGCCGTGGAACGTCGTCCGCTCCCCATGCGGGGGCGTGCTCGCCAAGCACCACCCGGACGACGCCCATGGTGGTCACTGTCGCGGTGATCGCGAGCAACGCGCTGCTGATCGCGATCGCGGACATCTTCGCAAGCAGGAATCGGAGGCGGGAGGGAACGACGGTCAGGCTGGTGGTGATCTGACGCCCGCCTCCGTATTCCGCGCTCTCGGTGACGTACTCGCCGCTGACACCGACGACGCCGAGAATGATCGCTCCGGCCACGCCGAAAGCCAGCTCCTGATAGCCGGTGTCGATCGCGGCGTTCGCCTCGGTGCCTCGGGTGATCGCGCCGAGGGCCGAGGAGGCGGTGATCGCGGCGATCACGCCCGGCACGAGCACCCCGGCCGCCGTCGCGATCCACACCGCCGGCGACGAGGCGAGCTTCGAGGCCTCCGCCGCGAGCGCCTTCATGGGGCACCACCGGTGGTGAGGGCGAAGAACGCGTCCTCAAGGGTGCCGTAGGGGCCGGTGACCTCGTCGACGGTGCCGTCCGCCACGACCTCGCCCTCGTTGACGATCACGACGTCGTCCACTGTCGCCGCGAGCTCCCCCATCAGGTGGCTGGACAGCAGCACGGTCCGGCCGGACGCGGCGCGTTCGCGCAGGAAGGTCCTGATCCACCGGATGCCGTCCGGGTCCAGCCCGTTCACCGGCTCGTCGAGGACCAGAACCTCCGGGTCGCCGAGCAGCGCCGTCGCCAGCCCGAGGCGGCGCCCCATGCCCAGGGAGTAGCCGCCGACCCGCTTGGACGCGGCGTTCGTCAGGCCCACGATCTCGAGTACCTCGTCGACGCGCGCACGCGGCAATCCGGCGGAGCGGGCCACCCACCGCAGGTGCGCCCGGCCCGTCCGCGCCCGATGCGCGCCGGAGCCGTCCAGCATGGCCCCGACCGTGGCGAGCGGATCACGAAGCTTCACGAACGGGACGGAACCGATGAGCGCCGTGCCGGAGGTCGCCCGATCCAGACCCAGCAGAATGCGCAGTGTGGAGCTTTTGCCCGCGCCGTTCGGCCCGAGGAGCCCGGTCACTCTTCCGGGGCGGGCCCGGAAGCTGACGCCGCTCAGAATCGTTGTGGAACCGCGCCGCTTGACGAGGTTGTCGATCGTAATCATGTCCACATGTGAACGCGGAGCATCACCTCCGGTCATCGGACCGACGACCGGACTCGGTGTCGCGGCTCAGACCCAGATCTCTCGGACCCTGGTCCGATGCGCCGTTCGGGGGCGCGTCCGTAGATTTGGAGCATGGGGGTCGACCAAGCACTTCCGAGACGCGGGCGGCGAGTCTGGCCACTGGCCATCGCCGCTCACGTCGTGCTGCTGCTCGTCCTTCTCACGGTCAGCCGCGGAGGTCTCGCCGCGGTCGTTCTCCCCGTCGTCATCGCCGCGCTGGCGTTGGCGGTCACCGTGTGGGCGGCGTTCTACGCGCGCCGGCAGCGGATCGCGTACGAAGCGCGGCTCGCAGCGTGGGCCGGCGAACGCGCGGCGCAGGCCGAACGGCTCCGGATCGCGCGCGAGCTGCACGACATCGTCTCCCACGGCCTCGGCCTGATCACTGTACGGGCGAGCGCGGCACGCTATCCCGGCACGGGGGACGACACCTCTGCGGCGCTGGCGGACATCGAGCGCATCGGGCGGCAGACCACGACGGAGCTACGCCGCATGCTCAAGGTGCTGCGTGACTCGACCGATGTGGCCGCGCCTCTGCGGCCCGCCGAGTCCTTCCACGACCTGCCGGCCATCATCGAGGATGCCGAAAGGGCGGGCCCGGCCGTCACTCTCAAGCTCGGCGAGATCGACGACATCAGCTCCGGGGCACAACTCGCGGTCTGCTCCATCGTGCGCGAGGCCCTCACGAACACCGCTCGGCACGCAGGACCCACCAGCGCGAACGTGTACGTCCGTCGCGACGGCGACTGGATCGTCACGAGCGTCTGGGACGAGGGCCCCGTGGACGGATGGACCCCGCATCCGGGAGCCGGGCACGGAATCGAGGGGCTGAGGGAACGTGTCACCGCGATCGGCGGGACCTTCGACGCCGAGCACGTCGAGAACGGCTTTCGCGTCACCGCCCGTATCCCTGAGGCTGGAATGTCATGAATGACGGCGGAACCTCGATTCGCGTCGTCATCGCCGACGACCAGCCCTTGCTGCGCCACAGCCTCGCCGTCGTCATCGACGCCAATCACGACATGACGGTGGTCGGCGAGGCGGGCACCGGCGATGAGGCCGTCAGGCTCTGCGCCGAGCTGCGCCCCGATGTCGTGCTCATGGACATTCGGATGCCGGGCACCGACGGAATCGCGGCCACCCGCCGCGTCACGGCCGACGCGGGAATCGGATCCGTGAAGGTCATCGTGCTCACGATGTTCGAGCTCGACGAGTACGTCCGCGCCGCCCTCCACGCCGGCGCCAGCGGCTTCCTCCTCAAGGATTCCCACCCCGACACGCTCCTTGACGCGATCCGCCGGACTCATCGGGGCGAATCGCCGTTCGCCCCAAAAGTCCTCACCCGCATGATCGAGGCCTACATCGCCCAGCCACCACGCGCGAAGCCGGCGAGCCTGGACGCTCTCACCGCGCGGGAGACCGAGGTCCTCACCCTGGTCGGTCGCGGGCTGTCCAACGACGAGATCGCGGCGAGACTCACGATCTCGATCAAGACCGTCAAGACCCACATCGGCAACCTGCTGAGCAAACTCCAGGCACGAGATCGCGCACACCTCGTCATCGCGGCCTACGAGGGCGACCTCGTCCACTCGGCTCGCTGAAGCGCGCGGGCGATCTTCTTCACGGCCACCGCCCGGCGGTTCCGCGGCCGCGGAGACCGCCGGCGGTGGTTTCCGGGGCGCTCAGCAGTTCGGGATCGCGGGGAGACCGGCGACGCGGGTGGCCAGCCACGCGACCGCCAGCGGGCCGCCCTCGACCGCGCCGAGCACGTGGCTGCCGGCCGGCAGGCTGGTCCACAGGACGTTCACGCCCTGAGCGCAGTACTGCTTCCGCAGGGTTCTGCCCACCTCGTACGGGATGATCTCGTCACCCTTGGCGTGGTAGAGGAACAACGGCACCCGCGGCGCGGACGCGCCGAGGCGGTTCTCGGCGAGGCGGGCCCGCCAGTCCGGCAGGTTCAGCACGTCGGCGGTGGTGAACTCCGCCAGCCGCCGCCCGCCGAACTCGGCCCGCAGGTCGCTCACGCAGTCGTCGCGGGCGTCGTCGAACAGCGCCGCGCCCTCGGGGGTCAGGTAGCTCTCCAGGTGCAGCTCGGGATAGGCGGCGTCCAGCCCGATACCGGCGGCCGCGGCGAGCCCGAAGTCGCCGGTGCCGTCCAGGTGGTCGGCCACGGCCCGCAGGTCGGCCGGCACCCCGCCCGCCGCGACGCCCTTGAGCCGCAGCTCGGGCGCGTACGACGGCTGGAGCTGGGCCGCCCAGGCCGCCGACGACCCGCCCTGCGAGTAGCCCATGACCACGACGGGAGCGCTGCCGGACAGGTTCGCGCCCGGCACCCGCGTCGCCGCCCTGATCGAGTCGAGCACGGCGTGCCCCTGCGACAGGCCCGCCATGTACGTGTGGCCGCCCGGCGTGCCGAGACCCTCGTAGTCGGTCACCGCGACGGCCCAGCCCTTGAGCAGCATCAGGCTCATGATGGCGAGCTCGGCCTCGGTGCCGCCCTCCATGGCGGCCGACGGGGCGCACTGGTCGCCCATGCCGTGCGTGCCTACGGCGTACCCGGCGATGGGCCGCTTGCCGAGGGGATACGGGGAGTCGGGCACGAGCAGGGTGCCCGAGACGACGTTCGGCTCTCCGGTGGCGGAAGTGGACCGGTAGCGGAGGTGCCAGGCCTTCACCGGCACCTCCAGCAGCTTGCCGGGCACGAGGTAGACCGTCGTACGGCTCGCTTCGACCACGTCCCCGGCGGAGGTCGCGCGTGCGGTGCCGCCCAGTGCGGGCAGCAGGAGGAAAGCCCCGATCATGGACAGGGTGGCACGAACGCGAAGGTTCATGAAGCCGCCTTCCGGCTGTTGGATCACGTTCCAGGATCGGCGCCGTGGGCTGATCGTTACCTGAGGGTAACGGTGTGTCAAGGACCCAATTGGCGGGACTTCACGCGCTCATGTCAGGCACCATGACGGTCATGGACGCCGCATCGGTGAACCTGTTGCGCGAGGTGCTCGCCTCCACCGGATGGCTCGAACGCACCCGGGAGCTCGGCCTGGCCCTGCGGGCCACCCGGTCGCCCGGGGGGCTCCTCGTCGTCGGCACCCCCGAGGACGAGCCGTGGCATGTCACCGCCCACCTCACGGACGAGGCCCGGCTGTCGGGGCTCGCCCAGCTCTCCCCCACGCTCGTCCGCTGGGCGCCGCCGCCCGGAGCGCCCGCCCACCTGCGGGTCGGGATGGAGCGCCTGCGAAGCGCCGGCAGGGGCGAGACGCTGTTCGTGGTCGCCGAGCAACGAGCCCCCGTGCCCCTGCTCGAGCGCGTGGACGACGCCCGCCGCACCGGCGCCACGATCCTCGCCATCGACGGCGGCGACCCCGAACTGGAGTCCCTGGCCCACGACGCGATCGCCGTGCCGGCCGAGGGGGCCGTCCTGAGCTTCGACGCGGCGCAGCACCTGGTGAGCAGCGCGGCCGGGGAGGTGCGGCGGCTCGGCCTGCGGGAACGCCTCGCCCGCCTGGCCGAACGGATCACCGGCCCCCACGTGAGCGACTGAGGTCGGGCCGGGTTCCCGGTCCCCCAGCGCGCCTCAGGCACCTGCGGGTGGGATGTTCTGGTTCAACGCGAAGACGTTGTCCGGATCCATACGCGCCTTGAGCCGGGTCAGACGGCTCCAACTGCCGGGCAGATACGCCTCTCGGATGCGGCCGCCGCCCTCGTCGCCCAGGTGGTTGACGTAGGTGCCGTGGGCCCAGGGCCGGGTGGAGTTCCACGTCTCGCCCACCCAATGGCGGTGCCGCTCGGGGTCCTCGGCCGGGTCCTCCCACGTGGCCGCGATCATCGTCATGTAGTCCGCCGACCGGTGACCGAAGGCCGTCGCCTCCGGGTCCCTGTCGGCGACGGCGCCCCCGAGGCGGCGGAGCAGCACCTGGTTCAGGGGCGACGACGGGTGGGTGCCGTGGCGGGCGAGCGCGGCAACGGCCTCGTCCGGCAGGCCGTGGAGGAAGTCGGAACGCACGTACTGCTGCCGCCCGGGGACGTTCGCGTCGTCGAGCATCCGCTGCAGGCCGGCGTACCCGGTCACCCCGAAGGTGTCGACGAGCGGCCGTCCGAGGCCGCGCAGCGACGCGGTCAGCTCCTGACCCGTGCCGTGCGGGCCGAAGTAGGCGGCCGCGATGCCGACGACGGGCCTGCCGACGGCCTCGGCGGGCACGAAGGGCGCCGCAGGAGCGGACACCAGCGCCGCGACCAGGGACAGCTCGCGCGGCGCCCGCTCGCCGGCCTGGTGGAAGGCGTGGAGGGCGTCGCGGGCGAGTTCTCCCGGATACATCACCATGCCCGCCCACGCGGGAGCGACCGGGTGAAGGCGGAAGGTGAACCGGGTGACGATGCCGAAGTTGCCGCCGCCGCCGCGTAGCCCCCACATCAGCTCGGGGTCGGTGTCGTCGTCGGCCGTCACGACGTTCCCGTCCGCGGTGACCAGCTCGACGCCGAGGAGGTTGTCCGCGGCGAGGCCGTGCAGCCGGGACAGCCAGCCGATGCCACCGCCCAGCGTGAGGCCCGCCACTCCGGTGTCGGAGATCTCACCACCGGGTGTGGCGAGTCCCTCCGCCTGCGCCGCCGCGTCGAACTCCCGCCACAGGACCCCAGGGTCCACGTCCGCGAGGCGAGCCGCCGCGCGCACCGCGATGCCCTTCATCAGGCTGAGGTCGATCATCAGCCCGCCCTCGACCACCGAGTAGCCCGGGATGCTGTGGCCGCCGCCGCGCACCGCGATCGGGAGGTCGTGGCGGCGGGCGAAGACCACCGCGGCGGCCACGTCCGCCGTCGAGCGGCACCGGGCGACGAAGGCGGGCCTGCGGTCGATCGAGCCGTTCCAGATCCGCCGCACCGTGTCGTAGTCCGCGTGGCATGGGGTGAGCAGTTCGCCCTCGAAACCGTCGAGGGCGGGAGCGGGGACGCCGATGATCATGTCAGTTCTCCTGTCTGTCGCGGTGACACGCCAAGACTGGAGCAGGGCGGTGCGCGGGCGGCATCCCTCAAGTGAGGGATGGTTCGGACGCGGGATCCGCGCCCATACTGGCGCCGTGAGAAGTGCGACAGTGCGGGACGTACGGGAGGCGGTGGCCGATCTGTCTCGCCGGGCGGACTCCCCGCTGGCGCTCGAGCGAGCGGTGGCCGCCCAGGTGACCCGGGTGGTTCCGGCCGATCTGTGGTGTGCGCTGACCATCGACCCGGACACGCACAACATCAGCGGCGGCTTCCACGACGAAGGACTGCCGTTCCGGTTGCTCGGCCGGTTGACCGAGATCGAGCAGCAGGAGACGGACCCGGACGTCCTGACCATGCGCGAGCTGGTCCGCAGCGGCGTGGTCGCACGCACCCTGACGCAGGCGACGGGTGGCGACCTCGAGCGCAGCCACCGTTTCCGCGACGTGCTGAGCCCGTCCGGCGTCAGGCACGAGGTCCGCGTCGCCTTCCGGGCGCAGGACGGCCGGGTGTGGGGTGCGATGGTCCTGATGCGGGGCAGCGACGTCCCCGATTTCACGGCGCGGGAGCTCGGCGTCCTGCGTGGGATCAGCCACGTCGTCGCCGACGGGCTGCGCCGGGCCACGATGCTCTCCGAACGGCCGGCGGCCGACCATGGCGGGCCCGGCCTGCTGCTGTGCAGGGTGGCGGCCACCGTCGTGGTCGATCACGTGTCGGCGTCCGCCCGGCGGCTGCTCGACGAGATCGACGACGGCCGCCTCGGCGATCTCCCGTACACGCTGGCGTCGCTGGTGCACGCGGCGCACCGGCGCGGCGTTTCCGGCGCCCCGCACCGCGTCCGGATGCGCGTCCGGACCGGACGGTGGCTGACCGCGCACGCCGAGCGTCTCGGGGAGGATTCGGTCTCCGTCATCCTGGAGGCCACGCGCCCGCACGAGATCATGGAGCTGCTCGCCGACGCCTACCGGCTCACCGCCAGGGAACGGCAGATCGCCGCGCTGGCCGGGCGGGGGCTCACCAACAAGGAGATCGGCTCGGTCCTCTTCCTGTCGGCGTTCACCGTGCAGGACCACCTCAAGGCCGTCTTCACCAAGACCGGCGCCCGAAGCCGGTCCGAACTCGCCGCCCTCCTGCACGGGCACCCTGCGACGCCACCGGAGTGACCGAGCGCCTCCGGCCGTGCGGGTGCGGCAGGCGGCGGGTCAGGGCGTGGGCGAGCCGAGCGGGGCGCGGCTGAGCTCGCGCACCCGCCGGTCCACCGCCTCGGCCGCATCGCCCAGCACCTCGATCACCACGGCCTGCATCGGGTCGGGCTCCCCCGACGTCGTACGGCTCACCCTGGTCAGCGCCTCGATCCTGCGGCTGCCCACACCGCGGATGCCGGTGACGACCACCTCGCCCGGCGGCACGTCGAGCAGCGCCAGCGACGGCACGATCGCCACTCCGTGCCCCGCCGACACCAGCCCGAGCACGGGCGGGAACTCCGCGATCAGGTGCACCCGGCGCGGGACGAACCCGTGGAGCTGGGCGAGCCGTTCGAGCGCCTGCCCGCACGCCTGGTCCGGCACCCCGGCCACCCACGGCAGGTCCACGAGGTCGGCGACGGTCGCGGGCACCTCGTCCCACGACGGCGGGGCGACAATGCGGTACTCGTCGTCGTAGAGGCGGTGCCGGGACATCGACGGCAGCGACGCGGCCGGCTGGCTCATGTCCCGTTCCGTCACGACCAGGTCCACGCCGCCGAGGCGCAGCTCCTGCACCGCGCCCGGCCCGAACAGCTCGTGGATCACGGGCGTGATCCGCGGGTGCCGTACGGCCAGCTCGCCCAGCGCGGGGACGAGCAGATGCCGGATCACGGTGGGGAACGCCGCGATCGTGACCGGCCCGGACAGCCGCTCGGCGAACCGGTTGAGCTCGTGCCTCGCCTCGGCGAGCTGCTCCTCGATGCGCTCGGCGTAGGCGGCCAGGACCCGTCCGGCCGGGGTCAGTGTGACCCTGCGCTGCGACCGGTCGAACAGCGCGAGGCCGACCTCCCGCTCGAGCTGGGCGAGCTGCTGGGAGACGGCCGAGGGCGTGAGGTGCAACGCCTGCGCGGCCTTCATGACGCCGCCTCTGCGGGACACCTCGTGCAGGATCCGCAGCCGCCGCGGGTCGATTTCCATGCAGCAGATCTTACGTTCGAATTAAGAATCCTTCACTTGCCCTTCACTCCCCAGGGGCAGATCATCACGTCATGAGCATTTCCGTGGACGGCGAATCGTCCTGATGTCCACCTTTATCGCGATCATCGGCACCGTGGGCGCCGTCGTCCTCCTGTTCGCGTACGCGATGGTGTCGTCCGGCAGGTTGTCCGCGGACGGGCTGCCCTACCAGTTGCTCAACTTCGGCGGGGCGGCCACCTTGATGATCAACAGCGCGTACCACTCGGCCTGGCCCTCGGCGATCCTCAACCTGGTGTGGAGCGGCATCGGCGTGTGGACGCTCGGCCGGCTCGTCGCCCGCCGCGCCACGGCCCGGCGGCACGCGGCCGAGCCCGCCCCGGCCCCGGGACCCTGAGACAGGGCACGGTGAGGCCCGGGGCGGTGAGACGGGGAGAACCGGGCCAGGGGAAGGGGTCAGGGGATCAGTCGTCCCATTCCTTGTCCTGCTCGGTCCAGCGTTTGTTGCGCTCGGCCGCCGTCTGCAGGGCGTGGGCGGCGGTGTCGCGGGAGTCGTAGGGACCGAGCCGGTCCTTGTTCGGGCAGCCCTTCTCGGGCTCGACGCTCATGTGCTTCAGGCAGAACCACCATTGATCGCTCACGTCCTTAATCGTGCCCCCTTGACGCGCAACTAGACTTGGCCGCATGACCACGCTGCTCCGCCCCGGGCGAATCTCGCCCATCCGTAAGGTTCCCGCCCACATCCCCCGGCCCGAGTACGTGGGGAAGGCCGAGCCCAAGAAGGGCGACAGCGACATCCAGACCTCCGAGACCATCGAGAAGATGCGGATCGCGGGCCGGATCGCCGCGCAGGCGCTCGAGGAGGTCGGCAAGCACGCCGCCCCCGGCGTGACGACCGACGAACTCGACCGCATCGGACACGAGTTCCTCTGCGACCACGGCGCCTACCCCTCGACGCTCGGCTACCGCGGTTACCCGAAGTCGCTGTGCACCTCGATCAACGAGGTGATCTGCCACGGCATCCCGGACGACACCGTGCTGCGCGACGGTGACATCGTGAACGTGGACATCACCGCCTACATCGGCGGCGTGCACGGCGACACCGACGCCACCTTCCTGGTCGGGGAGGTCGACGAGGAGTCCCGTCTGCTGGTCGAGCGGACCCGCGAGGCGATGATGCGGGCGATCAAGGCGGTCGCGCCTGGCCGCCAGCTCAACATCGTCGGCCGGGTGATCGAGGCGTACGCCAAGCGCTTCGGCTACGGCGTCGTCCGCGACTTCACCGGGCACGGCATCGCGACCTCGTTCCACTCCGGGCTCATCGTCCCCCACTACGACGACCCCTCGCTGTCGGTGACCCTGGTGCCGGGGATGACGTTCACGATCGAGCCGATGCTCACGCTCGGCACGATCGACTACGAGATCTGGCCCGACAAGTGGACCGCGGTGACCAAGGACCGCAAGCGGACCGCGCAGTTCGAGCACACGATCGTGGTGACCGAGACGGGTCACGAGATCCTCACCCTGCCGTAGGAGCTCCGGAGCGGTGCCGCGGCGCCTCGCCGGTGCTCCGGCGGAGGCGCCGCGCGGTTTCGGCGGGCGGACGATCACCCGCGGGCACAGCCCGCCGAGGCGGGCGGCCTACTCGGCGGCCCTGTCCCGCCTGTTCAGCTTCGCCAGGTAGTCGTTGTAGGCGTCCAGCTCCGCGTCCCCGGTGCCACCGGACTTGGCCGCCGCCGCGTCGGCCCGGCGGTCGGCCCGGCGCGCGACGCGTTCGTCGTCGCGCCACCACTGGAAGCCGAGCGCGAGCAGCACGATCAGCGTGGGGATCTCGCCGAAGGCCCAGGCGATTCCGCCGCCGGCCTGCTGGTCGGCAAGCGAGGAGACGCCCCAGGTGCGCCCGAGCTGGTCGTAGTAACCGGACGCGAGCACCGTGCCCATGCTCATCAGGGCGATCCCGAAGAACGCGTGGAACGGCATGGTCACCATGAGCAGCAGCAGCCGCCCGACGTGGGGCAGCTTGTGCGGCGCCGGATCCACGCCGATGATCACCCAGAAGAACAGCGAGCCGCTCAGCAGGAAGTGCACGGTCATCGCGATGTGACCGAGATGCTCCTCCATCGCGGCGGCGAACAGCGGGGTGAAGTACAGGGCGAACGTCGACACCACGAAGATCGCGGTCGCGATGGCGGGGTGGCTGACGAACTTCAGGACCCTGCTGTGCAGGATCACCGTGATCCACTCGCGTGGTCCCCTGTCGCCCCGGCGGGCGGCGGGCTTGAGCGCGCGCAGCGCCAGCGTGACCGGCGCGCCGAGCACCAGGAAGATCGGGACCAGCATCGACAGGATCATGTGCTCGGTCATGTGCACGCTGAACAGCACGGGCGAGTAACGCGCCACGCCGCTCTGCGTGCTGAGGACGAGGATGACGACGCCGAGGTACCAGCTGACCGTGCGGCCCTGCGGCCACCGGTCGCCCCGGCGGGCCAGCCGCACGACGCCCGCGCCGTACAGACCGGCCATGACGACGGCGAGCACGGCGAAGAACAGGTCGAACCACCACAGCGTCACCAGGTTGGCGAGCGTCACCGGCGGCGGGACCAGGTAGCCGAGCAGCTCGTAGGCCCGGTCGACCGGCGTGTCGACGGGCGGCGGGGCGGTCCGCGACAGCGCGACGGCCAGGCCGATCGTCGCCCCCATCAGCAGGACCTCGCCGAGGGCGAGGCGGAGGAAGGCGTGCGGCTCCCCCGCCGACAGCCTCGGCAGCGTACGGCCGCGGTGGCGCCAGCCGAAGAACCCGAGCAGGGCGAACGCGACGATCTTGGCCAGCAGGAGCAGGCCGTAGTTCGAGGTGAACAACTCGCCGACCGAGGTGAGGCGCGACGCGGCGGCGGCGAGCCCGGAGACGCCGACCCCGGCGAAGCACCACAGCGCCATCCGGGAGAAGCGCGCGGCGGCGACGTCCAGGAGCGGCTGCCCGCGCAGCGCGTGCACGCAGACCACCCCGAGACCGCCCACCCACAGGGCCAGGAAGAGCAGGTGCATGGCCACCGACGTGGTGGCCAGCCCGTGGTTGGGCGAGGTGGCCTGGTGCCCGGTGAGCGCGGGCGGCAGCAGCGTCACGAGCGCGAAGACCAGCAGCCGCCCGGCGGCGCCCGCCGTGATCGCGCCCCGGGCGAACAGCGCGATGGCGACGGCGAACAGCACGACCAGGGTCAGCGCGATGCCCTGCGGCACCTGGCTGGCGTAGCTGGTGAGCTCGTTGCCGGCGAGGATCTGCCCCACCGGCGCGCCGAGGGTCTCCGACAGGCTGAAGACCAGCGCCACCGCCGCGGCGACCGCCCAGGCCAGCGCGGACCACGACGCGCCCTTCACGTAACTTTGCGCCTGCTTGCCGAGCAGTCCCTTGTTGTTGGGCAGGAACGCCGCGGCCGCCGCCAGCAAGCCGACGGTCAGGACGCCGGAGACGTCCATCGCGAGCTTCGACAGCGGCAGCATCCAGCGGGTCAGCGTGCCCTCGTCGGGCAGGCCGGGGATGATCCGCGGCGTCGCGGCGCCGCCGAGCACCATCGCGATGACGAGTGCGCCGGCGGCCGCGCAGAGCGCCGCGGCGGTCAGGCGCACCGCCCTGTTCACGGCTTCTTCCGCAGGCTCAGGAACATCCCGATGCCGACGCCGGCGATCCCGAAGATCACCGCCCAGATCCACCCCGGAACGCCCCTCTGCCCTCCGTCGTCGGCCTGCGCCGCAGGTGCGGTCGCGGCGGCCGCCGGGGCGGACGCGGAAGACGTGTCGCCGGGAGCGGCCGCCGAGGTCGCCGCCCCCACCGACTGGTCGCCGACCACGGTGAACGGGATCTCCCCTTCGAGCGGATGCCCGTCGGGAGAGACCACCCGCCAGGCGATCGTGTAGCGGCCCGGGGGAACCGGCTCGGTCACCGCCTCGGTGACCTTGGGCCCGTCGACGACCGGGTCGCCTTTCTCATAGCGCTTGCCGTCCTCGCCGCGGACGATCACGACTGGGAACTGAACGGAGTCCGCGAACTCGAGCGTGACCTTTTGCAAGGTCTTGACCTGGGCGTTCTTCTGCGGGTCGCTACTCTTGAGCGAGGTGTGCGCCTGGGCCGGCAGGGTCGGCGCGGCACACAGCAGGAGAGCCGCCACGAGCGCGGCGAAGGCGGCGAGGAAGGGTCTCTTCATGGCACCTCCCAGGCTACCGACGCGGGGGTCCGGTCCATACCTCGCATCAGGAGACTGGGGATAACCCGAGGACATCCCGGGTGCGGGCCCCGCCGAGGAGGCCCGCCCTCGGGGCGGGCGTCAGAGCCCGGCGCAGGCGAGGGCCTGCTGGTAACTGGACATGCTGGGCTCGTGCTCGCCCAGCCGCGCCTGCATCTCGGCGACCGACTGCCACCGCTCGGCGATCGTGCGGGTCACCGGCAGACGGCGCAGCCGCTCGGCCGCGGCCTGCAGCTCCGCCAGCGCCTCCTGGTCCAGCCGCTGCATCCAGTACGCCTGTCCCAGCACGAGGCAGGCGTCCGCGGCCACAGCAAGGCTGCTGCCGTCCGCCAGCAGCGACTGCGCCTGCCGCGCGTGCTCGACGGCCTCGACCGGACGCCCCAGCGCCATCTGCGCACGGGCGATGTTCAGCTCACAGCGGGCGATCGCCGTCTTGCCCGCCGACGACTCCTTCAGCTCACGCAGCGCGCGCTCCGACAGCTCCTTGGCCATGAGGGCCTCGGCGGGACGTACCTGGAGGAGAAGCATCGCGAACTGCGACCGGAGCCGGGCGAGGTTGCGGGGCTCTCCGTTCTCCGACTGCACCGCGAGGGCGCGCTCGACCAGGGACATGGCCTCGTCTCCGTTGCCGGACGCCTGGGCGGTGAGAGCCGCGTTCCAGCACGCGGCCACCATGGACGTGGGCGTCCCCAGGAGCTCGGCCGCGGCGAGGAGCTCGGCGGCGAACTGCCGGGCGCGGAGGAGATCGCCGCGCTCGACGTACACGAACAGAAGGGTCGAGCCGAGCTCCACCGTGACGTCCGTCCACTGGGGGCGGGAGGTGGCCAGCCCGAGCGTCGACTCGCCGACGCGGACGGCGGCCTGGAGGTCGCCGAGCTCCCGGTAGCACCGGCACAGCGCGATGGCCACCTGGACCCGCCGCTCGAGCGGCTGTCCGTCCGCCTCCTCGCCGCTGAGGGACTCGAGCACGGTGATGGCCTCGGGGAAGTTCCCGCAGGCCTCCGTCGCCAGGGCGTACCCGTACTGGGCGTCCCTGCGCAGCGACGCCAGCCCGGCCAGGTTCTTGTCGGCGAGCAGCTCCGCGTAGCGCGACCTGGCCTCCGTCAGGTCGCCGTTCTCCAGGGCCAGCTGGGCGAAGCGGAGGCCCAGCTCGATCTCCTCCATCTGCTCGGCGGTGACGCCGTTGACCAGATAGGTGAGCGAACAGTCGAGTTTCTGGGCGAGAAGCTCCAGGACCGCGGGGGTGGGCGTGCGCTTGCCGCTCTCGATCAGCGAAACGTAGCTGTCGGACAATTCAGGATGAGCGAGCTGCGCCTGTGAGAGACCCCGCTGCCGACGAATGGCCTTGATCCGCTCGCCGACCATGCCTTGACTAGTCACACGCACCCCTTGAGAAGATGAAGGCCGGACAGTCGTCCCCCATGAAGGAGATCCTCATGCGCCGCCTTTCACTGTTCACCCTGGCTGCTCTCATATCGCTCAGCCTGGCACCTGCCGCTCATGCTACGGCCGCAACCGGCTCCGCGTCAGTAGCAGTCTTGTCCGCGGAGCCCTGCTGCTGATCCCCCACCATCGAGCCTGTTGAGGCACCGCCTTCCAACGGCCTGTCCGGTTCCGAGCCCGCACGATTTCCGCATTGGCGGCCTGACCAGGCGGGCTCTCGCCTGCCTCGATGCATGCGGGATCAGGCACCCCCCACCGTGAGGCGGCGAGAACGGCGACGGCCTGTCGTGCCCCCATAAGCTCTGTGGTGCCCTCATAGCGCGGCATCGCGCCGTAGGCCGCGACGATGTCGGGCCTACGGCGCCCGGCCGTTCGGGCCGGGGCCGGGTCGTTTTCAGCGTAATCAGTGATCGCGGAAAACATAAGAGGCGGATCCGAATCCAGAGCGAACGCCCCGCCTTGACCTGCTCTCTCCCGGCGATCTTCGTCCCGTCCGGCCCGGAGACTAGCCGGCGCGGAGGGCGAGGAAGAGGTCGACGCGGTCGGCCATGGACGACAGATCCTTGCCTGTCAGCTCCTCGACCCGCCTGATCCGGTAGCGCACCGTGTTGACGTGCACGTGCAGCCGCTCGGCACAGGCGTTCCACGATCCCGTGCAGTCGAGGAACGCGCCGAGCGTGCGCACCAGTTCGGCCCCGTGCCGCCGGTCGTAGTCGAACAACGGCCCGAGCAGCCGTCCGGCGAACGAGGACCGCACGTCGCCGGGCACGGTCGCCAGCAGCAGCGCGTGGGTGTAGATCTCGTCGCTGGTGACCACTCCCCCGCCGCGCGCCTCGGCCATCCGCCGGGCGTGGCCCGCCTCCTCCACCCCTCCGCGGATGGCCTGCGGCCCGGTCAGCGCGCCGCTCAGCCCGGCCGACACCGTGATCGAGGGCAGCCCGCCGGCGAGCACCGCCGTACGGGCGCGCAGCCACGCCGCGAGTGCCTCGCGATCGCCCCAGGGGGTGTCGTCGCGCAGGGGGACCAGCGCCACCGACGCGTCGGCGCCCGCGGCGGCCACCACCCCGCGGTCCAGCAACTCCTCCACCACCTGACCGCCCAGCAGGGCGCGGTCGGGGCCGTCCGCCGCCCCGTGCCTGCTCGCCGTCGCGGCGACCACCGCGTACGGCTCGGCCGGGTCGATGCCGCACGTCCGCAGCCGGGCCGACAGCTCCGCGAGGTCGCCGCCCGCGCAGGCCAGGGCGATGAGCTGCTCGGCCAGCCGGCGCTCCACCCGGCGGCCCTCCTCCGCCCGCGTCCGCTCCATCGCGACGCACGCCGCCAGCTCGTAGCCGATCTCCACGTCGACCTCGCCCCGGCAGACCAGGGCCCAGCCGGCGGCCCGGTGCGATCGGTCCACGGCGAACAGCGTGAACGGCCCGCCGCGGCCCACGACGACCGGCAGGCGGACGGCGGCGAGATAGTCGCGGGCCAGCCGTACGGCCTGCTCCTCGGGCAGCGCGCCCGCGACGACCGCGCCGCAGGCGGACACGACCGCGGCCGTGACACCGAGCTCGGCCTCCACCAGGGCGAACAGCTCGCCGAGCCCGGCCCCTTCGGCCACCGCCGCGACGATCCTGCGGTGCCGCCCGAGGGCGCCGCGCAGGTCGCCCACCTGGGCGGCGGCGACGCGCCTGCCGACGAGTTCGGTGACGGCTCCGAACGACACCTCGACGGGCACTTCGAGCAGCGGCAGCCCGCGTGCCCGGCACGCCTCCACCAGGTCGTAGGGGACCGTGCCGAGCCGCGCGTCGCCCGCGCCGAGCGCGGCCACGCCCGCCTCGGCCAGGGCGTCGACGAACCGGGCGGAGTCCTCGGGCGACTGGCGCCACATCAGGCCGGTCAGCACCAGTTCGCCGCCCGACAGGTATCGCCGGGGATCGGGCAGGTCGGTGATGAGCACGCCCTTGATCTCGCGGTCCAGCGGCTCGTCGCCCGTGAGCAGGGTGAGCCGCAGTTCCGGGACGGCGAGCAGATCATGCAATAGCACGACAGACAGCGTATTTGGAGGTATCTACAAGCATCGACTACGCCCGTCCCCGGGTTTCATGGCCGCGCCGATAGGCCCCGCCCCCGCCCGGTTGCTGTACTACGACGGTGGAGCGGCGGATGGCGACTGAGACGGCGACTGAGACGGCGGCGGGGACGGCGACCGCGACGGGGCGGCGTTCGGGCCTCGGCGAGAGCGCGCCGCGCCCCGACGGCACCCTGAAGGTGACCGGAGAGTTCGCGTACTCCTCGGACCTGTGGCTTGAGGGCATGCTCTGGGGCGCCACGCTGCGCAGCCCGCACCCGTCCGCGTGGATCCGCTCGATCGACGTCGGCCCCGCGCTCGCGATGCCCGGCGTGTTCGCCGTGCTGACCCACGAGGACGTGCCCGGGGAGAAGTTCTACGGGCTGGATCGCCGCGACCAGCCGGTGCTCGCCGTCGACCAGGTCCGCTACCAGGGCGAGCCCGTGGCGATCGTGGCCGCCGATCATCCGGAGACCGCGCGCCGTGCCGCCGCCGCGATCGTCGTGCACTACGAGGAGCGCGAGGCGGTGACCGACCTCCGCCGGGCCGCCTTCGACCCGTCCTGTCCCGCCGTCCACCCTGCCGTCCACCCTGGAAGCGATCAGGGCAACCTCGTACGGCACCAGCCGGTGAGGGTGGGCGGGATCTTCGAGGCCGAGGTGGTCGTCGCGGGCGAGTACGAGGTCGGCATGCAGGACCAGGCGTTCCTGGGGCCGGAGTCGGGCCTGGCCGTGCCCGCCGAGGACGGCGGGGTGGACCTGTTCGTCGCCACCCAGTGGCTGCACGTCGACCAGGACCAGGTGGCGCCGTGCCTGGGCCTGCCGAAGGAGAAGGTGCGGCTCACGCTCGCCGGGGTCGGCGGCGCGTTCGGCGCCAGAGAGGACCTGTCGATGCAGGTCCACGCCTCGATGCTGGCGCTGCGGACGGGCCGCCCGGTGAAGATGGTGTACGGCAGGGAGGAGTCGTTCTTCGGTCACGTCCACCGGCATCCGGCGCGGATGCGCTACGAGCACGGCGCGACGGCCGACGGGCGGCTCGTCTACGTCAAGGCGGAGATCCTCCTCGACGGCGGCGCCTACTGCTCGTCCACCCCCGCCGTGGTGGGCAACGCCGCATCGCTCGGCGTCGGTCCGTACGAGGTGGGCAACGTCTGGATCGACGCGTACGGCGTCTACACGAACAACCCGCCGTGCGGCGCGATGCGCGGGTTCGGGGCGGTCCAGGCGTGCTACGCGTACGAGTCGCAGATGGACCGGCTCGCGGCGGCCTGTGGGCTGTCACCGGTCGAGATCCGCGTCCGCAACGCCGTGTCGCAGGGGTCGCGCCTGGCCACCGGTCAGCTGATCGACAGCCCCGCGCCGCTCGCGGACATGCTCGGTGAGCTGGCCGCGATGCCGCTGCCGCCGGACCCGGCGGATGAGCCCGACCTGCGCCTCCTGCCGGGCGGCGTCGCGCAGACGACGCACGGCGAGGGCGTGCGGCGCGGCGTGGGCTACGGCGTCGGCATCAAGAACATCTGCTTCTCCGAGGGCTTCGACGACTACTCGACCGCCCGCGTGCGGGTCGAGCTCGCCGGCGACGAGCCGCACGTGCTCGTGCACACCGCCGCCGCCGAGGTGGGCCAGGGGCTCGTCACCGTCCAGGCCCAGATCGCGCGTACGGAACTCGGGATCGCCAGGGTCACGGTCGCCCCGGCGGACACCGCGGTCGGCTCGGCCGGGTCCTCCTCGGCCTCCCGCCAGTCGTACGTCACCGGCGGGGCGGTCAAGACGGCCTGCGAGGCGGTGCGGGCACGCCTCGACGCGCTGCGGGCGGCGCATCCGGAGCTGTCACTGGAGGAGGTGCTTGAGCGGTTCGGGCCGGTCGAGGAGACGCGGGAGTATCGCCACCGGCCCACGTTCCCCATGGACCCCGTCACCGGCCGGGGCGACTCCCACACGCAGCTCGCGTTGTGCGTGCACCGGGCCGTGGTCGACGTGGACGTCGAGCTCGGCCTGGTCAAGGTCGTCGAACTGGCCGCCGTGCAGGACGTCGGGAAGATCCTCAATCCGCTGGCCCTGGAAGGACAGATCCACGGCGGCTCCGCGCAGGGCCTCGGCCTGGCGCTGATGGAGGAGATCCAGGTCAGGGACGGCCGGGTGCTCAACCCCTCGTTCACCGACTACCTGATCCCCACCATCCTCGACATGCCGCCCATGCGGTTGTCGGTGCTGGAGAACCCCGACCCCCACGCGCCGTACGGCCTGCGGGGTGCGGGCGAGCCGCCCACGCTGTCGTCGACCCCGGCGGTGGCCGCGGCGGTCAGGGCCGCGACCGGGCTGGATCTCTCCCGTGTCCCGATCCGGCCCGATGACATCGCGCTCTCGCCCGTCGCCGGCTGAGCCCCGCCGTCGTACTCGGCGCGGCGGGGGTCAGTCGGCCGCGGTCAGTCGGCTGGGGTTGGTCGGCTGGGGTTGGTGGCTCGGGTCAGTCGGCGATGTAGCCGATGGAGGTCACCTCGTAGCCGCGGCTCTTCGAGCCCCGCACGTGCATGAACATGCCGCCGCCCTCGTAGGAGTAGGCGCAGCTGTAGCCCTTGGGCTCGGAGCTGCAGCCCTGGAAGAAGTACTTCACACCCTTCGGGTCGTACTTCGCCCGGAACAGCGTCTTGACCGCCGTGGTCGTGGCGATCTCCAGGCCCCGGTTGCGGTCGCCCGCGCGCCAGGCGTCGAACAGGTACTTGGCCGCGGCGGACGGCTTGGCGAGGTGGCGGGACTCGTACACCTTCGTGACCTTGGCGCCCGACACGACCATCAGGACCCCGTCGAGCCCGCCCGGCACGCGCACGCTGGTGTGGACGAACCGGCAGGCGTTGCCCGAGCAGCCCGCGAACTCGTCCGGGGCCCGGAAGGGGTAGGAGAAGAGCGTGGAGACCGCGCCCGCGGTGGCGACCCGGGATGCCGCGTGGCGGTCCGCGCGCAGCCAGGCGCCGAACAGCTTCTTGGCGACGGCCGCCGGTGCGGCCGTGCCGTGCGCGGATACCCGGGCGGGAGCCTGCCCAGGGGCCTGAACAGGGGCTTGCACAGGGGCGTGCGCTGTGTGCGCGAAAGCCGGGGCGGCGGCGAGCGGGGAGGCGGGGACCAGAAACGCGGCGGTCGCGGCCGTGGCGGCCGCGCCTCGCAACCATCGTGCTGACACGCGCCGTACGCTACCGGGATCTCCTTGCACCCGGATTGACCCCGGCTTGCACCGGCCGCCGCCGCCCTCGCGACGGCCCGCCCGGGGCCGTCGCCGGTGTCCGCCCGAGGCGAGGGACCGCTGGGCGGCCAGGCCGCGCCCTGCGGCGCCCAGGCATCCGGCCGCCGACGTCGCACCGGACAGCACCCCGCCGGCCACGGGCACCCACGCCACGGCCGTGGTGGCGGTCATGACGGTGGACGTGGCGTCGTGCCCCACGGCGAGGAACCTCCGGGCGACGATCGAGACCTGACGGCCCAGACCGGACGGCCGGGACGAGCGCGCCCCGGCCGCCGGCCGGCCGGTTCAGGTCCGGGAGCGCCCGCCCGGGCCGTGATGCGCGATCATTGGAAGCCCTCAGGGGTGGACTGCGTGCCTCCCGGTTGCCCCGCGCCGCCTGGTTGCGTCCCACCCTGCTGGGTGCCACCGCCTGGTTGCGTCCCACCCTGCTGGGTGCCGCCCGGCTGCGACCCTCCCGGCTGACTGCCGTCCTGCACCGTACCGCCCGGCTGCGTGCCATCGGTCTGAGCGCCGCCCGGCTGCGTTCCCCCGGGCTGGCCGGCGCCGGTAGCGGCGGGCGAGGCGCCCGGGTTCGGCTGGCCCGCCGGGGCGGATCCGGTCAGCAGCGCCATGATCGCATCGGCCTGGGCCTTGTCGAAGCCCGCGACGCCGAGGCTGTCCTGGGTGATCTCCTGGGCCACCCGCGGGGCGGCCACCACCTTCTCCCCCACCACCATCGCGAGCTGCTGTTTGACCGTCTCGCGGGTGAGCGCGGCGATCTGCTCCTGGCTGGAGGGGGACAGCACGAGCCTGATCGAGTAGGTGCCGTCGTTCTCCGGCACCTCCTCGATCTTCTGCACGGTCGTGACCGTGACCCCCGGGTCGAGCTGGTAGCAGGAGGTCCCCTTGTCGTCCGGGATCGCGTCCGTTCCGCTGCAGGGCGCCTGCCCCACTCCGGTGACCGGGGCGAAGTGCACGGGCGTCAGCAGGGTGCGTACGGCCGTCTGCTTGAGCGGCGGGGCGTCCGGGTTGCGGGTCATCACCACGGCGACGGCGCCGAGGACGCCGGACATGACGACCACCAGCACGAGGGCCACGACGAGGGCGATCGTCGTCCCCCTGGCCGCCCTCGGCTCCGTGGGCCCGGCGGGGGCGGGCGGCGCGTCACCCGGCCCTGCGGCCCCACCTGGGGGCGCGCCATCGGGCGCGACGGGCTCCACCGGCTCACCGGGCAGTGCGGGAGCATCGGCGACACCGGGCACGCCGCCGAGTTCGCCGGGAACCCCGAGCGGGTCACCCGGCCCACCGGGCACGCCGAGGGGGTCACCCGGTCCACCAGGTTCACCCGGCATGCCGAGGGGGTCATCCGGTCCGCCGAATCCGCCCGGCATGCCGAGGGAGTCTCCACGTCCGGCGGGCTCACCCGGCACGCCAACCGGGCCACTGAGCGTGTCACCGAGCGGATCACCAAGCCCGCCCGGCGGCTCACCGCGCGCACCGAGCGGGTCGTCGAACCCGCCGAGCCCGCCACGCTCACCCCGTGCACCACCCGGGCCACCGAGCGGATCGGCGAGCGGATCGGCGAGCCCTCCGCGCGCACCGGACACGCCGGGCACGCCGGTTGGCCCGCCCAACGGGTCACCGTGTCCGCCGGGATCACCGTGTCCGCCGGGATCACCGTGTCCACCGGGATCACCGTGTCCACCGGGATCACCGGGGTCACCGGGCCCGCTCACGGGCCCGCCGTACGTGTCACCCGCACCGCCGGCAGCGGCGGGCAGGACAGCCGTCTCTCCCGTGGCGCCGGACGCGCCGGACATGTCGCCGAACCAGCCGCCCCACCCACCGGACGTATCGGCGGGCACGCCGCCGCGGTCCTCGGAGCCGACCGGCTTCGGCATGGGCGCCGTCTCGGCTCCCGATGTCAGGCCGCCGGGCCGCGGGCCGGGCTCCTCGTCTCCCGGCACGGGCGCGTTGTGCATTCCCACCTCGATCCCTTACACCGCTCGCAGAGCCTACCGAGGTCTGCCAACCGCGGGTAACCGGCCGACCATGGAACGCTCAACACGCTCTTCTCTTGACAATTTGTCATGAATATCCGCCAAATGGTTGCCCGTTGCCCGATGTCCACACAGGCATTGGGAGCCGACAGTGAAAACATGAAGGTGGGAGTTCCCCGAGAGATCAAGACGCACGAGTACCGGGTCGCGCTCACACCCGCGGGGGTCAACGAGTTCGTACGCAAAGGTCATCGGGTCCTCGTCGAGAAGGACGCGGGACTGGGGTCCGCGATCCCGGACGAGGACTTCGCCGCGGCGGGGGCCGTCATCCTCGGCACGGCGGACGAGGTGTGGGCCGAGGGCGACCTGATCCTGAAGGTCAAGGAACCGGTGCCGGACGAGTATCACCGGATGCGCAAGGGCCAGGTGCTGTTCACCTATCTCCACCTCGCCGCCTCGGAGTCCTGCACCCGGGCCATGCTGGAGTCGGGCGTGACCGGCATCGCGTACGAGACCGTGCAGAAACCCGACCGCACGCTGCCGCTGCTCGCGCCCATGTCCGAGGTCGCCGGACGGCTGGCGCCGCAGGTGGGCGCCTACCATCTCATGCGCCAGGGCGGCGGGCGCGGAGTGCTGATGAGCGGCGTCCCCGGCACCTACCCGGCCAAGGTGGCGGTGATCGGCGCGGGGGTGTCGGGCATGAACGCCGCCGCGGTCGCCGTGGGCCTGCGGGCCCAGGTGCTGCTGCTCGACCGCGATGTCGACCGGTTACGCCACGCCGACCTCGTGTTCCGGGGAGGCTGCCAGACGGTGGCGTCCAACGCGTACGAGGTCGAGCGGGCGGTGGTGGACGCGGACCTGGTGATCGGCGCGGTGCTCGTGCCGGGCGCCAAGGCGCCGACCCTGGTGAGCAACGACCTCGTCTCGCGGATGAAGCCGGGGTCGGTGCTGGTGGACATCTCCATCGACCAGGGCGGCTGTTTCGAGGACTCGCGGCCGACCACCCACGCCGACCCGGTCTACCGGGTGCACGGCTCGGTGTTCTACTGCGTGGCCAACATGCCGGGGGCGGTGCCGCACACCTCGACGTACGCGCTGACCAACGTCACGCTGCCGTACGCGCTGGCGATCGCCGACCTGGGCTGGCGCGAGGCGCTGACCGCCGACCCCGCGCTCGCCCTCGGTCTGAGCACCCACCAGGGCCACCTCACGAGCCGCCCGGTGGCCGAGGCCCACGGGCTGGAGGCCGTGCCCGTGGACCGCGTGCTGGTTCCCTGAACCTGGCCAGGGGACGTCCGGATCAGGAGGACGGGGCCGCGCTCGGCATCGGCTCCTGCGTGGTCTCCGCCTGCGGCGGCGGAAGCGGCTTCTCGTCGGTGGTGCCGATGCCGCCCGAGCAGGAGGCACCGTACTCGGGGGTGTTCGTCGGGTTCTGCTTGTACTTCTTGACGAACTCCGGCAGGCGGGGGTCGTCCGCGGAGTCCAGCGCGATCTGGTGGTTCCAGGCGCTGGCAACGATCTTGGACGGCAGGCTCGGGTAGGGGCTCAGCAGCATGTAGTCGGCGGAGGCGATGCTCTTCAGCTTGTCCACCTCGGCCTTGGGCAGGTCGGGCCGGTAGGTGATCCACACCGCGCCGTGCTCCAGCGAGTGGACGCCGTGCTCGTTGTGGATGGGCTTGTCGTAGATGCCGCAGTTCTGCCAGTAGAAGTTGTGCTGGCCACCGACGGGCGGGGTCTCCTTGTAGGACACCTTCGTCCAGGAGTGGTCGGAGCCCTTGTAGTTGAAGGTCTTGACGGCGCTGAGCGACTTGGCCGAGCGGTCGTTGACCACGTAGACGGCGACGAGGGCGACCAGGACGACGATCACGAGGCCGCCTATCCCCCACATGAGAAGCGCGGCGCGCCGCTCCTTGCGCTTCTGCTCGGCGCGCATGCGGGCGAGGTGCTCACGCCTCGCCTGCGACTTCTCCTTGGTCATCGCTCCTCCAACCGCTGATCACTGACACCCCCGCTGCGTATGGAGAATAGTGGCTAAAGGTATTGCTTCGGGCAGAGCGACGGCCGTGGCGAGTAGCCTGTGGGCGGTGAGCACTGACATCGACGCCGCAGGGGACAACGCGGTCGAGACCGCTCCCCCGGCCCGGCGCCGCCTCCCCGCCCTCGGGCTGGTCGTCGTCCTCCTCGCGGCGGCGGCGCTCGTACTGTTCTTCACCAGGCAGGGGACGCCCGGGGACACCTCCCCGGAGGCCGGCTTCGCCAGGGACATGGGGGTCCACCACGCGCAGGCGGTGGAGATGTCCTTCATCCTCAGGGACAAGACCTCCGACCAGGCGCTGCGCAGCCTGGCGTACGACATCATCACGACGCAGAGCACCCAGCGTGGAATTTTCATGGGCTGGCTGCAGCAGTGGGGCCTCGACCAGAGCTCAAGCCGCCCGGCGATGGCCTGGATGTCCGGGCACGGGCACGGCGGAGGGTCCACGGCCGCCCTGCTGCCCGACGGAAGGATGCGCGGCATGGCCTCGGAGGAGGAGATGAACCGGCTCCGCCAGGCCACCGGCAGGGACGCCGAGATCCTCTTCCTCCAGCTCATGATCCGCCATCACCAGGGCGGCGTGGAGATGGCCGAGGGCCTGCTCAGGCTGTCGGACCGCGACGAGGTGCGCGCCCTGGCCCAGCACATCGTGGACGGCCAGAACGCCGAGATCCGCACGATGAAGGAGCTGCTGGCCAAGCGGGGAGCCCAGGCGCTCCCCGCACCGTGACCCGCTCCGTGACCCTCTCCGGCCGGTCCGCCGTCGGCTGCGGGTGACGGCGGCCGGGCCTTCAGCCTCTCGCGGCGTGGATCGCGGTGAAGGCCAGCAGGGGGCGTGCGGTCCTCGCCGGGTCCTCGAGTATGGGCGAGTGCCCGAGACCGGGCAGCAGCTCGACCTTCGCGCCCGGAACCGTCCGGTAGTCGGCGGCGGATGAGGATCGCCATCTGCGGTCGTCCTCTCCGAAGATCACCAACAGCGGCTTGCCGAGGGCCGTCAGCCGCTCCGGGAGCGTCTGTTGCTCCAGGTAGGCGCGGGTGGCCCCCATCGTCGTGGTGAGCGTGTGGTAGGTCATCATGCGCACCTCGTCCAGAAGCTCCTGCGGGATCTGATAGCCCGCGCGGCTGAAACCGGTGCTCGCGAACCGGCGGATCTGCTCGTCGGTCGGCGGCCACTGCGACGGTGCGATCGCGGCGGACTCGGATGCGATGAAGGCGTCCATGCCGGGTCCGGTGTTGATGAGCACGAGCGCGATCACCAGGTCGGGTCGTTGCTCGGCGAGAGCGGTGGCGACCGCGCCGCCGCTGGAATGACCGGCCACGATCGCGCGCTCGACGCCGAGCCGGTCCAGTGCCAGGCCGACCCGGCGTCCCTGGTCCGGCGTCGCGTAGCTCGGGCCGGCCGGTTTGGCCGACCGCCCGTGCCCGAGCAGGTCGATCCGGATGACGCGATGCGATCCGGTCAGCAGCGGAACCAGAGAGTCCCACGAGCGGGTCGAGGAGGCGGACCCGTGGATCAGCAGGAGCGCTGGGGCGTCGCGGGGGCCGTCCTGGCACACGTGGATGTCGCCGTCGTCCAGGGACAGCGTCGAACTCTCGGTGGCCTCGGCTTCCGCATGCCGATTGCCGTCGGAAACAGTCATGCGCCCACTGTCGCCGCCGGCGGGCGCCGTGTCTTGGACGAATGTTCCCTTCGGTCGTTCCCCTCGGCGCTCGCATAGCCTGGCGGCCGTGTCGACTTTCGTGCACGGTGAGGCGGTGTGGGACGTCGCCTCCCCGCGGGGGCCCAGCCGGGTGGCCGGTGTCACCATGGCCGGGTTCCGCGTCGGTGACCTGGACGCGCTCCGGATGGTCCCGCACCCGGCCGTGACGCTGCTGCTGGAGTTCGGCGCCGGTTCGCCCGTCGTGGATTACGCCGCCGGGCGGCAGGAGCGCGGAAGTCTCGTCGCGGGGCCCGGGCTCGGGTCCGGAGGCGCGGCCTGGGCACGGGGGGAGAACGTCGAGTGCGTGCAGGTGCGCCTGTCCCCGGTCGTCGCGCGCGCGATTCTGGGCGTCTCCCCCGCCGATCTCGACGGCGCCGTGGTGGCCCTCGACGACCTGTGGGGCCGGGAGGCGTCACAGATCCGTGAGCGGCTGGCCGGCGTCTCCTCCTGGGAGGATCGCTTCGCGCTGACCGGCGCGCTGCTCGCCCGCCGGCATGAGGCGGGACCGCCGGTGGACCCGGAGGTGGCCTGGGCCTGGCGCCGGATCGTCGGAGGCCGCGGCCTGGTCCGGGTCGACCGGCTGGCTGCCGAGCTCGGATGGAGCCGTAAGCGCCTGTGGTCCCGATTCCACTCGCAGATCGGCCTGCCGCCCAAGCGCGCTGCGAAGCTGGTCCGCTTCGACCACGCCGCCCACCGCCTGGTCGCGGGTGGCAGCGCGGCCCGGGTCGCGGCGGAGGCCGGCTACGCCGACCAGTCCCATCTGCATCGAGACGTCATGGAGTTCATCGGAGTGACCCCGGCGAGCGTGGCGGGCGAGCCGTTTCTGGCGGTCGACGACATCGCGTGGCCCAGCCGGGAGGCTCCCGCCAACGATGGGACGACGGCCGCGGGTCACGGCTAGGCGCGCAGCTCCTCGGCGAGCGCCGCGGCGAACGCGTCCACGTCGGCCTCAGTGGTGTCGAAGGCGCACATCCACCGCACCTCGACCATGCCCCCGCCGATCTGCTCGTTCCAGTTGTAGAACCGGAACCGCTTGCGCAGCCGGTCGGCCACATCGGCCGGCAGGATCGCGAAGACCGCGTTGGCCTCGACCGGGCGCGGCACGCTCACGCCGGGCAGGTCACGTACGGCGTCCGCGAGCCGCCGGGCCATCGCGTTGGCCTGACGGGCGTTGCGCAGCCACAGGTCGCCCCCGAGCAGGGCCTCGAACTGCACCGACACGAAGCGCATCTTCGAGGCGAGCTGCATGCTCGTCTTGCGCAGGTACGGCAGGCCGCGCGACGCCTCCGGGTTCAGCACGACGACGGTCTCGCCCAGCAGCAGACCGATCTTGGTGCCGCCGAAGGACAGCACGTCGACCCCCGCGTCCGTGGTCAGGGCCCGCAGCGGCACGTCCAGGGCGGCGGCGGCGTTGGTGATCCGCGATCCGTCGAGGTGGACGAACATCCCGAGCTCGTGGGCGTGGTCGCAGATCGCCTTGATCTCGGCCGGGGTGTAGAGCGTGCCCAGCTCGGTCGCGTTGGAGATCGACACGACCCGGGGCTGCGCCCGGTGCACGTCGCCGAACCCCCACGCCTGCCGGTCGATCAGGCCGGGCGTGAGCTTGCCGTCCGGGGTCGGCACGGTCAGCAGCTTCAGCCCGCCGGTGACCTCGGGCGCGCCGCCCTCGTCGGTGTTGATGTGCGCGGTCTCGGGGCAGACCACGGCCTCCCAGTGAGCGCACATCGAGCGCAGCGACACGACGTTGGCCGCCGTGCCGTTGAACACCGGGAACACCTCGGCCTGCTCGCCGAAGTGCCTGCGGAAGACGCCCCGGACCGCCTCGGTGTAGACGTCGTCGCCGTAGGAGATCTGGTGTCCCCCGTTGGCGAGGGCGATCGCCTCCAGGACCTCGGGGTGCACCCCCGCGTAGTTGTCGCTGGCGAACGTCCGGCTCGCCGGGTCGTGCCGGCGTACGGCATCGGTTGTCACGAGATGTCTCCCCATCGCGGTTTCGGGCCCGCGGCCGGCCCGTCCAGGCCGGGCCGCGGGTCCGGATCAGCAGCGTAGATCAGGGCGTGAGGTCGATCCTGCGGCCGTTGACCGCGGCCGGCTCCTCGTCCCACAGGCCCGCGACCGCCGCGGCCAGATCCTTCACATCGGTGAAGGTCCGATACGGCTTGTCCGGGTTCGCGGCCCTCATCTCATCGTGCACCAACGCGTTGACCACCAGGACCACCGCGGCGGCTGAGGTGTCCTTCAGCGCGTCGGCCAGCGACAGCGTCCACGCCTCGGCGGCGGCCTTCGCGGCGGCGTACGCCGCGCCGCCCTGCGTCGGCTTCTGGGCGGCCCGGGCCGACACGATCGCGAAACGGCCGTTCTCACTCGCCCGCAGCAGCGGCTCGAACTCCAGCGACACGTTCTGCAGGGTCCTGATCAGCAGGTCGTGCAGCAGGTCCCAGTCGTCGAGCGAGGTGTCGGCGAAGGTCTTCGACCCGCGCCAGCCGCCGACCAGGTGGACGACGCCGTCCACCCGGCCGTGCTCGGCCCGCACCCGCTCGGCCAGACCGCGTACGGCGTCCCGGTCGAGCAGGTCGACGGCCAGACAGCCCTCGGCGCCGGACTTGTCCACGCCGACGACCGTGTCCCCGAGCTCGGCGAACTTCCCGGCGACGGCGCGGCCTGCCGGGCCGCCCGCCCCCATGACCACGATCACCCTGCTCATCGCGCGTTCCTCCCCGGCCCCGTTCACGCCCGGATGCCCCGGGTCGACTCCACCACGTCGGTGAGCTTACGGCGCAGGGCCTCGTAGAACATGCTCAGGGGGAACTCGTCGGGCAGCACGGCGTCGACCATGGCCTTCTGCTCGGTGGGCAGCGCCTGCACGCCCTGCTTCCACGCGGACGCCGGGTCGGGCTCGACGTACGTCGCGACCAGCTCGTGCGCGGCGAGCCAGTGCGCGCGCTTGGACCGGTCGATGCCGTCGCGGTAGAGCTTCTCCACCTCGCCGCGCAGGTCGGCGACGCCGTCGGCGACCCGCGACCAGTCGATCGTGAGCCGGTTGTCGGTCCACCGCACGATGCCCTGCCGGTGCAGGTAGGCGAACAGCAGCTGGCCGCCGAGCCCGTCGTAGTTGCGCACCCGCTCGCCGGTGATGGGGAAGCGGAACAGCCGGTCGAACAGGATGGCGTACTGCACGTACCGCGCGTGCGGCACGCCCGCGGCCTCCAGCTTCACGGCCTCGCCGTACGCCGTGAGGTCGCAGCGCAGCTCCTCCAGGCTGTAGAGCCAGTACGGCATGCGCTGCTTGATCATGAACGGGTCGAACGGCAGGTCGCCGTGGCTGTGCGTGCGGTCGTGGACGAGGTCCCACAGCACGAACGTGTCCTGGGCGAGGTCCTGGGACGCCAGCAGCCGGGCGGCGTCCGGCGGCAGCTCCAGCTTCAGCGTGGCCGCGGCGGCCTCGCTGACCCGGCGGAAGCGGGCCGCCTCGCGGTCGCAGAAGATGCCGCCCCAGGTGAAGCGCGGCGGGGTCTGGCGCACGACCACCGTCTCGGGGAACAGCACGGCCGAGTTGGTGTCGTAGCCGGTGGTGAAGTCGACGAACGTGATCGGCACGAACATCGGGTTGTCGTAGCCGCCCCGCTCCAGCTCGGCCAGCCACTCGGGCCACACGACCCGGATCCACACCGCCTCGACGTTGCGGTTGGGATTGCCGTTCTGGGTGTACATCGGGAAGACGACCAGGTGCTCCAGCCCGTCGATCCGCTGGGCGTCGGGGTGGAAGACGTTCAGCGAGTCGAGGAAGTCCGGCACGCCGAGGCCGGCCGACACCCACGCCCGGAAGTCCTTCATCACCGCGTCGAGATACTCGGCGTCGTGCGGGAAGTGCGGCGCGAGCCGTCCGATGCCGTCGACGATCTCGCTGATGCACGCCACGGCCTCGTCGTGGTCGCCGGTGACCGAGCCGTCCTTGGCCTGGAGCGGGCGCAGCCGCTCCACGGCGGCCTTCAGCCGGGCGAACTCCTCCGCCACCTCGGGGCGGGACACGCGGGCGGCGCCGGACGCCTCGGGCACGCGGGCGGCCCAGGTCACCAGGTTGCCCCACAGCTTCTCGTGGTCGTAGTCGTGGATCGAGTCATCGCCGAACAGGTCGGAGTCGGCCAGGACGACCACCCGGCCGCGGCCGTGCCGTACGGCGGCGACGAGCGGGGCGTTCGCGGGGTCGGCGGACCCGGAGGTCGTGAACAGGACGCTCTCCCCGGCCGGCACGCCGAGCGTCCCGGCGCGGTAGAAGCAGGCCCGGCGCACCTCTGCCAGCAAATCCTGGGCCACACCGCCCCGCTCGGTCACGGCCTGCGCGGAGGGGACGCCGAGGATCCAGGTGGCAACGGTGTTGTGGCAGTTGGCGGGGTCCTGCACGGTCGCGTGCTCGACCGTCACCCCGAACCGGGTGAGCAGCTCGCCCAGGTTGCTGCCGTACTTCTCCTGCTCGTGCTCGGCCAGCACGATGAGCCCGCCGCCGCCCGCGACGTACGCCTCGAGCGCGTCGATCTCCTCGGCGGAGAAGACGGGGCTGCCGACCCCGGTGGTGCGCTCCCAGCGCTCGGCCGAGGGGTGCGCGACCACGAAGACGTCACACCCGTCCAGCACGTCCCGCGTGATCGGGCCCTCGGTGTGCGCGCGCACCGTGTGGCCGAGCCGCCGCAGCGCCCCGGCGGCCTCGGCATAGCTGTTGTCGTCGGGGTGGGCGGGATTCATGGCCTCGGCGACCTCTCGCCGGATCGTCCATGCCTCGCTGTGCGCCTCGTCGAACAGGACCGCCGGGAAAGCCTTCATGAAAAATCTCCCGTAGTGTGAGCCGTCTTCCGGAAAATATACACATACCTAGCCTTGCGGCGATAAGTCGCTCTAGCGGATGAGGAGACATCACCCGAGCGGCGGACGAGTCCCCGGGGGTCGCTCACCTACCGTCACCGGCCGTAGGGAGACAGACCCGAAGGGGAAGATCGATGTTCAAACTGTCCGACTCGGTGGCCTTCCGGCGCACCGTCACCGGAGTCCTGCTTTTCGTCGCGCCGCTGCTGCAGTTGGTCGCGCTCCTCGTCGACCCCGGCACCTGGGGCGACGACCGCGAGATCCTCAGCTACGGCGACAACCCGGCCCTGGCCCAGCTGGAGTCGGCGCTCTACCACTGGAGCTGGCTGCTCGTCCCGATCGCGGCCTTCGGCCTGCTGCACCTGGTGCGCAAGAGGTCCGTCGTCCTCGGGCACATCGCCGGCGGCATGACCATCGTCGGCTACATCAGCCAGTCGGCGCTGCTCATGATGGACCCCGTGGAGTGGTGGTTCGGGCAGCACTACCCGGTCGAGCAGGGCCAGAAGATGTTCGACGAGGTGTTCAACCTGCCCGGCACGATCTTCGGCTTCGTGATGCCGTGGCTCTACCTCGGCATGGTCGGCCTGCCGCTGCTCCTGCTGGCCGTCTGGCGCACCGGCTTCGTCCACTGGTGGGTGCCGGCCGTCGTGGCCCTGGGCTACCTGGGCTCGCTCGCGGTGCCGTACAGCCCGGTGATGATCCCGTTCTGGGGCGCCCCCGTCATCGCCCTGGGCTACCTCGGACTCAAGGTGCTGCGCATGACGAACGCCGAATGGGCGTCGTACTACCCGAGCGCCGACCCCGGCGTCACCACGCCCGACTCGTACGCGAACACGACCGCCTGAGCGCGGTCGCGCAGGTTCAGCTTCATGAGCACGCGGGCGACGTGGGTCTTGACCGTGGCCTCGCCGACGAAGAGCTCCTTGGCGATCTCGGCGTTGGTGAGGCCCCGGGCGAGCATCCGCAGCACCTCCAGCTCACGCGGGGTGAGCTCGGCGAGCTGGGGCGGCCGGACCGGCTCGTGCCGGCCCGCGAAGGAGGCGATCACCCTCGTGGTGACGGCGGGGTCGAGCAGGCCGTCACCCGCGGCGACGACCCTGATGGCCTCCACGAGCTGCTCGGGCGGCGACACCTTCAGCAGGAAGCCGCTGGTGCCCGCGCGCAGCGCGGCGTACAGGTTCTCGTCGGTGTCGAACGTCGTCAGCATGATGACCTTGGGCGGCCGGGGCGCGTCGAGCAGCTGCTTCGCCGCGGTGAGCCCGTCCATGCGCGGCATCGAGATGTCCATGAGCACGACGTCGGGCTGCACCCGCCGGGCCAGGGCGACTGCCTCGGCGCCGTCGGCGGCCTCGCCCACGATCTCCATCCCCGGCTCGCTCTCGACCACCATGCGCAGGCCGGCCCGGATCATCGCCTGGTCGTCGGCGAGGACGATGCGGATGGTCAATTCGTGGCCTCGCTCATCGGCACTCCCTGGGAGATCGGCAGCGTCGCGCGGACGCGGTAGCCGCCCTGCGGCAGCGGCCCGGCGTCGAGGGAGCCGCCGAACAGCTCGGCCCGCTCGCGCATGCCGATGAGCCCGTTGCCGGTGGACAGCGCCGGTCCGGCGCCCCCGCCATTATCGGTGATCTCGAGCTCCAGCCGGTCGGGGAGGTAGGCGATCCGGATGCGCGCGTCGGCGTCCCCGGCGTACTTGACCGCGTTGGTGAGGGCCTCCTGCACGATCCGGTAGGCCGACAGGTCGAGACCGGGCGCGAGCCGTACGGGCTCGCCCTCCGTCTCCAGCCTCACGCGAAGCCCCGAGGATCCCACCGTCGAGATGAGGTTGGGCACCATGTCGAGCCCCGGCTGGGGCAGCGCCTCGTCCTGCGGCATCCGCAGCGCGCCGAGCATGATCCGCAGCTCCTCGACCGCCTCCCGGCCCGCCCGCTCGATGCCGCTGAGCATCTCGGCCTCCTGGGAGGGGCCGTCCTCCTGCGCCGCGCCCATCCGGCGGCGCAGCACCCCGGCCTGCATGACCATCATGCTGACGCTGTGGGCCACCACGTCGTGCAGCTCCCTGGCGATCCTGTTGCGCTCCGCGGCGACGGCCTCGGCGGCCCGGCGTTCCCGCTCCACCTCCAGCCGCGCCGCCCGCTCGCTCATCCGGTGCGCGCGCAGGAGGTAGCCGCGCAGGGCCAGCCCCGTGGCGTACGCCGAGCCGAACATGACGGTGAGGTAGATGACCTCGTCGAACGGCAGGAACCGGTGGTCGACGGCACCCGAATCGAAGATCAGGATGCCCGCGAGCGCCCAGGCTCCGCCGTGCCTGACCGGCAGATGGGCGCCGATCGTGTGGAAGACGATGAGCAGCGCGGCGAGCTGCCAGACGGGGCAGCCCGGGTGGCCCTGCCGGTGCCAGACGTACTGGGCGAGGATCATGAGGATGAACACCGCCACGGGAGCCCTGCGGCGATACCAGACCAGGACGCCGGTGACCAGCGCCTGCCCGACCCACCACAGCTCGGGCCGCGGCTCGCCGTACGCCGGAGCCACGGTGAACGCCTCAAGGGTGCCCAGCGCGATGATCGCGAGGCCGATCAGGAGGTCGACGCGGGGGACGGAGCGGAGGGGGGACAAGCGCATGCGCGCAGAGTAATCCCTGCCCGGCATAGCGCGCATCAGGCAACAGACGTCCCGCAATCGGCCTGCAAGTCAACGTCAAGCGACGGCACGATCATCGCCCTGTATCAAGTGGGTGTCGGTCACGATACCCACCTTGTCGAGCACTGTCCGCGCTGAGACGCTTGAAGCGTTCCGAACAGGCCTAGGAGAAGCAGATGCCCCGCCTGCACTCCCTTATCGCGGGGCTGGGCGCGCTCTCGGCGCTCGCGGCGCCCATGCTCCACCCGCACCCCAGCGGTTCCACCGACCGGGTCACCCCCGGCGCCGTACGCGTGGAGTCCTCCTCGCACGTCCGCATCACGCTGCTCGACGACCGCGGCGTGATCAAGCAGCTGGCCCGGGACTACGACGTCGACCTGGCGAAGGGCAGCGGCTTCACGGTCACGCCCGACGGCGTGGTCGTCACGGCGACCCAGGTCGTGCAGACCGCGGACGACCCCCGGGTGTACGCCGCCAACCGGGTGTTCGCCGAATACTTCAAGGTGAAGATCCCGGCCGACTTCAAGCGGCACTCGCTGGACGACGCCGACCTCGACCGGCGACTCCAGGCGTGCTACCCGCCGCAGCAGACCGACTCGACCTGCATCGCCGACGTCACGACGAACGTCAGCGTGTACCCCAACCTCGACCCGCCGCCGCCCGGGGGCCTGCCCGCGCAGATCCTGACCAGCGGGACGTCCCCCGCGGCCCCGGCCGTGCTGAAGGTCACCAAGGGCGGCGAGAAGCAGTCGCTGCCCACGGTCCCGCTGGGCACGGTGATCGGCGGCGCGGTCGAGTCGCTCGACGTGATGACCCTCACCGGCAGGCCGTCGGCGAAGCTGCCGCCCAAGCTCGACACCGCGCACCTCGACCCGCCGGGCAGCCGGACCTTCAAGGAGCGCGACAAGGTCGCCAAGCTGCTGGACGACGGCGCGCCCGGCGCGGCCCTCATCGACGACGGCAAGAGCGAGGTGGTCGGGTTCGTCTCCGGGGGCGGCGGCGAGCCGGTGACCATCACCCCCGCCGACGACATCCGCAGCGCGCTGGTCGCCGCCGGGGTCACCCCCCGCCGCGGCCCGGTCGACGTCGTGTACGAGAACGCGCTCGCCTCCTACCACAACAAGCTCTACAGCGGGGCGATACCGGCGCTGCAGCAGGTGCTCAACCTGCGGCCCGACCACGCGGTCGCGGCCGACCATCTGCGGGTCGCCCAGTCCAAGGCGGGCACGGCGGAGGACGCCGGCGCCAAACCGGCGGCGCGCCCGGCCGCTCCCAAGCAGCCGAAGTCGTCGGTGCCGCCGTACGTGTGGGCGGCCGGCGGCGTCGTGGTCCTCGCCCTGCTGGCCGTGGGGGTCGTGCTGCTGCGCCGCAGGAGCGCCGCCCGACCCGACACCGGCGGCCAGCCGGACCCGGGGATCGACGGGCACGGTTTCGCCGCACAGGGGGACTTCGCGGGCGACGCCGGGTCCTACCCGCCCGGGGAGAACTCCTGGCCGCCGTACGCCGTGACGAGGGTGTTCGGGGCCGAGGCCGCCCGGTCGCCCGAGGTCATGGGGCCGGCTCCGGTGACTCCTGTGCCCGCGGATCCGTCCCCGCCCGGCGGGCAGGCGCACCCCGCGGACCTGTCGCCGCCGCACGGGCACGCGCTTCCGGCCGACCCCTCGCCGCCGCGTGGGCATTCGTACCCGCCGAACCCGTCGCCGCCGCGTGGACAGGCACAGCTGAAGTTCTGCACGCAGTGCGGCATGCGGCTGGGCCAGGGACACCGCTTCTGCGGCTTCTGCGGGAACCCGGCCGATTCGTGATCAACAGAACGTTCAAGGGGGAGACCGCATGACCGAGGGGCCCGTGATGCCGCCGCTTGTCGGGCGGCGGCTCGGCGACTACACGGTCGAGGCGGTCGTCGGGCGGGGCGGCATGGCGACGGTCTACCGGGCCCGCGACCAGCGGCTCGGGCGGGCCGTCGCGCTGAAGGTGCTCGCGCCCCAGCTCGCGCACGACGACCGCTTCCGCGACCGGTTCGTGCGCGAGTCCCGCATGGTGGCGAGCATCGACCACCCCAACATCATCCCGGTGTACGAGGCCGGCGAGCGCGACGACCTGCTGTTCATCGCCATGCGCTACGTCGAGGGCAACGACATGCGCAAGCTCGTGCAGTCGGAGGGCGCGCTGCCGGTCGGGCGGGCCAACCCGCTGTTCGCGCAGATCGCCTCCGCGCTGGACGCCGCGCACGCCCACGGCCTGGTGCACCGCGACGTGAAACCGGCCAACATCCTGGTCACGCGGTCCGACCACGTCTACCTGACCGACTTCGGGCTGACCAAGAGCTCCGCGGCCGAGGCCGGGCTGACCAGCCACGGTCACTTCATGGGCACCCCGCGCTACGTCGCCCCCGAGCAGATCCGGGGCCTGCCGGTCGACGGCCGGAGCGACCTGTACGCGTTCGCCTGCGTCGTGTACGAGGCGCTCTCCGGGCAGCCGCCGTTCCAGCGGGACACCGAACTCGCGCTGCTCTACGCCCACGTGTCCCACGACCCGCCGCCGCTCACTCCGTACCGGCCGGATCTGCCGCACGCGGTGAACGCCGTGATCACGCGGGCGCTGGCGAAGTCGCCGGGCGAGCGGTTCGAGACATGCCAGGCGTTCGTGTCCGCGCTGCGCGACGCGATCAGCGGCGGCGCGGGCGACCCGGCGCCGGTCTCCCCGTCCTATCCCCCGGTCTCCCCGTCCTATCCCCCGGTCTCTCCCTCGTATCCCCCGGATCCCCCGGTCTCCGCGGGATCCCCGGGATCCGCCGGGTCCCGTCCGCAGGGGTCCTACCCGCCGGTCACGCCCTCCTCGTTCCCTCCCGGCACCAGGCCGCCCGTCTCTCATCCCTCCGGCTCGGTGCCCGCGGCGTCCCGCCCGCCCGTGAGCCACCCGTCCTCGGGCCCGGTGCAGGGCCGAGTGCAGGGTGCGGTGCAGGGTGCGGTGCAGGGGCACGGGTCGTACCCTCCCGCGTCGCCGCACTCGCAGGCGACGGTCGCGTCGGCGGCCTCGCGGGACCACCGGCGGAGGCTGCCGCTCGGGCCGCTGATCGGCGGCCTGGCGGTCCTGGTGTCCATCGCCGTCGCCGCCGCGCTCCTGCTCACCAAGGGAGGGGACACCGCCGCGACGTGGAACACCTACCCGGGCAGTACGGCGGCGCCGTTCACCATGTCCTACCCCTCGGCCTGGGGCGAGGCCAAGACCAACGCCGACCAGTGGATGATCGCCTCCCCGGCCGTGGACGAGTTCAACGCGCTGTTCGCGGTGCCGGGCAACACCGACTGGTCGAAGGTGAACCCCATCATCACGGGCCATCCGGACCGGGCCACGGGCGTGTTCGCCCAGGTCAGCAACACCCTGAGCACGTCCGACTCGCCCATGGAGCTACAGGAGAGCCTGGGCCCCGCGCTCCCGGGCGCGACCACCTACTACGGCGTGCCGACACCGACGACGGTCGGAGCCAGGCCGGCGTTCCGGATCGAGGGCGTGCTCAGCGACCCCCAGCAGGCCGGACGGCTCGACTTCTTCGCCTACGTCGTCCGTCAGGGCGACGCCGGCACGACCGTCCTGGTCACGTTCTTCTGCCCGGCCGGCCGGTGTGACCGGTCGATGATCGACCACATGGTGAACACGATCACGTTCACGTCCTAGCCCGCCAGGTCCGCCAGTCCCGCGCGCCGTCGAGGACGGCCCGGTGGACCGCGCGGGCGATCCGCGCGCCCCAGACGGAGCGCGGGCCGCCGAACGCCTCCGCCGGGCCGTCCTCCCGTACGGCGACGCAGACGGCGTCCGACGCGGTCCCGGTGCAGGGGAATCCCGCCTCCAGCAGCGCCTGCGTCTTCGCCTCGGTGACCGTCATGACGGCGTTGACCAGCGCCGGATCGGAGAACGCGACCGGCACGGCCACCAGGATGTTGATCGTCCCCGGGCGCGGCGCGCGCTCGCCGGCGTCGCACACCGCGGCATCGCGCACACCGGCATCGCGCACACGGGCATCGCACACCCTGACGTCGCCCGCGCCGGCGGCCTCCCGCGCCGTCCCGGAAGCGGCCGGGCCGGCGGCCTCCCGCCCGGGCTCCTTCCCGGTCTCCGGGGCGGCCGGCAGGCCGGGGTCGGGCACGCCGTCGGGCGCGGCCGCCCAGGTCGGCACGCCCAGGCCGACCGTGGCGACGGCCTCCGCTCCCCCGTCGGCCGCCGCGGCGTACCGCTCCACCAGTGCCGCCGTCATCATGCCGACCCCGGCACCGCCGGGACCGAGCGCGTCCATGTGCTCGACCGGGTCCATGCGCGAGTAACCGGCGGCCACCTGCACGTTCAGCACCCACTCCCGGTGGCCGATGCCGCCGCCGAGCATCGCCGAGGAGATCATCCGCCAGCCGGGCCCGAACCGCCACAGCAGCGCGCCCAGCCGCAGGCCGTCCTCCACCCGGTGCGTCAGGGACGGCCGCGGGACGCCCGTCATGCCTCCTCCACCATCGAGGCGATCGACGGGCGGACCAGGTGGACGACCGGGCGCCCCTCGGGTCCTGGCTCCACCCGCACGCGGGCGCCGAAGTGCTCGGTCAGCAGCGGCTCGGCCAGCACCCGGGCGGGCGGCCCGGCCGCGACCGCGCGCCCGGCGGCCAGCAGCACGAGCGCGTCGGCGTACTGCGCGGCGAGGCTGAGGTCGTGCAGCGTCGTCACGACGGTGAGGTCGTCGGCCAGGCGCAGCCGGTCGACGAGTTCGAGCACCTGCTGCTGGTGGCCCAGGTCGAGCGCCGTGGTCGGCTCGTCCAGCAGCAGCACCGGCGCCTGCTGCACCAGCGCCCTGGCGAGCACGACCCGCTGCCGCTCGCCGCCGGACAGGTGCCCGAGCGGCCGGGACGCGAAGCCGTCCAGGTCGAGCCGTTCCAGCACCGACCGCGTCACCTCGCGGTCTCGCGCGCTCTCGCCGCCGAGATAGGGGATGTACGGCGTACGGCCCAGCAACGCGTAGTCGTAGACCGTCATGTCGGGCGGCAGCGCCGGGCTCTGCGGGGCGTAGGCGATCAGCCGGGCCCGCCGGCGCGGGCGCAGGTCGTCCACGGCCGTCCCCTCGACGATCACCTCGCCCTCCCTCGGCACCAGCCCGGCGACGGCCCGCAGCAGCGTGGACTTGCCCGCGCCGTTCGGCCCGATGACCGCCAGCCACTGGCCGGGCGCGGCCGACAGCGTGACGTCCGTGAGCACCCGCCGCCCGCCCAGCGTGACGCCCACGCCGCGCGCCTCGACGGCCGGTACGGCGCGCCCGCTCACGTCTCCACCCGCCGGGTCACGCGCAGGACGGTGACGAAGAACGGCGCCCCGACGAACGCCGTGACCACCCCGATCGGCAGTTCGGCCGGCGCGAGCACCGTACGCGCGATCGTGTCGGCCAGCACGAGGAACGCCGCGCCGCCGAGGAACGACAGCGGCAGCACGATCCGGTAGGACCAGCCGGCGAGCCGCCGGACCACGTGCGGCACCACGATCCCGACGAACGCGATCAGCCCGCTCACCGCCACCGCCGACGCGGTGGCCAGCGAGGCGGCCAGCAGCACGACGAAGCGCACGCGCGCCGCGCGCAGACCGAGGCTGACCGCCTCCTCGTCGCCCACCGACAGCACGTCGAGCAGCCGCCCGTGCAGCAGCATGACGACGGTCGAGACCACGGCGTACGGCGCGATCATGCGGAGCTGGTCCCAGCCGCCGCCCACGTCGCCGAGGATCCAGGAGTAGATCCGCTGCAGTTCGTCCACCTTGAGCTGCTGCACGAAGGTCTGGATGGCGGTGAGGAACGAGGTGACCGCGACCCCGGCGAGCACGAGCGTCGCGGTGCCGCCGCCCCGGCCCGCCGTGTGGCCCAGCGCGTACGCGAGGAACACCCCGCCGACGGCCCCGGCGAAGGCGGCGATCGGCACCGCGGTCACCCCGGCGTCTCCGCCCAGGAAGACCACGACGAGCGTCACCGTGAGGCCGGCCCCGGCCGCCGCCCCGAGCAGGTAAGGATCGGCCAGCGGGTTGCGGAACACGCCCTGGTAGCCGGCCCCGGCCGTGGCGAGCAGCCCGCCCACGACGGCGGCGAGCAGCACCCGCGGCACCCGGAGCTGGAACAGCAGCCCCTCCTCGACCGGTGCGAGGCCCGAGTGCACGGACACCAGCGGCAGCCGGTCGAGCAGTGCCAGCGCGATGGCGCGGGGCGAGATGCCCGCCGCGCCCGCCATCAGGCCGAGGGCGAGACTGGCCACCAGCACGGCGGATGCGACCAACAGCGCCCGGCCGCGCGGCCGCGCCGGCGTCATCACGCCACCACCGGCCGCACCGCGTCGCCGTTCACCGCACCACCAGGGGCGTCCGCGTCACCACCGGCTCAGCTCGCCGCCTTCTGCACGGCGTCGCTGACGGCCTGGGCGAGGTCGGCGACCCGGGGCCCCCAGCGGGAGGCGACGTCGTCGTCCAGCTCCACCACGCGGTCCTTCTTCACGGCGGACAGGCCGGACCAGCCCGGCCGCTTGGCCAGCGCGGCGGCGTTCTGGCCGCAGCACCTGGTGTCGCCGAGGAAGATCAGGTCGGGGTCGGCCTTGGCGATGAACTCCGCCGACAGCTTGGGATAGCCGCCCGCCGCGTCGGGCGCCTCGTCGGCGATGTTCTTCAGCCCGAAGAGGCTGTAGACCTGCCCGATGAACGTGCTCGACGTCGCCGCGTAGGGCGTGGTGTCCAGCTCGTGGTAGTACGTCAGCTCCTTGCCCTTCGGCGCCGCCGCCGCGAGGGTGTCGATCTTCTGCTTGACGCCGCTCGCCACCTCGTCGGCCTTGGCCGCGTTGCCGGTGGCCGCGCCGAGGTCCCTGATCTGGTCGTAGGTGTCGTCCAGCTTGGTGGCGGCGGGTTCGAGCAGCACCGGCACGCCGACCTTGCCGAGCCCGGCGACCACGCCCTCCAGGTCGTTGGCGAGCACCACGAGGTCGGGCTTGGCGGCGACGATCGCCTCGACGTTGGGCTTGAACCCCGACAGCGACGTCTTGGGCGCCTCGGGCGGGTAGTTCGACTGGTCGTCCACCGCCGCCACCTGCGCGCCCGCGCCGATCGCGAAAAGGATCTCGGTGGCCGTCGGGGACAGCGACACGATGTGCTCGGGCCTCTTGGCGATGGTCACCGCGCCGTTGCCCGCCTGGATCGTGGCGGGGAAGGCGCCCTGTCCGGCGCTGTCCGAGGCGGCGGGGGTGGGGGTCGCGGACGTGGCGGCGCCGTCGGTCTGGCCGCAGCCGGCCAGAGCGAGCACGCCCAGCACCACACCCGCGACGGCCGTGCGTACGGGCCTCACGAGGTCCTCCATCAGGGGGAATGCCGGGAATCGAGGGACCCGCTGGAAGCGACGGATCACCCTTTTCCACGAGGGTCGATGGCGTCGGCGCACGGCGCAGGCGACCTGGCTCGTCCCCGGGGGCGGGGAACCACAGTTGCGGGACAGCGCCGGGTTCTCACCGGACTTCGCTGCGCGGTGCGCGTCGGACGCAACGGTATCAACCCCTCACGCGGCGTCCACCCCCGCCCCGTCCGTGCCGGGGATCAACGCGGGGCCTCATCCGACCGTTCGAGGTCGAGCGCGACCGCGCGGACCGCGTCCACGATGGGCAGCAGCCTCCGCCCGAACGGCGTGAGGGCGTAGACCGTCGACTGCTTGCCCCTCGACTCGACGGTCCGGCTGACGACGCCGGCGTCTTCGAGCTTGCGCAGACGGCTGGTGAGAGTGACGGCGTTGGCCCGCGGGATCGCCCGCTGCAACTCGTTGAAGCGCATCTCCGACGCCTGAAGCGTCATCAGGATCGCCAGCGTCCACAGGTCGCCGATGACCGACAGGACCTGCATGCAGCGCGCCAACCTGGGGTCGCCGACCTCTTCCATGACCCGCCCAGTCTAGCTACTGCTAAACTTCTTTAAGTGGTAAACATTCTTTAGCAGAAGGGGAGGCCGATGCGAATCACGATCTTCGGCGCGACCGGCCGGATGGGGCGCCTGCTGGTCCGGCAGGCGCTCGACGCGGGCCACGACGTCACCGCCTACGCCCGCGACCCGGGGAGGATGCGGACGGCGCATCCCCGGCTCTCGGTCGTCGCCGGCGAGCTCGACGACGACCACGCGATCGTCCAAGCGGTGCGGGACGCCGACGCGGTCGTCGAGGGCGTCGGCTCCGTCAGCGATGGCACCCGCAGGATCATCGGCGCGATGGAGCACGCGGGCGTCGACCGGTTCGTCGTGGTGTCGACCTGCAGCGTGCCCGATCCGCGCGACCTTCCCGACGCGGAGTTCGCGAGCCTGGTGGCCTTCGTGAAGACCGTCGCGCCGGGTCCGTACGCGGAGGTCCGCCGCGCCGCGGACCTGGTGCGCGCGTCCGGCCTCGGCTGGACCCTGGTGCGCGTCGCCAGGCTCGACGACGGGCCGGCCACGGGACGCGTCAAGGTCGGCCACTACGGGCACGGCGTCGTGGGGCCGTCGATCACGCGTGCCGACATGGCCGCCTTTCTCCTGGGCCAGGTCTCCGACGGGACCTACCTGCGCCAGGCCCCCGCGATCAGCAACTGATCACGCCGCCTGCCTGGGCGTACGCGGGGATGGTAGGGCTGGCCCTACCCCGGGCGGTAGGGGGCCGCCCATGATCGGAAGTAGGGACCGCGTCGCTGTGCCGGACGGGGCCGCGGCGGGACGCTTGACGTGCTCGACGGGACCGGAACTCCGAGGCGTCAGAGCCTCGCAGACCTCGACCCCGGAAGACACCGAACCCCGAAGACCCCGAGCTCCACAGACCCGCACACCGGGGAACCCCAGGCCCCCGGCCCCGCCGCCCGCGGGCGTCCCCCCGCGGCGGCCCGACACAGCGAAGGCGGCCCCCCGTGTCCCTGACCATGCTTCCCCCCGCACCCGAGAGGGCCCCGGCCGCGCCCGCGCCGCGGGACCGCTTCATCGACGTCCTGCGCGTCTTCGGGATGGTCCTGGTGGTCGTCCAGCATTGGACGATGCCGGTCCTGTCGTACGCCCAGGGACGGCTCACCACGGGCAACGCCCTGGCGGCGGTTCCGTACGTCACCTGGATCTCACAGGTCATGCCGCTGGTCTTCTTCGCCGGGGGCGCGGCCAACGCGATCAGCTTCAGGTCCGCCGCCCGCCGGGGCGGGACGGCCCGGGAGTGGACGGCGCGGCGAGTGCGCCGCCTGGCCTGGCCGGTGGTGCCTCTGGCGGTCGTGTGGTTGCCGCTCCCCCACCTCCTGGTGGCCCTCGGAGTGCCCGCGCAACCGGTGGAAACGGCCGCGCGGACGGTCGGCCAGCTGCTGTGGTTCCTGGCGGTCTACCTGCTGGCAGTGGTGGCCACGCCCCACCTGCTGCGGCTGCGGACCGGGGTGGCCCTGCCGGTGCTGGCGGGCGGCGCGGTGCTGATGGACGTGGTCCGGTTCTCCGGTCTGGAGGCCGCCGGCTACCTCAACGTCGCGTTCGTCTGGCTGGCGGTCCATCAGGTCGGGTTCCGGTACGCCGAGGGCGGCCTGGAGTGGCTGACGGGGCGGCGGGCCGCCGGGCTCGCGGTGGCCGGGTTCGCGATGGTGGCGGCCCTGGTGGCGACCGGGCCCTACCCCGCCAGCATGATCGGGATGCCCGGGATGATCTCGAACATGGCCCCGCCGAGCGCCTGCCTGCTCGCGCTGTTCGCCGGTCAGCTCGGCCTGGCGATGCTGCTGCGCCCCGCCCTGAACGCGCTGGCCGCCCGGCCGAGGGCCGAGGCGGTGCTCACCGCGCTCGCACCGCGCATGATGACCGTCTACCTGTGGCACATGACCGCGCTCGTCGCCGTCGCCGGTGTGGCGACCGTCGGGTTGGGGCTGGCGACCCCGCACGCCGGCTCGGCGGCCTGGTGGAGCGCCGTCCCGCTGTGGCTGGCCGCCCTGGCGCTGGTCCTGGTCGCGCTCACCGCGCTGCTCGGCCGCTTCGAGGACCCCGTGGGCGCCGCCGCCCACCGGCTCGTGCCGGCGGCCGTCCCGCTCGTCGGCGGCGCGCTGCTCACCCTCACGATCACCGGCTTCGCGCCCGGCCCGGCGCCGGTGATCGCGTCCCTGGCTCTGGTCGCGGGCCTGGCCCTGGTCAGCCGGCCCGCAGCTGCCGCTCCACGTCGTCGATGATCTCCTGCAGGCGCAGGCCGTGGCGGGCGTCGAGCGGATGCCCGCCGCCGTCGCGTACCGTGCCCGCGAACTGCCGGACCACCTCGGGGAAGACGTCGCCGAGTTCTGAGCCGAGCAGCGAGGCGCTGCCGAGCCGTCCGTACACGTCGATCCGGCTGGGCGGGGTCTCGCCCTCGGCCGCCATGCTCAGCGACGCCTCGCTGACCGCGCCGCCCTCGTGCTCGAGCAGCAGGCCGACCCAGCCGAGCGGGTCGCCGTGGGCCTCGACCGCGACCACCCGGCCGAGCGCGGCGTCGAGCAGGTCGATCATGTGCGGGCCCACGTCGAGCACCGCCCCGCGCTCCAGCCGCCAGGGGGTGGCGAAGGGGCCGCCGCGCAGGCTTCCGGAGACGTTGGCGGCGTGCCCGCCGAAGGGATCGATCCGCCGGACCCGGTCGAGGAAGTCGACCGTCGCCGCCGAGTAGCGGAACGTGAAGAGCATCTGGGAGGCGACCCCCGCCTCCTCGATCGCCCCGGCCAGGCGCCGGGCGCCGTCGAGGTCGGCCGCGAGCGGCTTCTCCAGCAGCAGCGCCCTGCCCGCCCGGGCCGCGAGCACGCCCAGCTCGGCCTGCACTGCGGGCGGCACGCAGAAGGCGACCGCCTCCGACGCCGCGAACAGGTCCTCCAGCCGCTCGAAGGAGGGCGCGCCGTGGGCGTCCGCCAGCGCTCGCGCCGCCTCGGGCCTGCGCGCCCACACGCCGGCCAGCGTCGTGTGCGGCCCGGCAGCGAGGGCGGGCGCGTGCACCATCTCCGCCCACGGTCCCGCACCGACCAGTCCCACCCGCACCGGCTCCACGGCGCCCCCTTTCCGCGGGGACCCTACTGCAGGCCACGGGCGGGCGGTCAAGGGGGCCGTCGCGCGTGAAATCGGCCGTACGGGCAAGATGGACCCTCTATGAACGTCATCCTGCTGAGGCACGGCGAGACCGAGTGGAGCAAGGCCGGGCGGCACACGGGCCGCACCGACCTGCCGCTGACACCCCACGGCGAGGAGGAGGCGCGCGCCCTGTCCCGCCTGGTTGCGGGCCGGTCGTTCGCACTGGTCCTCGTCAGTCCCGCGCAGCGGGCCCGCCGCACGGCCGAACTGGCCGGCGCCGGGCCGTACGAGGTGGACCCGAACCTGTGGGAGTGGGACTACGGCGGCTACGAGGGCGTCTCCACTCCCGACATCCGCGAATCACGGCCCGGCTGGTACGTCTGGCGCGACGGCGTCGTCCCGGGTGACGAGGCGCACCCGGGTGAGACCGTCGAGCACGTCGGGGAGCGGGCGGACAAGGTCCTCGCCCGTATCCGCTCGACGGACGGCGACGTCCTGGTCGTCGCGCACGCGCACATCCTGCGTGTGCTGGCGGCGCGCTGGCTGTCGCTGCCCGCCGGCCACGGCAGATACCTGCGCCTCGACACCGGGACGTACTCCGTCCTCGGTCACGAGCACGACGAGCCCGTCCTGCTCCGCTGGAACGTGCCGACCTGAACGTGCCGGCCTGAAACGTGCCGGCCTGAATCACGCCTGTCCGATCAGACGCGCGCCTGGAACGCGTGTCACACCGTGTCACACCTGGGCGACCGGCTGGGGTTGCGGACCTCGGCCGGTCAGCCATTCCAGGACCTTGCGGTGGCCGTGCCGGGCGTCCTCGAAGTGCCCCCACCGCCAGTACCTGGGCTGCTCCCGCACCCCGGTGACCCATGTCCGGTACGCCACCAACCTGGGCCGCCCGTCCGCCGGGTCGGCCGGTGCCGCGACTCCGTAGGTGCGGATCACCACGCGGCCTCCGGGTGCGAACAACTCGTCGTCGGCCACCGGGTAAAGAGTCATCTGGTCCAGCACGGGGTCCCCCTTGTGAGCTTTCCTGGGACTCACTGTGCCGGATCCGTGTTACGCCTCCCGCGTCGCGCTGTTACGCCCGTGAGAAGCGGGTGAACACGGGGTTACCCCAGAACCGGTCAGACCAGGAGGCCGTCGAACTCGCCGTCCTTGACCCCGAGCACCAGGGCCCGTATCTCGTCGCGGGTGTAGATGAGCGCCGGTCCATCGGGATAGCGGGAGTTCCGGACGGCCACGCCGCCGTCGGGAAGCTCGGCCAGCTCCACGCAGTTGCCGGTCGAGTTGCTGTGGGCGCTTTTCCGCCAGGTGACCCCGGCGATGTCAGTTGCGGGCATCCCGTTATATGTCTGCATTCATGTCTCTCTGAGAAGTTCGCCGAGGATCTCGGCAGTGCCGCCGGGCGTGGTGCTCTCCACGCACAGCTGCTCCATGGCCGTGAGGTAGGGATCGATGTCCTCACGTTTGTCCAGGTAGAGCGCACCCCAGAGCTGCTCGACGTAGACCACGTCCGAAAGGTCGGACTCCGGGAAGCGGAGGATGGTGAACGCGCCTCCCTCGGCCGCGTGCATCCCGTAGCGAAGGGGCATCACCTGAAGGGTGATGTTGGGCAGCGTGGACACCTCCAGCAGGTGCTGGAGCTGTTCCCGCATCGTCGCACTCCCTCCGATGGGCCGCTTGAGCGCGGCCTCGTCGATGACGGCCCACAGCCGGGGGCCGTCCTTGCGCGTGAGCCTCTCCTGCCGCTGCATCCGCAGATGGACGCGCTGTTCGAGCTCGGCCTCCGAGGCGTCCGGATAACCGAGCATGATCACCGAGCGGGCGTACGCCGCCGTCTGCAGCAGGCCGGGCACGAACTGCACCTCGTAGGTGCGGATCACGCTGGCGGCCTCCTCCAGGCCGATGTACGTGACGAACCAGTTCGGCAGCACCTCGCCGAACTTGTGCCACCACCCGGGCGTGTTCGCCTCGCGGACCATCTCCAGCAGGCCACGCCGCTCGGCGTCGTCGTCGACGCCGTACAGCGTGAGGAGGTCTTCGACGTCACGTGTCTTGAACCCGACCCGGCCGAGCTCCATCCGGCTGATCTTCGACTCCGAGGCACGGATGTGGAATCCGGCGACCTCGCGGGTCAGGCCCCGCTGCTCACGCAGGCGGCGAAGGCTCGCGCCGAGCATGATGCGTCGAACGGTGGAACCGGATCCGGGCGGATCTATGGACACGTGCTATTCCTCCGCTTTGTGGACTGGTTCACAGTCTGTCAAAGATCGCCCCCTTCGTCCCAGTGGTGTCGGGGGTAACCGTAGCGCTTGCACAACGCGCTTGCACGTGCATTCGCTCTTGCACATGCACGGGAGTGTCCCTCATCATGATCTCGTGCAGTCCACGAACCTGACTCGTGGCCAGAACCAGTGGTCGGCGCTCGACTGGTGGCCGCCTATCGGCTGGTGGCCGGAGCCCGCACGCGATCTCCTCGAACCCGGGTCGGCCACCGCCAGCGCCACCTTCGTCCTGCCGCCCCGCGCGGAATCGGTCCACTCGGCGCGCAGCTTCGCCGCCGGGACCCTCTCGGGCTGGCAGCTGGCGGACCTGCTCGACGGGATGGAACTGGTCGTCTCGGAACTGGTCACCAACGCCCTGCGGCACGGCATGACGCTCGCCGACAGCCGCGCACGGGAGGCCATGCGGCTGTCGCTGATCCGGCGGGGCGCGCACGTGACCTGTGCGATCACCGACCCAGGAACGTCCGCGCCGGTGCTGCGGGATCCGGCGCCCTTCGAGCCGGGCGGCCTCGGGCTGCACATCGTGGAGTCGCTGAGCGTGTGCTGGGGATGGTGCCCGCTCGTCCCGCAGGGCAAGGCGGTGTGGGCCGTACTGGCGGCCTGAACACCGGCCGGCGGCCGGACGGCGGGGCCACGCGCTTCGCCGTCGGTTTCGGCCGCCCCGCGCGGGGAGCGACCGTTCTCCGGCCGGGGGCGCCGGAAAACCTAACCAGATCGCCAGATCTATATGTCGCCGGTCATGGTCCGCCGGCCGAAGAGCGCTCCCGTGCAGCCCGGAATGCATGGGAGCGCCCTCCGGCCGGCGGCCCGGATTCCCCGGAACCGCCCCTGAGGCCGGTCGGGGCACGCGATGATGGGCTGAGAGCGGGCCGTGGCGGCCCGGCGGCGTGTTCGTTCCCCATCGATCGGCGGAGAAATATCGTGATCTCGGGATCCGTGACTTTGCGCTCTTTGTTCGCCCACGGACCCCGCCGAGACTGTGATCTGCACTACGGTGGCTTCCTGGGACTCCCGAGAGATCAACTATGGACGATCACCTAATCGGCTGGCTGACCGGTCTTGACGAAGACAGGCTCGCCCGCGTGCTGGCCAACCGGCCGGACGCGATCGCCGCGCCGTGGCCCCGGCGCCTGGACGCCCTCGCGCAGCGTCTGACCGACACCTTCGCCGTCATGGAGGTCATGCGCGGCCTCCCCCTTCCCCCGCTCGAACTCCTGCAGGCGTGCCTGGTCATCGGCGGCCGTCCGACGGAGGACGAACTGGCCCGTTTCCTCGGGGTGAGCACCTCCGCGGTGATCCCCTGGCTCGACCGTCTGTACGACCACGCCGTCGCCTGGCCCGGTCGTGACGGCAGGATCAGCGTGTCCGAGGCAGTCGCCCGCTGGTGGACCGCGCCCTGCGGCCTGGGCGAGCCGCTCGGCGCGTACCTCGACTCATGGAAGCTCAGCACCGACGCGCTGCGCCGCATGTGCCGCGTGCTCGACCTGCCCCCGCACGGCGGCAGGCGCCAGGTGATCGCCCGGATCACCGCGCTGATCGGCGACTGCGAGCGCCTGGGATCGCTTCTCGACGACGCCCCCGACGGCACGCTCGGCATGCTCGACGACTTCGCGTGGGACGGCCCGGTCCGCAGCGTGCACGGCAACCGGTTCATCACCCCGGGCACGCCGGAGAAGTGGGCGCTCGACCGCGGCCTGCTCTTCCGCACCCAGTGGGACCTGGCGGAGATGCCCCGCGAGGTCGCGCTGGCGCTGCGCGGCCCCGACTACCGCGGGCCGTTCACGCCGTACCCGCCCGACCTGGCCACGGCCGAGGCGGACGCCGACGCCGTCGAGCACGCGATGTGCCTGGCCGCGCCGCACGTGCTCGACCGGGCCACGGCGCTGCTGGAGAACGTCGACAAGTCGCCGCTGCCGCTGCTCAAGAACGGCGGGGTCGGCGTGCGGGAGATCAAGCGCCTGGCCAGGGAGACCGGCTGCGCCGAGGACGAGATCCGGCTGCTGCTGGAGGTCTGCGCGGTCGCCCGGCTGATCGCGATCGACGAGGAGGCGGGCGGGCTGACGCCGGCCGGCCGGTACGACGCGTGGCGGCTGGAGGAGGCACCCATGCGGCTGCGCGTCCTGCTGGCCGCCTGGTGGCGGATGGAGCGCTCGTCGCTGCGCCGGGTGGACGGCCGCCACCCCGCCGCGCTCGGTGACGACCCGGCCGGCGAGACGATCGCCAGGATCCGGTGGGCCCTGTTCGCTGCGCTCGCCGAGATCCCCGAGGGCAGGGCCTTCGCGACGCTGCCGGAGCTCGTGCAGCGGGTGCACTGGCGCGCCCCGCTGCTCGACCGGGACCTGCTGGACGGCTGCGCGGCGGCCGTGCTCGAGGAGGCCCGCCTGCTGGGGCTCGTGGCCTGCGACGCGCTCACCGGTCTCGGCCGGGCCCTCGCCCCGCTCGCGGCCGTGGCCGGGGACGAGAGCCGCGAATGCGTGCCCGAGGTCGAGCACGACCCGGCGCTGGCGAAGGCCGCCACGCACGCCATGGCGAGCGCGCGGCGCACGGCCCTGTTCGGCGCCGACCTCACCGCCGTGGTGACCGGCCCGCCCTCGGTCGAACTCGCCGCGCTGCTCGACCGCGCCGCGGACCGCGAGTCGCAGGGCTCTGCGTCGGTGTGGCGGTTCAGCCCCGCGAGCGTACGGCGGGCCCTGGACGGCGGGGACACGGCCGACACGCTCATCGCCGACCTGTCGGAGGCCGGGACGCTCCCCCAGCCGCTGACCTACCTGATCAGGGACGTGGCGCGGCGGCACGGCGAGGTCACGGTGTCGTCGGTCGGCTGCATCGTCCAGGGTTCCGACCCCACGCTGCTCGCCGAGATCGCCGCGCACCGGAAACTGGCCAAGCTGGGCCTGCGGCTGCTGGCGCCGACCGTGCTCGCCGGCGCGGCGCCCGCCGCGGCCACGCTGGCCGCCCTCAGGGAGGCGGGCTACGCCCCCGTTCCGGTGGACGACACCGGAGAGATCACCATCCGGCGCGAGCCGCAGGGCGGGCGGCTGATCCTCCTGCCCGGCGGGCGGGTCGCCGAGCTCGAACCTCCCGGCCCCCTGCTGGAGCCCCCGCCGGACCCGCGCGAGCATGCCAGGCGGCTGCTGGTCAGCGGCGGCCCGGTGGCGGCCGCGGCGCAGCCCCGCCAGACGTGGGCCGTCATCGGGCGCATGGCGACCCGGCTCCCGGCGGCGCAGCAGTCGCTGCTGGGCTTCGTCGTGGACCGCGACGTCCGGGCGATGATCACGCTGGCCGACGGCGTCACCGCCACGATCAGCCACGGAGAACTGCGCAGCGGCGTGCTCGACGCGTGGTGCGAGGAGGCCGGCGACTACCTGGAGTTCCCGCTCAACGAGATCGCCTCGGTCACCGCCGACAGCTGACAGCCGTCACAGCGGTCTCAGCGGACGCCGCAGCGGCGCAGGACGAGCAGGGCCAGGGCACGGGTGACGTCGCGGACCTCCCGCAGGTCGACCTGCTCGCGCGGGGCGTGCGCGAAGCGGACGTCGCCCGGCCCGTAGTGCAGGGTCGGCACGCCCGCACCCGCGTACAGGCGCAGGTCGCTCCCGTACGGCGCGGCGGTGCGGCCCGGACGCGCCCCGGTCACGTCGGCCACCGCGCGGGCCGCCTCCTCCGCCAGCGGGTGCCCCTCGGGCAGCCGGCCGCTGGCGAACTGCCCGCCCGGCCAGGTGACGCGTACGGGGTTGTCCCGCAGCCAGGGGTCGTCCAGATCGGCGAGCGCCGTCTCCAGGGCGGCGCGGGCGGCGGCCGGGTCCTCGTCGAGCCGGACGCCCAGCCGTCCCTCGGCCACGAGCAGGTCGGGAACCGTGCTCGCCCAGTCGCCCGCGCGCACGGTGCCGATCTCGATCGGATACGGCAGCGGGTTGCCCGCGAAGAGGGAGCCGGGATCGGCGTTGCGCTCGCGTTCGAGCCGCCTGACGGCCTGGAGCACCGGCATGAACGCCTCGACGGCGTTGACGCCCTCGTAGCGGGTGGCGCCGTGCGCGGCCCGGCCGGCGACCTCGAGGCGGAAGGTCAGCGCGCCGGCGTTGGCGGTGATCAGCTTCCCGCTCGTCGGCTCGGTGATCACGGCCGCCTCCCCGGTGTGGCCCCTGGCCAGGGTGGCGAACGCGCCGAGCCCGCCGTCCTCCTCGCTGACCACACAGTGGACGGCCAGGGGACGCGCGAGCCGTACGCCGGTCGCGCGCAGCGCGCGCACCACGGCGAGGTTGGCGGCGAGGCCGGCCTTCATGTCGCAGGCGCCCCGCCCATGCAGGGTGGTCGCACCGAGGCGGGCGCCGAACGGGTCCTGCCCCTCCCACTTGCCCGGGTCGCCGATCGGCACGACGTCGGCGTGCCCCTGCAGGATGAGCGCGGGCGTGCCCTCGCCCTCGGTGACGCCGACGACGCCGTACCCCTCGGCGCGCTCCGCCTCCATGCCGGGGAACCCCTCGCGGGAACGGAGATCGTCGAGGTCGAGCTTCCACATGTCGACGTCGAGGCCCCATTCGGTGAGCATGCGGGCGCATCCGTCCTGGAGGTCCGACTCGGCGTCGGTGCCGGTGACGCTCGGCACCCTGACCAGGTCGGCCAGCAGGCGCACCGTCTCCGCCTCGTCGATGGCGTCCAGGACTCTCGCTTCCACATCCATGCCGGAGACTGTACGGCCTGCCCCCGACCGGCGTGGAGCCCCTCGACGCACGTGCGGACCGTCGTACGGTGGATCTTTCGGGAAGGAGTCCGGGGATGGCGAGACTGACAGCCGGCTGGGTGGGCCGCCCGGGGGTCTGGCGCGGCCTGCTCGCGTGGCCGGCGGTCGCGCCGTTCGCGCTCTGGGCCCTGCTGCGGCTGGTGCCCGGCGACGTCCATTTCCGGTGGGTGCAACTGGTGGCGTTCACGCCGTACGTCGCACTCGCCTCGGTCGTCGCGCCGCTGGTCGCGCTGCTCGTGCGGCGCCCGGCGGCGCTGGCCGCCGGGCTGGCGGTCACCGCGACGCTGGCGGCCTGTGTGCTGCCCCGCGCGCTGTCGGACCCGTCCCCGCGCGCCTCGACAGGCGCGGGCGTGCGGGCGGCCGGCGCCCTGGGCGCATCGGGGACACAGACCCCGGCCCTGCGGGTCCTGTCGGCCAACCTGCTCTACGGCTCCGTCCCGCCCGCCGCGCTGGTGGACCTCGTGCGGCGGCTGCGTCCCGACGTCCTGACGCTGCAGGAGCTGACCCCGCAGGCCTCGGCGGGCCTGCGGGCGGCGGGCCTGACCGCGCTCCTGCCGTACGCGGACGACCGGGCCCAGGAGGGCTCGGGCGGCTCCGGGCTCTTCACGCGGTTCCCCCTGCGGCCGGAGGAGCTCACGGCCTTCAACGGCCGCCGGCAGGCGGCGGGCGTCATCGAGGTCCCCGGCGCCGGACCCGTCGCCGTCGTGTCCGTGCACCCGTGCGCACCGCGCTACGTGTACCGGTTCAGGTGCTGGTCGAAGTCGCTCGCCTCGCTGCCCGATCCGGGCGGGCGCGTACAGATCCTGTCCGGGGACTTCAACGCCACGCTCGACCACGCCCGGGTCCGGCGCCTGCTCGACGCGGGCTACCGGGACGCGGCCGACGCGACCGGCAACGGCCTGGCCGGCACCTGGCCATACCGGAGGTCGTCGGACTTCGGCGGCCTGCCGGTGCCGCCCGTCACCCTCGACCACATCCTGGTGGATCCGCGCGTCGCGGTCCGGGCGTTCGGCGTCCACCGGCTGCCGGTGACCGACCACCGGGCGATCTTCGCCGAACTGGTCCTGCCCTCCGCCGCGCCTTCCAGCTGATCCCGGTGTGCCCCCGTGTCGGACTTCAGCGCCGCGCCAGCGCCAGCACGCTCAGCCCGAACATCAGGACGCCCAGGGGGAGGTGGACCGACGGTACGTGCGCGATTCCGAGCGCGACCTGGACGGAGGCGAGGACAAGGAAGCCGGACGCGTGCCAGACGGGCCGGGGCGAGCCGCCGCCCGGCTTCCACGCCAGCACCGCGGCGAGCACGTACAGCATCGACGCCCCGTACATCACGCGGGCTCCGGCACTGTGCAGCGTCTCTCCGTAGGACGAGGTCAGCAGCAGTCCCGCGGAGGCCGCCTGAAGGAAGATGGTCAGGGTCTGCAGGGTGATCGCGATCTGCAGAAACGAGAAGCTGCGACGTGCCGTCGCCTGGGTGGCCATGTCACGGTCCCCTGTTCCGCCCCCGGGGGCAGTCGGTCGATAAGGTCTCACCAGCCCGACGACGCGGGCCTGCGAAAGGTAAGGTGCGGAGGCGGCCGGGAGCATGGGGATGGCGGGGACGAGCACCGATGAGGTAGCCGGTGAGCGGCGCCAACTGATCAATGTCGCCTATCGGTTGCTCGGTTCGCTGGCCGAGGCCGAGGACGCCGTGCAGGAGGCCTACGCGCGCTGGTACGCGCTGCCACGAAGCCGGCAGGAGGAGATCGTGTCCCCTGGCGCCTGGCTGACGACGGTGACCGGCCGCGTCTGCCTGGACGTGCTCGGCTCGGCGCGGGCCCGGCGTGAACGCTATGTGGGCGCGTGGCTGCCCGAGCCGCTGCCCGAGTCGCTGCCCGGGCGCGCCGAGTGGGACCACGGCCATGGCACCGACCCCGCCGACCAGATGGTCCTGGACGAATCGGTGTCCATGGCCTTCCTCGTCGTCCTCGAGTCGATGACGCCCGCCGAGCGGGTGGCGTTCGTCCTGCACGACGTCTTCCGCTACCCCTTCGCCGAGATCGCCGGCGTCCTCGGCCGGACCCCCGCGGCCTGCAAGCAGCTGGCGGCCTCCGCCCGGCGGCGGGTGGGCGTCGCGCGCGCTCCCGTGACGGCGGCGGGGCAGGCCGACGCGGTGCGGCACGTCAAGGAGGCATGGGAGGCGATGGACATCGCGGCCCTCGTCGACCTCCTCGACCCGGCCGCCGTGATGACCGCCGACGGCGGCGGTATGGCCGGCACCGCCCTGTGCCCGATCGAAGGCGGCGCGCGCGTCGCCCAGTACATGGTCGCCATCGCCGGCAAGGCTCCGGGGCTCGCGCTCCTGGAGCGGTCGGTCAACGGGGTGCCGGGCCTGGTGGCCGAGCGTGCCGGCGTCGTCGTGACCGTGGCCTCGTTCGACGTCGCCGACGGCCGCGTCACCCGGATCTGGGTGGTCCGCAATCCGGAGAAGCTGCGGCTGTGGCGCGGGACGGCTGATACTCCGTGATCCGCCGGACCAGGACCTCAGGCCCGTTCCGACGTCGGGAAGGCGAACCGCGGCTCCGCGCCCGACCACCACACGCCGATCGCGAACGCCGCGGTCGCCTCGATGTGGACCGCGCGGGACAGCCCTCCGCAGGGCATCGGCGTGCACCCCATCGATGTGATCAGCGCGGCGATCCGGTCGAGGGAGTTCGGGTCGTCGCCGCAGAACGGCACGGCCAGCGGGGCGCCTTCGAACGCCGGCCGCGGCAGCGTCCAGATGCTGTCGTGACACAGGTTGAACGCCTTGACCACATGGGCGTCCGGCGCGGCGTCCGCCATCAGCCGGGCGACCGATGTCGTGCCTCCCGTCGTCAGCGTCAGCCCGTCCTCACCCGGCTCGACGGGATTCGAGCAGTCGACGACGGTCCGCCCGGCGAGGACGGCGGCGAGCCCGTTCACCAGCTGCGGCGCCACACCGGCGGGAACCGCCGCGAGGACGAGTTCGCCGTATGCGGCCGCGTCCGCGAGCGTTCCGTCCTTCGCGGCGCCGGTGCGGGCCGCGGTCGCGGCGGCCGCGGCCCGGTCGCGTCCGCCGACGAGCACGTGGTGCCCCGCGCGGACCCAGGCGCCGCCCAGCGCCGTGGCCATCGCGCCCGTGCCGAGGATGCCGATGCGCATGGTGCCTCTCCCTTTCGTACGAACCAGGTGGACGGCTCACGACGTTAGGGCGGCCGACGCACACCACACGGTGTCCTTCGGACCGGGCAGGATGAGGTCATGGACGAGTTCCACGACGAGCGTTCGTACACCTCCGACTGCCGGGCGCGCCTCGCGTTCGAGGTGCTCGCGAACCGCTGGGACGGCGTCGTGGTCTACACGCTCGGCGAGGCCGGTCCGATGCGGCCACGGCAGTTGCGCGCCCGGATCGGCGGCATCTCTCCGAAGGTCCTCAACGAGGCGCTGCGGCGCCTGGAGTACAACGGCCTGGTCGAGCGCCGGACGTACGCCGAGGCGCCGCCCCGCGTCGACTACGCGCTGACGGAGGCGGGCACGGCGCTGCTCGCCCCCATGCGCGCGATGGGCATGTGGGCCGTGCGCCACGGGGACGCCGTGCTGGACGCCCAGGACCGGTTCACGGCGCGGGGACGGGAGCGGCGCCGTATCGGCGCGTGAGGGCTACGCGAGTGATACACGGCTGAAGCGGGTCTCGAAGCCCTTGCCCACCGGGGCGGCGCACATGACCCCGGCGAGGGCCGGCGCCTGCGGCGGGAAGTAGGCCAGACGCAGCAGGTGCTCCGGCTCCGCGCCGTTCACGCCGTACCGGACCGTCACGGCGTCGCCGGCCCGTTCGAGGTCGAACGTCGCGGAGACGAGGCCGCCGGGCGCGGGGGTGACGGACCAGTCGGAAAAGCCCCTGGTGACGACGACGCTGAGCTGGTGGCCGCCGTCGACGAACTCCACCCCCGCCTTGATCCAGTTCTCCTCGTCGATCCGCAGCACGGCCCCGGCCTGGTCGTACTGCTCGGAGTAGTCGGCCTCGAACGTCACGGTGAGCCGCGCGTCCCCGGCGACCTGCCGGCCGAACATGTGGGCGGTGTCGTACGAGTAGCCGTAGTGCGTCTTCTGCCACAGGTCGCTCTGGGCGCCGGCGACGGCCCGCAGGCCCTCCCCGGTCCGCGACCACTCGGCGGGCTCGTTGATCCACATGAAGTCGTCGAACGCCATGCCGGCCCCTTGCCGTCGCTTTGACTGATCTCGCCATGAGAGCGCTTTCCGAGTGCCTGCGTCAAGGACGATCTACCTGCAATTTAGATCGATTTGTCCTCTTTACTCCCTCTTTCCCTATACTCGTGCCTCACATCACCTTTTGCCCCTGTAAATCCCGTACATCGCATCACCGTCGTATCCCCTTCCCCAGGGAACGCGCGACCCGCTTCCGGAGCCTTCCGTCCCTCCTCTCCGAGGGCCGCTCCGCCACGCCCGGGCGCGCGTGCGGAGCCCGCCCGCCAGCCGGGACTCCTCGACGACGCGAGGCCCTGTTCCCCCGAGGGCCGCCCCGCGATCGAGACGAAAGGAACCTCATGCGCAAGCGAGCCCGTCAGGCGATCATCATGGCGATGGCCGGAACCACACTCGTCGCCGGCGCGGCCACCGCCGCGGACGCCTCGGTGATCCCTCAGGCTCCCTCCTCCGCGCCGCTCACTCGGACGGCGCCCGTCGCCTCCCCGGACACCGCCCGCCCGGCCCCCACAGACCTGGTCACCCTGGGCGCGACCTTCAACGCGGCCCTCCGCACGGCGTACGACGAGATGAAGAAGGCCGCCTCCCTGCCCTCCGGCGTCTCCACCGCCACGTCCTTCTGGGACGCCGAGACCGCGTCCGGCAAGCCGATGCGGTACCGGACCGTCGCCAGCCCCTACTGGCCCCTCGGCACCAAGGTGCGGATCACCTACAAGGGGAAGAGCGCGATCGGCGTCGTCGAGGACTTCGGCCCGGCCGAGTGGGCCGTGGCCCAGCACGACATCCCGGCGATCGTCGACCTGTCCGAGAAGATGATGGCCGACCTGACCGGTGTCGCCTCCAACACCGTCCACGTACGGTTCCAGGTGCTGAAGTGGGGCAAGGGCGGCGTCTACCGCCACTCGGGAACGGGCTACGACCTGGCCATGGGCCGCGGGTGAGCCCCCGCCGCCGGTGAACCTCCGATGACGGTGCCCGGGGCCGCTGCGCGTACACTTCCAGCGTGGCTGACCCGAAGTTCGAGATCCAGATGCTGCACGACCGCGTGATGGTCAAGGTTGAGCGGGAGCTTGAGGAACGGCGCAGCAGCGCGGGCATCGTCATCCCGGCCACGGTCAAGATGGCCAACCGGCTCGTCTGGGGCGAGGTGTCCGGCGCCGGCGCCAGCGTCAGGTCGGTCAAGACCGGCGACAAGGTCCTGTTCAACCCCGAGGACCAGTACGAGGTGGAGGTCCAGGGCCAGCTCTACCTGGTGCTGCGCGAGCGCGACCTGCACGCCGTGGCGACGCAGCAGACCGACCACGGCACCGGCCTCTACCTCTGACCTCCCGACCTCGCGCCAAGGTGGACCATGACCCTCCAGGATGATCTCGTCGAGCTTCGCCGCGCGCTGCACCGGGAGCCGGAGATCGGCCTCGACCTGCCCCGCACGCAGGAGAAGGTGCTCGCGGCGCTCGACGGCCTGCCCCTGGAGATCACCACAGGCGAGCGCCTGTCGTCGGTGACCGCCGTCCTGCGCGGCGGCCGCCCGGGCCCCGCCGTGCTGCTGCGCGCCGACATGGACGCGCTGCCGGTGCACGAGAAGACCGACGTGCCCTACCGGTCGCGTTTCGACGGCCGCATGCACGCCTGCGGCCACGACCTGCACACGGCCATGCTGGTGGGAGCCGCCCGCCTGCTCAGCGAGCGCCGCGCCGACCTCGCCGGTGACGTCGTGCTGATGTTCCAGCCCGGCGAGGAGGGCCAGGAGGGCGCCCGGCTGATGATCGAGGAGGGCGTGCTCGACGCGGCCGGGGCGAGGCCCGTCGCGGCGTACGGCATGCACGTCTTCTCCACGACGATCCCGCGCGGGCTGTTCCTGACCAAGGGCGGGCCCGTGCTGGCCGCGGCCGACACGCTGACCGTGACCGTGCGCGGCAGGGGCGGCCACGGCTCCTCCCCGCACCGCGCCCTCGACCCGATCCCCGCGGCCTGCGAGATCGTGACGGCCCTGCAGACCCACGTCACCCGCGGCTACGACGTGTTCGACCCGGTCGTGGTGACCGTCGGCAGCTTCCACGCCGGCACCACCGACAACGTGATCCCGGACGAGGCCGTCTTCGAGACCACCGTGCGCACGTTCTCGACCGGCTCGCGCGACCGCGTCAGGGAGGGCCTGGTCCGGCTCGCCCGCGGCATCGGGGAGGCGCACGGCCTCACCGTCGACTGCGCGTTCGGCCTCGGCTATCCCGTGACGGTGAACGACGACGCCGAGGCGGAGTTCGCCGCCCGGACGGTGCGGGAGGCCCTCGGCGAGGACCGCTACTTCCCGCTGCCCACCCCGGCGACCGGCTCGGAGGACTTCTCGTACGTGCTGGAGCAGGTGCCGGGGGCGTTCCTCGTGGTCGGCGCCTGCCCGCCCGGCCGGGATCTCGCCACGGCCCCGTCCAACCACTCGGCGGAGGCGGAGTTCGACGACGCCATCCTGTCCGACGGCGCGACGCTGCTCGGCGAACTGGCGGTCCGCAGGCTGGCCCGCGCCTGACGGTCAGCTCAGAAGCTCGCGGGCCTTCTGGATCAGGTCGACGCCGAGGGTCAGCCGGACCGACACCCAGACGATGGCCCCGGCGCAGAGCAGGGTGAGCGCGCCCGCGACGATGCGGACGAACCAGTTCTGCCGCTTCAGCCAGTCGGTCGCCGCCCTGACCCTCTCCTTGGCGAACTGCAGCAGCCGGGACGCCCAGGGGAACTCCGTGGCCAGGACGGCGAGCCCGGCGAAGACCACCAGCCAGCCCGGGCCCGGAAAGGGCACCATGATCAGGCCGGTGACCACGAGCGCGGTGCCGATCACCCCGATGACGATCCGCAGCGTCAACCGGCCCGCCGGAGTCGCCCGGACCCGGTCGAGCCAGCCCGGCGAATCGGCAGTGCCCTCTTTCCCACCCGTACGACTGTCCTCAGCCGTCGCCACACGGCTCACCCCCATTCGCTGCCCACGATAGCCAGCGGACGACCGCGGCGGCGATCGGCCGGTTCACACGTCACCGAGGCAGGCGGCGGTCTGCTCGGCGATCTCCAGTTCCTCGTTGGTGGGCACCACCAGCACCGTCACCTCGGCGCCCTCCGGCGAGATCACCCTGGCCTCCGCCGACTCGGCGGCGTTGCGATCGGGATCGATCTCGATGCCGAGCCTGGTGAGCCCGGTCGCCGCGAGCGCGCGGACACGGGGGCTGTTCTCCCCCACCCCGCCGGTGAAGACGAGGGCGTCCACGTGGCCGAGCGCGGCGTAGTAGGCGCCGATATAGGCCCGCACGCGGTAGCCGTAGACGTCGAGCGCGAGCCGGGCGTCCTCGTCGCCGGAGTCGGCCAGCCGCCAGACCTCCCGCATGTCGTTGGCCCCGCACATGCCCAGCAGGCCGCTCTCCTTGTTGAGCGCCGTGTCGACGCCGGCGAGGTCCATGCCGGCGACCCGGCCGAGGTAGGCGCCCAGAGCCGGGTCGACGTCCCCGGAGCGGGTGCCCATCACCAGCCCGGCGAGCGGGGTGATGCCCATCGAGGTGTCCACGCTGCGCCCGCTCCGCACCGCCGTCGCGCTCGCGCCGTTGCCGAGGTGCAGCACGATCGAGTTCACCTCGTCGTACGGCCGGCCGAGCAGCGCGGCCGCCCGGCGGGAGACGTACGCCGTGGAGGTGCCGTGGAAGCCGTAGCGGCGCACCCCGAGCTTGCGGGTCCACTCGCGGGGGACGGCGTAGGTGTGCGCGTGGGGCGGGATCGTGCCGTGGAAGGCGGTGTCGAAGACGGCGACGTGCGGCAGGCCGGGAAAGGCCCGCCGGGCGACCCGGATGCCCTCCAGGTTGGCCGGGTTGTGCAGCGGCGCCAGCGGCGCGATCTCCTCGATGGCCCGCTCGACCTCGTCGTCGATCAGCACCGGCGTGACGAACCGGCTGCCGCCGTGGACGACCCGGTGGCCCACGGCGGTCACGCCGTCGAGCGGCGGCCCGTGCTCGGCGAAGGCCGCGAGCACCGCCTTCAGCCCCTCCTCGTGGTCGGCCACCCGGCGCTCGGTCCGTACGCCGTCGTGGGTGAGCACGCTCTCGTCCTCGCCGATGCGCTCGATCAGCCCGCCGGCCACGGCCCGCCGCGTCCCCATGTCGATGAGGCGGTACTTGATGGACGACGACCCCGTGTTCAGGACGAGGACCTGCCCGCTCACTCTGTCTCCTCCCGCGCCTGCGCGCTCACTGTGTGCCCTGCCGCGCCTGCGCGCTCACTGTGTCTCCCATCGCGCCCGCGCTCACTGTGCCTCCCCGTGCGCCTGCGCCTGGATGGCCGTGATCGCGACGGTGTTGACGATGTCGCCCACGGTCGCGCCGCGGGACAGGTCGTTGACCGGCTTGCGCAGGCCCTGCAGGACCGGCCCGATCGCGACCGCGCCGGCGCTGCGCTGCACGGCCTTGTAGAGGTTGTTGCCCGTGTTGAGGTCGGGTACCACGAACACCGTCGCCCGCCCGGCGACCGGGCTGCCGGGCATCTTGGTGCGCGCCACGCTCGGCTCGGCCGCGGCGTCGTACTGGATCGGGCCCTCGACCGGCAGATCCGGCCGCAGCTCGCGGACCCGCGCGGTGGCCTCGCGCACCTTGTCCACCTCGGGCCCCGCGCCGGACTCGCCGGTCGAGTACGACAGCATGGCCACGCGCGGCTCGACCCCGAACCTGGCGGCCGTGGCGGCCGACGAGATCGCGATGTCGGCGAGCTGGGCGGCCGTGGGGTCGGGGACGACGGCACAGTCGCCGTACACGAGGACGCGGTCGGCCAGGCACATGAAGAAGACGCTGGACACGACGCCGACGCCCGGCGAGGTCTTGATGATCTCGAACGAGGGCCTGATCGTGTGGGCGGTGGTGTGGGCGGCGCCGGAGACCATCCCGTCGGCCAGCCCGAGGTGGACCATCATCGTGCCGAAGTAGGAGACGTCGGTGACGATGTCGCGGGCCTGCCCGACCGTCGCGCCCTTGTGCGCGCGCAGCCGGGCGTACTCCTCGGCGAACAGCTCGCGCAGCTCCGGGTCGAACGGGCTGACCACGCGGGCGCCGTCGACGGCCAGGCCCATCGTGGCCGCCGCCAGCCGGATCTCCCGCTCGTCGCCCAGCAGGGTGAGCTCGGCCACGCCCCGGCGCAGCAGGCTGTCGGCGGCGCGCAGGATCCGCGGCTCGGCGCCCTCCGGCAGCACGATGTGCCTGCGGTCGGCGCGGGCGCGGTCCAGCAGGTTGTACTCGAACATGAGCGGGGTGATCGCCGCGGCCTTGGTGACCTGCAGGTTGCGCAGCAGCGCCCCGGCGTCGACGTGCTCGGCGAAGACCCCGAGCGCCGTGTCGATCTTGCCCTTGGCGTCCGGGCTGAACCGGCCCTCGGCCTTCGACAGCCTGGTCGCGGTCTCGAACGTGCCGCCGCCGGTCGTGATGATCGGCAGCCGGATGTCCATGCCCTTCAGCAGGCGGACGACCGCGTCGGGCAACTCGAGCCCGCCGTTGAGGATGATCGCGGACAGGGCGGGGAACGTGGGGGCCTTGTGCGCGGCCAGCAGCCCCGGCACCAGCGCGGCGGCCCGGTCGGCGGGGACGACGACCGCCAGGCCCTCGGTGAGGCGCTCCAGGATGTTCGGCAGCGACATCGCGCCGATCATCAGCCCGCCCGTCTCCCGGCCGAGCTGGTCGGCGTCGCCCATGAACAGGTCGCCGTCGCAGGCGGCCATCAGGTCGCTGACCGTCGGCGCGGACAGCCGCCGCACCTCCGGCAGGACGTACGCGGGGACGCGGGCGGCGACCTCGTCCACCAGGCCGGGGGCGACCCGCGTGACGACCGTGGCCAGCTCGGTGGCGTGGCGCTCGGCCAGTTCCTTGCGCGACATCTCGACCGCCGCGGCGATCTCGTCGGGAGTGCGGTCGAGCCCGGTCACCACGTTCATCACCGGTGTGCCCAGGTTGGCGGCGAGCTCGGCGTTGAACACGAACTCGGTGGGCGCGCCCACGTCGGTGTAGTCGGTGCCGATCACCACGACCGCGTCGCACCGCCCGGCGAGCGCCCGGTAGCGGGCCAGGATCTCCCCCGCCGCACGCTCCTCGTCGGCGTGCACCTCCTCGTAGGTGACGCCCGTGCACATGGCGTAGGGCAGGCCGATCCCGAAGCGGCTGCGCGCGGTGTTGACCAGGCTGTCCTGGCGGCCTGACCGGACGACCGGCCGGAACACGCCGACCGTGCCCACCTGGCGGGTCAGCAGTTCGATCATGCCGAGGGCGATCGTGCCCTTGTTGCTCCTCGCGTCGCCGGCCGCGACGTAAACTCCGATCGCCATCGCGCAGTCACCCCTGTCCCGGCGCGGCCCGACGGCCCGCCCAGGCAAGGCTATGCGAAGGGCCCCACGGAGATACCAGTCGAAGGTCACATCCGTAGGGTCTTTCCTCAGCAGTCGCGCCGTCTCACAGGCGCGGAAGTGCCCGCGGTCCGCAGTGACAACCAACGTCCCGCGGCCTGCTCAGGCCGGGAGGCGGGCGAGGATGCCTTCCAGACCGCTACGCACCGTGTCCGGGTCGCCGGTGTCGAGACGGCGGCGTCGTACTCTGCCGCAACAGCCCGGGCGAACGCCGGCGGGGCGGCGTGGAGCGCCCATGCCAGATCGAGCGCCGGGTCACCGACGTGCGCGTCGCTGAAGTCGATGACGCCGCTCACCGCGCCGTCCCGCATCAGCACATGCTCGGGTCCTAGATCGCCATGGACCAGAGCATGGGTGGGCAACGCGGCCACGGCGTCCAGCAACGTCGAAGCGGCGTCTCGCCGGTCGTCCGGCAGGAGCGGTATGACGCGTGTGCCGAAATCCTTCACCGTCGCCGCCCGCTCCCCCAGCACTTCCCGCGGCGGCGGCGCACCGTGACGTACGGCTTCCGCGGGATCTGCCGTGTGCAGGACATGAGGGATCGGGACGGGCAACGGCAGCCGCTGCGCGAGCCACGGCATCAGGCGGGTCTCCATGAGCAGCCGCGCGGCCACCTCCGGCCGCCTGGGACGGCGCTCCACCCATCGCCCGAGGCATGCTTCCAGATGCCGCCCCCCTGCGAGGAGGAGAGGAAGTGAGCCCGGGCTTACCGCCGGAATCGGCGGGAACCCGGGCTTCGCGTTCTCCGGATCATTCGCAGGTCCGGCGCGAGACTGTCGAGCTCGGCTGCTCGCCGGAGGTCCTTGGGGCGGCCTATGGCCCGCCGCATCCGGATGAGGTCCTCCCGGGACACGTAGTGAACTTCCAGGGCGCCCGGGCCGTATGCCGTGACCGCCCTGTCGAGGATCTCCCGGACTCGCAGGTCGCCCCAGGGGAGCGCGGGGGTGCAGCAGTCGCCGCTCGCTCCGGGCGCGGTGAACTGCACTTTGGGGCGGAGCAGAGCATCCGGATGAGTCGCCATGAGGGCGCCCGTTTCGTCGGAGAGCCGGGCGTCGACGGACATGAAGGCGGCCGCCAGGGCCGGGGCGTGGACCGGTTCGCCGTCCCAGAGCAGATCCAGATCGCCGGTCAGTTCGGTGGATCCGTGCATGATGCCGGCGACCTGCCCGATCACCGCGGCTCGGACGCCATGGCGGTGGAGGGCTTCGAGTAGGGGAAACGGGTCGAATCCGAGGGCGCCGTCCGTGCCGATCGTGCCGACGTCGTCGTCGGCGTCCTCGTGGCCCAGGCCGGTGCCCGCCCGCTTGAGGGCGAGTTCACGCGTGCGCCGGGCGGCGGCGCGCAGTCGTTCCAGCGGTTCGTCGATCATCGGATTCATGCAACACCCGGCCGCCCTCAGGGCGCACGCGAATTTCCCCGAGTACGGCCGGGTCGCTGACGGACGGGCCGTACGGATGCGCCACCTCGGCGGCCCATCCGTACGGCCCGTTGTCGTGCTATCTCACGAGGCGGTGCAGGTGACCGGCGACGGGACGGCGTTGGTGCCGTTCCAGCTCGCCTGGAACCCGAACGTGGTGGACGCCCCGGAGCCGACCGAGCCGTTGTAGCTCACGTTGGCGACCGTGACGTTCGCCCCGGACTGGCTCACCGTGCCGTTCCAGAGCTGGCTGATCGTCTGGCCGTTCGCGAAGGCCCACTTGACGCTCCAGCCGCTGATCGAGGCGCTGCCGGTGTTCTTCACCGTGACCTCGCCCTGGAAGCCGCCCGGCCACTGGTTGACCACCTTGTACGTCGCCGAGCACCCCTTGCCGCCCGACGGGCTCGCCGAGGGCGACGGGCTCGGGGACGGGCTGGGCGAGGGCGACGGGCTGGCCGACGGACTCGGGGACGGCGACTTCGACGGAGAGGCCGAGGGCGACGCGGACGGGGACGCCGACGGGGACGCCGACGGCGAAGCGGACGGCGACGGCGACGGGGAGGACCCGCCGTTACGGTCGCCGTAGATGATGCCCCGGCCGTTGGTGCCGAGATAGACCCGGCCGTAGATCCGCGGGTCGCCGGTCAGGGCCTCGCCCATGTTGCCGTACTGGTGCTGGTCGTCGTTGATGCGCACCCAGCTCGCGCCGGTGTCGTCGGACCGGAACAGGCCCTGCACACCGTCCACGGTGCCGGCGAGGTAGAGGGCCTGGTACGTCTTGCCGGGCGCCGCCTTACCGAAGCCGATGTTGATCGAGCTGCTGACGTTCGACAGCTTGGTGAACGAGGCGCCCGAGTCGGTGGAGTGCCACAGGCCGCCCTCGCCGGCCAGCCAGACGTCGCCCTCCTTGCCCGGCAGCGCCTTGAAGTGCACGCCGGTCGTGGGCAGCCCGGTCGCCGCGGTGGCGCTGAAGCTCGCGCCGCCGTTGGTGCTGACGTAGAACTTGCCGCCGGAGTAGGCGTAGAACTTCTGCGCGTTCACCCGGTCGGACTCGACGATCGCGTTGGCCGGGACGCCGGTGGAGGTGCTCCAGGTGTTGCCGAAGCCGACGGAGTAGACCACCTGCAGGCCGGAGTCGCCCGGTGCCCAGACGAAGCGGCTGCCGTCGGCGGCCGCGGCGACCGTGCCGCCGTTGTTGACGCCGCCCGGCTCGGTGCCCTGGAACCAGTTGGCCCCGCCGTCGGTGGAGAAGGCCACGTGGCTGTCGTTCGGCCGGTCGGAGTCGGTGAAGTTGCCGGCCCGCACCATCACGCTCGGGTTGGTCTCGGCGTAGTCGAGCGAGGTCGTGGAGGTGAAGACGGGCTGGGTGAACATCATGGACGGCACGGCGTCGAGGTTGGTGTGCCGGAAGCCGCCGATGTCGCCCAGCGCGCTGACCAGCGGGGCGCCGCTCGGCGGGCTGATCAGGTCGAGGACGGCGGTCTCCTCCAGGCCCTTCACCATCGGCTTGATCGTGAACTGGCCGCCCGAGTCCCACTTCGTGAGGTCGGTGGTGCCGTAGATCGTCGCGCCGGTGCCGTACATCATCCGGTCGGAGTTGAACGGGTCGATCTCCACCGACTCGTTCATCCAGCCGAGCTTGGGCGTGACCTCGGGCGGCTGGGGGTTCGTGCCGAAGGTCAGCCACGGAGCAGCGGAGATGTCCATCTTGTAGCGGAAGCTACGGTCCGGGTAGGACGTCCAGTCCCAGATGCGGGTCCAGGTCGCGCCGCTGTCGGTGCTCCTGAAGAAGATCGCGTCGGGCCACCAGGAGACCTGGGTGGCGACCATGATCGTGCCGGGGTGCTGGCGGTCGACGGTCAGGCCGCTGTAGCCGAAGTAGTCGTCGCTGCTGCTGGACGGAATCGGGCTGATCTTGGTCCAGGTGCCGGTGGCGGTGGCGTAGCGCCACACGTCGCCCTTGGCGCCGTCGTACGGGCCGCCCGTGTCGCTGGTGGCGATGTAGAGGTAGCCGTTGGCCGTGTCGAGCACGCCCTTGTGGGCGATGTAGCCGGTGGGCTGACCCGCGACCCGTTCCCAGGAGGTGCCGCCGTTGGTGGTCCGGTAGACGGTGTTGTCCTTGTCGGCCACGCCCACGTAGACGGTCTGGGTGGCGTTGCCCGAGGTGCCGGTCCGCTTGTCGAAGGTCACCCAGACGACGCCCTGGTTGTCACCGTTGTAGGCGTCTCCGGGGCTGGCGACGTAGTTGCCGACGTTCGGGAAGTTGGTCACCTTGGACCAGGTGGCGCCGGAGTCGGTGCTCCGCCACAGGCCGTTGCCGCTGGGCGCGCCGAAGTAGAGGATGCTGTTCTTGTTCGGGTCCACCGCGAGGCGCTCGCCCATGCCGCGGCCGGGCATGTTGCCACCCAGCTTGAACGGCAGGGGGCTCACCTGCCAGGTGTCGCCCTTGTTCGACGAGCGCAGGATCGCGCCGTTGTTGGGGTCCCAGCTGTTGGTGTACATGCCGACGGCGGCGTACACCTTGTTGGCGTCCGCGGGGTCGGGGGCGATGCTGACGACGCCGTTGTAGCCCCAGTTGGACTGCCCGACCCAGTCGAGCAGCGGCGTCCAGGTCTGGGACGACTGGTTCCAGCGGTACGCGCCGCCGATGTCGGTGCGCGCGTAGATCAGGTCCTTCTGAGCGGGGCTGAAGACGATCCCGGGGACGAAGCCGCCGCCGAGGATCTGCACGTTCTTGAACGTGTACGAGTCGGCGGCGACGGCCGACACCGGGGACATTCTGATCACGGCCGTGACCAGCGCCACGGCGGCGACCACGAGCAGGGTTGCGAATCTTCGCATGGACGGTTTCCCTCCGAGCACGGACAACCGGCCATGCACGACCAGGCGGGGACCCTGACCGTCCTTCTCCCACGTGCATGGAAATCTGAAGGGAAGATTCACACACCGGCGGAAGCGCCGTCAATAGTTTGGCGTCCACACTAATTGGAACCGGTTTCACCTCGGTCCGAGCACGCGCCTGCGTGGAACATAATTCTGGTTATGACTACTGCTCTCGTGCTCGGCGGCGGAGGAGTCGCCGGCATCGCCTGGGAGGCGGGGATCGTCACCGGCCTGCGCCGCCTCGGCGTGGACCTGGGGACGGCGGACCGGATCGTCGGCACCTCGGCCGGCTCGGTCGTCGGCACGCTCGTGGCCACCGGCGCCGACCTGGAGGAGGCGATCGCCCACCAGGCCGAGGTGGACACCGGCCCACCCCCGGCCGTCGACCACATGGACGAGGTCCTGCAGGCGTTCGCCGTCATGTTCGATCCGAACCTCGACCGGCGGGAGGCCCGCCGCAGGGTCGGGCAGATGGCTCTGGCGGCCAGGGTCGACCACTACGCCGAGCGGCTCGCGGCGGTCGGCGAACGGCTGCCGGTGAAGGAGTGGCCCGAGCGCGAGCTCCTGATCACCAGCGTGGACGCGGCCACCGGCGAGTTCGTCGTGTGGGACCGGTCCTCGGGCACGCCGCTGGTGCTCGCCGTCGCGTCGAGCTGCGCCGTGCCGATGGTCTTCCCGCCCGTGGAGATCAACGGCCGCAGGTACGTGGACGGCGGGGTCCGCTCGGCGACCAACGCCGACCTCGCGGAGGGCGCCCGTGCGCTCGTGGTGCTCGAACCGCTCGGCAACCTGACCCCCCGGGCCGTCCTCGAGGCCGAGATGGCGCAGGCGGGCGCGGCCACGTCGTACGTCGTCCACCCCGACACGGCGTCGGTCGCGGTGTTCGGCCAGAACGTCCTCGACCCGGCCCTGTGGGGACCGGCCTTCGCGGCGGGGATCGACCAGGCCGCCGCCCTCGTCGAGCCGATCGCCGCCGTCTGGTCCTGACACCGCCGCCGCTCGCGCCGCGCGCCTCCGGCGCGGCCGCTGCACGTCCGCGGCGCGCCGGGCGGCTCAGCGGCGCGTGAGCAGCGGCACCACGACCTCGTCGACGATCTGGACGATCAGCTCGTCCGGGATGGGCGGTCCCGCGAACAGGAAGTGCTGCCTGATCAGCGCCTGGCCGGCGTCCAGCCGGCGGGGAGTGACGGCGCTCGCGTCGATCTCGCCGCGTTCGACCGCCCGGCGGGTGATCTCCTGCATCACCCTGCGGCCCAGACCGTGGGAACGGCGCCGGAACGCGGCGGCCCTCTCCTCGTCGGCCAGCGCCTCGCTGAGCAGCCCGCGCATGGCCTCTCCCGCCGGTCCGGACAGCAAGCGGGCCGCCTCCCGCAGCGCCGCCAGGACGTCGGTACGCAGGGAGCCCGTGTCCGGCACCGACGACGGGACGGGCAGCACGTGATAGACGGCGTCCATCACCAGCTCGATGCGGGTGGGCCAGCGCCGGTACAGCGAGGCTTTGCCGGCCCGCGCGCGCTCGGCCACCCGTTCCATCGTGAGCCCGGCGTAGCCGGCCTCGGCCAGCTCGTCGAGCGTCGCCTGGAAGATCGCCGCGTTGAGCGCTTCTCCCCGGCGACGCGGCAGCTTGCGGTGGTCGGTGACCATGCTGGAATCCTACGGAGGCCGTTCCCCGGCGGGGACGCGCGCTCCGTGCTCAGGCGCGGGCGCCGTGGACGTCCGCCCGGCCCCCCGCGTCGTCCGCCGGCGCCGGGAACACGTGGCCCGTGCCTCCGTCCACGGTCACCACCTGGCCGTCGTCGAGGATCGAGGTGCCCCGGCCGGTGCCCATGACGGCGGGGATGCCGTACTCCCTGGCCACGATCGCGGCGTGCGAGGCGATGCCACCGGTGTCGACCACGACGGCCGCCGCCCGCTGGAAGAGCGGTGTCCACGACGGGTTGGTGTAGGGGCAGACGAGCACGTCACCCCGGCTGAGGCGGCCGAAGTCCGCGGGCCGGCGGATGACCTTCACCGGTCCCGTGGCCCGCCCGCCGCCGGCGGGCGTCCCGGACACGAGGGCGCCTTCCTCCGAGCGGGCAGGGAAGATCGCGGCAGGGTCGATGAGCCGGACACCCGCCAGCTCCTCCCTTTTGGCCGCTCTGCGCAGGACCTCCGCGCGCAGCGCCTCCGTCCGCTCCGGCCCGGCCGTCGTCAGGTCGCCGATCGCCTCCAGTTCCTCCAGGCGCAGGTGGAAGACGTCCTCCTCCTTGTCCAGCACGCCCGCCTCGCGCAGCCGGCGGCCGATCTCCAGCAGGGATGTGCGCAGCACGGGCAGGGGCAGGGTGAAGTAGAAGTGGCTGTCCTCGCGGAACGCGATGCCGGCGCGGGCGGCCCGCACCCGGCGCGCCATTCGGTCCCGGCGGGCGCGATCGCCCCGCAGCCGGGGATGCGCGAGCAGCCGCTCGAGCGCCGCGTCGGACTCGGAGCCGGACGTGGAGGCGAGGCCGGAGCGGGCGCTCGGATCATGCCCCTCGGCCAGCACGCGGATCATGCCGAGCACCGTCTCCGGGGCGTCGGACCAGGTGGGCGTGGTGACCAGCAGCGGGCTCGCGGTCTCGCGGTGGCCGTACTCGGCGAGGAACGCCCGCAGCCTGGCCGCGAACTCCTCGGGCATCGGGTCGGCGTCGAGCGCTCCGGTGCGCCCGGCCTCCTCGGCCAGCTCCGCCAGGGCCCTGTTGGCGTCGCCGGTGCGGGTGCGCGCACCACTGATGAGCTCGCCGAACCGGTCCGCCTCGCCCAGCCACCGCAGCGACAGCAGCAGCCGCAGCAGCGCGAACCCGGTCCCCGGCAGATAGTCGATGCGCAGGCCGGCCACCGGCTGCACGACGTCGAGCGCCTCGCGGGGCACCCGGATCAGCTCGCGCCACGGCAGGGCGGACAGGTCGCGCCCGGACAGTTCCCTCGCAGCGGTCAGGAGCCGGAGGAACCGCGGATCCTCCGTCCACCGCGCGGGGTCGAAACGCCGGGCCCGGACCGCGACCCGGAACGGCGCGGCGAGCAGGCCGGGCGCGGGCCGCGGACGCGGCGGCACCAGCCGGTAGACGACCCCGTCCTCCTCCTGGAGGAAGTCGGCGAACGCGCCGCGGATGCCGAAGCTCTCGGTCACCTTGGCCATGAGCCCGGCGGGGCCGTACGGCAGCCAGGTCGACATGTCGATCGGATAGGGCCGCACCGGCACGTACTCGACGAGGACCGAGGCGATCCTCCGGCGCAGCGGGTTGAGCCGCCCCACCGGGGGTGGCGGCAGCGCGGTCATCGGCCGGGCCTGCAGCAGCCAGAGCCGGCCGTCCGCACGGGCCCACTCGATGTCCTGGGGCCGGCCGAACAGGGCCGCCACCTCACCGCCCAGCTCGGCCAGCTCCCGCAGGGCCGAGGGAGGCAGCCCGGGGCCGGCCGCCGCCTCGCCGCTCTCGCGGGTGACGCCGCCGCCCGCCACGGCGCGGACGACCACCTCGCGGCGGCCCGCCGTATGGGAGACGACCCGGCCGGCGGCGTCGAGCACGTAGTGGTCGGGCGTGACCAGACCGGAGACGACGGCCTCGCCCAGGCCGCTGCTCGCGTCGACCACGACGCGGGAGCGGTCGCCGCTCACCGGGTCGGCGGTGAACATCACGCCCGCCGTGTCGGCCTCGACCATGCTCTGCACCACCACGGCGATGCTCACCCCGTCGTCGGGGACACCCAGCCTGCGGCGGTAGGCCACGGCACGCTCGTTCCACAGCGAGGCCCAGCACCGGCACACGGCGTCGACCAGCGCCTGCTCGCCGACAACATTGAGACAGGTGTCCTGCTGCCCGGCGAACGCGGCGCCCGGCAGGTCCTCGGCGGTGGCGCTGGACCGCACCGCGACGGGCCCGCGGCCGAGCGCCGCGTAGGCGGCGACCACGGCTTCCCGCACCTCGCGCGGCATGTCCGGGATCGCCGATGCCGGTCCGCCTGCCCCGGCGCGCCGGACGGCCATCTCGTGAGCGGCGGTGGTGACGACGAACCCGGCCGGGACGGGGAAACCGCCCCGGACCAGCTCCCCCAGATTGGCTCCCTTCCCTCCGGCCAGGTCGAGGTCGTCTCGTCCGAAGGCCTCCAGGGGGGCGACGAGTGCCATGCCTTCTCCTCGCGAGCCTCATCCACTCTGATTTAGAGAACTCAACGTTCTCTAAATCAGAGTAAAACTCACGTGTTGGAAACGCAACGTTCACTAAAGGTGCGTACACACCTCGGCGGCCGTGGCCGCGATGCTCGCGACGCCAGGGGGATCACCACCCCCGGCACGCGTCGGGCGAGCGGGGCGGAATGTCTCCGCCCACCGCCCGCCCGACGTCATCCGGTGGTCGTCGCCCCGCTCAGCGGCGGAGCGCCGGACATCACCGTCCGGGTTCGCCCGGCGTCTCACCTGGCCTCGGTGACCGCCTTGCTGACCGCGTTGGGGCCGTCGTACTGCCGGTCCGGGATGCGTTCGAGCGCATTGACGATGGTGTCGTCCGCGCCCTGGTCCCGGGCCGTACGGACCAGGTCCGACTTCCCTGCCGGATAGTCCACGCCCTTCAGGTGCTTCTGCAGCTGGATCGGGTTCGGTGCGTCGGCCATGACGTTCCTCCCTTCGTCGGTGTTCTCCTGCTCTCCCTCGCCTACCCGGTTGTTTCTCGGTGAGTCCGCCATTCGAAGCCGCCGGTCGAGCTCCCCGGCCTACGGCAGGAGCAGCGGGAGCGCCTGGAGGCAGGCCGCGTCAGCGTGTTCTCGCCACCTCGGCTGCCACCGCGCGGAAGGCGGACAGCGCCTCTCCCTGGTCCTGCGAGGCGGAAACGGCCGACTTGACGATCACGACCTGGTGTTCGGGCGAGACGTAGATGTACTGGCCCCCGAATCCCGCGGCCATGAAGTCGTCCTGGCCCCCGCCGCCCAGCCACCAGTGCAGGCCGTAATCCGGATTGAAGGAGGCGGAAGGCCTGGTCGACTCCTCCACCCACGCCCGCGGCACCACCTGGCGTCCACCGGCGCGGCCCTTGTCGAGGTACAGCAGGCCGAACCGGGCGAAGTCTCGGTCAGTCGCGTAGTAGCAGCAATATCCCAGGTCGTCGTGGGAGTCGCCGCCGATGCGGGCCGTGGAGGCCATACCGGCCGGCTTCCAGATCTTCTCCTCGACGTAGCGGTGGTAGGGCATGCCCGTCACCTCGCTCACCAGCCGGGCGAGGACGAACGTGTTCATGCTGGTGTACTCGAATCCGGTGCCCGGCTCCCAGCCGCGTACCTGCCGCTGCGCGAGCCGCTTGACCGGGAGACCGCGATGTGCGGCCAGTTGCGTCTTCGGCACGTCGGCCCGCTCGTTCCAGTCGATCCCGGACGACATCCGCAGCAGGTTCCGGATGGAGACGCCGTCGTAGCCGGAGGCGCGCAGTTCGGGCAGGTACCGCGTCACCGGGTCGTCGATGGAGTGGATGCGGCCTTCGTGCAGGGCGATGCCGACCGCCGCCGAGGTGAAGGACTTCGCCATGGACCAGGACTGGAAGCGGGTGTCCGGCCCGGCGGCGCGGTAGCGCTCGTACACGACCTTCCGGCCGTCGAGGACGACGAAGCCGTTCGCCTTCGACCTGGCGAGGTAGTCGTCGAGCGTGTACTTCCTGCCCTGGAACGTGTACGTCACCGACAGGGAGCGCGGGGCACTCCGCAGTTCGACGGGGTGGGCGGACGGGCGCACCACGGCGAACGCCATCGGATCGAGCGGCGACGACGTGGAGGGGAGGAAGGCCGCCACGGCCGGAGAGCCGGCGGGCGGGCCCCCGGTCCGGGCTGTGGCCTGGGCGGGGGTCGTGCCCGCCGCCAGAGCCGCCGCGGCCGTCGCCGCGGCGACCGGGAGGAATCGTGATCGCATCGAATGCTCCGCACTGATCTCGGGGGTGCCAGGGGAACGGCCGCGCGAGCCGCTCGGCAGGGATGATGGCGAACGTTTCTGGCATATCTCTGGCAAGCCGCCACGGCTCTTCGTGGATCACTCCCGCCGCCGGGCTCCGTGGGAAGGCCGTGCGGCCCTTCGAGGACCGCCGCGCCCCGGCGGACGGTCCCTGACGCGCGACGTCCCGGCCCGCGAGCGGTGCCGTAGATTGGAGATCGACTTCCACCGTCGGCGCCTGGTAGGTTCCCGCTCCTGGTCCACCCCCCGGCCGTACGCCGACGCCGACGCCCCCGCCCACTCCCGACCTCGGAAGAGATCACGAGGGCGGCCGGTCATCCTCCTGCCGGTCGCTCCCGAAGCAGCAGGAGCCCTGCCATGACGAGATTCCGGGTTCTCGTCGTCGACGACGATCCGGCCATCCTGCGCGCGTTACGACGTGGTCTGCGCGTGGAGGGATTCGACGTGGACGTGACCACTTCGGGACGCGAGGCGCTGGAACTCGTCCACCGCGCGGCACCCGATGCGGTCGTCCTCGACGTGTCGATGCCCGGCCTGTCGGGGATCGAGGTGTGCGAGCGCCTGCGGTCGGGCCTGTCGGAGGTTCCGGTGCTGATGCTGTCGGCCATGGACGAGGTGACCGACCGGGTCGCCGGCCTCGCCGCCGGGGCCGACGACTATGTGGTGAAGCCGTTCGAACTGCGGGAGGTGGTCCTGCGGTTGCGCGCCCTGCTGCGCCGGGCGGGCCGTCCTCCGGGCGCCGTCGTGCGGGTGGGCCGCCTGACCGTGGACCCGGCCGGACGGCGGGTCACGATCGACGGCCGGCCGGTCGAGCTGAGCCGGCGGGAGTTCGACCTGCTGGAGGTGCTCGCCCACAACGCCGGGATCGTGCTGTCCCGCGACGTGCTGCTCGAACGGGTCTGGGGATACGACTTCGAGGTGACCGGCAACGCCGTGGACACGTTCGTCGGCTACCTCAGGCGCAAGCTCGAGGCAGGAGGCGAGCCGCGCATGGTGCACACCGTACGCGGAGTGGGATTCGTGCTCAGGGAGGCGGCCCTGTGAGTGCTCCGGAGGCCGCTCCATGAGGCTGTCCACCCGGTTCGCGATCTGCCTCGCCGTCGCCGTGCCGCTCCTCGTTCTGCTCGCCGGGCTGCTCATGCTCAGCCTGGTGTCCCACGACCTGCGCGCGGAAAGGGACACGCAGCTGACCGTACGGCTGCGCGCGCTCGCGCCCATGGCCTCGGCGTACGCCTGGCGGGCGCGGGCGACGCCCCGGATCCCGCCGGACTTCCTCCAGCGGCGGCTGTCGGAGGCCACGGCGGGCGCCGACAGCCCGGGCGGTGTGTACCTCGACGTCGCCGGAGCCGAACCCCTCGTCATCGGAGACGTGCCGCACACCCTGCCGCCGGCCGGGACGCCCGGCCCCGCCGACTTCGCCGAAGGGGGGCGCACGTGGCGGTTCGTGGCCGAAGACCTCGGCATTCGCGAGAACCGCGCCCGCCTGTGGGTCTTCGATCCCGAGGCGCGTCTCGCCGCGCAACTCGACCTGCTGCGCCGGCGGGTCGGGCTCACCGCGCTCGTCTCGGTGGTGGTCGGCGCCCTGGCGGGTCTCGCCCTCGGCCGGTTCGCCGTACGGCCGCTCGAGGTCCTCCATCGGCAGGCCAGGGTGATCGACGTGCCCTCCCGGCCCGGCGCACGGCTGGCCACCGCGTCGGGGGTCAGCGAGATCGACGAACTCGCCGGCATGTTCAACGCGTCGCTCGACCGGCGGGACGCGTCGGTGGCCCGCACCGGCGAGGCGCTGGAGACGGCCCGCGCCTTCGCCGCGACCGCCGCGCACGAGCTGCGCACCCCTCTCACCAGCATGGGCGCCAACCTCGGGCTGCTCGACCATCCGGACGTGGACGCCCGGGAACGGGCCGAGATCGTCGCCGATCTGCGGGCCGAGCAGGGCCGGATGCAGCGGCTCATCACGGCCCTGCGGCACCTCTCGCGGGGTGAACTCCTCGAGCCGGCGGCCTTCGCCGAGATCGACCTGGTGGAGATTGTCGGCGCCGCCGTCGATGACGCCAGGAGGCGCCACCCCCACGCCGCGATCACCGTCTCGGTCGCAGGTCGCCTGGTGCTGACAGGGTGGGCCGAGGGAATACGGGGGATCCTCGACAACCTGCTCGACAACGCCGCCGTCCACGGCGCGGACGGCAGGGGCGCCTGCGAGATCTCGGTCGGCGTGTGCGAGGACGGCGCCGCCGCGCTCCTCGCCGTGCGGGACTCCGGGCCCGGCATCCCACCCGCCGACCGCGAAGCCGTCTTCGTCCGCTTCCACCGGCGTAGGGGCAGCCCCGGCTCCGGACTCGGCCTCACCGTCGTCCGCCAGCACGTGCTCCTCCACGGCGGCTCCATCCGTGTCACCGACGCCCGTGCGGGGACCGGCACCTGCGTCGAGGTCCGGTTGCCCCTTGACGCCGTACCGGCCGCGCCGCGGGCGGGCTCGTCCTGGCGAGAGGACAGGTCGTAGCCGTCGCGACCGCTGTTTCCCGGCGGCGGCACCGGCAGAGCGCCCCGGTGGGCGACACCGCGCCCGCGAGTGGGGTTGACGCCGGCGAGCGCGTTCTCGCCGGCGGCCGCCCTCATCCTCAGGGAGCGATTCCTCAGGGAGCGATCAGAACCGGAGTCCCCAGGGGCAGCCCTGCCAGCACCTTGAGCGCGCGGGCAGGCACCCTGACGCAGCCGTGGGTGACCGCCTTGCCGAACACCTTCCGGTCCGGCCATCCGTGGAACGCGACCGTGCCGGGACCGCCGCCGAAGGTGTCGAGCGTCGCCGAGTGCGTGCCGAGCGGCAGGATCAGCGGGCTGTAGGTCTTCTTCTTCGGCGACATCAGGGCCAGCAGGAAGGTCCTGCCCACCGGGGTGGGCGTCTCGGGGCCGCCGATGGCCACCGTCCAGGTGCCGAGCTTCTTGCTCGCGTTCATCACGGTCAGACGCCTGGTGCCCAGCGTCACGATGGCGCGGTAGCGGCTGCGCGCCTTCTTCAGGCCCTTGTCCTTGATCCAGCCGGTCACGTGGTTGGGCTTGCTGGGCAGGAGCACGCGATACCAGCCCTTGCGTGCCTCCACCACCGGCACCCAGGTCTGGCTGCCGAGCTGTTTCGCCGGGAGGGTGGCCGCGGGCTTTCCGCCGGGCTGGGCGTAGACGGCGACGGTGCGGGCGGGGTGGACCACGATGCCGCTCAGCTTGCCGTACAGGTCGGTGTCCTGCGGGAGGCCGCTCAACTCGGTGAACGTGGTGGCCGCGGGGAGTGCCGTCGCCGCGGCCGACGCGCCGGCGGCGAGGGTGACGGGCGACGCGGCGACGCCGGCGGGGGCCGCGGCGACGAGGCTCATGGCGACGAGCGTGGCGCCGATGAGTCGGCGGGGGGCATCGAGCGGCACGATCGGCTCCTGAGATATATGGCCAATACGACACGAACGTGTAACCGCGTGGCCTCGATGGATAACGGTTTGGACCGTTTGAAGAGTCCTGGCCAGCGGGTGTGACATTTTTACATAGATGAGCCCAAAGAGGCTCAAGCTCTCTCATACATCCCGAGGTGCGGTCGTGACAGCCCCCAGACTCTCTTCAGCCCGTCGCTGGCTCACAGCGGCGCTCATGCTCGCGGTGGCGGCGCTCGGGGCGCTCGCCATCTCCACCACCGCCTCGGCGGGAGCGTTCCAGAGGACGGCGCCCGGCGACAACGGCGACGTCAAGATCCACAAGTGGACGACGCCGGAGGACGACCAGCGCGACGAGCCGCACGTCTGCGTGTTCTACCTGGTCGGGTTCAACTTCGACGCGGCCGAGCAGGTCAGCTGGGAGATCAAGTCCTGGCCCCCCACCGGCGACAAGACCACGGTGAAGAGCGGGACCCTCGTGCTCGACCACAGCGGGCATGGCCGCACCGTCGACATGACCCTGCCGAACGGGCACTACAAGCTGTTCTGGACCTTCGCCGGGAAGAAGGGCGCGCCCAAACAGAAGGTGTTCTGGGTCGAGTGCGAGTCCACGCCCAGCCCCACGCCCACCCCGACGGTGACGCCCTCGCAGACGCCTACGCCGACGGTGACGCCCTCGCAGACGCCCACGCCCTCCCGGACGCCCACGACGTCCCAGACGCCGACGGTCAGTCCGACTCCGACGTCGACCGCCACCACGTCGCCCACCCCCTCGCGGACGCCCACCCCCACCCGGACGCCCACTCCCTCGCGGACACCCACCTCGACGCCGACGCCGGGCAGCCCGCCGATCGACGTGTGGATCGAGTGGGACGAGAACGTCACGCCGACGCAGGGCAAGCCCAAGCCGGCGCCCACTCCGACGCCGGTGAAGACCAACATCCCGGTCACCGGCTGACCCCGGCACCGAACGGCGGAGGGCCCGGATCGACTCGATCCGGGCCATCCGTCGTCTGCGCGGGAGCATTTGCGACGCCTTAACCTGCGCTTTTGTCACGATTGGGTATACCGGGGTCGGGTCTGTGACAGGACGAGACGTACGGGTAGCTGGCGTTGCGTGCCTGATGCCCAATTGCTGGCCGCACAGGATCTGCGGCTCGACGTCAACGTTCTGGACTACGCGATCCTCGCCCTGTACTTCCTCGTGGTCCTGGGAATCGGCTTCGCCGCGAAACGGGCCGTACGGACGAGTCTGGACTTCTTCCTCTCGGGCCGCGCACTTCCCGCCTGGATCACCGGCCTGGCCTTCATGTCCGCCAACCTCGGCGCCACCGAGGTCCTCGGCATGGCGGCGAACGGCGCGCAGTACGGCGCGATGACCCTGCACTACTACTGGATCGGCGCGGTCCCCGCCATGGTGTTCCTCGGCGTCGTGATGATGCCGTTCTACTACCGGTCCAAGGTGCACAGCGTCCCGGACTTCATGCGCCGCCGCTTCAACGGGGCGACCCAGCTGCTCAACGCCGGGACCTTCGCCGTCGCGCAGATCCTCATCGCCGGGATCAACCTGTACGCGCTGGCGCTGATCATGGACGCCATGCTCGGCTGGCCGCTGTGGCTGTCCATTCTCGTGTCGGCCGCGATCGTGCTGGCGTACATCACGCTCGGCGGCCTGTCATCGGCGATCTACAACGAGGTCATGCAGTTCTTCGTGATCGTCGCCGGGCTCGTGCCGGTAGTGATCATCGGCCTGACCAGGGTCGGCGGCTTCTCCGGCCTCGGCGAGAAGGTCAAGCAGAGCGTGCTCGGCGAGGGCGGGCTGCACACCTGGGCGCACACCGCCGGCACCGGCAACCCGCTCAACGCCAACTGGATCGGCCTGGTCTTCGGCCTCGGCTTCGTGCTGTCCTTCGGCTACTGGACCACGAACTTCGCCGAGGTGCAGCGCGCGCTGTCGGCACGCAACACCAACGCCGCCCGGCTGACCCCGATCGTCGCGGCCTACCCGAAGCTCGTGATCCCGATCGTCACCGTGATCCCCGGTCTCGTCGCGGTCGTGCTGTTCGGCAACCTCGGCAAGGACGGCGGGCCGACGTACAACGAGGCGATCCCGCTGCTCATGAACGAGTTCCTGCCCAACGGCGTGCTCGGCGTCGCGGTGACCGGCCTGCTCGCGTCGTTCATGGCCGGCATGGCCGCCAACATCAGCGGCTTCAACACGGTCTTCACGCAGGACATCTGGAAGGCGCACATCAACGGCGACCACCCCGACGAGTGGTACGTGCGGCTCGGCCGCATCGCCACCGTGGTCGGCGTCGTCGCCGGAATCGGCACGGCGTTCATCGCCGCCGGGTTCGGCAACATCATGAACTACCTGCAGTCGCTGTTCTCGTTCTTCAACGCCCCGCTGTTCGCGACGTTCATCATCGGCCTGTTCTGGCGCCGGATGACCGCCTGGGCGGGCTTCTGGGGCCTGCTGAGCGGCACCGTGTGCGCCTTCGCCTCGTACATCCTCTACAAGGCGGGCGTGTTCGACTTCGGCACCGAGCTGAACGCGAGCTTCTGGGGCGCCGGCATCGCGTTCGTGGTCGACGCGATCGTCTCCGTCGTGGTCACGCTCGCCACCACCCCCAAGCCGGAGAGCGAGCTGCGCGGGCTCGTCTACGGCCTGAGCGACGCGTCCGTCTCCGACGACGCGCTGGCGGGAGACGCCGCCTGGTATCGCTCCCCCGTGATCCTCGGCGCCGGGGCGGTGGTCCTCGCCGCGGCGTTCTACCTGCCCTTCCTGTAGGAGGTTCGCATGGCCGCCCCGCAACGACTCTTCGACATCCGCCGCGTGATCGGTGGTCTGTTCCTGGTGTACGGACTGATCCTCATGGTCACCGGGCTGTTCGACAGCGCCCAGGAGATCCAGAAGGCGGAGGGCATCCGCATCAACCTGTGGACGGGCATCGCGATGCTCGTCGTCGGCGGCGCGTTCCTGCTGTGGGAGCGCCTGCGCCCGTCCGACGCCCCCTCCCCCTCCGACGAAGAGGAGTGAACCGGCTGTTTCCGGCCGCGGTCGCGCTCTCCGCGCTACCGCGGCCTTTTCATGCCGGCGATTCGGTGGAGGCCGCGCGGCGGCGCCGGGTGATTCCTGCTTCCGTCCGACCGGCCCACGCCGCGTTGGATGTGTCAGTGCGGTCGTGCGTTCTGTCCGCGGGCGGTCCCGGGGGCGGGGGCCTCATGAGCCGTCGCCTTCTTGATCACGGCGGGCGGGAGCAGCACCGCCGGGATCGAAGCCGTCGTCCCGTTGGACACGACGGCCGTGCCGTACACGGTCCTGCCGGCCGCGACCTCGACCGCAAGCCTGGCGGCGGCCGACGCCTGGGCCACGACGTCGGCGCGGACCGTGGCGGTCTGCGTACCGTCCCTGACACGCCCCAGCGCCGCGGGCCGCCCGCCATGCCCGATCAGCGGCACCCCGGCCATTCCCGCCCGCGCCATCTCGGCCGCGACGGCCTCCGCCACCGCGTCGCTCGCGCAGCACACGCCCCCCACCTTCATGGCCCCGCCGAGCGCGGCGACGGCCGCCGCCACCTCGCGCACGGCCTCGTCGGGCCGCGTGAGGTCCCGTTCCCAGCCGATCGTCACCCGGCCGTCGAGCACGGCGTGCAGAGCTCGCTTCACCGTCGCGGCGTACGGATCCGTGGCGGGGCCGTTGAGGAGCAGCACCGGCCCCGCGACCTTCATGGCTCCGAGCAGGGCCAGCGCCTGCTCCCGCCCGACGCGCGCCGGGTCCGTCGCCACATAGGCGTCCACCGGCCCGTTCGCCAGCCGGTCGTACGCGACGACCTTCGCCCCGGACAGCTTGGCCCTGGCCACCCAGGGGGCGACGGTCCCGGGATCCACCGCGCCGAGGACCAGCACCCGCACGCCGTCGGCCAGCATCCGGCCGATCTGCCGCCCCTGCCTGGCCCGGTCGCCCGCGGCGTTCGCGTACTGGACATGACAGCGCGGGCAGAGGGACGCCAGGGCCCGGGTGAACAGAGGCCGGTCGGGTCCCTCGCCAGGGAGCAGCAGGCCGACGGTGAAGCCCTCCCGCACGTCGCCGACCGCTCCGAGTTCCGCTCCTGGCTGCCGCCCGCCCTGCCCGCAGGAGGGAAGGGACATCAGGAGAAGCACACAGACGCCCGCCAGTCGTCTCCCCACGGGGTACCCCCGATTCGTTCCGGAGCCACGTTTCGCAGAGCCGCCTTCTGGAGCGATGTCGCCTCAACAGTCACATACCCGGACATACGCCCCACAACTCTCGCCACGGCAGCCGTACCCCAGCACGGACGATCACGGCAGGGTGATCGAGCCGGGGATTACGCCCACGGCCGAAGGCCGCCGCTCACCTCCGCGCACAGATCCCCACACCCGCTAAGTTGTGAGAGACTCCACCATTGCGGGGCGGTAGCTCAGCCGGTCAGAGCATCGGACTCATAATCCGTGGGTCGTGGGTTCAAGTCCCACCCGCCCTACCACGTACGACCAGCCATCCGCGGTCTCACCTGCGGTTTCGCGGTTGATCAAGCCTGTTCGGACATGCAGCCGACAGCCGCCGGAAGCAGCCGCATGCCACTGGTCGGAACATACGCGGAATGCTCGCGGCGCCGTTTCCCCAGGTGAGCCACGCGATTCCGGCACCTCGCGGAACGATTCCGCGGACACAGCCGCATGATGCAGGTCGTACGGTCGGGCCGCCAGGGGCGAGGCGACCACCTCCGGAGGGAAGGCGTAGCCGCGCGCCTCCCAGACCTTGGAGACGGTCGAGCCTGAGAACGCCTTGCCGCTCGCGGTCCGGAACAGCCGGCCGTTCTCGGCCACGCCGTGTGTCTTGATGTGATCGCGCAGGATCGCCACCAGTTCCGGCGGAATGGAACCGGCCGCGTCTCCTTCTTCTCCCGGCGCTTCAGGCCGCGCTCGTCGTGCGTCTACCCCGAGTCGGTGTGTGAAATTCACTCGAACTCTTCAATCGACGCCAACGCACACGCTACCCTCAGCGCGACTAATGCGATGTCCGGCTCAGCAAATAGCCCACCCATGGTGATACACGCCCCCGACAACCGTCAGGCGCTCACCTTCAATTGGTGGACACGCTGCTTGGACAAACCCATGACACGAGCCGTGTCCGGCTCCGACCAGTGGCTCGTCAGTACTCTCGCGGCCTTGACCGCGAGTTCCGCGGCGCGCTTGGCATGCGTTTCGGCTAGTTCCTTCTCGCGGCTGTATTCCGCCACCACCCCCGCCACCTCCTCGGGAAGATCGAAGACGAACTCCACCGCGGGAGTCTCCTCGGGCCATGCCCAGGCGTGAATCTCCGCCAAGTCGCGCTCTAGTTGGGACAAGGAGCTTGCCACACCGACTCCGTCAACCTCACCGGTAGGGCAGCGCGACACCCACCGTCGGTTCTCGTAGGTGACGACATACGTAATCGTCTTGCTCATCGGCTCATCCTTTCTACGACCGCCTCCAGCCGCTTCACGGCTTCACGAAAGAGCTCAGGATCGCGATCCGGGTCGGCAGGAATCATGACGGGAACCGAGATGACGCCATCCCTGATCACACGCAGCGCACACATGTCGCCCTTGAGGTGGTACAGCCAATCAGCTGTGGCACCTGCGGCCGCAACGATCGTTGCCACCTCGGCGAGCTTCCGCATGTGCGGGGGAAGGATCTCGGTCACAACGAGGATCCTACTACGCTAGGAAGCTTCTTCCTAGCGTAGTAGGAGGCACCCTCCTAGCATGGAAATCTTCCCTGGTCGCAATGTAAATCAGTCGCCGTGCAGACCGTCCGGGTCGCAGTAGTCGATTTTGTCCGTCGGAGTGAAGGTGGAGACGATGATTTCGCGCTTGAACGGCCCGCCCTTCGGCACGTCCTCGGCCGACACCTCGAACGTGAACTGCTGCATCGCGCGCAGCCTCCGGCCCGCGATGACCACCGGCCGCCGGACAAGGTAGATCGCGGCGAACGGGCAGCAGTAGAAACTTCCGTACGGCTCACCGCTCGAATCGGTCGCGAAGGTGACCGCGCCCTGCTGGAGGGCGGCGTCGATCTCGGCCTGGATCCGCAAGGTCTCGGCCGGGTCCGGGTCGTAGTCCCACATCTCCTTGATGGCCTGGCGCGCTCGCGGGTCGGCCTGCCAGTTGCTGCGCCTCTGCGGGTCGGTCAAGCACCACGGGTCGAAGTCGCGCACGTCGACCACGGCCAGGTTGGCGGGCGGTACGGCCTGCCGTACGTCCGGGCCCCGGTAGCCGGCGATCAGCTGCGGCATCGCGATCAGCTGGCCCAGATGGTAGTAGATGTCCAGCGCGCGCTGCAGACGCTGCTCGATCGCCTCGTGCATACGCGGGGCCGGGTCGGTGTCCAGCAGGCCCTCCGCGTAGTCGGCGGCCGTGGCCGCTTCCGCGGCGAGCTGGCGCAGCCGCTCCAGGTCGGCTCTGTGCTGGTCGGCGTCGGCCACAGTCTGCTCGAACGCCCCCAGAGCGACTTCGGCGTGCTGGCGGATCGCACGCGAGGCGGCGAGCATGCCGTGCAGGTGCGGCAGCGGGCAGGGGCTCGCCTCGGCCCACTCGGGCAGGTCGGCCGGGAGCAGTATCTCCTTCTCCACCAGGTAGCGGGAGTTGCCTGCGGCCTGGCGTGCCCGCGACACCCAACCCTCGACCTGTGCGAAGCAGGCGCCGACCTGAAGGCTCGTGACCTGCGGAACGTATCCGACGGTGCGCGGATCCGCCGCGTAGTCGGCGTCCAGCAGGTGCTCCCCGATCGCCTGCAGGACGAACGCGTTCCACGTGCACAGCAGCTGGCCGGCCGCCGCCTGCGGGCCGTGCCACAGGTTGACTCCCTCGGCGGCCAACTTGCTACGCAGGGCCTCCGTCTGCTGCAACTCGGTGTAGACGAACCCGCCCGCGCGCCGGTATGCCTCGAGTTCCTCGGCCGAGACCTCCCCCTTGAAGGCCGCGGCCATCCGCGTCATTAACGACATCTACGCCTCTCCCCGTCTGGTCAGCTGATCAAAAGCGTACGTTCCGGACGCGCACCCTGTGAACAAAACAGCCGACCCCGCCAGCGCACCGCGTCCCATTGCCGGGTGGATGCTCGGTGATTTCGGATGTACGTAGACAGGGGGGTGAAATGAACCGCCACAGCTTTGCATGTGAGTAGGGACAATGAGGTACGCATCGGTAGAAACCGTCACTGCGCGGCACAGAGCGGCATTCATCCAGGAAACTCATAATCCGTGGGACGTGGGAGAGCGCATTTGTCGCCGGGTTCGAAGAGCAGGAAGTCCGCGTCCTTGGCGATCGGAACCGTGCTCTCGGCGATGCCTTGCGCGACCTCCCATGGCGTGCGCTGGAGATCAATGGGTGGGAAACGCTCTCGACCGGCACCTCACGGACGAGCGGCTCGACTGCGGTCATGGAGCCGATGGACAATGCGTAGCCCGGGAGTTCCCAGACGGCAGGACATTCGAGGCCGGCCTCGATGAGCTCGCAAGCCGGCCAACCGGCCTCCAATGCGGTCCCGCAGAGCCGACCCCAGAGAAAATCACCTCGCAGCTCAGCCAACCGATTCACGAGCTCAGGGTCTATGGAGCCTCGTCCTTTTTCCACGGGCTGACGCCGAGTTTCCCGGTGGTGCCGAGATCGAGCTCCGGCGTCACCATCACAGGGCGAGCACCGGCCTTGGCATTCACCCTGACGTACGGCAGGTTCACGGGAGTGCCGACAGTGACGGTGTCGCGCCACATCAGGCCGGCGGACGCGCTCTGGCCCGGCTTCAGGGTCACCGGCTGGGGCGGGTCGTCGAAGCCGGTCACGGTGGATATGCCGCCGCCGCCGTGCAGGACCTCGACACCGGTGACGGGCTTTCTGTCCCCGTCGAGGAGCTGGAGCTGCGGGTAGCCGTCGATGTGGTAGACGCGGCTTGAGCAGTTCTCCAGATGGAGTCCCACGACGCGGAGCCCCATGGCGGCGTCACCGTTGCCCAATGTGACGCGGATTCCGGAGGGCGGGCAGGGACCCGCCGGGGCGGGGGCCTCGTCCGCCGGGACGCTTCTGACCTTGGCGATTCGCACACCCACCGGGGAGGACGTCTGCGGCGGAAGCTCGCCCAAGGCGACCGTGCGCTTCACCGTCTGACCGGGCTTGACCGCTGGAACCGTCTGTTCCGTGCCTGCCAGCACCTCTCCGGAATGGGACACGAACGCGAAGGTGATGGTGTACGTGAACGGTTCGGTTTCGTGGTTGGTGACCTGGAACTCGGCGGAGAACGGCGAGAGGTCGCAGTTGCGGGACCGTCCGCCCAGGCCGGTTATCTTGACGCCGTCCTTCTCCAGATCCTCGGGGCCGCCAGGAAATATCGAAGTGCCGGACGTGGGTGGCGTACCGGTGGACGGGGCACCGCATGAGGGGTCACCGCGCCGGTATGCCGAGTCGGGTCCCTGGGTCTGCTGCGAGCCGTCGCCCCATGCGGCGACCCGCTCCGATCCGCAGGCCGAGAGGAGCAGGACGACGGCGACAACGGCGGAAAGGCTGAGGGGAGTGGTACGCATCCGAGCGTGACGCATAGCAAACCCTAATCCGCCGATCGGCCGTTTCGCATTGCCCGGGCGGCGACCGGACGCCCACGGTGGTGACGGCGTGGCTTCGGGCACCCGCGTGATCAATGAGCAGGCGCGGCCGGGGCCGGATCACGTACCATGAACACGTCCACCTCGTCCTCGGTCTCGACCGTGAACCCGTGCCGCTCGTACAGCCGCCGGGCGGGACTGCCCTGCAGTACGTTCAGCCGGATCAGGGCGCCTTCTCGGTCACACCGCTCCAGCAGCCTGCCCAGCACGGCGGAGCCGATGCCGCCGCCCTGCAGGTCCGGGGCCAGGTAGAAGTGCTCCAACCAATAGGCGCCGTCGGCCGGCCGCAGCGCCACGGAGCCGGCCAGGACACCGCTCACCTCGATCGTCCAGGTGTGCGCCGGTGTGAATCCGGCCCGGAGCCGCTGCCGTACGCGCTGCTCGTCGTACCGGCCGAGCCGCTCGAGATCCGCCTTGAGCACCACGGCCCGCAACTCGGCCACCGCCTCGACGTCCGCCATCGAGGCCGGCCGAAGACTCCAGTCCAGCATGATCCCGATGTTATCGAGCCGGGCTCCGCCGACCTGGGAAGTCTTCTCGCAGGCGCCGGCCCCGGGGCTTCGGGCGTCGGCGTACGGGTGGCCGGCGGCCAGGCCGGCCAAGGCGCCTCGGACCTGCCTGAGACCAGCGCACGGCGCCGAATTCGCCGAGCTATTCACCCCGCTCCGCGGACGCCACCTGGCGCGGCCTTCCCGACGTGGCCTGTGCGAGCAGCCCGTCGACGAGGGCCCGTAGTCCCTGGGGGTAGGTGTCCTGCGCCGACAGCGTTCGCCATCGATCGCCGATGGCGACCAGGCGTGGCATCCGCGACTTGTCGAGGCCGCTGAAGAGAGGGTCGCGGTCGGTGGGTCCTCCGGCGTCCGCCGGTTGGTGAGCGGAGTGGGCGCGGACGAGGATCTCGCCGACCGTGTAGTACCAGATGTGGCGGAAGACGTGCACGGCCTGGTCGGGTGTGCACCCGTGGTCGATGGCTCCGGCCACGATGGTTTCGACCATCCACACTGATTCGCCGAGCCGGCCGATGAACCCGTCGGCCGTGAGGACCTCCGCGGCCCACGGCCAGGCCGCGAGGGCGTCGTGGATCAGGGTGGCGGTCGCGATGATGCGGTCCCGCGGTTCGCCGGGCAGGTCGGGTTGCGGGACCTGGTCCGCGTATTCGGTGATCAGCAGAAGCAGCAGGTCCTCTTTGTCCCGTACATGGTGATACAGGGTCATCGTCCCGATGCCGAGCTCCGCGGCCAGCCGACGAATGCTCAGCTTCTCCCAGCCGTCCCGACCGATGAGCCGCCGAGCCGCGTCCAGGATCTGCGCCCGGGAGGTCACCGGGGGACGGCCGGTGCGGCCGTGCGGGGCATTGCGTCGGGGCACCGTCCCATCATTCCGTCCGGCCACTCCCTTCCGCCAACCGGGGCTTCGGCCGTCGACACCGGACTGGTTCCGATGTACTTTCAGTACGTGTACGAAAAGAACCCCCACGAGAACCGGCCATAGGGCGGAGGAACGGTGACAGACACGAGATCAGCAAGCGGACAACCGGTCGTTCGTACGGCCGCCCGGCCGGGGCTCACCCTTGCCGCGGTGGCCGTGGTGCAGTTCATGGTGTCGGTGGACCTGTCGGTCGTGAACCTCGGACTCCCGCGGATCGCTGCCGGCCTCGGCTTCAGCACAGTGGGCCTGACCTGGGTGATCCATGCCTACGCCCTCACCTTCGGCGGGCTGCTCCTGCTGGGCGGCAAGATCGCCGACCGCTACGGCCACAAGCGGGTCCTGTTGCTCGGGCTCGCCGTCTTCGGCCTCGCCTCTCTCGCCGGCGGCTTCGCGCAGGAGCCCGGCCATCTGGTAGCCGGCCGCGCCCTGCAGGGCATCGGGGCCGCCGCGCTGTCTCCGGCCGCGCTGGCACTGCTGACCGTCACGTTCCCCTCCGGCAGGGCCCGTGTCCGGGCCTATGGCATATGGAGCGCGGTGAACGCCGCCGGCGGCGCCCTCGGCGTCCTGATCGGCGGTGTGCTCACTCAGTACGCGGGCTGGCGCTGGGTGATGTTCGTCAGCGTCCCGATGGCCGCCATCGCGCTGGCCCTGGCCTGGCGGGGCGTCACCGGCGCTCCGCCCAGGGCTCCCGGCGGCCGCCCGGACGTGCTGGGCGGCATCCTGGCCACGGCGGGGATGTCCCTGCTCGTGTTCGGCGTCGTCCGCACCGACCGGTACGCGTGGACCTCGCCGGTCACCCTGACGACCCTGGTGATCGCCGTCGCACTGCTGGCCGCGTTCGTCTACGTCGAGCGGACCACCACCCGCGATCCGCTGATCCGGCTCGGCCTGCTGACCAACCGCTCGGTCGCCGGCGCCAACTCCTACAACCTCCTCCTCGGCGCCGCCATGGCGTCATCCTTCTACTTCGCGTCCCTCTACCTCCAGCAAGTGCTCAAGGCCAGTCCGACCATGGCCGGGATCCAGTTGCTGCCCTTCGCGATCGGTGTGGTCGCCGGCGCCGCGGTCGCCATCAAGCTCGGCTACCGTCTCCCGCTCCGCACCCTGCTGATCATCGGCGGGCTGATGACCGCGACCGGGTTCGCCTGGTTCGGCCTGATCAGTGCCGACGGCTCTTTCCTCACCGACGTCCTGGGCCCGTCGCTCGTCACCAGCGTCGGTTTCGGGCTCTGCCTCGGACCGGTCGTCTCCGCGGCCACCGTGGGTGTCGCACCGAGCGAGACGGGCACCGCCTCCGGTCTGCTCTCCAGTTCACGCCAGATCGGCGCATCACTCGGACTGGCCGCTCTGGGCACGGCCGCCCACGCGCGCACCGGCCAGAGCACCACGATCGAGGGCCTCACCGAGGGATACGCGCTCGGCATGACACTCGGCGCCGTACTCCTGGTCGGTGCAGCCCTCATCGCCTTCGCCGTCCTGCCGCGTACGAACACAGCGACACCGGCGGAGCGCGGCAGCCACGACTTGGTCCCCGAACCGGAATAAGCGGCCATGCCACGCGATCTCGCGGGTGCCGCGCCGCGGTCCAGACGTGTTCTTGTGAATCGGGCCGGGCGGCAGAAGTGTGCGACCCCGTTCGACCGCCGCAGGCAGCGGCGCCAGAACGGAACGTGCGCCGGGCCCGCTTCCTCGACGGCGGTCACGACAACCTCGAGAACCCGCGCGGTTTCGGTCAGCGACTCACCGTAACAACCTGGAAGGGGCCGGAGACGGGACTCCGGCCGAGTATGTGCGATCACAACCAATGCGCCTCAATGATGTGGAAGGAATCCAGCCACCCGCGTAAAGGAATTGTCGGCGCGGAGAAACGGACCGACAACACCTCCGATTACATTTGTTTTCTGTTGCGAAAAGCGGTTGTTTGCGCACTGCTGGGTGACGGGGCCTTTTGTTACCTCTAGCGTGAGAATCAGGGTCTGGATCCAAGGTTCGATGGATCGATTCGCGCTTCGTGCGTCCGGGTGTTCCCCGGCGACGGTCACGGAGTCGACGGAGTGATACTCATGCTCAAGGAAGCACTGGCTGCTGGCGCGATCACGGCGTCGGCCCTCATCGTCCCGGTGACGATGCAGACGCAACCGGTCAATGCGGCCGGCAGCACCGCGCAGGTCATGCAGAACCCGACACAGCCCTGTCCTGGAGGCAGGTGCCGTGGCCGTGAGCGCCAACGGACGTACGGCCACTACGGTCGCGAACGTGGCCGCGAACGGGGCCGATTCGAGGAACGTGGCCGTGAACGAGGACGCGAGCGCGGGCGCATGGAGGAACGCGGGCGCATGGAAGAACGCGGACGCGAACGCGGCCGATTCGAGGAACGCGGACGTGAACGCGGGCGCATGGAAGAACGCGGACGCGAACGCGGCCGATTCGAGGAACGTGGCCGTGAACGAGGACGCGAGCGCGGACGCATGGAAGAACGCGGACGCGAACGCGGCCGATTCGAGGAACGCGGACGCGAGCGCGGACGCATGGAAGAACGCGGACGCGAACGCGGACGGTTCGAGGAACGCGCACCGCGGTAGCGGCATCAGCAGCAGGGAGAGCGAGGCAGCAGCAAGGACCGGATAACCGCACATCGAACCTGCGGGACCCTCCTGCCCCACGAGGCGGTCGCCTCGCGGGGCTCTCCCTTTACAGCCGATTGCGGCACGGCCCGCTCGCCCGCATTTCGGCCGTCGCCGCGAAATCGAATTCCCCGGCCCCCGCGAATGCGCGATTCAGGCCGGCGACAGCGTCGGCCTTATTGCGACGCGGTTCGGCCGGGCGGGATGCGGTAGACGGACACGTGCGAACGCGACTCGGCGGTGAACTCGGTTCCGATCCAGTCGGCGTGCCGGGCTTCCAGCTCGAACCCGGCCAGCTGGGCCATGAGGTCGAGCTCGGCCGGCCAGATGTATCGGTGGGGGCTGCGGAACAGCTGAGCCTGTCCGCTCTCGTCGAACCTGAAATGATGCGACACGAGGTGTTGCCGCAGGAAATCGTAGGTGTCCAGGCCGATGTAGCCGGGCTCGCAATGCCACACCACGGCCTCCTGGCCCGGTGGGAGCTTGCGCAGCTCGGGCACCCAAAGCTCGATCACGAAGCGGCCGCCGGGCATCAGGTGGCGCGCCGCGTTGCGGAAGCACGCGACCTGCTCGGCCTGGGTGAGCAAATTGGAGATCGTGTTGTAGACGAGGTAGACGAGCGAGTACTCCCCCGGAGCCGCAGCGGTCGCCATGTCGCCGGCGACGACCGGGATCTTCGTTTCGTCCACCTTCGTACGTAGCTGGTCGATCATCGGACGGGACAGTTCGATGCCGGTGACGGGCACCCCGCGCTCAGCGAGCGGAACGGCCACACGGCCGGTTCCGATGGCGAACTCGAGCGCCCGCCCGTCCCCCGCGAGATCGGCGAGGCGATCGACGGCCGGCCCGAGGACCTCGGGCGCGAACATCCCGGTGCCCGGCGTGTCGTAGTGCTGGGCGGTGTCGGCGCCCCAGATCTCCTCCTGCCCCATGCTCCCCACGATCACCATCGACGTACGGCGCTGTCCAACGATTTTCCATTCAAGAAATTCAACCATCTGGTTGTGCGTCTGCATCGCCTGCGGCTATTGTCAACCATGTGGTTGAGGATCGATCGGTGCTGGACGAGGTGTTCCACGCCCTGGCTCACGACGCGCGGCGCACCATGCTGCGCCGGCTCGCGGCGGGTGAACTGACCGTCGGAGAGCTCGCCGAGCCGCTGCGGATGTCGCTGGCGGCGGCGTCCAAGCACGTGAAGGTGCTCGAGAACGCCGGACTGGTGCAGCGCACGGTCGTGGGACGCCGGCACGTGTGCCGTCTGCGGTCCGGCCCTCTCGCGAGCGCCGTCGAATGGCTGCGCTTCTACGAGCGGTTCTGGGACGACCGCCTGGACGCGCTGCAACAGGTCCTCGACCCCCCACCCGCGCACACATCCGAGGAGCCGTCATGATCGCTGATTCCGCGACCCACCCCGCCATACGGCGGGAGCGGACGCTGGCCGCACCCCCGCACACCGTCTACCGCGCCTGGCTCGATCCGGACGTCCTGCGGCTGTGGCTCGCGCCCGGCGACCTGGAGTGTGTGCGGGCCGAGGTGGACGAGCGGGTGGGCGGCCGCTACCGCATCTGGCAGGCCTCCTCGGACCGCCCGATCGGCGGCTTCGACGCGCAGCTGCTGGAGCTCGTCCCGGACCGCCGTATCGTCTGGCGCTGGGGATTCGTCGGTCCCGACCGTGAGGCGGGACCGATGTTCGACTCCCTGCTCACGGTCGAGCTGAGCGAGACCGCGGGCGGCGGCACGCACATGACCCTCCTGCACGAGCGGCTCGACGCGCTGGCCGCCGCGCTGCCGCACATCGCCGAGCAGATCGGCGGCGGGTGGGACGGCGTGCTCGACCGGCTCACTGTGGCGGTGAAGCGGTGACGGCGGACCTGAAGCCCGCGGCGGACATGCTCGCCGCGATCATCCGGGACGTCCCCGACGACCGGCTCACCGGGCCGACGCCGTGCGAGGGCACCACGGTCGGCGAGCTGCTCGATCACATCGACAGCCTCTGCGTCGCGTTCGCCGCGGCGGCGCGCAAGATTCCGCTGGAGGGAGGCGGCAGAGCGCCGGTTCCGGACGCGTCCAGGCTGGGCGCGGACTGGCGCGACCGCATACCTGCCCGCCTCGCGGAACTGGCCGAGGCATGGCGGGAGCCGTCCGCCTGGACCGGCACGGCCGAGATCGGCGGCGGTGTGCTGCCGGCCGAGGTCGCCGGGACGTCCGCGCTCGACGAGATCGTCGTGCACGGCTGGGACCTCGCCGTCTCCACCGGCGCGGCCTACCCCGCCGACGATCCCGCTCTCGCCGAGGCCGTGCACCGGGCCTGCTGGTGGGTCGGCGCCGTCGTGGCCGAGCACCCCCAGGGCAGTCCCGGCCTGTTCGGACCGCCGGTGCCCGTGCCTGACGACGCCCCGCCGCTGGACCGGCTGCTCGGCCTCACCGGCCGCGACCCGGCGTGGCGGCCTCGGTGAGACGCGTACGCCGAAGCGCGACGGGAGCGCCTGGAGATCAGATCTGCCGGTCGCGGCCCGCGAAGTATCCGGCCGCGATCTGCGGCACCATGAGGCACACCACGAAGGCCAGCGGCCCCTGCCAGCCGCCGGTGTGCTGGTAGAGCGCTCCGACCAGGATGGGACCGGGGACCGACAGCAGGTAGCCGACGCTCTGCGCGAAGGCGGACAACCGGATCACCGTCGCGCCGTCCCGGCCGCGCATGGCGATCATGGTGAGCGCCAGCGGGAAGGAGCAGTTGGCCACGCCGAGGAGCACCGCCCACAACCAGGGCGCGGCGGCGGGAGCCGCCCACAGTCCTGCGTACCCGGCGAGCCCGAACGCTCCGAGCAGTACGGCGATGCCGCTCTGGTTCCGCAGCCGTCCGGCGACGGCGGCCAGCACGAACGACAGCGGCACCCCGAGCACCGAGGTGACGGCGAACAGCAGGCCGGCGGCCCCGGCGGACAGCCCGGCGTCACGGAAGACCTGGGGCAGCCAGCCCATGATGACGTACGCGGAGGTGGCCTGCAGACCGAAGAAGACCGCGAGCGCCCAGGCCGTGGGACTGCGGGCCACCCGTACGTGCGCCCCGGCCCCCGCGGCGGCGTTCTCACCCGCCGCCCGCCCGGCCTGCTGCTCACTCTGCTGCCCGGTTGGCCGCCGGCCGTCGCGGGCGAGGGCGACCCAGGGCGGCACGGCGACGGCGGCGAGGACGGCCCAGGCGCTGAGACCGGCGCGCCAGTCACCGCCGAACACCCCGGCGAGCGGGACGGTGACGGCGGCGGCGGCCGAGGCGCCGAGGTTGAGGGCCATGGAGTACAGACCGGTCATCATGCCGACCCTGTCCGGGAAGCGTTGCTTGACCACGACCGGCAACAGCACGTTGGCGACCGCGATCCCGGCCAGTGCGAGGCCGCTCAGCGTGAGGAAGACCGGGGTGCTGCCGACGAACGGACGCAGGGCGAGGCCGAGCGCGACCGCCGCAATCCCGGCGAGGACGACGCCCTCCGGTCCGTGCCGGCGGGCCAGGCGGGGTGCGGCCGAGCCGACCAGCGCGAAGCACACCGCCGGCACGGACGTGAGCAGCCCGGCGACGGTGGCGCTCATCCCGAGAGCGGCACGGGCCTCTTCGAGCACGGGCCCGAGACTGGTGACGACGGGCCTGAGGTTGAGCGCGGCCAGCACCAGTGCGGCGACCGCCAGGCGGCGCGTCCAGGTGGCGGACCGGGCACGGCCCTGCCGCTGCTTCACAGGGCTCCGCCGCGCTACATCGCCCTCCGGCACCGCCTTGTCCCGAACCACCGGCTCATCCCGGATCACCCCGTCATGGGGGGTAAGCGAGTCCCCAACCGCCCTGTCATCCACGCGCTGTCATCCCGGAAACCACCTCGTCACCCTTAAACGACCAGGTCATCCTAAAATCAGCGACTTCTTCCGGAATTCACCGGGTCGTTCTGGAGCCGCTCCGACCCTGCCGGCTCGTGATCCCGTCCGTCACATTGTTCCGGTTGGGGGCTTGACACCCCTTTTGTGGCGGAAAAAACTCGGAGCACTCCCGCTCCACAGCACCCCCCAACGGCGGCCCGGTGAGCGCTGGCTCACCGTGCCGCGAAGGAGACAGGCATGAGGCGATTGTTCGCCGTTCTCGCGCTGGTCGCAGGCTTCCTGCTGGCGCCCACGCGTGCCGACGCCGCCGTCGTGGACGTAGCCCCGTCGGCCACCGCCTCCGCCTCCTACACCTCTCCCTGGGAAAGCGTGGCCGCCGTCAACGACGGCATCGACCCGGCTCGCTCCGATGACACGCGGAACCGCCGCTGGGGCACCTGGCCCGAGGCCGGCGAGCAGTGGGCCCAGCTGACCTGGCCGTCCGCCCAGACGATCTCCTCGGTGCAGGTCTACTTCTTCGACGACGGAGGCGGCGTCCGGCTGCCGGCCTCGTGGAAGCTCCAGAGCTGGGACGGCGGAGCGTACGTGGACGTCGCCGCCTCCTACCCCACCGCGGCCGACACCTACAACACCGTCACGTTCCCCGCCGTCACCACCACCCGGCTGCGCGTCGTCCTGCGTAGTGGCCAGGCGTCGGTCGGCCTGCTGGAGATCAGGGCGCTCGCCGACGCCGCCGCCCGGCAGAGCGGCTGGAGCCCGCCCGCCGGCCTGGTCGCGCCGCTCGACGAGGTCTGGCGGCACGTCGAGTCCACCAACACCGACCTGTACGCCTACCGCAACTACGCCTGGGACCAGATCATGGCCAACGGCGGAAGCGTCAACTACTGCGTCCGCTGGGACTCCAGCGCCCCGGTCTCGGCGGAGCTGCGCGACAAGATCCACGCCGCGCTGGCCAGGTCGTTCAAGAAGTGGATGGACGTGATGGCGGGCCACAACGGCTGGCCGTACGCGGACGTGCCGGTGAAGGTGGTCGGCTGGGCCGTACGCGACCGTGCCACGCTGCAGTGGAGCGACGACTCCGTGGACGTGTACGTCGGCGACATGCGCGAGAACGCGCCGCAGTGCGCCGAGCCGTGCGGACGCCTGTTCGACCAGTCGGGCGCCTACCCGGACTGCCCGGGCGGCGCCTCCCACCACTACGACATGTCGCTGTGGCTCACCGAGGGCATGAACGGCGGCATGGGAGGCGCCTGGGGACAGCGCGTCGGCAGCGAGTATCTGGTGGACAACCTCGGCACCGACGACATCCACATTCTCCTCCACGAGATCGGGCACAGCTTCGGCCTCAACGACTTCTACGACTGGACCCCGGCCGGGCAGTGCTGCTTCCTCATGAAGGCGGGCTCCGCCACGTCGATCACCGAGTTCGACGCGTGGATGCTGCGCGACGTATGGCGGCATCTGAAGAACCGCTACGGCTACTGACGCCCTTCCGGCCCCGTCAGGGCGACGCGCGGACGACCAGCGGCAGATAGTGGCGACGGCGGGCCGCGCGGGCGGTCTCGCCGAGGGGGCCCGCGCCTGCCCGGGTCACCGTCACGGGTACGTCGTCCACGGCGATCATCATCCGGCCCTGTGGTGTCGTGTTGAGGCAGGTTTCGACATCTGTCGAAAACAGTCGTGATCAAGACAGAACGGTCGTCCGAAGACATTCGGCACTTGCGTCCCTAGCATCGCCCTCTGCGGGCCGAATCCCCCGGCTCGGATCCCCCCGATGGTTCGTGGAAGGTTTGCCGATGTCCTCATCGCGCCGATTGACGCCTGGTCCCCTCCCGCCGGCCGCATCACGCCGTACGGGAGCCGCACGCCGGGGCGCGGCGGCGCTTGGCCTCGCCGTCGCCACGACCGTCACGGGGCTCGCCGCGAACTCGGCCCCCGCGGGCGCGGCCGTCCCCGTCGGGCCGGTGTTCCAGGACGGCATGGCCCAGCCGGTGTTCTCGTCCAACAGGAACGACTGGATCCGCGAGGAGGTATGGGTCGAGACCCCGGTCGACAGCGACGGCGACGGCCGGGGCGACCGGGTGCACGCCGAGGTCACCCGGCTCAAGGAGACCGAGACGGCCGGCCTGAAGTCGCCCGTCGTGTACGAGGTCAGCCCCTACTACGCCGGCGGCAACCCCATCACCAACCACGACGTCGACCACGAGCTCAACCAGGCGCTCCGCCCGGGCAAGGGCTGGCTGAACCGCGGCGGCACGCTGCTCGACCCGGCGGCCGACGAGCGGCTGGCCGCGGCGACCGCGGACGATGCCGGGGCCGGCGGCGCGGACGCGTCCCTCGCGGCGAGCGGCCCGCAGCCGGTCATCAGCACCAGCCACGAGTCCAACTGGCTGCCCCGCGGTTTCGCGGTGGTCCACGCCGAGTCGCTGGGCAGCGGCAAGTCCGACGGCTGCCCGACCACCGGCGGGCGCAACGAGACCGTCGGCGCCAGGTCCGTCGTCGACTGGCTGAACGGCCGCGCGAAGGCGTACGACGCCTCCGGGCGGGAGGTCAGTGCGACATGGACGACCGGCAAGGTCGGCATGATCGGCACCTCGTACAACGGCACCCTGCCCAACGCGGTCGCGAGCACCGGCGTCGAGGGGCTGGAGGCCATCGTGCCGATCTCGGCGATCTCCAGCTGGTACGACTACTACCGGGCGAACGGCGCCGTCGTGGCCCCCGGCGGCTACCAGGGCGAGGACACCGACGTGCTCGCGGAGTACGTCTACACGCGCGCGGACAAGCAGGTCTGCCGGAGTGTCATCGAGGAGCTCGCGAAGGCGCAGGACCGCGTCACCGGCGACTACAACGCCTTCTGGGACGAACGCAACTACATGAACGACGTGGACAAGGTCCACGCCGCCGTGCTGGTCGCGCACGGCCTCAACGACTGGAACGTCAAGACCAAGCACGCCGCGCAGTGGTACGAGGCGCTCCGGGCGCGCGGGGTGCCGCACAAGATCTACCTGCACCAGGGCGGGCATGGCGGCTCCCCCGGCGTCGACGTGCTCAACCGCTGGTTCACCCGCTATCTGTGGGGTTACCGGAACGGCGTGGAGAACGACCCCCGCGCCCTGGTGCAGCGCGAGGACCGGACCCTGGTGCAGTACGCCGAGTGGCCCGACCCCGCCGCCGCGGACACCGAACTCAACCTGGCTCCCGGCGCCGGCGGCGCGGCCGGCGTCCTCACCCCCGGCAGGACCCGGGCGGGCAAACCGGTGAGCGAGACGATCGTCGACGACGCCACCATACGGGCGCAGACCCTCGCCGACGCCGCCACCTCGACCAACCGCCTGGCGTACAAGTCGGAGGCGCTGACCGCGGCGGCCAGGCTCAGCGGCACCCCGCGGGTGTCGCTGCGGATGTCCTTCGACCAGCCCGCCGCGAACGTCACGGCGCTGCTCGTCGACTACGACCAGAACGGCAAGGCGAAAATCATCACCCGGGGCTGGATCGACCCGCAGAACCGTAAGTCGATCTCACGGACCGAGCCGGTCAAGCCGGGCACGCCCTACCGCCTCGACTTCGACCTTCAGCCGCACGACTACGTCTTCCCGGCGGGGCACCGGATCGGGGTCGTGCTGCTGTCGAGCGACTACGAGTACACCATCCGGCCCGCCCCCGGCGCGCGGCTGCACCTCGACACGACGAAGAGCACGGTGACGCTGCCGATCGTGGGCGGCGCCGGCGCGCTCACCCCCGAGAGCTGACCGTCCTCCTCGCGACACGCCGTCCCCCTCGGCCTGATCGGCCGGCGGGGGCGGCGTGCGTGTGGCTACAGCAGAGCCTCGCGGTGCCGCCAGGCGAGGTCCAGCACGGCCGCGCCCGCCGCCTGCATCGGCTCGTCGCGGACGTACCGCCGCACCGTCTCCGCGTCGAACGGGACGCGGCCGACGACCCGGCCCTCGCTGTTGGACGCGGCGACCTCGCCGAAGACGGCGTCGAACGTCTCCGCCTCCAGCACGGTCGCCGTGAGGAAGTCGGTCGCGAAGGTCAGCGGATCGACCCCCACACCCAGCACGAGGGAGCGCGCCCGCCCGTCCTCGCGGGCGTCCGTCAGCAGCCGGTAGAGCGGCCAGCTTTCGTAGTCGAAGCCGTCGCCGTACTCCTCCCCCCGTCCGAGGAACTCCTCGGCGTACTCGCGGACCACGCACTTCCACAGGTCGAGGTCGGCCTTCTCCGCGCCCGCGGACTCGTGCGCGGGCTGGAACACCCCGACCGGCATGACCTGGAAGAGCCCGCCGGCGTGCGCCACCCGGGCCGGGTCGCGCCAGTGCAGGACGAACGACGTCTCCCCCGTACGGCGGTCGTGGCGCAGCGTGAGCATCGAGATCGCGCAGAGCGCGGGCCGCCGGCGCAGGTCGGTGGGGTCGCCCACGAGGGCGCGGAACGGCGGCTGCTGTCCGCCGCCATACCCGGCGGACTCGTGCGCGGCGAACTCGTGCGCGGCCGCCTCTCCCACGCTCACGCCGTCGAAGTAGCGCGCGCGGGTGAAGGCCAGTTCCGGCCAGGCGACCTCCAGCAGCCGGTAGCAGGTGCGGTCCTCGAAGAGCCGTGGGCGGGCGAGCGTCCCCAGCGCGTCCGGGTAGGCGCCGGCGCCCTCCGGAAGCAGGGCCGCCGCCTCCGGTTCGCGACCCGTGACGGCGGGGGCGGGAGCGTCCTCCACCCATCGGAGCCGCACCTCGCGCAGGTCGAGCGGCGTGGCCGGAATCCAGCCGTCGCTGGTGAGCAGACGGGTCGATCCAGCCCTGGGCGGCCCGGGATAGAGCCGATCCGCCGCCACGGCCAGCTCGTGCCGATGCCCGTCCAGGCGTCGCCGCACCTCGGCCCACTCCGGTCCCGACGGTCGCATCCGCGCCTCCCCGCTCGATCTCACGAGTCCAGCACCCTAGCCGCTCACGCGAGGACCGTACGCAGCGCGCCTTCCAGCTCCGCGAGGCCGGCCTCGCCGAGCGACCGCCAGGCGATGACGCCGTCCGGCCGCACGAGGACGGCTCCGGTCGAGGTGATCCCGTACGCGGCGGGGAACCGGCCGTCAGGGTCGCCGAGCTCCGGCGCGCCGCCGACGACGTACGTCTCGATGGGAACGCGGAGACTCCGCGCGGCCTCGGCCGCCGCCTTCTCCCAGATCCCGCCCTCGGCGCCGGCGAGCACCGTGAACCCGGTGCCGAACAGGTCGCGGGCCGACATCGGCACGCCCTCGCGGCTGAGCCGCACGTGGGGCGCCCGGGTTCCCGGACGTCCCGAGGGCGCGGCCGGATCCTCGAAGAGCGGGCGCTCCTCGCCCGGTTCGCGGACGAACGCGCCGGACGGCGAGACGTACCCGAACAACACGACCGCGGGATCCATGATCTCCGCGACCGTGTCGTCGCGCAGGTGCGGCGCCCGGCGCTGGACCATGTTCGCGTACTGCTGCTCGGCGAGGGCGTCGGCGTACGGGCGGCGCTCGGCGTCGTAGGAGGCGATCAGACCGGGACCCGCCACACCGGCCAGCGCGTACGCGAGCCTCCAGGCGAGGTGATACCCGTCCATGACGGCGGTGTTGCCGCCCTGCCCGCCGGTCGGCGGCATGAGGTGGGCGGCGTCGCCGGCGAGGAGGACCCGCCCGGAGTGGAAGGTGTCGGCGACACGGGTGACATGCTCACCGGAGGACGACCACGCCGCGTTCACGATCGTCACGTCCAGGTCCGGCACGCCGCAGGCGGTGCGGATCATCTCGGTGAGCGCGTCCCGATCGGGTTCCTCATCCGGGCCGAACCCACAGCTCACGACGTACCGGCCCGGGTGGTCGGTGGTGACCACGGTGACCGATCCGCCGGGCAGGGCGGGGTTGCGGAGGTAGAACAGGCCGAAGGCGGCCCCTCGGAGCGTGACGTCGAGATCGGCCTCGAACTGCAGGAACATCGTCCGGGCGGGCCGGGCCGAGGTCCGTCCGTGCGCCGCGATGCCGGCGGCGTCCCTGATCGTGCCCTTGTGGCCGTCCGCGCCGACCAGGTAGCGGGAGGTCACCGTCCGCCGACGCCCGGTGGCGGTGTCGAGGAGCGTGGCGACGACCCTGTCGTCCTCCTGTCTGAAGGTCTCCAGGATGGTGGAGAACCTGATCTCGGCTCCCAGCTGGACGGCCCTGTCGGCGAGGATGCGCTCGGCGCGTTCCTGACTGGTCGCGGCCATCGGAGCAGCGGATAAGCCGGATAAGTCCGGCGCGGTCTGCACGAAGTCGTGCAGGACCCTGCCGGTGACGCTCTCCGCGATCACGATGATGCTCTCGGTCCCCCCGGGCGGCGCGGCCTCCAGGAACCGTCCGGCCACGCCGGCCGTGGCGAGCGCCTCCATCGTCGGAGGCATCTGCCCCCGCGCCTTGGGCTGGGTCGACAGGCCCGCATGGCGTTCCACGACGAGCGCGGGCACCTCGTGCAGACCGAGGAACATCGCGGTGGACAGTCCGGCCAGACCGGCTCCGGCCACGAGGACGGGTGCGGACTCGGTGGTCATGATCAGCCTCCTGAAGGTAAAATTCGTCCGACGCTTGGGAAATCTCGATCGATCGAGATATCTACACTTATGAACGATGTGGAGTATTCGTGTCAACCCACCGATCCGAGGCGCTGCGAGCTCTGATGGAGGCGATGCGCGAGAACGCCGGCCGCGGAGTCGTGCTGCACCAGGCGATCGCGGACCGATTCGGGCTCGGTCCGACCGATCTGAAGTGTCTCGATCTGGCCCGTCACGAGCCGGAGCTCACGGCGGGACGGCTGGCCGAGCTCACCGGCCTCAGCACGTCGGCCGTCACGTCGGTCGTCGACCGGCTCGAACGCGGCGGCTTCGTCGAGCGGCATCGGGACGACCTCGACCGCCGCAAGGTGCTGATCCGTTCGACCGGACGGCACGAGGCGGCGTTGGAGGAGGTCTTCGCCACGGTGGAGTCGGAGTTCCTGGCGGTCGTCTCCGACTACGACGACGAGCAATTGGAGAAGTTCGTCGATTTCGTCCGCCGTCTCAACGCGCGGGCGCACCAGGTGACGGCGGCGCTCATCGCGCGCCCCCGCGCGTGATCACGCCGCCGTACGACACGCAGCGCGTCACACCCGAGCACGCGGGAGCGGACACCGGCGTGCCCCGGTCCGGTACGCCACCACGTACCCGACGGACTCGAAGCCGCCCGCGGATGGCCCGGCACGAACCCGCCGGCCCTGTAGGCACCACAGGACGATCACGAGAAGGCGCGGATCGACGTCCCACGATCTCCCTCACACCGCCGGGTGCCCGTTTCGTTACATTCACCGCCCTTGACCCTCCAACACAGGCGGGTATAAACACATACGAAACAACATCGAAACGGCGGTGAACCAACACGATGTACGCCGAGGAGCGGCAGCAGGAGATCCTGCGGGCGGCCCGCGACGCCGGCCGGGTCGACGTGGTGACGCTGGCCGAGCGGTTCGGCGTCACGACGGAGACGATCCGCCGCGACCTGACCGCACTGGAGCGCGCGGGCGTCCTGCGGCGCGTGCACGGCGGCGCGATCCCGGTCGAGCGCCTGGGGTTCGAGCCCGCCCTGGCCGCCAGGGACGAGGTGATGACGGCCGAGAAGGAGCGCATCGCCAAGGCCGCCCTGGCCGAGCTCCCCGAGGACGGCTCCGTGGTCATCGACGCGGGCTCCACGACGAGCCGGCTCGTGCAGGCACTGCCTCCGGACCGCGAGCTCACCGTCGTCGTGAACTCGCCTCCGCTGGCCACGGTGCTGGCGGCCCGCCCCAACCTGACCGTGCTCATGCTGGGCGGCCGGGTGCGCGGCCGGACGCTGGCGACCGTGGAGGACTGGGCCATCCAGCAGTTGTCGCAGCTCAACGTCGACGTGGCCTTCATGGCCACCAACGGCTGCTCGGTGGCCAAGGGCCTGACCACCCCCGACCCGGCCGAGGCGGCGATCAAGCGGGCGATGATCGCCTGCGCCGATCGCGCCGTCCTGCTGGCCGACCACACGAAGTTCTCCGGCACCTACCTCGCGCGCTTCGCGACGCTCGGCGAGATCGACGTCGTCATCACCGACACCGGGATCGACCCCGACCAGGCCGCCGCGCTGGCCGCCGCCGGACCCGAGGTGGTCCGCGCATGATCCTCACCCTGACCCTGAACCCCAGCCTCGACCGCACGATCGAGGTCGGCGCGCTCACCCGCGGGGCCGTCATCCGGGCGGCCGCCACCCACCTCGACCCCGGCGGCAAGGGCGTCAACGTGTCACGGGCCCTGCTGGCCAACGACGTCCGGTCGTGCGCGGTCATCCCATACGGCGGCAGCGAGGGGCGCCGGCTCCTCGACCTGCTGTCGGCGGAGGGCATCGACATGATCCCCGTGCCGGTGGAGGGCCCCACCAGGTCCAACGTCGCGATCGCCGAGCCGGACGGCACCGTCACCAAGGTGAACGAGCCGGGCACCGCGCTGACCCCCGCCGAGCTGGACACGCTGGCGGGCGCCGTGCTCGACGCCGCACGGTCGGCCGACTGGGTGGTCGCCTCGGGCAGCCTCCCGCCCGGCGTGCCGGTGGACGTCTACGCCGGGCTGTGCCGCCGGTTCGCCGACGCCGGCATCAACCTGGCGGTCGACACGAGCGGCCCCGCCCTCGTGTCCGCCGTGAACGCCGGCCCCGCGCTGGTCAAGCCGAACCGCGACGAGCTCGCCGAGGCCACCGGCACGTCGATCGCCAGAGTCGGCGACGTGCTCGACGCGGTCGGCAAGCTGCGCGCCATGGGCGCGCGGTCGGTCCTGACCAGCCTCGGGGCGGACGGCGCGCTGCTGGTCGAGCACGACGAACAGGTCTGGTACGGCGAATGCGCGGTCGAGGAGCCGCGCAGCAGCGTGGGCGCGGGCGACGCCCTGCTGGCGGGCTTCCTCGCCGCGGGGGCCCGCGGCGCGACGGCCCTCGCCGAGGGCCTCGCCTGGGCCGGCGCGGCCGTGGGACTGCCCGGCAGCCGGATGCCCCGCCCGGCCGACATCGATCGCACACACGTCCGGATCGGTCCCCCCGACCTGTCCCGGCCGCTCACACCACCCCCTCCCTCGGAGCTCGGCGGCGCCTGAGCGCGACGCACCGTCCCTACCGATTCACTCGCTTCGCTCGCTCATACCCGGGGGATGAGCGCCACCCCCCACCAACCGGCCAGCCAGGCCGGTCGCCCCGGAAGGAGCACGTCAATGGCCACGCCCTATACCCCCACCGTCCACGGCACCGGTGTGCGGGCCACGATCCAGCGCTTCGGCGGCCATCTCGCCGGGATGATCATGCCCAACATCGGCGCCTTCATCGCCTGGGGCCTCATCACGGCCCTGTTCATCCCGACCGGGTGGCTGCCGAACAAGACACTCGCCGAGCTCGTCGGCCCGATAATCAGCACCCTCCTCCCGGTGCTCATCGGTTACACCGGCGGCCGGATGGTCCACGCCCAGCGCGGCGCGGTCGTCGGCGCCGTCGCCACGATGGGCGTGGTCGTCGGGGCGGACGTCCCGATGTTCCTCGGCGCGATGATCATCGGCCCGCTGGCCGCGCTGATCCTCAAGTACGTCGACAGGTTCACCGCCGAGCGGACCAAGGCCGGCTTCGAGATGCTGGTCGACAACTTCACCGCCGGCATCGTCGGCGCGGTCATGGCGATCGCCGGCGTCCTCGCCATCGGCCCGGTCGTGGAGAAGGTCACCGAGGTGGCGGGCAGCGGCGTCGAGTGGCTCATCACCCACTCTCTCCTGCCGATCGCCTCGGTCATCATCGAGCCGGCCAAGGTGCTGTTCCTCAACAACGCGATCAACCACGGCGTGCTCGGGCCGCTGGGCGTCGCCGAGTCGGTCAAGCACGGCAAGTCGATCCTGTTCATGCTGGAGTCCAACCCCGGCCCCGGCCTCGGCCTGCTGATCGCCTACCTGCTGTTCGGCCCGAGGTCGCTGCGTCCCAGCACCCCCGCCGCCATGATCATTCACTTCTTCGGCGGCATTCACGAGATCTACTTCCCGTACGTGCTGATGAAGCCGCGCCTGATCCTCGCGGTGATCGCCGGCGGCGCCTCGGGCGTGCTCACCTTCCTGGTCACCGGGGCGGGCCTGGTCGCGACGCCGTCGCCGGGCAGCATCTTCGCCTACATGGCGGTGACCCCGAAGGGCGGCTGGTTCGGCGTGATCGCCGGGATCGTGGTCGCGACGGCCGTCTCCTTCGCCGTCGCCGCCGCGCTGCTGGGCTTCGGCCGCGCCAACGGCGACAAGGCGGACGACCCGGCGCAGGACGCCATCCCGGTCGGCACCGACACCCCCACCACCACGAGCGACGAGAACCGCGACACAACCGGCGAGACGGCGGCCGAGAGCGTGCCCGCCACCAAGGAGGCATAGAACCGTGTCCAGCATCGAGGGCAAGGACGTCCGCAAGCTCATCGTGGCCTGCGACGCGGGCATGGGCAGCAGCGTCATGCTGGCGAGCACCCTGCGCAAGCAGCTCAAGGGCACCCCGGTCAGCGTGGAGCACACCCCGGTCAACTCGATCCCCGGGGACGCCGACGTGATCGTGTGCCACACCGGGCTGGCCGACCGGGCCAGGGCGAGCGCCCCCGGCGTCGTGCTCGTGCCGTTCCAGGTCTTCATCGGCGACCCGGCCGTGGCGCGGGTCGTCACCGCCATCAAGAACGGGGGCACGATCGATGGCTGACCGGGCCGGCACGGCCCCGCTCCCCCTCGATCCCCGCGCCGTACGGACGGCCGCGACCGCAGCGGACATCGAGGACGCCATCCGGCAGTGCGGAGCGGTCCTCCAGGAGGTCGGCGCGGTGGACGGGAGCTACACCGAGGCCATGCTCGAACGCGAGCGGTCGATCTCCACGTACGTCGGCGAGGGCGTCGCCATCCCCCACGGCACGCTGACCTCGAAGGAGGCGGTCCGCCACGACGCCGTCTGCGTGCTGCGCTTCCCCGAGGGCGTCGACTGGCACGGCGAGCGGGTGACGGTGTGCGTCGGCATCGCGGCCCGCGGAGACGGCCACCTGCGGCTGCTGTCGCAGCTCGCCCAGATCCTGCTCGACCCGGACCGCGCCGCGTCGCTGCGCGCGGCCACCGAGGTCGACGAGGTCATCCACCTGCTGCAACCGGACGGAGAGGAAGACTCCGAGTGAAAGTCGCCCGTTTCCACGCTCCCGGGGACATCCGCCTGGAGGAGGTACCCGAGCCCGTCGCCCGCCCCGGCGAGGTCAAGATCCGCGTGCGCAACTGCTCGACGTGCGGCACGGACGTGAAGATCTACCGGTTCGGGCACCACCACATCAGGCCGCCCCGCGTGATGGGCCACGAGATCGCCGGGGAGATCGTGGAGCTCGGCGAGGGCGTCACCGGCTGGAGCCCCGGCGACCGGGTGCAGGTGATCGCCGCGATCCCGTGCGGCCAGTGTGAGGAGTGCCGCCGGGGCCACCTCACGGTCTGCCCCAACCAGGAGTCGATGGGCTACCACTACGACGGCGGCTTCGCGCAGTACATGGTCGTGCCGGCCAAGGTGCTCGCCGTGGACGGGCTCAACCGCATCCCCGACGGGGTGGGGTTCGCCGAGGCGTCCCTCGCCGAGCCGCTCGCCTGCGTGCTCAACGGGCAGGAACTGGCCCGCGTCGGCGAGGGCGACGACGTGGTCGTGGTCGGCTCGGGCCCGATCGGCTGCCTGCACGTGCGGCTGGCCCGCTCGCGCGGCGCGGCCCGGGTGTTCCTCGCCGACCTGAACGCCGAACGCCTCACGATGGCCGCCGACCTCGTACGGCCGGACGCGGCGATCTGCTCGGGCGAGACCGACCTCGTGGACGAGGTGCTCAAGCTCACCGGAGGCCGGGGCGCCGACGTGGTGATCACGGCGGCGGCCTCCGGCGCGGCCCAGCAGCAGGCGTTGCAGATGGCCGCGCGGCAGGGCCGGATCAGCTTCTTCGGCGGGTTGCCGAAGGACGACCCGATCATCGCCTGCGACTCCAACCTGGTGCACTACCGGGAGCTGACCATCGTCGGCGCCAACGGGTCGAGCCCGGCGCACAACGCCCGCGCCCTGCGGCTCATCGCCGACGGAGCGGTGCCGGTCGCCGACCTGATCACCCATCGCCTCGGCCTGGACGAGGTCATGGACGCCATCGACGTCGTCGCCCGCGGCGCCGCCATCAAGGTCACCATCGAGCCCTGAGAGGAACGCGATGCCGGAAAGGACAGTGGCCGTCGCCTCGCGCTCCGGCCTGCACGCCCGCCCCGCCAAGATCTTCGTCGAAGCGGCGGCGCGGCAGGCCGTGCCCGTGCGCATCCGCGTGGGCGACGGGAAGGCCGTCCCCGCCAACAGCATGCTGGGCGTGCTCACCCTCGGGGCCGGGCACGGCACTGAGGTCACCCTGGAGGCCGACGGCCCGGGGGCGGAGGAGGCCCTCGCCGCCCTCGCGGACCTCCTGTCCCGCGACCTCGACGCCGAAGGAGCCGAAGGGGCCCCGGATGCCGGAGCCGCCGGAGCCGCCTGACCGGTGCCGAGGGCGCCCGGCCGGGCGCGTCCCCCGCGCCACCGCGCCGCCGCGCTCCTGCGCCAAAATGAACGCCCGAACTGGACACGAAGGCATCCCTGGCTCGCGCCCCCAAGCGTTCGGCAAACGACCGTTCGATGAACACCGACTCATGAACCGCGGCCGCTCCACAGGCCTGGCTGAGACAGGAGCCCACTGCCACCCGAGGGCGTCACGGGTATGGGCACTGGACGCCGGCTGGTCCATCGCGAAGCGTTTCACGGCAGGCGGCTGATCCGAAAGGTCCACGTCGGCGACGTGCTCGCCCGCCCTCCTTGCTGCGGTCTCACCGCAGCAAGGAGGGAGGCGTCGCCCGTGACGATGGCCGCCGCGCCCCCCTTTCCGGGAGACTGGGAGAGCGGGAAGGAGGACCAGCCGATGGCGGCGCGGACACGACAGACGACGGACGCGGACGAGCGCAAGGAGCGCGAGGAGCCCGTGGAGCGCGAGGAGCCCGTGGAGCGCGACGAGTCACGCTTCCTGCACCGGCGGCCCGCTCCAGCGCTGCGTCCGCTGGTCGCGTGGTACAGCGGCTATCGCGAGGCCGGAGTCCCGCCCGCCACGCACCGCGGACTTCCGTCGCCCTACCTGACGGTGATCCTCACGCTCGACGACCCGCTCGTCGTCGCGGCGCACCCCGATCCGCGCACCCCGCCCGGGTCGTACGACACGCTGGTCGGCGGGCTGCACACCGGCCCCGCGCTGATCAAGCACGACGGGCGGCAGTCGGGCGTGCAGCTTGCGCTGACGCCGCTCGGCGCGCGGGCCCTGCTCGGGTTGCCCGCCGGCGAGCTGTCGGGGCTCGACCTGGACGGCGCAGAGGTGCTCGGCCGGCGGGCGGGCGAGCTGCGCGAGCGCCTGCTGGAGGCGCCCGGCTGGGACGAGCGCTTCGCGGTCCTCGACACGGTCCTGTCCCGGCACGCCCGCCCCACGCGGGCGCATCCGGCCGAGGTGGCGCGGGCGTGGCGGCGGATGCTGGCCGCCGGCGGGCAGGTCACCGTGTCCGGTCTCGCCCGCGAGGCGGGCTGGAGCACCAGGCACCTGAACGGCCGGTTCCGTGAGGAGATCGGCCTGTCCCCCAAGGAGGCGGCGCGGGTCGTGCGGTTCGACCGGGTCCGCCGTCTGCTCAGTGTCCACTACCAGCCCCGGGGCGCGGTGGCGTCCGGACGGCGGCTCACGCTGGCCGACGCGGCGGCCGAATGCGGGTTCTACGACCAGGCGCACCTCGCCCGCGAGTTCTGCGCCCTCGCCGGGTGCTCCCCCAGCCGGTGGCTGGCCGAGGAGGGCGGCCATGGCAGCGAGCTGTTCCGAAACGTCCAAGCCGTGCCGGGGGACGGCTCGCCAGACTCGGTGGCATGAACGACACCACACCGGCACCTCAGGTATGGCCCACGCTGCGGGCCAGGAACGCACGCGCCCTTATCGCCTTCCTCGTCGAGGCGTTCGGCTTCGAGGAGACCGCCGTGTACGGCGAGGGCGACCGCGTCGACCACGCCCAGCTCTCCTGGCCGCACGGCGGCGGGATCATGCTGGGCAGCGTCCGGGACACGCCGGACGACAAGTGGACCCTCACCCCCGGCTCGTTCGGCGCGTACGCCGTGACCGACGACCCGGACGCGTTGTTCGCGCGGGCGACCGCCGCGGGGGCGCGGGTCGTCCGGGAGCCGTGCGACACCGACTACGGCTCCCGCGAGTTCGTCGTCCGCGACCCGGAGGACAACCTCTGGTCGTTCGGCACCTACCGCGGCGAGCCGCGGAAGGCGGCCCTTTAGACGTCGTCTCATTCGGTGAGCCGGCGGTAGCGAACAGGGGCGGCGGCGATGGCGCCGACGTTCGCAGCGGCGGTGGAGACGGCGGCGGCCCGGACGCTGTACCGCGTTCGCTGCGGGAGTTTCTCGGTCGGACGCGCGGAGCGGCGGCGGGGTCTCGTGTCTACGTTTCCGCGTCCGTGGCCGGCGCCGTCGTCCGCGTCGCGCGCACCGATCGCAGGACGACGAACATACAGGCCGTCCCGACCGCACCGGCTCCGCAGATCACCGCGTACGGAGGAATGAACGCGGCGACGGCGCCGCCGGCGGTCACGCCGAGCCCCTGGAGGGTCATGAGCCCGGCGCCCAGCAGGGACATGGCGCTGCCCCGCACCGTCGCAGGCACCGCTTGCACGAACCACTGGTCCATGCCGAGTGTGTAGGCGGCGCACAGCCCTGTGAGCAACAGGAGCGCGACCGCGAGCGGCAACGGCGGATGGACGGCGAACGCGGCCATCGGCAGCATCGACCCCGCCGCCAGCGGCAGTGCGATCCGCTCGCGGGCGGCCGCCCCGAGCAGGGTGCCGGCCAGCACCTCGCCCACCGCGGTCCCCGCGGGCATCGCGGCCATGATGAGCCCGAACCCCGCCGAGCCCGCACCCGCGGCGTCCGCGAAAGGCGCGGCGGTTCCTTCGGCGACGATGAAGAACGTCGGCGGGATCCACCACATCAGCAGCAGCGCGCGGATCCGGGGGGCGCCGAGCAACCACCGGGTGGAGGCGACCGAAGCGCGCATCATCGCCTCGCCCCCCGATGCCCGGGCCGGGCGGCCGCGGGTGCCGAGACGCAGGAGCAACGCGGAACCGAGAAAGGTACCGACGGTCACGAGAAGCGCGGTGCGGGGCGACAGCCATACCAGGGCCAATCCGCCGAGTCCGTAGCCGATGATCTGGGACCCCTGCGAGACCATCCGCACCAGCGAGCGGCCCAGGACGTACAAGTCATCCGGCAGGATGTCGGCCAGGCTCGCCGCCCGGGTGCCGGTGAACAACGGCGACATCATCGAGACGGCGAAGCGGAGGACGAACAACACCGCGAGCGGAGTCACCGGAACGGCCATCAACGTCACGCAGCCGGCCGAGAGCAGGTCGCAGGCCACCAGCACCCGGCGGGCGGGGTATCGGTCGGCGACGCCGGAGAGCAGGATCCCGCTGAGAGCGTAGGGCAGGAAGCCGAGGGCGAGGACGAGCGCGGTCAGCGGCGCCGAACCGGTCCGCCGGAATACCAGCACGGCCAGCGAGGCGTCGGCGAAGACGCTTCCCAGCATGGAAAGGACATGCGCCGTGAAAATCGCCTGGAATTCTTTGACCGCGAACACGGCGCCGTATCCGGCTTTGACGCGTGCTCGGCTTCGTGAGGCCGCTGAGGCGTCCTGCGATTCGGTCGTGGAGGAGGGCTCTGCCATGCGGAGATTCGCTTTTCCCTGTCATGACGGTCACAGCAGGTACCCGCGGGCGCCGAAGCCGGGTTCGAGGGGCGGCACGACTGCCACGGCATTCTGCCCCTCGAACCCGACACGACGATCTCGTGACCGAATCGGACTGAGATCAACTTCTTGGGTCATGCCTGGTTAGGCGGGAAACCAGCCCTTGGGGAACGACGTCATGGCAATTCACCTCCCTATAGGCAGGAAGTCTCATGTGGCGGGGATGGTCGCGGGGGAATGCGTCGACCGCGATCGCGGACGCGACACGCCCCCGATTAACCTGAACAACTATGTTCGAGTTTTACTCTAGCACTTAAGTCGTACATCAGTGTTCGGATTGAGGCGTGACGAGGGTCACAGCGCGCTGCCTCTGCGATGAGGAGAGGTGAGGGGTGAGGTGCCGATGAGCCGGCGTCAGGTCGTCCGCGAACGGTCGAGTCCTGACGGGGAACCGGCGCGACCAGGGCGTCAGGTGGAGAGTTGCCGGGCCTGTCCGAAGGTGCGGCCGAGCAGCACGTAGCCCAACGCGTACGGGGCGGCGCCGACGATCTCGATGACGGATGTGATCACCGAGTGCGGTCCGAAGCCGAACAGGGACGCGGTTCCGCCGATCGCGTAGACCACGCCGCCGAATCCCAGGAGCAGGCCGGTCCACCGTTGTCCGTACCGGTTGAGCAGCAGGGCGAGCAGCACGTATCCCAGAGGGAAAACGATGTTCGCGGCCAGCACGATGATGCCGCCCTCGATGTCGATGTCCTTGGAGGTGTGCACGAGGTCGGGCGCATACCTGGCCGTCACCGGGTTGTGGCCGCCGTCGAAGACGATCAGTCCGAACCAGAGCATGGTCCCGGCCAGGGCGATGTACAGCGTGGTGAGTCCGCGCGGACCGAACCTGTTCATGACCAGAGCCAGGACACCGGCCAGGCAGATCGCCTGGACCAGCAGGCTGATGGCCTCCATGGAATGGGTGAAGGCGTACCACTGGGCGCCCGCCGCGATGTCGTGCCCGTCGCGGGCCGGGTGCAGGATGACGGTGAGCAGGAAGAACGGGCCCCCGATCATCGCGGTGAGCCTCACCATCACCCGTACGTACCGGGTGTCGTCCTCGCCTCCGTGGTGGCGGAGGGGCCGGGGCGGTGTCGTCGTGCCGGCGTCGTGGTGCGCCGAGCGGTGGCTACTCATCGTCGTTCTCCTGGATCTCGTTGCGTTGCGGATGCGCGTCTGGTGCGGGGCTCGGCGACGCGTGTGGCGCCGCACCGGCGGGTGCGGCCCCCGCGGGCACGACGAACGCGCTCAGCACGGCGGCGGCCGACGTGACGACGGCGCCGACCGTGAAGGCCGGGGTGACGCCGGTCGTGCCGTCGGTCGTGCCGTCGGTCGTGCCGTCGGTCGTGCCGTCGGTCGTGCCGTCGGTCGTGCCGTCGGCGGCGACGGTGGACAGGACGGCGACCCCGAGTGCGCCGCCGAGCCGGTGGAAGGTGTTCACGATGCGGGTCTTAACCCGAACAAGCATGTTCGGGTTTCAGGCTAGCACCTAAGTCGTACATTGATGTTCGATTTAGAATGGCGCAGTCTCCAGGTCGCCGTCACCGGGAAGAGGCGCGCGGTCGCGGCACGGTGGTGAGGAGGTCTGGCGCCTTGAGATGTCACCCGGCGGAGACCCTGCCGAGCCGCGTGGCCGCGGCGTGGGCGTGCGCGGCCAGGGCCGACCGGTGGCGTCGGCGGTTACGGGGCCGGCGTGGGCACGGCCGTGCCCGGCGGAGTGAGGGCGGCGAGCAGCGTCGCCGAGATGACCCGCGCGGCGTCGTCGGCGTCCAGCCTGCCGGCGGCGGTGTCCTCCGCCGCGGCGTGCATCAGGCTGAACACGGTCGTGACGAGCCACCTCGCGGGCAGGTCGTCGCGGAAGGCGCCGGCGCGTCGCCCGCGATCGATGATCGCCTGGACCCTTTGCAGGGTCCGGTCGTGGACGGCCAGGATCCGCTCCGGGGGCAGTTCGCGTTGGGCGGCCTGAAGCACGGAGTGAAACTGGTGGACGATCTGCCATGAGGCGCCGACGAGCCGGGTCAGCGCCTGGCAGGGGTCACCGGAGGTGTCGGTCGCGTCGAGCGCGGCGTCGGACTGCTCCATCGTGCGCGTCAGGACGGCGTCGACGAGATCTGCCCGCGTTTTGAAGTGCCCGTAGAGCGTGACCCGGCCGACCCCCGCCGCCTTGGCGATGTCGGCGACGCTGGCGTCGGCGTCGCGGGCCAGGCAAAGCTGGGCCGCGTCCAGGATGGATCTGATGTTGCGCCGGGCGTCGGCTCGCCGCTCGGCCTGCGCCGCGGGGCGCTGCGCGGACCGCGACCCGTCACCGGCGCCGCGCGGTGTGGCTGCCATTTCCGCTCCTGTGCTCCCTGAGCCGACGTTCCGAGCAACTCGAACAGCTTAGTTCACGTTGCCAGGACGCGAGCGAGCCGTCACAAGGTCAAGCGTGGCGCACCAAGGAGTGAGGTAGGGGATTCCCCACCATGGTTTCGGCGGTGCGCGGGATGGGCCGTGATCACCGCCGGAACCTACCGTCATGGCCATGACAAACCCCCTCTCCAAGCGACTCCTCGCCGCCGCGACCTGCGCAGCCCTGGCGGTCACCGTGCTCTCCGTTCCCGCCACCGCCGCCACCGCGATCACCCGGCCCGCCGCCACCGCCGCCACCGCGGTCACCGCCGAGGCCCCGCGGGGCGCGATCGTGTCGGCGACCCGCCTCGACCGGCTGTCGCCCGCCCAGGTCTCCGCCACCCTGCGCACCGCCGGATTCCCCGCGCCGGAGCACCTGCTCGGCGTCGACGTCTACCGGGTCGTCTACCGGACCATCGGCACCGACGGGGCGCCCACGACCGCCAGCGGCGTGGTGACCCTGCCCCGCTCACGGGACGGGCGCCTGCCGTTCGCGGTCTACGAGCACGGGACGCTCCCCACCAAGCGCTACGCGCCCTCCGTCTCGGCGGACGGCGACGGCCGGCTGGTGCCCGTCATGTTCGCCGCCGCCGGCTTCGCGGGGCTGGCGCCCGACTACCTCGGTCTCGGCCTCGGGCCGGGCCGGCACCCGTACATGGACGCGGCGTCGGAGGTGACGGCCTCGGCCGACCTGCTGCGCGCCGCGCGCGATCTCGCCGCCCGGCACGGCCGGACCCTCGACGGCCGGGTGATGGTCACCGGCTTCTCCCAGGGCGGGCAGGCCGCGATGGCGCTGGGCCGCGCGCTCCAGCAGGGCGCCGTGCCCGGCTTCCGCCTCGCCGCGCTCGCCCCGATCAGCGGGCCGTACGCCGTGGAGCGGGCCGAGCTGCCCGCCGTCCTGTCCGGGGACATCGAGCCGCACACCGCGACGTTCTACCTCGCGTACTGGATCACCTCGATGAACCGCCTCCACCACCTGTACGACACACCCGCCCAGGCGTTCCGCGCGCCGTACGACACGACGGTGGAGGGGCTCTTCGACGGGCTGCACACCGAGGAGCAGATCGCCGCCGCGCTCCCGGCGAGCCCGGCTGAGCTGCTGACCGACGCGTTCATGGCCCAGACAAGGCAGCCCACCGGGGCTTTCCTCGAAGCGCTGCGCGCCGGCGACACGACCTGCACCGGCTGGCGGCCCCGGGTCCCGGTCACGCTGTACGCCTCCCGGGGCGACCGCGACGTGGCGATCGCCAACTCCCGGCTGTGCCGCGACGACCTGGCGGCGGGCGGGGCCGAGGTGCGCCTGGTGGACGTCGGGGCCGTGGACCACATGCACGGCGCCCTGCGGTCCCTCCCCCGCGTGCTCCGGACGTTCCAGGATCTCCTCTCCTGAGGACGCCGGGACGAATACCCCGACAAAAAGCGGAAAGGGGGGTCTTGAAGAGGACAAACAACTCAAATGAGATCAAATAGCGAGAGGAGCCGTCCCATGACGGACGTGTCGAGCAAGGGACCGGAGCCTGGGGACGAGCGTCCGGTGCTGACCAACCGTCAAGGGCACCCGGTCTACGACAACCAGAACCAGCGGACGGTCGGCGCGCGCGGCCCGGCCACTCTCGAGAACTACCAGTTCCTGGAGAAGATCAGTCACTTCGACCGGGAGCGCATCCCGGAACGGGTGGTGCACGCGCGCGGCACGACGTCGTACGGCTTCTTCGAGGCGTACGGCATGTGGGGCGACGAGCCGATCGCCCGGTTCACGAGGGCGAAGCTGTTCCAGGAGACCGGGAAGCGCACCGACCTGGCGGTGCGGTTCTCGACCGTGATCGGCGGGCGGGACTCGTCCGAGTGCGCCCGCGACCCGCGTGGCTTCGCCGTGAAGTTCTACACCGAGGACGGCAACTGGGACCTCGTCGGGAACAACCTCGCGGTGTTCTTCATCCGCGACGCCATCAAGTTCCCCGACGTGATCCACGCGCTCAAGCCGGACCCGGTCACGTTCCGGCAGGAGCCGAACCGGATCTTCGACTTCATGTCGCAGAGCCCGGAGAGCATGCACATGCTGGTCAACCTGTTCAGCCCGCGCGGCATCCCGGCGGACTACCGGCACATGCAGGGCTTCGGGGTCAACACCTACAAGTGGGTGAACGACCGGGGCGAGACCGTGCTCGTGAAGTACCACTGGATGCCCAAGCAGGGGGTCAGGAGCATGACGGCCGAGGACGCCGCCCGCATCCAGGCCCACGAACTGGGCCACGCCACGAAGGACCTGCACGACGCCATCGAGCGCGGCGACTATCCGGAGTGGGAGCTGCTCGTCCAGATGATGAGCGACGACGAGCACCCCGAGCTGGACTTCGACCCGCTCGACGACACCAAGGTCTGGCCGGAGGAGATCTTCCCGGCCAAGCCGGTCGGGCGGATGGTCCTGAACCGGACGTTGGACAACGTCTTCGCCGAGAACGAGCAGATCTCCTTCGGCACCGGCGTCCTCGTCGACGGGCTGGACTTCTCCGACGACAAGATGCTGGTGGGCCGCACGTTCTCCTACAGCGACACCCAGCGCTACCGCGTCGGGCCGAACTACCTGCAGCTGCCGGTCAACCAGGCCAAGAACGCCGACGTGCGGACCAACCAGCGCGACGGCTTCATGACCTACCACCAGGATCGGGGAGGCGAGAACCCGCACGTCAACTACGAGCCGTCCATCACCGGCGGGCCGCGCGAGGGACAGTTCCCGGCGCACGACGAGCAGGGCCCGGAGATCGTCGGCAGGCTCACCCGCAAGCGCATCCCGCGGACCAACGACTACAAGCAGGCGGGCCAGCGCTACCTGCTCATGGAGCAGTGGGAGCGCGACGACCTGGTGGAGAACCTGACCACCATGCTGTCGCAGTGCGACCGGCCGATCCAGGAGCGCATGGTCTGGCACTTCCTGCTGGTCGAGGACGACCTCGGGCTGCGCGTCGGCGAGGGGCTCGGCATCACGCCGGACGACGTCATGCATCTGGAGCCGCTGGCGAGCCAGGACCTGACCGACGAGGACAGGGAGCGCCTGGCCAACCTCGGCAAGAACGGCCCGCGCGACGTCTCGGGGCTGAAGATGACGCACTGCGTCCCCGACGAGCGGGCCACCGTACCCGCGATGTGAGAGTCGCCGTGCGGATCAGGGCCCGGCCCGGACTTCCGAGCCGGGCCCTGGCACGTCCGCACCCGCGTGGGCCGCTACCCTACGGGAAGGCTGCGATGTTGAGGAGTGTGCGACTATGCGCGTTATTGATGCTTTCCGGCAGGCGTACGGCGGCGAGCCCGCCGGAGTCTGGCACGCGCCCGGCAGGGTCAACCTGATCGGGGAGCACACCGACTACAACGACGGCTTCGTGCTGCCGTTCGCGGTGCCGTGGGGCGTCACCGCGGCCGTCAGCCCCCGCGAGGACCTCACCGTCCGGATCTCCTCGCTGCAGGCCCCCGGCGAGGAGCAGGTGCTGGAGGACGTCGAGCGGGCCGAGGGCTGGGCCCGCTACCCCGCCGGAGTCGTCTCGATCCTGCGCGGCGCCGGGCTGCCGGTGCGGGGCGCCGACATCGTGATCGACGGTGACGTGCCCAAGGGCGCGGGGCTGTCCTCCAGCGCGGCGCTGGAGGTGTCCGTCGGACTCGCCCTGAGCGACCTGTACGGCCTCGGCCTGGAGCCGATGGAGCTGGCCAGGCTGTGCCAGAAGGCCGAGAACGAGTTCGTCGGCATGCCGTGCGGGATCATGGACCAGGCGGCCTCGGCCCTGAGCAAGGAGGGGCACGCGCTGTTCCTCGACTGCCGCTCGCTGGCCAGCCGCGCCGTTCCGTTCGACCTGTCGGCGTACGGCCTGCAGATCCTCATCATCAACACCGGCGTGCACCACGAACTGGCCGACGGGCAGTACGCCAAGCGGCGCCAGGACTGCGAGAACGCCGCCAAGCACCTCGGCGTCCCGTCGCTGCGGGACGTCACCGACCTCGCCGCGGCCCTGTCGAGGCTCAGCGGCGACGAGCGGGCCCGCACCCAGCACGTCGTCACCGAGAACCACCGGGTGGAGGCCGTCATCGGGCTGCTGCGGGCGGGAGCCGTACAGGAGATCGGCGCCCTGCTGAACGCCTCACACCTGTCTCTCCGCGACCAGTACCAGGTCTCCTGCCCGGAACTGGACGTGGCGGTCGAGGCCGCGGTGCGGGGCGGCGCGCGCGGGGCGCGGATGACCGGCGGCGGCTTCGGCGGCTCGGCCATCGCGCTGGTCGCCGACGACCGGGTGGACCGGGTCCGCGCCACCGTGGAGCAGGCCTACGCCGAGCGCGGCTGGGCCGCGCCGACGTTCCTGCCCGCCACCCCGGCGGCCGGCGCCCACCGCCTCCGCTGAGTCCTATCCCAGGGGCGGGAAGTCCGGCGGCCGGCGTTCGAGGAAGCTCGCCACTCCCTCGGCGAAGTCCGGCCGCCGGAACGACTCCGTCATCAGCCGTACGGCCTCGTCCCTGGCCTCGTCGAGCCCCTCCTGCCAGCCGCCCCAGATCTGCCGCTTGATGATCGCCATCGAGGCGGGCGAGCACTGGGTGGCCAGCTCCTTCGCGTACGCGACGGCCTCGGCGAGCAGCCGCTCCCCCGGCACGGCCCGCACGGCGAGGCCCATGGCGCACGCGTCGGCTCCGGTGAAGACGCGCCCGGACAGCAGCAGGTCCATGGCGCGGGCCTGCCCGGCGAGCCGGGGCAGGATCCAGCCGAGGCCCCACTCCGCGATGAGCCCGCGCCGGGAGAACGCGGTCGTCCACTTGGCGTCGTCGGCGGTGACGACCACGTCGCACACGAGCGCGTGGACCATACCCAGACCGGCGCAGGCGCCGTTGACCGCGGCGACGACCGGCGTCCGCAGGGTGGTGGGGAAGGTGGTCGGCCTTCTGTCCTGCTCATCGGCGTACGTGCCCGCCTGCAGGGCCGTCAGGTCCGCGAAGTCGGCCCCGGCGCAGAAGCCCTTTCCCGCGCCGGTCACCACGATCGCCCGTACGGACGGGTCGCGGTCGGCCTCCTCCAGCAGGTCGAAGTAGCGCCGTCCCATCTCGGCGGTCCAGGCGTTCAGCCGTTCCGGCCGGTTCAACGTCAGGATCCGCACACCGCCGTCGTCCTCGGACAGCACCACCATGTTCACCCTCCCTAACCCGAACTATGTTCTACACCACGGGAGGGCGGTGGACGTAGGCCGGCGTGAGCCGTACGTCGTCGTAGTAGCGGTGGAAGACCGGCGTCGCGGCGCCGGACAGGGGAGGCACGATCCAGGACCAGTCCGCGGGGCAGACACGACCGCTGCGCTCCTCCCGCTCCAGATGGGTCAGGAACCGCCGCGCCTCGGTGTGGTGGTCGGTGATCGTGACGCCGTCCTCCGCGAAGGAGTGCAGCACGGCGACGTTGAGCTCCACCAGCGCCTGGTCGCGCCAGAGCGTCCGCTCGTGGGAGGTGTCGAGGCCGAGCCGCTCGGCGACCACCGGAAGCTGGTCGTAGCGGTCCCGGTCGGCGAGGTTGCGCGCGCCGATCTCGGTTCCCATGTACCAGCCGTTGAACGGCGCGCACGGATAGGCGACCCCGCCGATCTCCAGCGACATGTTCGAGATCGCCGGCACGGCGTGCCACTTGAGCCCCAGGTCGGCGAACCACGGGAAGGCCGGGTGCCGCAGGGGCACCTCCAGGACCACCTCGTGCGGCACCTCCCGCAGGACCAGGGCGCCCTTGGCCTCCACGACCAGCGGCAGGACGTCGAACCTCGTGCCCTCCCCCCGCCAGCCCATCCGCAGGGCCCGCTTGGTGATCTCCGCGTTCGCCGGGTCGCCGAGGACGGAGCCGTCCTCGCGGGTGTACCCCGCATAGCGGATGAGCTGGTCGTTGAGGATTCGCGGCGCCCGCTCCCCCGGCCGGTCGGGGGCGAGCACCGTGATGGTGGGGCGGATCCTGCCCCGTCCGGTGGCCGCCCTGAGGTGCTCGACGCACTCCTCGGCCACGCCGTCGGCGGTGTCCACGTGCCGCCGGTCACGGACCTGCAGCGACCGCCAGTAAAGGCGCCCGATGCACCGGTTGCTGTTGCGCCACGCCACCCGCGCGCCGAAGGTCAGCTCGCCCGTGGTGTGCGTGTACGTCCCCGTCTGGTCGATCTCCGCGAGGACCTCCCGGAGCCGAGGCTCCACCGGGCCCGCCACCGGGTTCTCCGTGTGGTGGAGCCGGATGAAGTTCTCCGCCTCCCGCCAGTCGATCTCCTCCCCGCGCTCCCGTACGGGCGCGGGGGTCTTTTTCGATTTCCGCCAAGTCAGCACGACCGCCACACACTTCGCGCTCACGGGCGCCCCGCGCCGGTTCCGGGCCGGCGGCGACACCCTTCCCGCAGTGGCCCTCACCCCACTGCGCCGTCCGTGGTCCGCGGCAGCCGCGACCGGTACGGCCACGGCGATCACATTTTTCCGCGATGTCCCCGGATTTGTCCGCCAAATCCCCACACCGGCGCGGTCAGTCTCCGGTGACGACGACGCCGGCCTTCTCGATCATCAGTACGGCGCTGCGGACGGGGACGACGGGCCGGTGCGACATCCCGGCCGGGACGGTGAACGCCTGCCGGTCGATCAGCCGATACCGCGCCCCGGCGGCATCCAGGTCCCCGATGAGACTCTCATAGAGCCCCAGGCCGCCGGGCACCGCGACGGCGCCGTCCAGCTCACCACTCACCCGCTCAGCAACTCCTTCGCCTGCGCGATGCGGTCCTCGCCGCGCTGGTAGAACACCCACTGCTTGATCTTCTTGCCGCGCACCAGCCCCGCCTGGGAGAGCACTCGCAGATGATCGCCGCAAGTCGGTTGGCTCACCCTCAATTTCTGGGCGATGAACAAGGAACAGACCCCGTCTCTGACCAGATCGCCGTCGCGCTGCGGTGGGAGGTGCCGCTCGGGATCACGCAACCACTCCAGAATCACGCACGCTCACCCCGAGCGGTGGGACGAGGCTGTGGTTTCAGCTTCGAACGGTCAGGTGGTCACCGTGACGGGAAACGGGAAGCGCCTGGCCGCAGTCGTTCCAGCGGATCAGCCTGACCTGATCGCCCGCCTGCGCGAGACCAGCGAAGTGTTGTCCGACAACGACGCCCTTCAAGCCGTCATCGAGTCCCGTGCCTCCATCACCCGCGGAGAAGGTCTCCGTGGCAGGGAAGCCATCCGGGGGCTACTCGACGGTCGGCAGTGATGTCATTCCCCCGCGAGCCGTTCGAGCCTGTTCTCGGCGCGGCCGCCTGACGTGCGATCTCCGACAAGCAGATGCGTACCACCGCCGCTGACCGCTGTACGACGCCCATGCGGCACTTCGCGGCGAGCACGAAGTCGACCGCGCCCGGGCGAGAGCGACGAGACATGCCTCTCCCGGGTGGTCTCGGCTTCAGAAGCCCCTCGCGTCGGGCCGCTTCCTCGCTGAGGGCCAGATCGTCGGGTGTCCGTCCTCTCCATTGGCATGTGCCGACACATGCAAAAGCCCCGGGGCGGTGGTCTGTGACCACCGCCCCGGGGTGAAATGCTCCCGCGATAGGACTCGAACCTATAACCTGCCGGTTAACAGCCGGCTGCTCTGCCGATTGAGCTACACGGGATCGTGCTCTTACTGCTGCTACTGCCTGCTCCGCTCGTTCCGGCCTTTCGGCTTTCCTTGCGGCGCGGAACTAGATTAGCGCACTCCGGGGGGTGTCTGTCACATCGATTCCGTCCGCGAGTCGTCGGGTCTTGATCGGCGTACGGCAAAGAGCGCCCGGACGGCCCGGGAGCCCGCCCGGGCGGGGCCGGAACGGCTGCTGTTGGATAGAGACAGGCCCTCGGGGTAGGGGGGCGGGGAACACGAGCGCGGAGGTGGAAGATGCGATACAAGGCGATGTTCGCCACCGGGCTGGCCGTCGGCTACGTCCTCGGCACGCGGGCCGGGCGTGAGCGCTACGAGCAGATCAAGCGTTTCGCGCAGCGGTTCGCGGACAGCCCCACGGTGCAGGAGGCGGCGGGGCTGGTCGGCGCCCAGGCCTCGAAGGTGGCGGGCAAGGCCAAGGACTTCGCGGGCGACAAGGTGCCGTTCCTGAAGAAGACGGAGACCTGGGAGCAGGCCGACAGAACCGACCGGGTCGGCACGGCCACCGGCTGGCCGGCCGGCGCCGACCAGATCCCCTGAACCGCCCCCGAGACCGGACAGGTCCCGGTTCGGCTCCGTCTCCCCATGGAGGACCGGCCCGGACGGTGCGTGCCGCGCCATCGGCGGGCCCCCGGCATCACGCCGGGGGCCCGCCGCGTCAGACGCCGAGGCTGCGGCGTACCTCTTCGAGGGCCTGCTCGGCGTGGGCGCGCAGGCCCGGGTCGTTGGCGTCGAGCCCGGGGTCGAAGATGAACTCCCAGCGCGGGGTGTCGTAGCCGGGAACCCGGCGGGCGACAAGGCGCACTCCCCCACGGCCGTTGATGGTCACATGGCGACTCGCGACGATCGTCGAGGTCACCCGCTCGCGGATCGTCTCCGGCAGTCTGCCCGGCTCGGACAGGAGGGCCCGGTGGACGGCCCCGTCCGTCATCGTGACCGTCACGCCCTCCTCGTCCCACACGGCCTTGTCCATCAGGTGCCACGCCAGGCGCGGCCCGTCCGGCAGGTGCAGCGCCCGGGTGGTGGCGACGATGTGGCCGCCCTCCGGCGTCAGCGCGTGGCTGATCGGACGCTCGCCGCTCTCCAGGGCGAGAGCCGTACGGACCTCACGGGGCAGCCGGGAGCCGAGCAGACGGGACAGCGAGGGCTTCTGAGAGGTCAAGGGAGCACCGCCAGCGTACGTCGACCGTTAACACCCCCGAGGCTATCCGGCGCCCCGGTGTCGACTTCGCTCCCCCCGGAAGGAGCCGCTTCACGTCTCAGGGAAGCCACTCCTGAAGTCCGGCGAGATGCCCGAGTTCCGACTCGACGCGCCGCCTGTCGTCAACGGTGAGCACCAGAGCACGCAGATCGGCGAGCCAGGGATCGATGGGCTCACCGAGGACCGTGGCCACGTCGACAAGGTGACACAGGGCGATGGCCCGCTCGGCCGGCGAGGCGTCCGCGCCGTGCCTGCGCACCGCGGACTTGAGCGCACGGAAGGCCTGCAGGTCATCGTTCTTGAACTCGCGCAGGATCCGCGCGTTGTCGAGCGCCTTGGCCAGGCCCGTCAGCTTTTTCGAGCCGCCATACTCCAACTCGGCCGGCTCGTCGCGCTGGATGAATATGATCGAGTTTCCGGACGGATCGATCAGCGTGAACCGGGACGCGCCGGGCCGGTAGCGGGTGATCCGCGGAAGGCCGGAACCCAGCACCTTCCCGTAGACCCGGCGCATCGCCGCGGCGAACGCCGCATGGTAGGGCGCCACGGCGTCGACCATGACCAGGCAGCCTCCGGACTCCTCCCGGGCCGGATCCAGGCCCTTGGGCGCCGGGCCGAAGTGCAGCTGGAATCCGCTCCACCGCAGCGCCAGATAGACGTAGGGCTTGCTCTGTTTGTAGGTCGCCTCGAATCCCAGCGCCTCATAGAACGCCAGGGTCTCCTCCACCGACGCGCACGGCAGCAACGGCACCGTCGCCTCGTTCGGCCGAACCGCGGGCTCACTCACGTCATCCACCTCCAGATCGCCCGACGATGGTCACACTCCTCGGCACAGCTCGCATATGGATCGCTCCAGAGACCCGGCCTCGCGCCACCAGACGTCAACGTTCACCTGGGCGCGCCGGGCGACACCGACCAGGTCATCGCCAACCTGACAACCCCGGCCGCCGGCCACCGCGAAACGCGACGAGCGCCTCCCAGGGGGCGGGAGGCGCTCGTCGCGGTCGAGGCGTCAGTCCAGGTAGTCCCGGAGCATCTGGGCCCGGGTGGGGTGGCGCAGCTTGGCCAGCGTCTTGGACTCGATCTGGCGAATGCGCTCACGCGTCACGCCGAACTCCCGGCCGACCTCCTCCAGCGTGCGGGGGTGGCCGTCGGAGAGGCCGAACCGCAGCTGGATGATCCGCTGCTCGCGATCCGAGAGCGTGGCCAGGATGTCGTCGAGCTGGTCCTGCAGCATGATGAAGGCCGCGGCCTCCATCGGCACCACGGCGTCGGCGTCCTCGATGAAGTCGCCGAGGTCGGAGTCCTCCTCGCCGATGGGCGCCTGGAGCGAGACCGGCTCCTGCGCGATGCGCTGGATCTCCACCACGCGGTCGATCGGCAGGTCCATCTCGGCGGCGATCTCCTCGGGGGCGGGCTCCCGGCCGAGATCCTGGTGAAGCTGCCGCTGCACGCGGACCAATTTGTTGATCGTTTCGACCATGTGCACGGGAATCCGGATCGTTCTCGCCTGGTCGGCGATCGCCCGGGTGATCGCCTGGCGAATCCACCAGGTCGCATAGGTCGAGAACTTGTATCCCTTGGTGTAGTCGAATTTCTCGACCGCACGGATGAGACCGAGATTGCCTTCCTGAATGAGATCCAGGAACAGCATTCCGCGCCCCACATAGCGCTTGGCGATGGAGACCACGAGCCTGAGGTTGGCCTCGATGAGCCGCTGCTTGGCGCGGACGCCCTCCCAGACCAGGTCTTCCAGCTCCGGCCGGGCGAACCTGGCGGCGGGGCTCTCGCAGAGCTTGTCCTCCGCGAACAGACCGGCCTCGATGGCCTTGGCCAGTTCCACCTCCTCCTCGGCGGTGAGCAGCGGAACCCTGCCGATCTCCCTGAGGTAGATCCTGACCAGGTCGCTGGTCGGAGCGCGTTTGCCGATATCCTCCTCGTCCGGCTTGCTGGGCTCCTCGTCGCCTTGCGGCTCGAGGACCTCAACCCCGTTCTCGGCGAGCATCCGCACGACGCGCTCCAGCGCGTCGGCGGGCAACTCGGATCGGTCGAGCGCGGCGGCCACGTCGTCAACCGTGACGCTCCCGCGTTCCCTTCCCTTAGCGACGAGGTCCGCCACCTGGTCTACCGATGGCGGCCTGCTTGGCAGCACCGATGCACCCACGCAACACAGTGTGCAGGAAAGGCACCACTAAATGGCAGGCCTATTTTTGTCACCCAAGGTAAGGCGGAAGTCAATACCGAATCGAGATCAAAACATATGTTTGGCGGCTGTGAGATCTGGAAAGGGACGTTTATTCAGGCCCCGCTGGCGCGTTCTCGCAACACGCGTCGCTGCTGTTCCAGCGCCACGAGTTCGCCGAACAGCCGGTTGTACTCCTGCTGCTCCTCGACCGGGTTGAGCCGCTGCAGGCGCGACTTCACCTGGGCGACGGCCCGGCCGACCGCGACCTCCTGGATCTTGGCCAGGACGGCCGCGCCGTACCGCTCCTCGACGTTGACGTCGGCGCGCACGGCCTCGACCGCGAACCGGGTGACGAGCGACCTCAGGTCGACGCCGGTCCCGTCGGGCGTCCCGGCGTCGGCCTGCTCCAGCAGCCGGTCGACCCACTCGCGCCCGCCGGGCCCTCCGGCGGCGGTCCCCCCCGCCGCCACGATGACCTCGTAGAGCGCGACGTGCTCGGGCAGGGTGAACGTCGCCGCGCCGAGCGCGTCGAACTCCGGCCCGAGCAGCGCGGGCCGCTGGACGGCGAGCTTGAGCGCCTCCGCCTCCAGGCGGACGGCGGGATCCAGGGGCTCCTGACGCGCCGGGGCGGACCGCGCGGGCGCGGCTCCGCGCGCCGGCTGCCGGCGCCCGGGAGCGTGGACGCCCTCCTGCGCCCGCCCCACGACCTGCTGCACGCGCTGGATGACGAAGCCCTCGTCCATGAAGCCGATCCAGCGGTCGAGGTCCACCACGTAGGTCTTGCGCAGTCCCGGGTCCTTGATCGAGGCCACGACGGGCGCGGCGGCGTCGAGCGCGGCCAGGCGTCCCTCGTTGGTGTTGAGGTCGTAGCGCGACAGGATGCTGCGGATCGCGAAGGCGAACAGCGGCTCCCGGCTGGCGACCAGGTCGCGCACGGCGGCATCGCCCTGCTTGACCCGCAGGTCGCAGGGGTCGAGGCCGTCGGGCTGGACGGCGACGAAGGTCTGCGTGACGAACTTCTGCTCGTCCTGGAACGCGCGCAGGGCGGCCTTCTGCCCCGCCGAGTCGCCGTCGAAGGTGAAGATCACCTCACCCCTGAACTCGGCCTGGTCGAGCAGCAGCCGGCGCAGGACCTTGATGTGGTCCTCCCCGAAGGAGGTGCCGCAGGTGGCCACCGCGGTCGGCACGCCGGCCAGATGGCAGGCCATGACGTCGGTGTAGCCCTCCACGATGACGGCCTGGGACCGCTTGGCGATCTCCCGCTTGGCGAGGTCCACGCCGTACAGCACCGAGCTCTTGTGGTAGATCGGGCTCTCGGGGGTGTTCAGGTATTTGGGGCCGTCGTCGGAGTCGAGCAGCTTGCGCGCGCCGAAGCCGATGACGTCGCCGGTGATGTCGCGGATCGGCCAGACCAGCCGGCCGCGGAACCGGTCGACGGGCCCGCGCCTGCCCTCGCGGGCCAGGCCTCCCTTGATCAGCTCCTGGGAGGTGAACCCGCGGGCCATCAGGTGCCGCGACAGCGCCTCCCACTCGTTGGGGGCGTAGCCGACGCCGAAGTGCTCGGCGTCGGCCCGCTCGAAGCCGCGCTCGGACAGGAAGCGCCGCCCCGGGGCCGCCTCCGGGCCGGACAGCCGCTCGGCGTAGAACTCGGCGGCGGCGCGGTGCGCCTCGATCAGCCGCAGCCGCTCGCCCTGCTCACGACCGGGCACATAGCCGCCCTGCTCGTAGCGGAGCTGGATGCCGGCCCGCTGGGCGAGCCGCTCGACGGCCTCGGTGAACGTCAGGTTCTCGATCTTGCGGACGAACGTGATGACGTCGCCGCCCTCGGCGCAGCCGAAGCAGTAGTAGTAGCCACGGGCCGGGGTGACGTTGAACGAGGGCGACTTCTCGTCGTGGAACGGGCACAGCCCCTTCAGGTTGCCCCCGCCCGCGTTGCGGAGCTGGATGTGCTCGCCGACGACGTCGGCGATCGGCGAGCGCTCCCGCACGAGCGCGATGTCCTCGTCACTGATCCGACCGCTTCGCCCTGCCACGCTGGCGAGTCTAGAGCCTGCCCCCGACAGCCCGGACGCCCCACCGCGGATGGTCGAGGACATGTCACGACTTTCCGGAACCGGTCGTGATGTGCGGCTTGGTCCGTTACAAAGGAAAGGTTCGGTAACGTCGACCAGGTGGAGATCATGCGATCGGGGAGACTGGCCGCCCTCGCCGGCGCCGCGTTCGTCGCGGCGTCCTGCGGCGCGCCCGCCGGGGTCGCGGGAGTGAGCACGCTGCCGCCCACGCCGCCGCCGGGAGGCGGCGTCACGGCCGCCATGGACGACTCCCAGCCCGGCCACGTCGTGCCTCCGCCCGGGGACGAGCCGGTGCGGGTCCCCCCGCCGAAGGTGTCCTCCTACACGTACGCCTTCCCCATCAAGGGCTGCAAGGTGTCGTACTCCCGCAAGCTGCTCGTGCTTCCCAAGACCATCGTCTGGGCGGCCAAGGGATGCGCGTTCGTGTCGCCGGTCGACGGGGTGGTCCAGGAGGTCAACGTCAAGAACCTCTGGACGCCCTCGACCGACCGCGGCGCCGACCGGGAGGGCCGGTTCGTCACGGTCAAGGGCGAGGACGGCGTGCTGTACCTCGGCGGGCACCTCGACTCCGTGGAGCAGGACATCACGCCGGGCACCAAGGTCAAGGCCGGGCAGCTGCTCGGCCGGGTGGGCAACACGGGCAACGCGCGCGACACCGCGAGCAACCTCTACTTCGCCATCTCGTGGCCGGCCGCGCCCCAGTACTGGTGGGTGCGGCGGGGCGTGGTGCCGGCGTGGCCCTACCTGGACGCCTGGGACGACGGCAACCGCACCGTCTCCCCACGCAAGGCCATGCTCACGCTGCGCAAGAAGATGGGCGCGACCCCGGCCTGCACACAACTGTGCGCGTCCAACTCGTCCAAGCAGCCCACGCCCACCCCGGACGAGACCAAGCCGCCCACGAAGAAAAAGAAGAACGGGGGCGGCGACGACGACGTGGTGGTCATCCCGCTCTGAGCGGGACGGTCACCGCGGCACCGGTCCCGCGGAGAAGCACGGTCACCAGGGCACCGGTCCGTCCTCGTCGAAGAATCCGCCCGACGGGCCGTCCGCACCGAGCGTCGCGAGCGTGACCGCGACCGCCGCGCCCTGCGCCGCCGTACGCGGCAGGGACCTGCCGAGATCCCTGGCGAAGTCGGTGTCGCACGGCCCGGGGGCGATGGCGTTGACCAGGATGCCGAGCGGGCGCAACTGCTTGGCGTACTGCACGGTGAGCATGTTGAGCGCGGCCTTCGACGACGGATAGGCCGCGAAGCCCGGCCTGCCGGTGAAGTAGTGACCGGGGTCGGTCATGTGCGTCATCGACCCCGTGCCGCTCGACACGTTGACGATCCGGCCGGCCGCCGACCGCCGCAGCAGCGGCAGCATCGCGTCGGTCACCCGGATGACGCCGAAGAGGTTGATCTCGAACACCTCGCGCACGACGCCGAGGTCGACCGAGCCGGGCGTCTGCCGCGTCCCGCCCGAGATGCCGGCGTTGTTGACGAGCACGTCGAGGCGGCCGAACCGCTCCCCCACTTGCTCCGCAGCCGCCCGCACGCTCTCCTCTCCGGTGACGTCGATCGTCAGCGGGTGGACCTCCAGGCCCTCCGCCCGCAGCTTCGCGGTCGCCTCGTCCCGGCGTCCCGGGTCGCGCGCCCCGAGCAGCACGGTCATGCCGAGCTCGCCGAGCTGCCTCGCGACCTCATAGCCGATGCCCTTGTTCGCGCCCGTGACGAGGGCCACGGTGTCAGTGCTGTCACTGCTGTCAGTGCTGTTCATGGGGCAAGCCCATCACCGCGTCCCCCGCGGCGCCCAACACCGTCTCGGTCACGGGCGATACCCTCGCGGTATGACCGCCGGTGACGACACCGTGGAGACACGGGAGCTGGCCTATTTCGTGGCGGTGGCCGAGGAGCTGCACTTCGGGCGGGCGGCCCGGCGGCTCGGCATCGCGCAGCCGCCGCTGTCACGGGCGATCCAGCAGCTCGAACGCCGCCTCGGCGTGCGGCTGCTGGAGCGCGACCACCGCACGGTGGCGCTGACGGAGGCGGGTGAGACGCTGCTGCGGGAGGGCAACGCCGCGCTCGCCGCGGTGTCGGCTGCCGTGCGCAGGACCCGGCGGGCCGGCCGGAGCGAGCCCTCGCTCGTGCTCGCCGCCAAACCGGGCGGGGACGCGGACCTGCTGCCCGAGATCCTCGCGGCGTACGCGGCCACGCCGGGCGCGCTGCCCGTCGACATCGTCTTCAGCGCACGGGAGCGGGGCGCGATGGTGCGGGACGGCCGGGCCGACGCCGCCCTGCTGCACGCCCCGCGTGAGGACCTGACCGGCCTGGCGGTCGAGGAGCTCCTGGTCGAGAGCCAAATGGCGGTGCTGCCCCGGGGGCACCGGCTCGCCGGGCGCGCGAAGCTGTCGATGGCGGACCTCGACGGCGAGCCGCTGCCGCGGTGGCCCGGTGCCGTCCCCGAGGGCTTCTCCCGGATCGCCGAGAGCGGCCAGCTCATGCATCTCGTCGCGCTCGGCCGGGCCGTGGCGGTCGTCCCCGAGTCGATCCGGGCGAACCTGCGTCACGACCTCGTCGGCGTGCCCGTGGCCGACGCGCCGCCGACGACGCTGGTCCTGGCCTGGCCGCGGGACGCGCGGTCGCGGGCGCTGGCCGCCTTCGTGCGCGCGGCGGCGGAGGTGGCGCGGCGGGTCTCAGCCGGCTCTGAGGCGGCCGGCGGGTCAGCCGGCTCTGAGGCGGCCGGCGGGTCAGCCGGTTCTGAGGCGGCCCGGCGGGTCAGCCGGCCTTGAGGCGGTGCGTGGCCGCCGACAGGCGGCGGTGCCAGCCCATGGCGGAGGCGTCGGTCAGTGAGGCGATCTGATCGACCACCGCGCGCAGCCGCCCCGCGTCGTCGGCGGCCTGCTCGAACTGCGGCCGCAGGGCGGGCTCCAGCGTCGCCGGGGCGCCGCGCAGGATGAGGTCGCCCAGCTCGGCGATGATCTCGCGCTGCCGGGCCTGGACGGCGTGGTGGGCCTCCCTGGACATCACGTAGCGAGCCGTCACCCCCTTGAGCAGCGCGCACTCCAGGCGGGTCGTCCTCGGCACCACCAGGTCCGCGTCGTACCGGTTGTGGCCGCCCCTGTCTCCCGGCGTGGGGCGGCAACCGTACGTCTCGCGCGTGGCGTCCTGGGCGGCGCGGCACAGCCGGCCGATGAGCGCGCTGGTGAGCCGCTTGAGCGCGGCGAGGTCGGCGAGCCCGGCGTCGAAGGCGGCCGGCCACAGCGGCTCGGCGAGCAGCCGGGCGAAGGTCTCCGACAGTTCCTCCACGCCCGCGTCGGGCGCGTACCACTCCATCGTCAGACGGCACACCTCCAGCCGCTCCTCCGGGTCGCGCAGGGCCGCCATCGTGACGTGGCCGCACGTCAGCCCGTCCTCAAGGTCGTGCACCGAGTAGGCCACGTCGTCCGCCCAGTCCATGACCTGCGCCTCGAAGCCGACCGCGTAGTCGGGCGCCCCCTCCCGCACCCAGCGGAAGACCGCCAGGTCGTCGGGGTAGACGCAGTACGGCCGGCCCTCGGCGGCGAGCGGGACGCCCGGGACCCGGCAGGAGGACCCGGCCCAGGGATACTTGCAGACCGAGTCGAGCGCGGCCCGGGTGAGGTTGAGCCCGGCGCTGCGGCCGTCCTCGGTGATGACCTTGGCCTCCAGCCGGGTCAGCAGGCGCAGGTTCTGCGCGTTGCCCTGGAACCCGCCGCACGGCGCGGCCAGTTCGTCGAGGGCGGCCTCCCCGTTGTGGCCGAACGGAGGATGGCCGAGGTCGTGGGCGAGACAGGCGGTCTCCACCAGGTCGGGGTCGCAGCCGAGGACCTTGCCCATCTCCCGGCCGATCTGCGCGCACTCCAGCGAGTGGGTCAACCGTGTGCGGGGGCTGTGCAGGCCGGTGCAGTCGGCGGGGGCGACCACCTGCGTCTTGGCGGCGAGCCTGCGCAGCGAGGCGCTGTGGAGCACGCGTGCCCGGTCCCGCTCGAACGCGCTCCGCTCGGGGTTACCCGGCGGCTCCGGCACCCACCGTGCCTGGTCGTGCTCGTCGTAGCGGGCCATCCATCCTCCTTCCCTGTGGCAAGCCCCGTGGCGGCGGGGAATGGAGCGTACCCGCGAAGGTCCGGTTTCACGACAGATCCGGTAGTCCGATGGGAGATTGCCCCCTTGCCCGGTAAGCGACCGCGAGTGATACTCGGTTTTTCCCGCCCTGGCGCTTCCGAGGAGGAGCCCTGGTGGTGGACAACGAGCTCGCGGAGGTCCTCCGATCCGGGCCCTTCGAGCGCGCCCTGCGGGCGGCCATCCGCGCCCGGGGACTGAGCCTCGACCGCCTGCACTCACGGCTGCGCGAGCGGGGCGTCCACGTCAGCCTGTCCAGCCTCAGCTACTGGCAGCGCGGCCGGTCGCGGCCCGAACGCGCCGCCTCGCTGGCGGCGGTCCGGGAGCTCGAAGGCATCCTGTCCCTGCCGGAGTACGCGCTGATCGGCCTGCTCGGGCCGCCCCGCCCGCGGGGCCGGCGGCCGGAGACGCTCACCGTGCTCAGCCACCACGAGCAGGTGGTGGTGGGCGCCGGGCGGCGGCACCGGGTGAGCGCCCGGGCCGTGCTGCGGGCCGCGGCGCCGCGCGTGGACCGGTACGTGGTCGCCCATCCGCCGGGCACCCGGCTGCTGCGCACCGAGGGCTGCCGGCCCGGCCGCGGGGACGACGACGGGACCGGCCCCCTGACCGAGCTGATCTTCCCGCACCCGCTCGCCCCCGGCGAGACCCAGGTCGTGGAGTACGTCGCCGCCGTCGCCGCCGCCGACCGGTACGACCGGCGCCTGCTTGACCCGGTCGAGCAGCATCTGGTGCAGGTGCGGTTCACGGGCGGGCGGCTGCCGGTGCGGTGCTTCCACACCTGGTCCCCCGACGCGTCGGCACCTCCCGGTGACTCCGGTGAGCTGCGCGTCGACGCGTTCGGGGCCGCCCACCTGGTGGACACCGGCGCCCGGCCCGGCGTGCGCGGCATCCGCTGGGAGTGGGACTAGCCGCGAGCGGCGGTCCGGGCGAGGCGGACGAGCTCGGCGGCCGGGCCGGTCAGCCGGGTCCTGGCCCGCCACACCGCGAGCAGCGGCCGGCGCAGGTCGAGATCGGCGACGGGCACCTCGATCAGGCGTCCGTCGCGTAGTTCGGCGGCCACGGCGAGACGGCTGAGGACCGCCGGGGCGACCCCGGTCTCCACCGCCACCTTCACCGCGGCGTTGGAGGACAGCTCCAGGATCGGCGGGGCGACGTCCGGCCCGGTCAGGAGACGGTCGAGGGCGTGGCGGGTGCCCGAGCCGGGCTCGCGCACCACCAGCGGCGTCGCGGCCAGGTCGGCGCGACTCAATGGTTCCCCGCGCGAAGGCTCCCCGCGCAGAGGTTTTCCGCGCAGGGGTTCCCCGCGCCGGGCCCACGCGTGGCCCGGGGCCACCACGACGACGAGCCGGTCTTCCGCTACCGGCCAGGAGGTCAGCTCCCGTGGCACGACGGGCGACTCGATGAAGCCCGCGTCGATCTCACCGTCCGTCGCCATCCGGCAGACCTCACCGGAGTTGACCACGCGCAGCCCCACCTCGACGTCGGGCAGCACGCGGCGCAGCGCCACCAGCCAGCCGGGCATCAGATATTCGGCGACGGTCATGCTCGCGGCCACCCGTACACGGGCGTCGCGCCGGCCGCGAAGGGCCTGCACCCCCGTGATCAGGTCGTTCGCCGCCGTCAAAGTGGCGCGGGCCCAGTCGGCGACGACCTGGCCCTGCGGGGTGAGGCGCGAGCCCGTGGTCGAGCGGTGCAGCAGCGGCACCCCCAGCTCCCGCTCCAGCGTGTCGAGCCTGCGGCTGGCGGACGCCTGCGTGATGCCGTGCAGCTTCGCCGCCTTACCGAGGCTGCCCTGCTCCGCCACCAGGAGCAGCAGTTCGAGGCTGGCCAGATCCGGCCACCGTGGGGTCATACGGCAACCGTATGAGGTCTTGCGAAATCGGTGGCTACCGGTGCATATGGGACTTCGCGACGATCTCCGCATGCCTCCGTCTCTCACGCGGGCCACCGCTGCCCGTTCCACGCTTGATTCAAGGCTGCTTCCGGGACTGCTGGTGACGACCGCCGGGGTCGCCCTGGCCATCGCCGTCAACGCGCTCGTCCCCGCCGTCAGCCCGCTGATGGCGGCGCTCGTCCTCGGCGCCGTCACGACCAACCTTGGCCTGTCCTCACCCGCCCTGCGTCCCGGGCTCGAGTTCGCCGCGAGAGGGCCGCTGCGGCTCGGGATCGTCCTCCTCGGCGCGCAGCTCGCCCTTCCCGACGTCCTCGCCCTGGGACTTCCGGTGCTGCTGCCGGTCGTGGTGACGGTCACCGCGACCTTCTTCGGCACACAGTGGCTCGGCCGCAGGCTCGGACTGGGGCGCGAGCTGTCCCTGCTCGTCGCGACCGGTTTCTCCATCTGCGGGGCGGCGGCCGTCGCGGCCATGGACGGGGTGACGGACAGCGACGAGGAGGACGTCATGACCGCCGTCGCCCTGGTGACGCTGTACGGCTCGCTCGCGATCGCCGTCCTGCCGCAGGCCGAGGGCCTCCTGCACCTGTCTCCGGAGGCGTTCGGCGTCTGGGCCGGCGCGAGCGTGCACGAGGTGGCCCAGGTCGTGGCCACCGCGCAGGCTGTAGGCGGGGCGGCGCTCACCACCGCGGTGGTCGTCAAGCTGACCCGGGTGGTCCTGCTCGCCCCTCTCATCGCCGGGGTCACGCTCTGGCGCCGCCGTACGGCCGCTCCCACCGAGGGCAGGAGGCCGCCCGTCGTGCCCCTCTTCGTGGCCGGCTTCCTCGCCATGGCGGCCCTGCGCAGCCTCGGCGTCCTGCCGCCCGCGTCGCTGTCGGCGCTGAAGACCGCGGAGACCCTGCTGTTCACCGCCGCGCTGTTCGGCATGGGAGCGGCGGTCCGCCTGCGGGCGCTCCTGCGCACCGGCCGCCGCGCCGTCGCGCTGGGCGCCCTCTCCACGACCCTTGTCACGCTGGTCGCCCTCGCCGGCGTCACGGCGCTGGCGTGATCCCCGCAGGGTCAGGACTTCGTGATCGTCACGTCGTCGGCCCCGGCCTCCAGAAGACTGGCGGAGGCCAGGTCGGCCGCCTCGAACTGGATCCGCACGGTCTGGCCGGCCAGCCCGGTCAGCGACGCGGTGGCGACGCTCCACGCGCCGTCCCTGTCGGCGGCCGCGCCGAGCTGCTCGAAGACCGTGCTGGTCGTGCCGCCGATCACCTTCACGCGGAAGTAGTCGGCCGTGGAGGAGTTCGATCCGTGGGCGAGATACCAGGAGAACGACAGCGTGAGCGTCCCCGACGCCGGCAGCGTGATCGGCGGCGACGTGATCGTGGTCACTCCCCCGTCGACGTCGCCGTCCCCGGCGCTCGTCCCTGCCGAGGCGCCGGTGACCAGGTCGTAGCTCCCGCTGACCGTCGTGCCGAGCTGCTTGGCCCCGCTGGACGAGGTCGCCGCGGGGTCGGCGCGCTCCCACGCGCCCGAGGTGGCCGTGTCGGCGCCGGCGGCGTTCGCGGTCCAGCCGGTCGCGGTCTCGAAGGTGTCGGAGTAGACGGTCGCGGGGGGTGTGCCGGTGCCGCAGTACGCGGACTCCTTGCCGATGACCCGGTAGACGCAGTCGGCGTTCTGGACGAGCAGCAGCGCGGCCGCCCGGTTGCGGGAGGTCTCCCGGTCGATCACCTCGTCGGGCGGATAGAAGCCGGGGCTGCTCCCCTTGGGGTACATCTCGAACGTGTACGTGAAGATCTTGTACGTGCCCCACATCCAGTCGTCGATCGAGCCGTCGGTGATGTAGAGGTCGCTCGACTGCTCGGCGGTGTACCCGTTGGTGGCCGCCATGCTCCGGCCGAGGGCGGCATGCGCGTCCCGGTCGTCCTGCGTCATGCCCGGGCCGGTGTCGGCCGTCGTGTACCCGTACGGCCAGAGGACGAGCTCGCTGTAGGTGTGCCAGTCGATGGCCGCCTTGATCTGCTGGACGCCGCCGACCACGCGGCTGCGGACGAAGTCGGCCGCCGCCCTGACCTCCGGGGCCGACTCGGCGGCCGAGCCGCGGTAGGTCTCGCTGGACGGGGTGCCGGAGGAGCCGCCGCAGCAGCCCCACCTGTAGGCCCAGTTGCGGTTGAGATCGGTGCCGACGCTGGAGGTGCCGGAGTTGGGCTGGCGGTTCTTCCGCCACGACCGGTAGGAGCCTGTGGCGATGTCGTACTCGCCGCCGTCGGGGTTGAGGTCGGGCAGGATCCAGATCTCCCGCGTGTTCACCAGGTCGGTGATCTGGGCGTCGGCGCCGTAGTCCTCGGTGAACAGGCGCAGCAGGTAGATCGCCATCTCGACGGTGAGGTGCTCGCGCGCGTGCTGGTGGGCGGTGAACAGCACCTCCGGCTCGCTCTCGTCGGTGGCCACGTTGTCACTGATCTTGACGCCCATCAGGTCGCGGCCCTCGTACGAACGGCCGTAGCTGAACCTACGGGCGATCCCGGGATGGGCGGCGACGAGCTGGTCGACCAGCGTGCTGAGCTCGGCGTAGTTGTGGTAGCCGGAATCCCCCGAGGGGAAGTCGAAGGTCTGCGGCCCGCGGGCCTCGGCGGGAGGTGCCAGCTCGGTCACCGTGAACCCGAGCCGGCGGATGGCGTCGGCCTCCTGGAGCGTCGCGGTGACCACCATGCTCCGGCCGTGCACCTCGTCGACGGCGGCCCCCGTGCGGGCCACCGCGTTGCGCTGCGCGACGGTGGCCGGGCCGTCCACCTGGTATTGCCTCGACGGCGACGGCTCCTGGCCCGCTCCGCCCGCCACGGAGGCCGCCACCGAGGCCGTCACCGAGGCCGTCGCCGAGGCCGTCAGCGAGACGGCCGACGAGGCGGGGGCGGCACCGAGCAGTGTCACGAGGGCACAAAGCAACGCGAAGACAGCAGGGCGCAGGGCCGCCGCGATCCCCGGCCCCGGCAGGCGGCGACGTCTTCTCACTCCACGCCCTCCCTTGCGGTAGGTACGTAGAGTGATCAATCAGGCGTGCGGCTTCAACGGTCACCGGGCCGTGTCGCGCGGCCCGGCGAACCGCCGTGAACCGCCCCCACTCCGACCTGGTCATTCCACAACCAGTCCGGGTGTTTTGTGGAATTTCAACTCATCGCGTGTCGGACTGCGCGCAGGTCAGCGCGGCACGGCCCGCCTCCAGCCGGGCCACCGGGATGCGGAACGGCGAGCAGGAGACGTAGTCGAGGCCGATCTCGTGGCAGAAGTGCACCGAGTCGGGGTCCCCGCCGTGCTCGCCGCAGATGCCGAGCTTGAGGTCCGGCCGGGTCCGCCTGCCCTCCTCGACCGCGATCCGCATCAGCCGGCCGACGCCCTCGCGGTCGATGGACTCGAACGGCGAGACCCCGAAGACGCCCAGGTCGAGGTACGTGCCGAAGAAGGCGCTCTCCACGTCGTCGCGGGAGAAGCCCCAGGCCATCTGGGTGAGGTCGTTGGTGCCGAACGAGAAGAACTCGGCGGCCTCGGCGATCTGCCCGGCCGTCAGCGCCGCCCTCGGCACCTCGATCATCGTGCCGATCGCCGCCTCCACGCCCGCTTCGGCGAGGATACGCTCCGCCTCCTCCTTGACGATCTCCAGCTCCTGCACCGCGCCGACCAGCGGAATCATGATCTCCGCCCGCGCGCCCCCGACCCGCCGGGCCGCCGTGGCGATGGCCCGCACCTGCATGGCGAACAGGCCGGGAATCGTCAGGCCGAGCCGTACGCCGCGCAGGCCGAGCATCGGGTTCTGCTCGTGCAGCCGCTTGACCGCATCGAGGAGCCTGCGGTCCCGGTCGTCCGCCCTGTCCCCCGCCAGGGCCACCTTCACGGCCAGGTCGACGAGGTCGGGCAGGAACTCGTGCAGCGGCGGGTCGATCAGCCGGATCGTCACCGGCAGCCCGTGCATGGCCGTGAAGATGCCGGTGAAGTCGCCGGTCTGCAGCGGTTCGAGCGCGTCGAGCGCGGCCTGCCGCGCCTCGGGCGTCGTGGCCAGGATCAGGTCCTCGACGAGCCGCCGCCGCTCGCCCAGGAACATGTGCTCCGTACGGCACAGCCCGATGCCCTGGGCTCCGTAGCGGCGGGCGCGGGCGGCGTCCTCGGGGGTGTCGGCGTTGGCCCGTACGGCGAGGCGGCGTGCTGAGTCGGCGTGGGTCATGATCCGGTCGACGGCCCGCACCAGCTCGTCCTCTGCCGGCTCGCCTTCGAAGTACTTCGCGACCGGCGAGGCGGTGACGGGGACCTCACCGAGGTACACGGCTCCGCTGCCGCCGTCGATCGAGATCACGTCGCCCTCGTCGACGACGACCCCTCCTGGTGCGGTGAACCGGCGGGCGTGCGGGTCGACCTCCAGCTCCTCGGCCCCGCACACGCAGGTCTTGCCCATGCCGCGCGCCACCACGGCGGCGTGGGAGGTCTTGCCGCCCCTGGAGGTGAGCACGCCGTGAGCCGCGATCATCCCGGCGAGGTCGTCGGGGTTGGTCTCCCGCCGCACGAGGATGACCGCCTCGCCCCGTCCTGCCAGCTCGACGGCCCGCTCGGAGCTGAAGACGGCCCTGCCCGCGGCGGCGCCGGGCGAGGCGTTCATGCCGGTGGTCAGCCTGCGGTCGCCGGCCGTCGCGGCGAAGCGGGGGAACATGAGCTGGGCGAGCTGCTCACCGGTGACCCGGGTGACCGCCTCGTCCATGTCGATCAGGCCCTCGTCCACGAGCTGGGTGGCGATGCAGAAGGCGGCGGCGGCCGTGCGCTTGCCGACTCGGGTCTGCAGCATCCACAGCTTGCCGCGCTCGATCGTGAACTCGATGTCGCACAGGTCGCGGTAGTGCCGCTCCAGCGTCGCCATGATGTCGAGGAGCTCGCGGTAGGCCCCCGGATTGATGGTCTCCAGCTCCTGCAGGGGGACGGTGTTGCGGATGCCGGCGACGACGTCCTCGCCCTGGGCGTTGCGCAGGTAGTCGCCGTAGACGCCCTGGCGTCCCGAGCCGGGGTCACGGGTGAAGGCGACTCCGGTGCCGGAGTCCGGGCCCATGTTGCCGAACACCATGGCGACGACGTTGACGGCGGTGCCGAGGTCGGCGGGGATGCGCTCCTGGCGGCGGTAGAGAATCGCGCGCGGTGCGTTCCAGGAGTCGAAGACCGCCCTGACGGCGAGGTCCATCTGCTCCCGGGGGTCGGCGGGGAAGTCGCGGCCCGTCCGCTCCCTGACGATGCCCTTGAAGGTCTCGACCAGCCGCTGGAGGTCGGCGGCGTCGAGGTCGGTGTCGTCCCGCTCGCCCTTGAGCTCGTCCATCGCGTCCTCGAACAGCTCGCCGTCGATGCCCAGGACGGTCTTGCCGAACATCTGGATGAGCCGGCGATAGGAGTCCCACGCGAAACGGTCGTTGCCCGACTGCTTGGCCAGCCCGAGGACGGAGTCGTCGTTGAGGCCGATGTTGAGGACCGTCTCCATCATGCCGGGCATCGAGAACTTGGCCCCCGACCTCACGCTGACCAGCAGCGGGTCGTCCGCCTGACCGAGGCGCTTGCCCATCCGGGCCTCGAGGGCGGCGAGGTGCTCGGCGATCTCCCCCTCCAGCCCGTCGGGCATGCCGCCGTGCCCCAGGTAGTGGCGGCAGGCCTCGGCGGTGATCGTGAAGCCGGGAGGCACGGGGAGGCCGATGTTCGTCATTTCCGCCAGATTGGCACCCTTGCCACCGAGTAGGTCTTTGAGGTCCTTGTTGCCCTCGGTGAAGTCGTAAACATACTTGGGCATGCGACGCTCCTTCGCCGACTTCAATAAAACCGCGGACGCGGCCCGCAACCGGACTGTACCTAGGAAAAGCAGCACCAAACCTCACCCTTCACCACATATGACGTCTAAGCAGGTAGAGGGCATCGGAGAGGTCTAATCCAATCCAAGAACGGCCATTTTTTCGACGATGGCGCACTGGTATAAACCAATTCGCCGCCAAGGACGACATGAAGGCTCCGCATGACGAGAGGGGAAATGGTTTAGACCATTGTCCGGTAAGGCGGAGTTCCGGTGAGTCGGCGGTGCGGCCGCGACGGCATGCGATATAAACGAGACACCCTCCGAATACAGTCGAACACGGAGGGTTGTCAGTGTCGCGAGCGTTGTCGCGAGGGGTTCCGGAGCGAGGGATATCGGCGCGAGTGACGGCGCGGGGAATGGCGGCGCGGATGCGGGCGGCGCGGGGAGTGGCGGCGCGAAGGGTCTGGCCGGTGATGGCGGCGGCGGTCGCCGGGCTCGGCGCGATGACGGCGACCGCCGGCTGCGGGGGCGCACGGGTCACCCCGGAGGACTACGCGTCGGGCACGCCCTCCCTGTCCTGGAAGCCGTGCGAGGAGACGGCCTCCTCCTCCGGCTTCGAGTGCGCCACGCTCCAGGTGCCCCTCGACTACGCCAAGCCGGAGGGCAAGAAGATCGGCATCGCCCTGGTCCGGCTGCGGGCCACCGACCAGAGCCGGCGGATCGGCTCCCTGGTCTTCAACTTCGGCGGTCCCGGCGGCTCCGGCGTCACGACGCTCATCAACGCGGCCCACGCGTTCTCCACCCTGAACAGCCGCTACGACCTCGTCGGCTTCGACCCGCGCGGTGTGGAGCGCAGCAGCGGCATCCGCTGTCTCAGCGCTGCCCAGATGGACCAGTACATGAGCAGGGAGCCCAGCGAGAACGCCGCGACCGAGACCACGCTCGTCAAGGGATTCGCCCAGGCGTGCGAGCGCAACGCGGGCTGGATCCTGCCCTACGTCGGCACCGTCAACGCGTCACGCGACATGGAGTCGCTGCGCGCGGCCCTCGGCGACCCGCACCTCAACTATTTGGGCTTCTCCTACGGCACCCACCTCGGGGCGGTGTACGCCACGCAGTACCCGAAGAAGGTGGGTCGGATGGTGCTCGACTCGGCCGTCGACCCCTCGGTCACCATGCTCGACATGGCCAAGACGCAGGCCCTCGGCTTCCAGAAGGCGTACGAGGACTACCTGGCCGACTGCACCAAGACGCGGACGAGTTGCCCGCTCGGCGCCGACGCCGCCGCCGCGAACGCCACCGTGCTGAAGATCCTCGACACCGTGGCCCGCACGCCGGGGAAGGTCGGCTCGCGCACGGTCACCGAGGACATCGCCAGGGCGGGCATCACCCAGGCCCTCTACAGCAAGTACACCTGGCCGCTGCTCACCGAGGCGCTCGACGAAGGCAGGAAGGGCAAGTTCGACGGCCTGCTCGCGCTGGCCGACCAGTACGCCGGGCGGCAGCCGAACGGCACCTACTCGACCCTGCAGTTCTCGCTGCCGGCGGTGCTGTGCGTCGACAGCACCGACCGCCCCTCGGTCGCCCAGGCCGAGGAGCTGGCCCGGCGGCTGGAGAAGAAGAGCCCGATCTTCGCCTCGACCGCGATCAGCGCGGGATCGTGCAGCGTCTGGCCGGTGCGCGGGGACGACGCCGCCAGGCACGTCGACGCCACCGGATCCAATCCCATCCTGGTGGTCGGCGTCACGAACGACCCGGCCACGCCATACCAGTGGGCGCCGCGGCTGGCCGACCAACTGCGCACCGCCGTGCTGCTGACGCTGAACGGCGAGGGCCACGGCGCGTACGGCCAGAACCAGTGCATCGACGACAAGGTCAACGCGTACCTGCTGGAGGGGACGGTCCCGGCCAAGGGGACGCGCTGCGGCTGAGGGGACGCGCTGCGGCTGAGGGGACGCGCCGCGGCTGAGCGCGCTCCCCCGCTCGTTCACGGCGCCATCCACCTCGTCGCCACTGTGCCGCTCACTGTGCCGCTCACTGTGCCGCTCACTGTGCCGCTCACTGTGCCGCTCACTGTGGCGCTTACTGTGCCGCTCACTCTGGCGCTCACTCTGGCGCTTACTGTGCCGTTCGCAGGGCGCCGAGCCCGGCCACCACGTGGTCGACGATGCCGTACTCCCTGGCCTCCGCGGCGGTGAACCACCGGTCCCGGTCGGAGTCCGCCTCGATGCGTTCGAGCGGCTGACCGGTGTGGAAGGCGATGCGCTCGGCCAGGGTCTTCTTCGTGTGCAGCATCTGCTCGGCCTGGATCGCGATGTCGGCCGCCGTGCCGCCGATGCCGCCGAGCGGCTGGTGCATCATGATGCGCGCGTGCGGCAGGGCATAGCGCTTGCCAGGCGCGCCGGCGCACAGCAGGAACTGTCCCATCGAGGCGGCCAGGCCCATGCCCACGGTGACGACGTCGTTCGGCACGTATTGCATGACGTCGTAAATCGCCAGGCCGGCCGACACGGAACCACCGGGGGAATTGATGTAAAGGCTGATGTCCCGCGTGGAGTCCTCCGCGGTCAGCAGCAGCAGTTGCGAGCAGATCCGGTTGGCGATGTCGTCGTCCACCTCCTGGCCGAGCACGACGATGCGCCGTTCCAGCAGCTTACGGCCAAGATCGCCAAAGGCGAACCGGTCGGCGGCAGGATCGCCGGAGCGCGCGTGGTGGTCCATCTGGTCTCCCTGTTCCGGTAATCGGGTTGTGCGGCGACATTAGTCCCGGAACCGGGAAAAGGGCCTGCCTATTTCACCCTGAGCACATTTCGCTGTCAGCAAATTACGCTACGAGCATATTCCGCCGTCAGCGCGGTTCCGGATGCTCCGGCTACCCCGAACAGCCCGGCAGAGCCGGGGCCGCCGCCTGGCTCGCCGAGCTCGCCGACATATCGTCAGGCGGGGCCGTCCGACCGCCCCAGTCTCGACCGGAGGTCATCGGCGCTGGGGTGGCCCAGATCGGTCAGGATGTTCAGCGCCAGACGCCATGTGCCGCGGGCGTCCGCTTCCCGGCCCGCCGCCTCGTGGTTGTCGCCCATATGGGTGAGGACCAGAGACTCGTTGTAGCGGTCGCCGTCCTGCCGGTGCATCGCGAGCGCGCGCCGGTAGCAGGTCTCGGCTTGGTCGTAGTCCCCGAGCTGATGGTGGACGTGGCCCAGGCTGTCCCAGGTGGCTGATTCCCCGTCGCGATCCCCGGCCTCCCGGAGCCAGGTCAGAGCCTGCCGGCAGTGCTCGAGCGCTTCCCGATGGTTTCCGACGGCGATGTGATACCAGCCGACCGCGCTGATCGCCCTGGCCTCCCAGTGCCGCTGGCCGGCGGCCCGGTAGAGCCGGAGTGCGTGTTCGGCGCTGTCCAGCGCCTCCACATGGTGGCCCTGCTGCTCGAAGACCCGCGCGAGGTTGCTGTGAATGTGCGCCTGGCCGGTCAGGTCTTCCAGCCGCGCGAAGTGCTCGAGCGCGTGCCCGTACTCCCGGACGGCCGCGTCGGCGTCACCCAGCCGGGTGTGGGCCAGGGCGATCCCAAGCCGGCTGAGGGCGAGCACCCGGTCGTCCCCTCGGGCCGCCGCGAGAGCGTGACCGTGTACCGCGATCATGTCCCGCCAGGCCCCTGTACGGTCCAGGAAACTGCTCATGGACCACGCCAGCTGCCAGGTGTGCGTGTCGAACCCGTACGCGGCGGCGAGCTCGGCGCACGCGAGCAGGACGGATCGCTCCGATGTGAACCAGGCGAGGGCTTCGCCGTGGTCGGCGGGGGCGGTCACCGTCACGCCAGGACGCGGATCGGCGATCGCGATGGGGTCGCGCGCCGGATGGAGGAGAAGCGCCGACCGGTAGGCGGTCTGCAGGTAGTGGTCGATGACGCGGCCGGCGACCTCGCGGCGTTCCGCTTCGTTCTCGGCCTCCCGGTGCAGCTCGACGGCGTAGGCGTGCAGCAGATCGTGGAACGCCCACCTGCCCGGCGCGTGCTCGTCCAGCAGGTGGACCGCGGTGAGCTCCGCCAGCAGGCGGCGCGCCTGCTCCGGGGGGAGTGCGGTGGCGCTCGCCGCCACGGCCAAGCCGAAGTCCGGCCGGGGATGGGCGCTCATCCGCCGGAAGATTTCCGCCGCTCCGACGCTGAGTGCCCGGTAGGAGCAGGCGAAGACCGACCGCACATCGGTCGCCGGGTCGTCGTCGTGGAACGCGTCCAGGCTCGCCCCGGCCTGCCGGAGCTCGTCCGCGAGCGCGCGCAACGGGAACGCGGGACGGGTCACGGCCCGGGCCGCGGTGATCACCAGCGCCAGCGGGAGGCGGGCGCAGGAGGCGATGAGGTGGTCCACCGCGCCGGCGTCCGCCGAAACCCGGTCGCGTCCGATCCTCCGGGTCAGCAGCTCCTGCGCCTCTTCAGGGGTGAGCACGTCGACCGCGAGCGGATGGGCACCATGACCGGCGACGAGACCGGAGAGCCGGTTGCGGCTGGTCACCAGGACGAAGGACCCAGGCGATCCAGGCAGCAGTGGACGCACCTGTTCGGCGTTGTGGGCGTTGTCGAGGATCACGAGCATCCGCTTGTCGGCCAAGAGATCGCGATACAGGCCGACCTGGGCGTCCGGGGACACCGGCACCCGATGCACGGGTACCCCGAGGGCGGCGAGGAAGCCGCGCACGACCTGCTCGCTGGTGACGGCCGACCGGCCGGCATCGAAACCGCGCAGGTCGGCGAACAGCTGCCCGTCCGGGAAACGATGACGCGCGCGGTGGGCCCAGTGCACCGCGAGGGCGGTCTTGCCGACCCCGGGCACTCCGGAGAGCACAGCCACGACCACGGCTGTCGCTTCCCGTTCGGACATCACCGCCAGCTCGTCGAGCGTGCTCACGGCCTCTGCCCGCCCGGTGAAGCCCATCACGTCCGCGGGCAGCAGGACCGGTCCGCGCCGAGGCGCCGCGGCCGCCGTGCTCGTGGCCCCAGCCGTGGGGGCCTGCGGAGAGAGGGCGTCCCGGTACGCCTGCCGGAGATCGGGGGACGGATCCGCGCCCAGCTCCTCCGCCAGGCGCCGCCGCGTCTCCGCGTAGACCTGCAGGGCCTCCGCGTTGCGCCCCACCGCGGCCAGGGCCCGGATCAGTGCGGCGCTCAACGGCTCGACCAGGGGATGCTCGTCGAGCATCTCCCGCAGGCGCTCGATCATGACCCCGCCCCGGCCCGCTGCCGTCTCCAGGCGCGCCAGGTCGAGCATCGCGCCGAGGCGCCGCTGGGCCGCCTCCCTGCGCACGGACTCCGCCCACTCCCCGGTCAGGCCGGTGAGCGGAACCCCCCGCCACAGGCCGAGCGCCTCTCGCAGCAGCTCGGCTCTGCGCGCATCGTCCCCTCGTGTGGCCCGCGCGCAGTCGAGCAGCAGCCGGAAACGGTGCAGGTCCACCTGCTCCGGCCGGGCGCCGAGGACGTAACCGGCATGGCGATGCTCCAGCCTCGGCGCGTCGCCGCCGGCGGCGTCGGCCTCGCTCAGCGCCCGGCGCAGCCGGGTGACGTAGCTGTGCACGGCCCCGCGAGCGGTCGTGGGCGGCGCCTCGTCCCAAACCCGGTCGATGATCTTCTCGATGGGGACGAGTACGCCCACGTCGACCAGTAACGCGGCGAGAACCGCCTGTTGTTTGCGCGGGCCCGCATCCACCAGATGCGTGTCCGTTGTGATTTCGACCGGTCCCAGCAGCCGGAACTGCACCATGGCCTGTCTGTTCCCCTTTGGTAGCGCGGACCGGTCCGTGCGAATGCGCGACCACAGCTAATCAGGACAGATCGGCTCCGCTCAAGGATTCGTTAAGCGCGAATGGAGCGGGCGGCGAAACCTTGGTGGCACCGCCGGTTCCGCCCTTCCCGCGGGGGCGGGCGGAGACCGCGGGCGGCGCGTCATTCCCGGAGCCTTATGTGCGATGAACCAGGAGGTCATATGGGCCAAAGCAGGCGTGGATCGGCTCGCCGCCGGTCGTCACGCTCGCCTTCACGAAGGTGCTGATCGTCAGTCCCGAACGACGCACTCACGCCGGCCGAAGTGCGAGGCGATGAAAGAAGGGCGTGCTCAAGCGGTGCGATCCGCCCGTGCCCCACAGTGTCCTGAAGATCGCTCCGAATGATCCGCGCCGTGGGTGGTCGGAGCCCGGCACCCGCCGCCGGTCGGCGAGCGTCTGCTCGTTCAGGGGGTGGCGGGGGCCGGCTCCCCATCGCCTGCCAGGCGTCGTAGCGGCTCTACCAGCGCGTATATCCGGCCTATATCGACGTCTCGGATGCTTTGTCGCCTGCCCTTATTTCCGGGCCGGATTCACCTCCTCGCAGAACCCTCGCTACCCTCCACCCCCCTCCTGCCTTACGGGACGCCATGAGCACTCTTCGCATGCGAAAAATCACGCTTCTGACAGTGCCGCTTCTATTGTTTTGTGCGCTGATGACGGCCTCCGCACGGGACGCTGTCGCGCACGCCGCCACCAGGGCGATCACGGAGAACGGCTGCGATCACATCCGTGATCGCTTCCCTTCACTCGCCCGTCAAGGCAAGAGGAAGGTGTTGTGCGTCGCGCCGGTGACACAACCGCCGGGCAGATCGGTCCTGAGTTCGACGAGCGCCGCCGACGACCCGCCGCCCCTGCCCGCCTGGTGCATCGATCCCCCTGACGATCAGTCGAAGAGCGCGTGGAAGACCAGGCGATTCGCCGCCTGCCTGATCAACTATGCGTCCGTCAGCGTCTACGACACCACCACGAGGGCCCTGCTCGGCCGCACCATGATCAACTACATGCATTTCATCGGCATGTTCAACGACAGCCTGGAACTCACCGATGTCTTCGCGATCGTCCGCTTCTACTCCGAGGGAGAACTGGTCCCGGACGACGCGCTCAGCTTCCGCCTCGCGGTCAGTTGTTCCTACGGCTGTACGGCCGGCGACTTCGGCCCCCCGATCGCACTGCCCGAGAACTCCACCCGCTACCTGACCCCGTCCGTCCCCCATCTCGTGAACGTGCCCATCGACGGGATACGCACCGTCAACACCACGTACGAGCTGCAGCTGACGCATCCGGGCGGGGACACGGAGATCATCAATGTCTTCCCGCCGGAAAAGGGCCCGTACCCTTCGCCGGACATCCGCTGCGACAGGATTCTCAGCGGCGCCGGCTGCGTCATCCCGAGTTTCGTCCCCACGCTCGACGGGCTGTCCGCCTATCCGACGGTCAGGGAGCACATCAAGCGTGCGCAGGCCAGTGGGCTTCCGGGAGCCCCCGGCACCACCCCCCTTCACCGGCTTGCCGACCCGGCGAAGGTCAAGAAGAACCGCGATATGGCCTGCCCCGACTCGACGCCCCGTCCACCTGGACTGACATGCGACGAATACCCCATGGCGCGCACCTGGGAGGGCGCCTGGACGAGCGGCGGCGCCTACAGCACGGACATGGTCCTCGACACGGACAACTCGGGCGCGGGAGGGAAGTTCGGAGCACTCGTCACCCGCGATCGGCTGCTGGACCGCGACGCCTTCTGGGTCGATCCCAACTGATTCCCCCGATGGCCACGTCATTCTCGTCGTCATTCTCATCGCGCCGGGCCCGGTATCGGACCGGTGACCACGTAGATCCGTCAATGGAAAGGACAGCCGTGACTTACAGGAACACGACCTCGAAGCGCTTCATGAAGGTTCTCTTCGCCGTGGCCATCGGAGCGGCGGCCACGACGGCCGGCCCGATCTCCGCCGCGCACGCCACCACAGGCGAGTGCGACAAGACCTGGGTTCCCGACTACTACAAGGAGGTCGGCGGCGCCGACATCTACCTGGGAAACGCACGCTTCGTCAAGCTGATGAACGGCGGCGCCTTCAACTACAGCTACGCCCAGATCTCGCCGAGCGATTCGGGGTACACCGTCTGGGTCGACCGTAGCCTGCAGGGGATGCCCAGCAGCCTGCCCATGTTCCCCACCACGGAGCAGGTGCAGGCGAACGGCGGCTGGAAGCAGTGCGGTCCGTTCTACAGCTCCAGCAGCAGCAACCTCGTCATGAACTGGAACACCGATCAGCAGCGGCACTACGCGGTCCGCGCGTGCGCGCGCAACGCGCTCGGCAGCTACTGCGGCAACTGGTACATCGACCGGAGCTGACCGGCCGCCCTGCACCCGGGCCGGCGGCACCTTGCGTCACCGCTGACGACGACGCCTGCCCACAGCACGATCCTGCCGAGGACCGTGCTGTGGGCAGGCGTTCGGCTTCTTCTGGGCAAGCGCGTTGTAGGAGTTGCAGCACTCGCAGGTGGTGTCGGACAGCTCGCTCGCGATCCGGTCGGGCGCCTTTGGGACGGCAGGCCGCCGAGGTGGTCCTGCGTACCGACCCCGAGGTGGACGCCGTCGTCTGCGGCAGCGACCAGACAGCCGTCTGATCATCCGCGAGTCGACCGTCTGAAGCTGGAGAGCACTCTACTCGTTCTACCTCGGCTTCTCGGCCCTGAAGGGCTGAGTTCGCAGCTCCTCACCTGCATGGAATAGCAGCACGCGATAGCAAAAGGCGCCTGTCCGGAAATTTCCGGACAGGCGCCTCGTCGCGGTGATCAGTCGTTGAGGTGCTGGCGCAGGTACGACTCGACCTGGTCGAGCGCGACCCGCTGCTGGGCCATGGTGTCCCGCTCGCGGATCGTCACGGCCTGGTCCTCCAGGGTGTCGAAGTCGACCGTGATCGCGAACGGCGTGCCGATCTCGTCCTGGCGGCGGTAGCGGCGGCCGATGGCCCCCGCGTCGTCGAAGTCCACGTTCCACCGGCGGCGCAGCCGGGCCGCGAGGTCGCGGGCCTTCGGCGACAGGTCGGCGTTGCGCGACAGCGGCAGCACCGCGACCTTGACCGGGGCAAGGCGGTGGTCGAGGCGCATCACGGTCCGCTCCTCCATCACGCCCTTGGCGTTGGGCGCCTCGTCGACCGTGTAGGCGTCGAGGAGGAAGGTCAGCGTCGCGCGGTCCACACCGGCCGCCGGCTCGATGACGTACGGCACGTAGCGCTCGCCCGACTCCTGCTCGAAGAACGACAGGTCGGTGCCGGACGCCTTGCCGTGCGCGGTGAGGTCGAAGTCGGTGCGGTTGGCGATGCCCTCCAGCTCGCCCCACTCGCCGCCGGCGAAGTTGAAGCGGTACTCGATGTCCACGGTCCGCTTCGAGTAGTGGGACAGCTTCTCCTTCGGGTGCTCGTAGAGCCGGAGGTTGTCCTTGTTGATGCCGAGGTCGACGTACCAGCGCAGGCGCTCGTCGATCCAGTACTGGTGCCACTCCTCGTCCGTGCCGGGCTTGACGAAGAACTCCATCTCCATCTGCTCGAACTCGCGGGTGCGGAAGATGAAGTTGCCCGGGGTGATCTCGTTGCGGAACGACTTTCCGACCTGGCCGATGCCGAACGGGATCTTCTTGCGGGCCGACTGCTGGACGTTGAGGTAGTTGATGAAGATGCCCTGGGCGGTCTCCGGCCGCAGGTACGCCAGGCCCGACTCGTCCTCGACCGGGCCGAGGAACGTCTTCAGCAGGCCGCTGAACTGCTTGGGCTGGGTGAAGGCGCCCTTGTTGCCGCAGTTCGGGCAGGTGATGTCGGCCAGGCCGCCCGCCGGCTCACTGCCGTGCTTGGCCTCGTACGCCTCGACGAGATGGTCGGCGCGGTAGCGCTTGTGGCACGACTGGCACTCGGTGAGCGGGTCGGTGAAGGTCTCGACGTGGCCGCTGGCCTGCCAGACCTCGCGGGCGAGGATGACGCAGGAGTCGAGGCCGACGACGTCGTCGCGGCCCTGCACCATGGCCTTCCACCACTCGCGCTTCACGTTGTTCTTGAGCTCGACACCGAGAGGGCCGTAGTCCCAGGACGCCCGCAGGCCTCCGTAGATCTCGCTCGACGGGAAGACGAGCCCGCGGCGTTTGGCGAGGCTGACGATCGTTTCCAAGACGTCGGTGCGACGTGCCATCAGTGGAACTCCATCCGGCTGGGTGTCGGCGTTGAGATCGGGGTCAGCGGTGCGATGCTCGCTGAAGCGGGCGGGCCGGCCCGGCCGTGTCGCGGCTGCGGGACGTCCGGCCACCTGCCCGGATCCGTGCTCAAGCTTAGGGGAATCCGACGCCCCCGCGCTCAAGCCTTGCCTACGGTCCCCGCGCTCGCCCCCTCGCCCGGCAGCGCGTAGACGCCCTCGAAGGCGCTGGGCTCGTTGATCATAAGGGTCATCAGGGGATACATCACCATCCGGGCCGCCGACAGGGCGCGCCGGTAGTAGCCCGCGCCCTCCCACTCGCTGACCACCGCCCACAGCACCGGCTCGTCCACCGACCTGCCGATCTGCCCGCGCAGGTATCCCGGCTGCGCGGACAGCAGATCGAGGATGGCGCGCGCCTGGGCGGCGAACTCGTCGGCGCGGGCGCCCGGCACCGAGTAACGGATCACGGCGAGCATGCCGCCCAGCATGCCACCCCCCACGTACGCCCCACCGGGGAGGGGGCGACCCGGACGGAAGGAGCACCGTGGGCGGCGCGACAGGGCGAAGACTGAGCGGACGCGCACTAGGCTCGAACACGTGGGAAGCGAAACCGAACCGCCGCGCCGTCAGGTGCCGTCCCATCCTCTGGCGAGGAAGCCTCCCGCCCGGGGGAACGCGGCGCCCCCGCGGGTGCGGCGGCCGCTGCCGCCGGGCGAGCAGTTCTTCACGCCCGGCGCCACCGGGCTGCGCGCCGCGGTCGAGCGCAGGAGCGCCGCGCCGCTGGTCTTCCTGTTCCAGCTGCCCCGCTGGCTGGTCCCTCTGGTCCTGGTGGCCCTGCTGATCGCCGGGCTGGTGGTGCCCGACTGGCGTGGCGGGGTGGCCGTGCTTCCGGTGCTCGCGTTCATCGTCTGCCTGGCCTACCTGTCGTGGCCCTCGTTGCGTCCGGTGGGCCGGTTGCTGCGCGTGGCGGTCGCGACGTTCCTGGTCCTCCTCGCCGCCACCCGTTTCGGCCTGATCTGATGCAAACCGGCCTAACCTGGTAGGTCGTAGGGCGAAGCCGTACACAGGAGTCCTGATGACGAAGAGCCGTGACGCCGTTCACGAGATCCTCCGCCAGAGCCGGGGGTTCCGCAGCGCGCAGGACGTGTTCGCCGAGATGCGCGCGGTCGGCTCGAAGATCGGCCTGACGACCGTGTACCGGGCGCTCCAGTCGCTCTCCGACGCCGGCCGGGTCGACGTGCTGCGCACCGACGAGGGCGAGTCGGTCTACCGGGCATGTCAGACCGACACACATCACCACCACCTCGTGTGCCGGGAGTGCGGGCGCACAATCGAGGTGGCCGGGCCGGACGTGGAGCGCTGGGCCGAGGTCGTCGGGGCCGAGCACGGCTTCATCGACGTCACTCACACCGTGGAGGTCTTCGGCACCTGCTCCTCGTGCGCGGAGGCGGCCGGGTCGCGCGCGGAGGCGGCGGGAAAGAGCTGACCCCGCCCCGCGCGGGCTCCCCGAGAGGTACGCTGCCTGCGCCGCGACAGGGACCGCCGCGACAAAAGGGAGATGGCGTGCCGTTCAGCCATGACATGGTGTACTCGCTGGCGACGGTGGTGGACCTCATCAACACCGGCGCCGGCGAGCGCGACGGGCTGGCCGAGGTCGGCGACCTGGAGGAGTTCGTCCGCAGGCGGGAGGTCAGCGGAGTCGAGGCGGTGACCCGGCGCGACCTCGGCGAGGTCCGGGCCCTGCGCGAGGAGTTCCACGCCGTGTTCACCGCGCCGGACCAGCCGACGGCGGTCGGCCTGCTCAACACGCTGCTGCAGCGCACCCGCATCACGCCGCACCTCGCCGAGCACGACGGCCATCCCCTCCACGTCCACTACTTCGCGCCGGGCTCGTCGGTCGCCGAGCATCTGGCCGCCGACTGCGGCGTCGCCCTGGCCCACGTGCTCGTGGAGAACGAGCGGGATCGCCTGCGCACGTGCGCGGCGCCCGACTGCTCCCACGTCTTCGTGGACGAGTCGAGGAACCGCTCCCGCGTCTACTGCGACAGCCGCACCTGCGGGAACCGCATGCACGTCGCCGCGTACCGGGCCCGCCGCCGCGACATCTCCTGACTCCGGGCCCGCCCGCCGGCACCGTGACTCAGTGCCGCGCCGTGACTCAGTGCCGCGCCGTGACTCAGTGCCGCGCCGTGCCGGAGTTCTGGGCCGCCTCGTTCGGAACGGCCCCGCCATACCTGCGGTCGCGCTTGGCGTAGATCTCACACGCCTGCCACAGGTCGCGCCGGTCGAAATCGGGCCACAGCTGGTTGAGGAAGACCATCTCGGCGTACGCGGACTGCCACAGCAGGAAGTTGGAGGTGCGCTGCTCGCCGGACGAACGCAGGAACAGGTCCACGTCCGGGATCTCCGGCTCGTCCAGATAGCGGGCGAAGGTCTTCTCCGAGACCTTGTCGGCCTTGACCCGGCCCGCGGCGATGTCGCGGGCGAGCCGCACGGCCGCGTCCACGATCTCCGCGCGGCCGCCGTAGTTCACGCAGAACTGGAGGGTCAGCGTGCTGTTGCCGACCGTCATCCGCTCGGCGTCCTCAAGCTCCTTGATCACGCTCTTCCAGAGCCGCCCGGGACGTCCGGCCCAGCGGACCCGCACGCCCATCGCGTTGAGCTGGTCGCGCCGCCGGCGGATGACGTCGCGGTTGAACCCCATGAGGAAGCGCACCTCGTCAGGCGAGCGCCTCCAGTTCTCCGTGGAGAAGGCGTACGCCGACAGGTAGGGGATGCCGATCTCGACGGCGCCCTCGATGACGTCGAACAGCGACGCCTCGCCCATCTTGTGCCCCTCGGTCCTGGGCAACCCGCGCGCCTTGGCCCAGCGGCCGTTGCCGTCCATGACGATCGCCACGTGTCGCGGCAGCAGATCGCGAGGGATGGCGGGCGGAGTGGCACCGGACGGGTGCGGAGTGGGAGGACGGACCATGTACCGAGGGTATTGCGTCCAGACCGGTCCTCAGGCGCGGGAGACGTGCGGATACCGTGCGCATTCCGTGCGCGTTCCGTGCGTCCCCCCGCGTCACGCCGACGCCACCGGAAACGCCTCCAGACCTGTCGACCCGGGGGACGACCCCCGGACCCCCGCAGGGCCGGTCAGACGATCCTCGCTTCGCTTGCGGTCATCTGGCCCGCCGACACCGGGGGACGACCCCCGGACCCCCGCAGGGCCGGTCAGACGATCCTCGCTTCGCTTGCGGTCATCTGGCCCGGCCACTCCCGTTCCACGTGACGCAGCGAGCGGATGCCGTGCTCCAGGTGCCACTGCAGGTATGCGGCCACCAGGCCGCTGCACTCGGCGCGGTGCCGGGACTCGGAGGCGTCGGCGGCCGCCCAGTCGCCGCGCAGCAGGGCGATCATCAGCGCGATCGTCTCCGCGGCGGGCACCGCGGCACCGGCCGGGCGGCACGCGCCGCACACCACGCCGCCGGCGACGATGGCGAAGGCGCGCACGGCCTCCGCGCCGCACCGCGCGCACTCCGCCAGCGCGGGGGCGTAGCCCGCGACGGCCAGCGAGCGCAGGAAGAACGCGTCGAGCACCAGCCGGGCCTCGTGACCGCCCTCGGCGAGCGTGCGCAGTCCGCCGACCAGCAGCAGGAACTGCCGCAGCGCCGGCTCCTTCTCCCCCACCGTCAGCCGGTCGGCCGTCTCCAGCATCGCGGTCCCCGCGGTGTACCTGGCGTAGTCGGCCACGATCGCCTCGCCGTACGGATGCAGGGTCTCGACCTGGGTGATCACGTCGAGCGACCTGCCACTGTGGAGTTGCAGGTCGACATGGGAGAACGGCTCCAGCCGCGCGCCGAAGCGCGACATGGTCCTGCGCACGCCCTTGGCCACGCCGCGGACCTTGCCGGTGCGCCGGGTGAGGATCGTGATGATGCGGTCGGCCTCACCCAGCTTCTGGGTGCGCAGCACGACGCCCTCGTCCCGGTAGAGGCTCACCCCGCCATCGTATGGGTGCGCGCGGGCGGCCGCCTCGCGAGACGGTCATTCGCCCCGTTGGGGGGCATGAATGGTGAAAATTCGGTAATGATCCGGCGACGATGCCAGGCGACGAACCCTCCTCAAGCTGTACATACAGGGGCCGTACGGTAAACCTGGGGTGCATCGGTTCAACCGAAAGGTCACTAAGCTTTGGCTTCCGGCGGACTTCCCCGCGCCGGTCAAGCCTGAGGGCCTGATCTCCCCCCGTTGCGTGAAAGGTTGCCATGACCCGCGTGGTCCTGCTGGGCGCCCCGCCCGGCCCGATCAGTCCCCCGCCGCACGGCGGTCAGCCCGCCCTGCCCGCGGCCATCACGCTGAAATCGCTGCCCGGGGCCCCCTCCGCGTACGACAGGCTGCTCGCGCAGGCCACCGCTCTGGACCCCGAGCCGACGACGATCGCCCGGCCCGGGGACGCCGCCGCCTACCACAGGCCGTACGGCCGGGTGGTGGAGAGCCGTGACGTCGCCGGCGACCTGCGCGCACTGGCCGACGCGGTCGAGGGCGCCGAGGAGAACCTGCTGATCCTGCCGGCCGACTCGCTGGTGCACGACGAGCTGATCTACCAGATCACCAAGGCCAAGCGGGGGGCCATCGCACTGGTCGTCCGGCAGGAGCGGCAGGAGCAGGACGAGAACGGGTCTCCGGAGGAGGAGGTGCCGATCGAGGAGGCGGAGCCCGAGATCGGCGACAAGGTCATCGAGGGGCTCCCCCAGCGCACCCGCATCGGCCGGAGCCGGATCATCTCGGTCGGCACCGCCTACCACGCGGTGACCCGGCCGAACGCGGCGCTGCTCGGACCGCTCCACCTCCACCAGCGGCACCTGCAGACCCTCGCCGAGGTCGCCCGCGAGCTTGCGGACATGGCCCACCTGTTCGGCCCCGAGGACGACGTGACCGAGCTTCTCGTGCTCGGCCTGGTCCGGCGCGGCGTGTCGGTGGGCCGGCGGGGCCGCCGCGACCTGTTCTTCCGCCGCGTCCGCAGCCAGGCCGAGGCCGACGAGGCGCTGGCGGAGATGGCGGGGTACGACGAGGACCGGGCCCGGCTGAACAACGCCGTGAAGGGCGCCGACGGCTTCTTCACCACGTTCTTCGTCAGCACCTACTCGCGCTTCATCGCCCGCTGGGCGGCCCGCCGCGGGCTCACGCCCAACCAGGTGACGCTGATCTCCATCGCCCTTGGCCTGCTGTCGGCCGGCGCGTTCGCCACCGGCACCCGCTGGGGGGCGGTGGCCGGCGGGGTGCTCATCTACTTCGCGTTCGTCTTCGACTGCGTGGACGGCCAGGTCGCCCGCTACGCGCGCAAGTTCGGCGTGCTCGGCGCCTGGCTGGACGCCACGTTCGACCGGTTCAAGGAGTACGCCGTCTTCGTCGGCCTGGCGGTCGGCGCGACGGTGTCCGGGCAGTTCGGCGACGGCGAGGGCGTGTGGACGCTGGCGCTGGTCGCGCTGGCCCTCCAGTCGGTCAAGCATCTGCTGGACTTCTCGTTCGGTGCGGCCAACCGGCGCAAGGCGCCCGCGCCGCTGCCCACGCTGGACCTGACGGTCGCCGACGACCGTCCGCTGCGGGAGGCGCTGGAGCAGCGCAGGGCGAGCCGGAGCACCGGCGTGCGCGGGCTGCTGAAGCTGTGGACCAAGGCCGGCAAGTTCCGCCCGGTCCACTGGGCCCGCAAGATGATCGTGTTCCCTATCGGCGAGCGTTTCGCCGCTATCGCGATCACCGCCGCGTTCTTCAACCCCCGGGTGACGTTCCTCACGCTGATCGTCTGGGGCGGCATCGCGGCCACCTATACCCTCACCGGACGTCTCCTGAGGTCGCTCGCATGATCACCCAGCCGCAGACCATCACGCCGCTTCCAGACCCGGACGAGGAGCGCCGCAGGGTCCAGACCGCGCGCCTGCTCGCCTACCGCGACGACGGCCCGCTCGCCAACGCGCTGAAGGGCTCCCTGGGCCGGCTGCTGCCGCCCGTGCCCGCGACCGCGGTGGCGCTGATCGCGATCGTGGCGCTGGCCGTCGCCGGCGCCCTCACCGACGGCCCGATCCTGCTCGTGCCCGTCGCCGCGCTGCTCGTGCTGGTCCTGCCCACCGCCGGCCGCGACCACCTGGGCCGCTTCGACTGGCTCACTCCCCCGCTGCTGCGTGCGGCCGAGTTCCTGACGATCATCCTGCTCGGGCTGGCCGAGGACACGCCCAAGTGGCTGCTGTTCGTGCTGATCTACATGATCGGCTACCACACGTACGACACCGTCTACCGCACCCGGCAGGGCATCTGGCCGCCCGCCTGGCTGTACCAGGCGGGGCTGGGCTGGGAGGTCCGCCTGCTGGTCCTGGGCGTGGCCGCCGCCGCCGGATGGCTGACCCCCGTGGCGGCCGTCCTCACGGCGTACCTGCTCGTGCTGTTCGCGGTCGAGAGCATCACGAGCTGGGTCCGGCTGGACAAGGCCTCCGCGCAGGCCCAGGCCGACCAGGATCTGGAGCAGTCGCCCGAGGAGGCCGCCGAGCAGGTCACGGGCGACGCCGAGCAGGGCTGACCGAGCCCACGTCTCCGGCCCGCCCGGCGAGTTCCTCGGCCTTCACGTCCTGAACCGAGGCGAGACACCCTGGCACATCCGTCCGTACGGCACGGTGGACGGCCGCACGGTCGAGTCGCCCGCCCGGCCGCCGCGCCGTACGGACCTGGAGCCGGTCACCCGCTGTCTCCTGCCCTGCGGCGCCCTCCCGCGCCGCCCTGCCGCGGCTCGGCCGACACGAAAGCCGACGGCGAAAGGCGGCCTGATCAGGAGGCGGGCGAGGCGTCGAACAGCGCCCAGACCACCTTGCCTCCGCCGCGGGTGAGGATCCATCCCCACGCCGCGGTCAGCGCCTCGACCAGATGCAGTCCCCGGCCCGACTCCGACAGGTCGTTCCCTGGCGAGACCGCGGGCACCCTCTCGCTGGCGTCGCTCACGCCGCAGCCGATATGAAACCGGTGCTTCACCAGCCTCAGGCGGATCGGCGGGGCGTCCGCGGGGTCGCCGGGAACGTGCCGCAGCGCGTTGGTCACCAACTCGGACACCACGATCTGCGCGTCCGGCACGAGGCCGGGGACGCCCCAGCCGCACAACGTCCTGGCGGTGAAATCACGTGCCGCGGCGGCGGACGTGGTGCGCCCATGAAAGGTACACGTGGCCGACGGAGGCAGGGACAAGCCGGCGACGTCGTCGCGCTCGAACATCGAGGTCAACCACGGAGGCGCTGTCGCGGCTCCCGGGCCCGCCAGGTCTGCTGTCATCGCCGATCCCTCAGGTCTCACTCATTACATGATGTGAATTTCCCTGCCGTCGTGTATCTTGCCCTGTGCCTTGCGGATGCAAGCACGCGTGCACGTGCAAATGTCGCGCGTCCCCCGACTTTCCGTGGAAGTTCCCAGAAAAGACGGCCTCACCACGGTCCGGTAGGATGATCAATCCGATTGGTTCACCAGGAATTCTTCCGGGAGCGCCGCCGATGGAGCGATCGTGAACGCACAGGCGGGCCACACCGCCCCCGTACCGGTCGGGACCGCCCGCGGCGGCCCGACGGCCCTGCGGCTTCTGCTCGGGGCCCAGCTCAGGCGGCTGCGCCGGGAGAGCGGCATCACCCCCGAGAAGGCGGCCCGTGCCATCCGCGGGTCGCACGCCAAGATCAGCAGGCTCGAGCTCGGCCGGGTCGGCTTCAAGGAGCGGGACGTCGCCGACCTGCTCACTCTCTACGGCATCACCGACGCCGACGACCGGGCCGTGCTGCTCGACCTGGCGCGGCAGGCGAACATCCCCGGCTGGTGGCACAAGTACAGCGACGTGCTGCCGGGCTGGTTCGAGTTCTACGTCGGGCTGGAGGAGGCGGCGTCCGTCATCCGCTGCTACGAGCTGCAGTTCGTGCCCACGCTGCTGCAGACGCCCGAGTACGCGCGGGCCCTCGTCCTGCGGAGCAACGCGGGGCGGGCCGCCGACGACGTCGACCGGCGTGTGGACCTGCGGATGCGCCGGCAGGAGCGGCTGACCGGGCCCGAGGCGGCGACCCTGTGGGCCGTGATGGACGAGGGGGCGCTGCGCCGCCCCATCGGCGGCCGGAAGGTGATGCGGGCCCAGCTGGAACACCTCATCGAGGTGACGAGGCAGCCGAACATCACGCTGCAGATCGTGCCGTTCGACCACGGCGGGCACGCCGCGTGCGGGGGGCCTTTCACGATCCTGCGCTTCGAAGCGCCCGAGCTGCCCGACGTCGTCTACCTGGAGCAGCTCACCAGCGCGCTCTATCTGGACAAGCCCGAGGACACCGAGGCGTACACGCAGGTGATGAACGCGGTGTGCGTGGACGCCCGGCCGGCCACGCAGACCGGCGCGTTCCTGGAGGAGCTGCTCGCCGACCTCGGGTGAACTACCTCCTGGAGAAGAACGCCTGGCAGGTCTCGGCGAAGGCGACCGCCCGGGCGGTGGGCCGCACACCGCGCACCGAGGCGAGCACGACGTCGAGCGCGGGCACGTCGTCGCTGATCGGGACGCACGCGACCCGGCCGCCGTCGTAGGTCTGGTCGTTGTCGGCCCGCTGGTTGAGTATCGAGTAGCCGTGCCCGCCCGCCACCAGCGAGCGCGCCGTCTCGTAGCTCGACGTGCGGAACCGCACGCGCGGCTCGGTGGGGTAGATGGCCCGGAAGTAGTCGCGGCTGCGCGGCAAGTCCAGCAGGATCATCGGCTCGGCCGCCAGGTCCGTCAGCGACACCGTCTCCGCCCGGGCCAGGGGGTGCTCCGGCGGCAGCAACGCGTACGGCCTGGCCCGCGTGAGCGTCCGGATGTCGAGGTCGAGGGCGAGGTCGATGGCGTAGACGAGGGCGACCTCGCATCGCCCGTCGAGCAGGGCCGACTCCATGGCGGAGATCTCGCCCTCCGCGACGCTGACCCGCACCCCGGGGTACTTCTCGGCGAACTCGCGCAGCAGCCGGGACAGGTAGAACGGCGCGAGCGTGGTCAGGCAGCCGACGGCGAGCTCACCGGTCAGCGATCCCGCGAGGCCGCGCGCCGACTGGGCGAGCGCCGCGGCGTGGGACAGGAACTCCCTGGCCTCGACGAGGAAGCGCTCCCCCGCGCGGGTCAGCGACAGGCCGCGGGCGTGGTGGCGGATCAGGAGCTGGACGCCCAGCTCCCGCTCCACTTGGGCGATGGCGGCCGAGATCGCCGACTGCGCCACCATGAGTTCTCTGCTGGCCGCGGTCATGCTGCCGAGCTCGGCCGCGGTTACGAAGTAACGCAGCTGGACGAGTGTGAAGTTGACGTCCGCCACGCCACCCATTGTGACCGTCTCCGTGCCCGGCGGCGCCCGCAAACCGGTATCAACTTCGAATGCCTTTTCCTAGCCCTGATCAGGCGTTTTCCCTTTGGAAACGCCTGGTGCCCAGGGTAACGCCCAGGACGGCGAAGGCCAGGGACACGACGACCCCCCACAACAATGCGGACGACGCGTAGGAACCGGCGAAAAGCGCGCGCAACCCCTCGACCGCGTACCGGAACGGCGTGAGCCGCGACACCACGTCGAGCCATGCGGGGGCGAGCGACATCGGCAGCAGCGCGCCCGACAGCAGCATCAGCGGGACCACCACGGTGGACATCACGGGCGCGAACAGCTCCTGCCGTATCGTGAGCGCCGCCGTGTACGACAGCGACGCCATGCCGACCGACAGCACGGTGGTCAGCAGCAGCGCCGCCACCACCCCCGCGACCGGCGCCCGCAGGCCCAGCGCGTACGCGGCCACGATGATCGCCGTCGCCTGCACCAGCAGCACGACGCTGTCCCTGAGCACCCGGCCGAGCAGCAGCGTCACCCGGCTCACCGGCGTGACCCGCAGCCGTTCGAGCACGCCGAACCGCTGGTCGAAAACGATGGTGAAGCCCGCCATTCCCGCGCTCGTCAATCCGAGCTGCACCAGCAGGCCGGGCACGAGGACGGCCCAGGAACCCACGCCGCTGCGGTCGAACAGCGGGCCGAACAGCACGAGGTAGAGGAACGGCTGCAGGGCGCTGAAGACCAGGCTGAACTTGTTGCCGAAGGAGACACGCAGGTAGTGGCCGGTCAGGACGGCGAGAGCGGTCATGCGGCGGCCCCCTCGCGCAGCTCGCGGCCGGTGACGGCGAGGAAGACCTCGTCGAGCGTCCGCGCGCCGTGCTCGGACTTCAGCTCGTCCGGAGTCCCCTGGGCGACGAGCCGGCCGTGGTCGATGATCAGGATGCGGTCGCAGAGCGCGTCGGCCTCTTCCAGGTAGTGGGTCGTGAGGAAGACCGTCAGTCCCTCCTGCTCGCGCAGGCGGCGCACGTGGTCCCACAGGTTGGCGCGGCTCTGCGGGTCGAGCCCGGTCGTCGGCTCGTCGAGGAAGAGCAGCTCGGGCCGGTGGAGCAGGCCCATCGCGATGTCGAGACGGCGCTTCTGGCCACCCGACAGCGACACGCTCGTACGCTCCTCGACTCCGGGCAGGTCCAGCTCGGCGAGCAGGGTGGTCACCCGCTCGCGGGCCTGGGCCCTGCCCATGCCGTACAGGCGGGCCTGGAGCACGAGCTCCTCCCCCACGGGGGAGAACGGGGCGAACGCGCCGCCCTGGGCGACGTAGCCGATGCGGCGGCGTACGCCCGCGGGGTCGGCGAACAGGTCGGCGCCCGCGACAGTGGCGGTCCCGGAGGTCGGGCGCAGCAACGTGGTCAGCATGCGCAGCGTGGTGGTCTTGCCCGCGCCGTTCGGTCCGAGGAAGCCGACGATCTCCCCTGCGGAGACGTCGAGGTCGATCCCCCGCACGGCCTCGGTCGGGCCGAAGGTCTTGGTGAGCCCTCTGGCGTGAATCATGGCGAGTAGAGTAACACCAAATTTGGAGTCACTTAAAGATTGTGCTCGCCCTTACAATCGGAGCATGGAAGAGGGCCTGCGGGAGCGGAAGAAGCGGGAGACCCGTCAGCGCATCGCCGACATCGCGATGGGGTTGTTCCTGCAACGGGGGTTCGACAACGTCACGGTGGCCGAGGTGGCCAGAGCCGCCGACGTGTCGGTCAACACCGTCTTCAACTACTTCCGCACCAAGGAGGACCTGTTCCTCGACCGCAGCGAGGAGACCGAGGACCTGCTGGCCCGGGTCGTGCGCGAGCGCCGCGCGGGCGAGAGTGCGGTCGAGGCGGTGCGCCGCGACTTCTTCGAGGCCCTCGACGCCGGCGACTGGCGTTACGGGATGAACGAGGGCGCGGACCTGTTCGTGCAGCGGGTCAGGGAGAGCGTGGCGCTCCAGTCGCGGGTGCGCATGCTGGACGTCAACCGGGAGGATCGGCTCACCCGCACGCTCGCCGAGGAGACCGACGCCGATCCCGACGACCTGACCCCCTCGCTGGTGTCGGCGCAGATCTGCGCCGTCGTCCGCGCGCTGACCCGCCACTTCGCGATCCGGCAGATGGCCGGCGAGGATCCGGCGCCGATCAGGGCGGACATCAGGGAGCACGCCGAGCGCGCCTTCGACCTGCTGGAGCGCGGAGTGGGCGGCTACTGCCCGCGCCCCGAGCCCGGATCGCTCAGCCGCCCGCGAGCCGGCGAGCGCTCCACACCAGCGCCTCGGTGACCCGGGCCTGCGACAGGCCCAGGGTGTGCCGCTGGAACTGGTAGACCTCGGGCGCGAGCGGCGCCAGCACGGTGTCCGCCATTCCCTCCGGGTCCGGCACTCGCGCCTCGGTCAGCAGCATCCGCACGTGCGCGCGCCAGAAGCGGTAGGCGCCGGTGCCGAAGCGTGCGCTCCCGGTCTCGGCTCCCAGCACGAGGTGCAGGTGACGCTCCAGCAGGTCGATCATGGCGATGTGGAACGCGGCCAGCCGGTCGGCCGGTGAGGCCCCCGGACCGAGCGGCGGCGGGCCGTTCAGAATGTGTCCCTGCACCTGCCGCTCGTGCTCGTCCAGGAGGGCCGTCGCGATCGAGGCGGGGTCCGGATAGCGCCGGTAGAGCGTGGCCCGCCCCACCCCCGCCGCCTTGGCGATCTCGTCCATGGTGACGTGCCGCGCGTCCCTCGTCGCGAAAAGCTGTTCGGCCGCCTTCAGCACGCGCATGCGGTTGCGCGCGGCGTCCGCCCGTTCCCGCACCGGCGCCGGGCGGCCCGGTTCGAGGTCGAGCACGGGCAGTTCCCGGCCGATGCCGGCCGGCATGGTCCCCTCCGACGGAACGCGGCCGTTCCTCCGGTTCCCGCCAGGATCCATAAACCCGTTGTTCATGAGGACATGGTAGCCCCCCGGCGGAACGATGTGGACAGAGCGTCCACTTTTGCCTTACGCTCATCCGGACACCATGTCCGGTTCTGGCCCGGCTTCTCGGAAATCCGGTTCTCTAGAAGAGGGATCGCGATGCATGCCCTGTTCCTCGCCTCGGCACTGCTGGTCGGCTGCTTACTGGCAGTGCAAGCCTCGGTGAATCTCCAGCTCAACAAGGCCGTGGGGACGCCGTACGGCGCCTCGACCCTGCAACTGGGCGTGGCGACGGCCCTGCTGGCGCTCCTCGCGGTCGCGGTCGGAGCGATCGGCGCCGTCCGCCTCGTGCCCGGCGTGCCCTTCTGGCACCTGCTCGGGGGTCTGGCCAGCCCGCTCTACATCACCAGCGGGATCCTGCTCTTCCCCCGCCTCGGCGCGCTGGCCGCGGCGGGCCTGTTCGTGACCGGCCAGATGTTCGCGTCGCTGGGGCTGGACCTGTTCGGCCTGTTCGGCATCGCGCGCAAGCCGCTCAGCGTCGGCATCGCGCTCGGCGCGCTCGCGGTCCTCGCCGGCATCACGGTCATCATCCGGGGACAGCGCCCGGCGCAGTCGCCGCCCGCGGCGGGACCGGCGTCCGGCGGCGCTCCCGGCACTCCCGCCCGTGGCGGGACGGCCACCGTCACCGCCCCGGCCGCGACGGCGGCGGCCGTACGCCGGAGCGGCGGCCTCGGCCAGGGCGGCTGGATCCTGCTGGGCATCGTGGCCGGCGCGGTCCTGCCGGTGCAGGGAGCGGTCAACGCCGCGCTGCGCAAGGACATCCACGAGCCGGTGACCACCGCGATGATCAGCTTCATCGTGGCCACGATCACCATCGCCGTGGTTCTGCTCGTCCTGCTGGCGACGCGCCGCACCCCCCGGCCGCAGCTCGGCGGGCTGCGCACGATGCCCTGGTGGGGCTGGCTCGGCGGCGCCTGCGCCGCGGCGTACGTCACCGCGACCTTCACGCTGATCCCCACGATCGGCGCCGCCACCACCGTGGCGCTGACCGTGACCGGCCAGCAGGTCGCCTCGGCCGTGATCGACAACTACGGCTTCCTGCGGCTGCCCCGCCGCCCGCTCACCGCGCCGCGCCTGTCCGGTCTCGCCCTGCTCATCGTCGGCTCGGTGCTCGTCCAGCTCACCTGAGTCACCTCACCGCGGAAAGGACCCCCTCCATGACCTCCTATCTGCGCAGCCCCTACGAGGCGACACCCGGCGTCACCACGCTGCCGTCGTCCCTCCCCATCACCGGCGCCGGTCTGCTGCCGGTGAACGCCTACCTGATCCGCGGCCCGCAGCCGATCCTCGTCGACACCGGCATGGCGATCGACCGCGGCTACTTCGAACAGGCCCTGTGGTCCCTGGTCGACCCGGCCGACCTGCGCTGGATCGTGCTCACGCACGACGACAGGGACCACGCGGGCAACCTCAAGGAAGTCCTCATGGCGGCGCCGCAGGCCAAGGTCATCACGAACGGCCTGGCCGTCGCGCGGCTCGGCGAGGAGTGGGACGTGCCCCCGAACCGCGTCCTGCAGGTCAACCCCGGCCGCACGCTCGACCTCGGGGGCAGGATCGTCTCCCTGCTGCGCCCGCCCGCCTACGACTCCCCTTCGACGCTGGCCCTCTACGATCACGCCACCCGTTCGCTGTTCAGCGCGGACAGCTTCGGCGCGATCCTGCCGACACTGGCGGAGGACGCCCAGGACATCCCGGAGAGCGACTACCTCGCCGGGATGGCCCTGTTCACCAGGGCCAACGCCCCCTGGACCGCACTGGCCGACCCGGCCAAGTTCGACACCGTGCTGGACGAACTGCTCCGGCTCGCCCCCCGGCACATCCTCAGCTCGCACGGCGCCACCGTCGTGGAGGGCACCGAGACGCTCGTGAAGACGCTGCGTGAGGTGCCCTCCATGACGCCGTGGCTGCCGGACGAGGACGTGCTGGTGGAGGCCGTGCTCGCCAAGCACGAGGGGGCCACGCTCAGCGCCGGCGCGGCCTGAGCGCCACGAGGCACGACACAAGGAGAACGTCGATGACGACGACACTGACCCCGGAACCCGGCACCATCATCATCTTCTCGGATATCTGGTGCTCCTTCGCGCACATAGCCGTGCACCGGCTCCACAGGACCCGGGAACGGCTGGGCCTCACCGACCGGGTCCGGTTCGACCACCGCGCCTTCCCCCTGGAACTGCTCAACGACGCGCCCAGTCCCCGGCCGGGGACCGACAGCGAGGTGGGCCGGATGGCCGCGCTGGAGCCCGACGCGGGGTGGCAGCTGTGGCAGGCGAAGGACTGGCTGTACCCGTCCACCACGCTGCCCGCGCTCGAGGCCGTCCAGGCGGCCAAGGAGCAGGGGTTCACGGCGTCGGAACAGCTCGACCTGGCGCTGCGGAAGGCGTTCTGGGCCGAGTCGCGGTGCATCAGCCATCGCAAGGTCATCCTGGACGCCGCCGCGTCCACCGGCGTGGTGGACGTGGACGCCCTGGCGGCCGCACTCGACGACGGCCGGGCACGCAGGACGCTGTCCGAACAGGCCGCCATCGCGGCGACCGACCGGGTGAACTGCAGCCCGCACCTGTTCCTGCCGGACGGCACCGACCACGCCAACCCCGGAATCGAGGTCGGCTGGGTGGGTTCGTACGGCATCGGCTGGCCCGTCGTCTCCTCCGACGATCCGAGCGTGTTCGAGGACATCCTCAAGCGCGCCGCCGCCTGACCGAAGCTCCCCGGTAACACCGAACAGCCCTCCCCCCGGTAACGCAGAACAGCCCTCTCCCGGGCACACAGAACGGCCCTCTCCCGGGGGCGCAGAACGCCGGCGGACCCGCGTGGCCCGCCGGCGCAGCACGCGACCGGCTCTTTCATCGGCGCGCGCCGGCACGTCGACGCGCGCCGATTCTTTATGGACGAGCCCCATTCCTGGGATAATCGATGCGAATTTTGATTACCCAGGGTCAGCGTCCGGTGACGCGAAAGCCGGACCATTCCGGAAATCCGGAAAGAAGCATTTCCCGTCTCACCCGTTGACTCCGCCGTAAGTGAGACGTACCTTTTATTGCATCGCCCATCGCGGGCAAAACGGGAGTGACGTTCCTCCCTGCTTCTCCGTAAGAAGGAGCTCGCGGCGAAACCGCCGCCTCCGACGCATGTCTTCCCGCACCACTCTTGCGCTACTCCATGTTCCGCACCAGTGAAGGGATCTGTCATGAACAATGTCGGTTCGGAAATCGAAGAGACGCCGCTCAGCGCGTCCGGCACGCCGGACGTGACCGGGTTCGTCGACCTCACCCAGCACGAGATCCAGGCCCTGAAGACCCGGTGGAACCTCGCCGACGCACACACCCACCAGCGTCAGTCGGCCGGCCAGGACAAGATCGTCTCCCGCCTCCCCGACCTGTGGTACGAGGCCGAGGAAAACCAGCAGGCGTATTTCGAGCGCCGATTCATCGACGCCTTCTTCCGGCTGCACAGGCAGCCCACCGCAGCGGCCGCCGGCAAAACCTGGCTGTCGTATTCGGCCAGCGTCTCCACAATGGTCGCCGCCATGTACCTGATGCAGCGGAACATGTCGGTCGGCCTCATCGAGCCGTGCTTCGACAATCTCGTCGACCTGCTCAAGCACATGCAGGTCCCACTCACCGCGCTGCCGGAGGAGTCGCTCGCCGATCCGGCCCGCATTTACGCGAACCTGAGCACGCTGGAAACAGACGCGCTCTATCTGGTCGACCCAAACAATCCGACCGGATTCAGTCTCCTGCAGTACGGGATGGACGGATTCCGCGAGGTCATCCGCTACTGCAAGGACCACGGCAAGCTGCTGATGCTCGACCTGTGCTTCGCGTCGTTCGCGCTGTGCGACGAGAAGATCGGGCGCATCGACATCTACCAGCTGCTGGAGGAGTCGGGCGTCTCGTACATGGCGCTGGAGGACACCGGTAAGACCTGGCCGGTGCAGGACGCCAAGTGCGCGATGCTGACGGTCAGCGACGACATCAAGGAGGAGGTCTACAACATCCAGACGGCCGTCCTGCTGAACGTCTCGCCGTTCGTCCTCAACTTCCTCACCCAGTACGTCGAGGACTCCATCGAGGACAACTTCGCCTCGGTGCGCGACGTCATCACCGACAACCGGGCGATGGCCGTCAAGGCCGTCGAGGACACGATCCTCGAGTACGTCGAGCCCGTGGTGAACACGAGCGTCGCGTGGTTCCGCATCAAGCCGGAGGACCTCACCGCGAGCGAGCTGCAGCAGCGGCTGCTGGAGGACGAGATCTACGTGCTGCCCGGCACGTACTTCTACTGGAACGACCCGGCCAAGGGCGAGCGCTACATCCGCGTCGCCCTCGCCCGCCGGCCCGGCACCTTCGCCTGCGCCATGCACCGGATGCGTGAGGTGCTGCTCGGCTATGAGCGATAAGCCCTTCCTCGACGCCGCCCTGTTCATGGGCATGCACAGCCGCGACGACGACGTCCGGCGGGGGTGCAAGCGCTTCTTCACCGAGCGCCTGTCCGGCGGCCACGTCCTGATGAGCCTGGAGCACGTCGGGCGGTGCGACGACCTGGTCTGGCGGTACCCCCGCAAGGCGCAGGACGAGTACTACCCGTTCATGGACAACCTCCACTCCGACATGGCCATCGACCGCATCGGCTACGACGAGCAGGACCTGCGCCTCGCCCTCGAGGCCGGGGTGCTGTCGGACCTTCCGCTGCACGAGCGGCTGCTCGTGGCGATGGCGATGCGCCGCGACACGGTCGTGGTCACGGCCAGCCCCCGGCTGAGCCTGCGCCCCGACCTCCCGGTCCGGCCGGTGGAGCCGGCGAAGCCGGCCGACGACGAACCGGTGTTCCCGGCGCCGCTGGAGCGGCTCTACGAGCGGTCCTTGGCCCTGCGAGTCGACGTCGACGACCTGTGAGGTGACCCGTGTATCCAGCAAAGCACTCGGGGACGATCGTCCCCATGGTCACGCCCCTGACCGAGGCGGGCGAGGTGGCCGAGCCGAGCGTACGGCGGCTCGTCGAGTCCCTCAGGAGCGAGGTCACCGGGCTGATGCCCGCCCTGTCCACCGGCGAGGGGTGGAAGCTGTCGGATCGGCAGTGGCACGACGTGGTCGCGTACACCGTCCGCCACGCGGACGGGCTGCCCGTCCTGGCCGGCGTTCAGTCGCCGACCACCGAGGAGGTGATCGCCAGAGCGAAGGAGGCCCAGGCCCTCGGCGTGGCGGCGATCGCCGTCACCACCCCCTTCTCGCCGGACCTCACGCAGGAGGAGATCTACGAGCACTATCGGGCGATCCGGGAGGCCGTGCCGGTCCCGCTGTTCGTCTACAACGAGAAGGCCCTGTCGGGCAACCAGATCGAACTGGACACCCTGGTGCGCGTCTGCGCCCTGCCCGGCGTCGTCGGTATCAAGGAGTCCAGCGGGTCGGCCGAGTTCACCAGGAAGCTCGTCGCCGCGGTCCCCGAGATCCCGGTGTTCGAGGGCTGGGAGAACCTCCTGCACGAGGTGACGGGGCCCGGAGGGGTCGCCGGGTTCATCGGTCCCCTGGCCAACCTGGAGCCCGGCCTCGCCAACGCCATGCTCGCCCAGCCGTCCGAGCGACGGCAGCGCGAGATCGACGCGACCTGTGAGCGGTACGGCCTGTTCAACGACGACTGGTACCGGCACCTGAAGAAGGAACTGCACCGCCGCGGGGTCATCGACACCGACGCGGTCGTCGAGGAAGCGGGGTGAGCGGGATGTTGGAGGTCCGGCCCGGAGACTCCGCCCAGAAGCGGCTCTACGTCTACAACCGCTCGGTCCTCACTCCCGAGAGGTACGCCGAGCTGTGCGAGATCGAGCGCGACTGGGTGGTGCGTCTCGCCGCCGAGCACGAGGAGCGCGCTCCCCGCTTCGGGTTCCGCATCGAGCTGATCGACGCGCTCCACGACCTGCTGGCCAAGGAGCAGGCCAACCCCTCCGGCGACGAGCGGTTCCTCGCGGAGGAGGCCACCCTCGACCAGTTCAAGACGGTGGTCGCGGAGTTCGCCGTCGACGGCCTGGTGGAGTCGCAGTCCCACCTCGGGATCCTGCGGCGCCTGCCGTCGAAGGCGCGCATGGCCGTGCTGCGCGTGCTCATCGACGAGTTCGGCTGCGGCAACGACGACATGGAGCACTCGCGGCTCTACCGCGACCTGGTGACCGAGCTGGGCATGCCCGCCGACCTGGAGCACTACGTAGACCTGGCCGGGGACGCCAGCTTCGCGTACGTCAACCTGTTCCACTGGCTGGCCGACCGGGCGCCGGCGCCGGAGTACTTCCTCGGCGCGTACGCCTACTTCGAGGCCAGCGTGCTGTACGCCTTCAAGCCCTTCGCGGCCGCGGCGAAACGGCTCGGCATCAGCAACGACCGGTACTACACAGAACATTTGTACATCGACAGCTTCCACTCCAAGCAGATGCAGACCGCGATACGTGCGCTGGGCGAGCACCGCGAGGTCGACCTGGCGAAGGTGTGGGCCGGCGTCACGCTGACCAGCGCCGTCATTGCGGAGGCCACGGAGGCGGCGGTGGACAGGGCGAGGAAGGTGCCCGCATGACCGACGACACGGGCCGGCCTGTCTCGCTGCGCCAGATCGCGCCCGACCTCCTGCTCATCGAGGTGGCGGGCAGGCGGGTGCTGACCCAGGCGGAGTGCCCCCACCGCAGGGGGCGGCTGCGCTACGGCTACCTCAACGGCCGGACGCTGCGGATCACCTGCCCGCTGCACCACTCCACGTTCGACCTGCTCACCGGCCGGCAGGTGGCCGGCCCGCCGTGCGGGTCGCTGCGCGTCACGCTGCTGCCCGAGGACGCCGCGTCTCCTCGGTCGGCGGCGGAGGCGGCGGCGTACGCCGAGGCCGTCCGGCCCGAGGCGGGTGCTCCGTGACCACCCGCGAGCTGCCCGCCCAGGTCACCGGGCAGAGCACCGGGCAGAGCACGCGGGTGGAGGCGCACGGCGTCGACCGGATCCCGGACGGCGAGCGCACCGCCTCGCCCCGCGAGTTCCTGTGGATCTGGCACTCGGCCCAGTTCTCGTTCGGCACGGTGGTGCTCGGCTCGGTGCCGGTGAGCTTCGGCCTGAGCTGGACGGCCTCCGTCACCGCGATCCTGGTGGGGCTGCTGATCGGCACGGCGGTGTTCGCACCGCTCGTGCTGTTCGGCAAGCGCACCGGCGCGAACGACGCGGTGTCCAGCGGCGCCCACTTCGGCGTGCGCGGCCGGGTCGTCGCCAACGTCATCACGATCGTGGTCGCGATCGGGTTCTTCTCGATCGCGGTGTGGACGGGCGCGACGGCCATCCTCGCGGCCGGCCAGCGGGTGCTCGGCACCCCGGCCGGCCCGGCAGGCCTCGCCGTCACGATGCCGCTGATGGCACTGGCCGTCGTTGTGGTCGCGGTGTACGGATACGGCGCGCTGCTGGCGACGTACAAGGTCATGACGGTGATCGGCGGGCTGGTGCTGCTGGCGCTGGTCGTGGTGCTGCTGCCCGGTTTCGACCCGGCGTACGCGGGCGGGCCGTATGCGCTTGGCGACTTCTGGCGGACCTGGCTGCTGGCCGTGTCCTTCAGCGCCACGCTCCCGGTGTCGTACTCGACGTTCCAGGGCGACTACAGCCGTTACCTGTCGCCCGGGGTCCGCGACCGGGCGGCGGTGGCGTACAACGGCGCGGCGATGTACGTGAGCAACGCGCTCGCGCTCGTCGGCGGCGCCTACGTCACCACGATGCTGAAGAACGGCTCGGTGCCCTGGATCCTCGGGGTGGCCGACGCCGTGCCCCGCTGGTTCACGGTCGTGGTGATCGCCTTCGGGTTCGCCGGCACGCTGCCGCAGGCGGCACTGTGCCTGTACGCGGCGGGGCTGTCGGCCAATTCCATCCTGTGGCGGATCCCCCGCGCCGCCGCGACGTGGCTGATGTGGGCGCTCGGCGTCGCCACCCTCTATGTCGGGGCGATCGTCTTCGACGCCATCGAGTCGATCTCGACGTTCGTGCTGATCCTGCTCGTCCTCGTCTCTCCGTGGACCGCGATCATGCTGGTCGGGTTCGCCCTGCGGCGGGGCCGGTACCACCCCGAGGACCTGTACGGCTTCGCCCGGCCCGGTCACCGGGGCGGCTACTGGTTCACCGGCGGGTTCAACCTCCGGGCTCTGGGGGCGTTCGTCCCCGCGGTGGTCCTGGGGCTGCTGTTCGTGGACAACACGATCTACACCGGCCCGTTCGCCCGCCTGGCGGGCGGGGTGGACCTGAGCTGCCTGGTGCCGTTCTGCACGGCGGCGCTGCTCTACGCCGCGCTGTGCCGGCTGTTCCCCGAGACGGCCGTTCCGACCGGAGGTGATTCGAGATGAACAGAGATCCGCGGCTGCCCGGCTCGCCCGACACGATCGTGGTCTTCTCCGACCTCAACTGCTCCTTCGCCCACCTGGCCGTCTACCGCCTGCACGAGGCGCGCCGGCGGCTCGGCCTGGAGGGACGGCTGTGGTTCGACCACCGCTGCTTCCCGCTGGAGCTGTTCAACCGGACGGTGAACGAGCGCCCCGGGGTCGACTCGGAGGTGTCGGTGGTCGGCGCGCTCGACCCCGGCGCCGGCTGGCGGCTGTGGCAGGGGCCCGACTGGACCTACCCGGTCACGATGCTGCCGCCCCTGGAGGCCGTGCAGGCGGCCAAGGCGCAGAGCCTGCACGCCTCGGAACAGCTCGACCTGGCGCTGCGCCGGGCCTTCTGGGCCGAGGGCCGGTGCATCTCGCTGCGGCACGAGATCCTCGACGTCGCGGCCTCCACCGGGGCGGTCGACGTCGGGGCGCTGGCCGAGGCGCTCGACGACGGCCGCGCCCGGCGGGCGGTGATGGATCAGTTCGAGTCGGCCCGGCACGGCCGGGTCGACTGCAGCCCCCACGTGTTCCTGTACGACGGGACCGACGTCGCCAATCCCGGCGTGCGGGCGCGGTGGGTCAACGGCGACTTCGGCGTGGGCTTCCCGGTCATCGAGGCCGACGACCCGACCGTCTACACGGATCTGCTGGCCAGGGCGGCCGAGCTGATCTGCGAGACGGCGGCCTGACGACCCGCCGTCGAAGAGAGGGCGCGGGCCCGGCGAGGGGGCTCGCGCCCTCCGCGTGCCCGCGCCTCCTCGTGCCCGCGCCCTCCGCATGCCTGGCGCGGCGCAGGCACATGCCCGGGGCGGGGGCGTGCCGGGCCCGGCGGCTGTATACAGGTCCACGTGAGGTTGGACGAGCTTGATCGCGCCATAATCCGGGCCCTTGTCGAGGACGCCCGGGCGACGTACGCCGAGATAGGCGCTCAAGTGGGGCTGTCGGCTCCGGCCGTGAAGAGGCGGGTCGACCGGCTCATCGCCAGCGGCGCGATCACCGGCTTCAGCGCCCGGGTGGAGCCGTCGGCCCTCGGCTGGACCACCGAGGCGTACGTCGAGCTGTACTGCCGGGGCAAGACCTCACCGGCGGAGATCGGCATGGCCGTGTCCCGGCACCCGGAGGTCGTCTCCGCCTGCACGGTCACCGGCGAGGCCGACGCGCTGCTGCACATCCGCGCGACCGACGTGCGGCACGTCGAGCGGGTGATCGAACGCCTGGCGGCCGAGCCGTTCGTGGTGCGCACCAAGAGTTCGATCGTGCTGTCGCGGCTGATTAACGGATCGCTGCAAAACGGGTGAAGGACGCAACCGATCCACAGGTGATCGCAACGCGGGCGCATTGGATTGTCGCCTTCCGATTCCTACGCTGAAGTCCCGTTCACCCGGTTTCCCGCTTGGAGTCGACGATGACACTCGCGCCCGCCACCGAGACCACGGAAAGTGGTCGTACGGGTACGTTCCGGCATTTCCTGATGTGCCGGCCCGAGTTCTTCACGGTCTCGTATTCCATCAACCCGTGGATGCATCCCGAGAAGGGCGCCGACACGGCCAGGGCGTTGCACCAGTGGGACAGCCTCCGGCAGGCGTACGAGGCGCTCGGCCACCGCGTCAGCCTGATCGACCCGATCGATGGCCTGCCGGACATGGTGTTCGCCGCGAACGGCGCGCTCGTCGTGGACGGACGGGTCTACGGAGCGAGGTTCGCCCACCCGGAACGCGCCGCCGAGGGCCCCGCCTACCTGCGGTGGTTCGTCGAACGGGGATACGAGACACTGGAGGCGTCCTTCACCAACGAGGGCGAGGGCGACTACCTGACGCTCGACGAGATGATCCTGGCCGGGACGGGCTTCCGCACCGACGTGGCGGCGCACATGGAGGCCCAGGAGTTCCTCGGCCGGCCGGTCGTCACGTTGCGCCTGGTCGACCCGAGGTACTACCACCTCGACACCGCCCTGTTTCCGCTGGACGGCCACAACGTGGCGTACTATCCGGAGGCGTTCAGCGAGGGCAGCAGGAAGGTGCTGCGGCGGCTGTTCCCCGACGCCGTGATCGCCACGTCCGCGGACGCGGAGGTGCTGGGCCTCAACGCGGTGAGCGACGGCCGCAACGTCGTCGTCAACGCCGAGGCGACCGGGCTGATCCTGGAACTCAAGCGCCGTGGCTTCGAGGTCGTCCCGGTGGACCTCGGCGAGCTGCGCAAGGCCGGCGGCGGGCCCAAGTGCTGCACCCTCGAGATCCGGCCGAACAGGGAGATTCGATGAACAGCGAGGAACTGATCCGGCTCAGCGAGAGCCACAGCGCGCACAACTACCACCCGCTGCCCGTCGTGATCAGCTCGGCCGAGGGCGCCTGGGTCACCGATGTGGAGGGCAAGCGGTATCTCGACTGCCTGGCCGGCTACTCCTCGCTGAACTTCGGCCACGGCAACCCCGCGATCCTCGCGGCGGCCCGCGAGCAGCTCGACCGGCTGACGCTGACCAGCCGCGCGTTCTACCACGACCGGTTCGCCGCGTTCGTGACCGGCCTTTCCGAGCTGTGCGGCAAGGACATGGTCCTGCCGATGAACACCGGCGCGGAGGCCGTCGAGACCGCCGTCAAGGTCGCCCGCAAGTGGGGCTACGAGGTCAAGGGCGTCGCCCCCGACCAGGCCAACATCGTCGTGATGGAGGACAACTTCCACGGCCGCACCACGACCATCGTGGGCTTCTCCACCGACCCCGAGTCGCGGGAGGGCTTCGGCCCCTTCTCCCCCGGCTTCCGGATCGTCAAGTACGGCTCGGCCGAGGCGGTCAGGGAGGCGATCGACGAGAACACGGTGGCCGTGCTGCTGGAGCCCATCCAGGGCGAGGCCGGCGTGCTGGTCCCGCCGGACGGCTACCTGGCCGCGGTCCGGGAGATCTGCACCGACAACAACGTGCTGTTCGTGGCCGACGAGATCCAGTCGGGCCTCGGCCGCACCGGGGACACGTTCGCCTGCGACCACGAGCGGGTCGTCCCCGACCTGTACGTCCTGGGCAAGGCCCTCGGCGGCGGCGTGGTCCCGGTCTCCGCGGTCGTCGCGAACAGCGACGTCATGGGCGTGATCGGGCCCGGCCAGCACGGCTCCACCTTCGGCGGCAACCCGCTGGCGTGCGCCGTCGGCGACGCGGTGATCGGGCTGCTGCGGACCGGCGAGTACCAGGCCAGGGCCCGCGAGCTCGGCGCGTTCCTGCACGCGCGCCTGGCGGACCTCGGCCCCGGCGTGGTGGCGGTGCGCGGGCGCGGGCTGTGGGCGGGCATCGACATCGACCCCTCGCTCGGCACCGGACGGCAGATCAGCGAGGCGCTCATGCGGCGCGGCGTGCTCGTCAAGGACACGCACGGCTCGACGATCCGCCTCGCGCCGCCCCTCGTCGTCTCCCGGGACGACCTGGCCTGGGCGGCGGACCAGCTCAGCGCGGTGCTGCGGGAGGCTCGGGCCTGATCCGCACCGCGTCCTGATCGCCGGTGTCGGTGAACCACGTCACCGTGGCCTCCCCGGGCGCCAGGTCGATGGCGGTCATCATGTTGGGGAACCAGGGTCCCTTGCTGATGCGCCACCGCAACGGCGGCCGGGGAAGGCCCCCGGCCCTGGCCAGCACCCCGCCGAGCACGCCCGCGAGCCCGAACGACGCCACGATGTTGGCGAAGCGCAGGGTGCGGCTCAGCGGGTTGCGGATCGGCGAGCAGACGACCTGGTGGACGCGCCCGCCGCCCCGGCGCCGCACGGACGCCATATAGGAGTAGTGGACGTCGCCCGACAGCAGCAGGACGGTCGCGGGCGGCCTCCCCCGGCCGCCCGAGGCGACCTCCAGCACCACCTGCGCGAGTTCCTCGAACGACCGGCGGAAGGCCCCCCAGTGCTCCAGGTCGAGAAACTGCCGCACCCGCTCGCCCCACCGCGCCGCCCTGCGGCCCCAGATGCCGTCGCAGACCGCCTCGTTCCAGCTCTCCACGTGGTGGATCCCCGCGGGCAGCAGGATCGGCAGCGAGGACCCGACGAGCAGGTGGTCGAAGTCGCCGGTGGCGTGCTTGTCGAACCAGTCCCACTCCCCGGGGTCGAGCATCCGCCGGCGTCCCGGCTCCAGCACCCGGGCGCTGCGGCTGTCCAGCACGATCAGCCGGGTGCCGCCCAGGTCCCTGTGGTAGCTCCAGCGCACCGAGTCGGGCTCCTTGTCGGCCCGCCGGGCGAAGGTGTCCAGCGCCTCGTCGCCGCCGCCTGCCCGCAGCGCGGCGAGCACCGGATCGGCCGCCCGCTCGGCCGGCGGCAGGTTGCCCAGGTGCTGGTAGACGTAGTAGGAGCCGAGCGCGGAGACGATGCGCCGCTCCCACCAGGGCACCTCGGCCATCTGCTCGCGCCAGACGTTCGAGGTGTTCCAGTCGTCCCTGACGTCGTGGTCATCGAAGATCATCAGGGTGGGCACCGTGGCCATCAGCCAGCGGACCGGAGGGTCGGACCACGCCTGCCGGTACAGCTCGGCGTACTCCTCGAAGTCGACGACCTCCTCGGGTCCTTCGTCCCTGCGCCCGGCGATGAACTCCTTCATGTCCGGCGTGAGCTCGTCGGCGTACACCTGGTCGCCCAGCAGCAGGATCAGGTCGGGCCGCTCGTCCGGCGACTCCATCAGGCGCATGCCGTACGCCCGCAGGACGTCCGGGCCGTGCGTGCGCACGTACGGCTCCTCGTGCGGGACGCTGGTGCGGCAGGAGCCGAAGATCAGCCGGTCGAGGCGGGTCAGCGGGTGGATCACGCTGGGCGGCAGGCCCTCTTCCGGCCACACCCGCCGGTCGTCGAGCTCCACCTCGTAGGCCACCGGGCCCTCGATGCCGACGTCGAGCAGGGCGTAGTGGTGGCCGTGCACGGTGAAGGTGCGCTCCTCCGAGCAGGCGTCGCCGGCCCGCACGCGGACCGTGCAGGGCTCGGAGGTCTCCACCCAGACGGTCGCGGCGGCCGCGTCCACGTGGCGCAGCAGCGGGCCCAGCACAAGTTCCGGCACGAACCCTGTCTACTGCAAAAGGGCGGCAAAGCGCGACTTGCGCCCATCCGTCCACCGCCGTTCACGGGGCGCGCCACCTATGCGCCGGAACGGCGAAATTCCGCCCGCCGATCTCCGTATTGGCCTATATCGCGATCACCCGGTCCACGGTTTGATCCAGATGTCGCTCCTCCCGGTCCGCCTTTCGCGGCCGTCAACGACGACGGCACGCGGGGTCCGGGGGACGGCCACCCTTCCGACAGGAGAACAACAGAATGACCATCACGGACTTCCCGACAACGGCGTCGGGGGTTCGGTCCCCGATCCCCGACCTCCATGGCCCCTCACTGGGTGAGCGCGCCCTCGCCGCCGCCCGCTTCCAGCTCGCCGAGGCCTCCCGCTTCCTCGGTCTCGACGACGGCATGCACCACATGCTCGCCACGCCCCGCCGCTCGCTGACGGTCTCCGTGCCCGTACGGCGCGAGGACGGCCGCCTGGAGGTGGTGCAGGGCCACCGCGTGCAGCACAACCTGTCGCGCGGACCCGCCAAGGGCGGCATCCGTTTCCACCCCGCCACCGATCTCGCCGAGGTCACCGCCCTCGCCATGTGGATGACGTGGAAGTGCGCCCTCGTCGGCATCCCGTACGGCGGGGCCAAGGGCGGCGTCGCGGTGGACCCGGCCGCGCTGACCACCCGCGAGCTCGAACGCGTCACCCGGCGCTACGTCAACGAGATCCTGCCGCTCATCGGCCCGGAGAAGGACATCCCCGCGCCCGACGTGGGCACCGACGAGCAGACCATGGCCTGGATCATGGACACCTACAGCGCCAACGCGGGCTACTCGGTCCCGGGCGTGGTGACCGGCAAGCCCACGGCGCTCGGCGGCTCGCTCGGCCGCGCGGGCGCGACCTCGCGCGGGGTGCAGATCGCCGCGCTGCAGGCGCTGGCCCAGATGAGCAGGGCGCGATCCCCCGAGGGCGCGACCGTGGCGGTGCAGGGCTTCGGCAAGGTGGGCGCGCTCGCCGCGCAGTACCTCGCCGACGCCGGCTGCCGTGTCGCGGCCGTCTCCGACGCGGGCGGCGCGGTCGTCCGCCTCTCCGGCCTCGACGTCGCCGCGCTGCGCGCCCACGCCGCCGAGACCGGGTCGGTCCACGGCTACCGCGATGCCGACCCGCTCTCCCGCGACGAGCTGCTCGAACTCGACGTGGACGTGCTGGTGCCGGCCGCGCTCGAAGGCGTGATCACGGCGGACAACGCGCCGCGCGTACGGGCCCGCCTGGTCGTGGAGGGCGCCAACGGGCCCACCACGCCTGAGGCCGACCTGATCCTGGCCGGCAACGGGGTCACGGTGGTCCCCGACATCCTGGCCAACGCCGGCGGGGTGATCGTGTCCTACCTGGAGTGGGTGCAGAACACCCAGGCGTACTCCTGGAGCGCCGGAGAGGTCGAGGTGAAGCTCCGCGACCTGATGGAGAACGCCTACCGGGCGGTCGCGGACCTGGCCGCGGAGCGTGACCTCACGCTCCGCCAGGCCGCCCACGCGATCGGGGTGGGGCGGGTGGCCGAGGCCCACCGGATGCGGGGCCTCTACCCCTGACGCCCCTCTGAGACGGCGACGACGACCGCCTCCCGGGAATATGCGGCTTCCGGGAGGCGGTCAGGCCGTCGCCGCCGTGTCCGTGGCGGCCAGCACGATCTGTTCGCACAGCTCGTGGGTCACCAGGGCGTCGTCGGCCGTGAGGATCCGGCCCTCCCGGACCGCGGCGAGGAACTCCCGGCAGATCTGCTCGATGCCGCGCTGCCGGGTCGCCGGGACCCAGTCGCCACGCCTCGTGAGGACCTCGTCCCCGGCGAGGTCCACCACGTCGCCGAGGTTGACGACCCGCCGCTTGCCGCCGCCGCCCATGACCTCGCAGGTCTCCTCGGCCGCTCCGCTGGTGCGGCTCATCACGCCGACGGCGGTGAACCCGTCGCCGCCGAGCGTCAGCACCACGTGTTCGAGCAGGCCGTCCCGCACCCTGGTTCTGATCGTGGTGTCGGTGACCGGCCCGGGGGCGAGGAAGCGCAGCGTGTCGGCCACGTGGACGAAGTCGTCGAAGATCATGGTCCGCGGATCACCGGGCAGGTCACGCCGGTTCTTCTGCATCACGATCACGTCGCGCGGCAGGCCGCGCAGGGCCGCGTACGCGGGGGCGTGCCTGCGGTTGAACCCGACCATCAGCGACCTGTTCCGCTCGCGTGCCAGCCGTACGAGCCCGGCGGAGGCGGCGGCGTCGTAGGCGAGCGGCTTGTCCACGTAGACGTGCACGCCCGCCTCCAGCAGCGTGGTCACGATCGGGACGTGCGCGCTGGTGGCCGCGTGCACGAACGCCGCGTCGATCCCGGCCTCGGCGAGGCCGTCCACGGAGGTGAAACGCGCGCCGATCCGGTACACGTCGCCGAGCCGGTCGAGAGCCGCCCGGTCGCGGGTGCACAGCAGCGGCTCGATGCCCGGCGTCGCGGCCAGCACGGGCAGGTACGCCTTCTCCGCGATGTCTCCCAGGCCGATGATCCCGACTCTCATGCCGGGGAGACTATCGCCGTCCTTCCGGCGCTTTTCAGCGCCCCCGCCACCACGCCACCGTCTCCTTCACCCCGTCCTCGACCGGCGTCGGCCCGAACCCGAGGACCGCCTGGGAGGCGGAGGAGTCGAGCACGTACGGCCGGTCGAACTGATAACGGGTCTCCCCCAGCTCGCGCAGGAACGGCGATACGAGGCCCCCCGCCTTCAGCGTCCACGACGGCAGCCGCCGCAGGCGCGGCGCCGGGGCGCCCGCGGCCTCGCACACCATCTCGGCGAACTGCCGCATGGTGAAGGGCGGCGCGGTCGGGACATGCCAGGGCCGGCCCCACGCGCGCTCCTCCCCCGCGGCCGCCGCCAGCGCCCGCACGACGTCGGGCAGGTACGTCCAGCTGTGCGGGATGTCGGGGTCGCTCACGACGGTGGCGGGCTTGCCCGCGAGCAGGGGCTCCAGGAGCCGCGGCCCCACGTACGACTGGTCGGACGACCGCGGCCCGTAGTAGTCCGAGCCGCGCACCTCGGTGACCCGCACCCGGCCGGCCTCGTGGGCGGCCCGCATCTCCTCCCACATCCGCGCCCGGACCATGCCCTTGGTGCCCGTCGCGGCGAGCGGCAGATCCTCGGTCATCGGTCCGTCCACCGGCCCGTATCCGTACAGGTTGCCCAGGGTGACCAGGACGGCCCCGGACGACTCGGCGGCGGCCAGCAGCGAGGCCGCGATCGGCGGCCAGTCCAGGGGCCACCGGTGATAGCGCGGGTTGGCGCAGTTGTAGAGCGCGTCGGCCCCCTCGGTGAGCCGCCGCATCACGGCGGCGTCGGCCGCGTCCGCGGCGACCCGCGAGATCCGCGGACGCTCCGGGCCGGAGCCCGAGCGGGTGACGAGGGTCACCTCGTGCCCGCGCTCCGCCAGCGTCTCGGCGAGGCCGCCGCCGACCTGTCCCGATCCGACGATCACATGCCTGCCCATCACTTCTCCTTCAGACCTGATCCGTCAGCAGCCGCAGCACGCCGTCCACGACGTACACGACCGCGAACACCACACCCGCGGTGACGAGCCCGGAGGCCACCAGTGCGGCCGCCCCCGCGCCGAACCACACGACCTCGAAGGCGGCCCGGGCGATCCCGTGCAGCTGGTGCGGCGCCTTGCCGCCCGCCATGAACAACCCCCAGAGCGTGGCGAACACGGCCGGCCCACCGAGTCCCAGAAGGATCTTCACCAGGATGTTGGCCTCCCGGGTGAACCCCCAGTAGGCCAGCGAGACCAGCACGCCCAGCTCCAGGAAGAACACCACTGCGGAGATCGTTCCCTTGGCCACGGTAAGCATCGGCACTCCTTGACTTTCATTGCTCCGTTTCGAGAGCAATGCTCTCCCATTGGAGCGGATTTCGTCAAGAGCACCGCTCTCTAATCGCTCAGGTGCTCTGTTAACCTTGCCACATGAATGCGAGCAGGACCGCGCGCGAGCGGGTGAGAGCGGAGCTGATCAGGGAAATCACGGACATCGCCCGGCGACATCTGGCGACGGAGGGAGCCACGGGCCTGTCCCTGCGGGCGGTGGCCCGCGAGATGGGGATGGTCTCCTCGGCGATCTACCGCTACTTCCCCAGCCGCGACGACCTGCTGACCGCGCTGATCATAGACGGATACAACGCCCTCGGAGAGGCCGTCGAACGCGCCGACGCCGCCTGCGCGCGCGACGACTTCACCGGACGATGGCTCGCCGTCTGCCGGGCCGTCCGCGAGTGGGCCCTGGCCCATCCGCACGAGTACGCCCTGCTGTACGGCTCACCCGTGCCGGGCTACGCCGCTCCGCAGGACACCGTCGCACCGGCGGTGCGGGACACGGCCGTGTACGGGCGGATCGTCGCCGAGGCCCACCGCGCGGGCAGGCTCGCCCCTCCCCCGATCTGCCCGCCGCCACCCGCGATCCTGGCGGAGGACGCGGAGATCGTACGGTCGCTGATGCCGGACGTGCCGGACGACGTGGTCACGCGGGCGATCGTCGTCTGGACGGGCCTGTTCGGGATGGTCAGCTTCGAGCTCTTCGGCCAGTTCAACAACACGATCGCCCACAGAACCGAGCTGTTCGAGCACAACATGACCTGCCTGGGCCGGCTTCTCGGCCTGCCCGAGTAGGCGACACGGCTCGGCCTGCCCGAGCAGGCGACACCGCTCGGCCTGCCCGAGCAGGCGACACCGCTCGGCCTGCCCGAGCAGGCGACACGACTCGGCGGGCCGGATCGCGGTCAGGGCCGGCGGGCGCCGAGGCGTCCTTCCAGCAGGAGGAGCAGCTCGCCGAGCAGGTCTCCCAGCTCCCGCCGCCGGTCGGCGCCCATCGCCGCCAGAAGATCGCTCTCGTAACGCAGCTGCCGCGGCAGGAGCCGGTCGGTGAGCGCGCGGCCCTCCTCGGTGAGCGCGAGGTGGGAGACCCGCCGGTCGCGGTCGTCGGGGCGGCGGCTCACCAGCCCGCGCTCCTCCAGGGCCCGCAGCCGCTTGGTGACGGCCGCCCCCGAGGCGAAGGTCTCCTTGGCGATCCGGCCCGGGGTGATCTCCCGGTCGAGCCGCCGCAGGGCGGCGAGGACGTCGAACTCCGGCCGGGTGAGCCCGTACTCCCGGAGGGGCGCGTCACCGGCCTGCTGGAGCAGCGACACGCACCGGGTGAGGCGGCCGATGACGGCGATCGGCGCGGTGTCCAGCTCGGGGTGGACACGCCGCCACTGGTGTATCACCTGCGCGACGACGTCCTCTGCGACGCTCTCGGGCGCCTCCTCGGCGATGTCCTCCACGCCCCGATTCCTCAGCCCTGGGTCCGTTCGCAGCCGACTCTATCCCGAGCCGGTGCGGCCAGCCTCGCCAGCAGGCGGTGCCCCTCGTGCTCGGCCCGGGCGACCTGCTCCTCCGGCAGCGCGCGCTGCCACCACTCGCCGGCCGCCGCGTCGGCGGCCCGGCGCAGCTCCACCAGGTCGTCGACGAGCGTGCCGCGGACCCGCACGGTCTCCACCGGCCTCATGATCCCCCGTTCTTTCGCAAGTGTTTTACTCGTGAAAGATATCAGGCCGCCAAGCGCCGCGCCCCCGCCGCCTCGGGCTCCGTGGAGAGCACAGTTCAGACAATTCGGGGAGAGCGAGACCGTACGGCCTGCGCCCTGGTCTCACTGGCGGCGACGCCGTCAACGAATCTACGGCTGGAGTATTAGAAGCTCGTAGACGCGTTGGACCAGTTCAGCAAGGAGCCAGCACGCGAGGCCGGCGGCCACCAGCCTGAGTCGGTCGTCTTCCTTGAAGACCGCCAGGGCCAGGCAGATGAATCCCCCCAGCAGCAGGATCAACGTGATCAGGGCAATCATGAACAGATCGTGGTACGCGAGATCAACCAAAGGCAAGTGCCGGCGAATGGGAAGCACCCCGAAGGGCTGTCCTCTGTCGAACGTCGGCACCGGCGCCTTACCCGCGCCAAGCGGACCACACAGGAGTGGCGCGACCGTGGGGATCGATTCGACGCTGTCGGCACGACGATCGCGGCCGATCAGGACGGCTGTCGCCACCTCGCCGCCGACAGCACGGCACCGACGCCGTACCGATCATGAGACATGCGAAAGGCGGCAGTCGGGGATCTCCCGGTTGCCGCCTTTCGCGTGTTTCCGACAGCCTTTTGGGCTGGTCAGGTCATGCGCTTGCGCTTTTGTGCAAGGTCACGGGCAGTGAGACCGCAGGTCCTGCCGCATCACTGCGAGATTCAGAGGGCTGTCAGGCGCGGGTGGCGCGGTTGACGGCGGAGATGATGGCCTTGAGCGAGGCGCTCGTCGTGTTCGCGTCGATGCCGACGCCCCACAGGACCTGCGTGCCGTTCGGCCCGCCGACCTCGCACTCCACGTACGACGCGGCCTTGGCGTCGGCGCCCGCGCTCATCGCGTGCTCGGTGTAGTCGAGGACCCGCACCGGCACCCCGATGTTCTCCAGCGCGTCACAGAAGGCCGAGATGGGGCCGTTGCCGACGCCCTCGATCTCCCTGATCTGGCCGTCGACCCGCACGTCGGCGTTGATCGCGTCCTTGTCGTCCACGGTGGAGGTGTGCCGGTGGGCCAGCAGGCCCAGGCGGCCCCAGGGGCTCGCCGGGTTCGGCAGGTACTCGTCGGCGAACCGCTCCCACATCTCGGCGGCCGTGACCTCGCCGCCCTCGGCGTCCGTACGGGCCTGGATGACGCGCGAGAACTCGATCTGCAGGCGCCGCGGCAGGTCGAGCTGGTGGTCGGCCTTCATGATGTAGGCGACGCCGCCCTTGCCCGACTGGCTGTTGACGCGGATCACGGCCTCGTACGTGCGGCCGATGTCCTTGGGGTCGATCGGCAGGTACGGCACGGCCCAGGTGAACTGGTCGACCGGCACGCCGGCGGCGACCGCGTCGCGCTCCAGGTGCTCGAGGCCCTTCTTGATGGCGTCCTGGTGGGAACCGGAGAAGGCCGTGTAGACCAGCTCGCCGCCCCACGGGTGGCGGGGGTGCACGGGCAGCTGGTTGCAGTGCTCGACCACGCGCCGGATCTCGTCCATGTCCGAGAAGTCGATCTCCGGGTCGACGCCCTGCGAGAACAGGTTCATCCCCAGCGTGACCAGGCAGACGTTGCCGGTCCGCTCGCCGTTGCCGAACAGGCAGCCCTCGATGCGGTCGGCGCCGGCCATGTAGCCCAGCTCGGCGGCGGCGACGGCGGTGCCGCGGTCGTTGTGCGGGTGCAGGGACAGCACGACCGAGTCCCGGTACGCCAGGTTGCGGTGCATCCACTCGATCTGGTCGGCGTACACGTTGGGGGTGGCCATCTCGACCGTCGCCGGCAGGTTGACGATCACCTTGCGGTCGGGGGTGGGCTGCCACACGTCGTTGACGGCGTTGCAGACCTCGACGGCGTACTCCAGCTCGGTGCCGGTGAAGGACTCGGGCGAGTACTGGAAGTAGATCTCCGTGCCCTCCATCTCGGCCGCCAGCTTCTTGCACAGCTTGGCGCCCTCGACGGCGATCGCGGTGATGCCGTCCCTGTCCTGGCCGAAGACGACCCGGCGCTGGAGGGTGGAGGTGGAGTTGTACAGGTGGACGATCGCCTGGCGGGCGCCGCGCAGCGCCTCGAAGGTCCGCTCGATCAGCTCGGGCCGGGCCTGCGTCAGCACCTGGATGACCACGTCGGAGGGGATGCGCCCCTCTTCGATGATCTGGCGGACGAAGTCGTAGTCGGTCTGCGACGCGGCCGGGAAGCCGACCTCGATCTCCTTGTAGCCCATCCTGCCCAGCAGGTCGAACATCTTCAGCTTGCGGTCGGAGTCCATCGGGTCGATCAGCGCCTGGTTGCCGTCACGCAGGTCCACCGCGCACCAGCGCGGCGCCTCCGTGATGACCTTGTCGGGCCAGGTGCGGTCGGCCAGCCGTACCGGCTCGAACGGCGTGTAGCGGTGGAAAGGCATGGGGCTGGGCTGCTGCTCATTCATGGTTGCTCCTCGTCGGGCGCACGGCGAGCCCCGGGCACGACGTTGCCGTCGATTCGTTAGGAAGGGGGCGCCGTTGGATGAAACCAGGGCGGCCGACGCGCATGCCTCTCGCACCGCGGCGAGGGAGCCGGCCTCTTACAGGCCCTCGCCGCGGCGGATAAGAAGGAGTCCGCGCAGCATGCCAAGCAGACTAGCAGACGCCCTCAGCCGGACGAGACACCCGATCACATTCCGAGACGGAGCACCAGGTTAGGGTGACTCGTGACGAAGGAGGCCACATGAAGGACGACGAGATCCTGAAGCGGATCAGCGACCTGGTCGACGAGGAGCACTCCCTGCGCGAACGACTGGTCGCGGGTGAGCTGACCTCGGACGAGGAGCACAACAGGATCGCCTCGCTGGAGGAGCAGCTCGACCGCTGCTGGGACCTGCTGCGCCAGCGCCGCGCCCGGCGCGACGTGGGCGAGGACCCCGACTTCGCCTCCCCCCGCCCGGTCAACGAGGTCGAGAACTACATGCAATAGCCCCTCACCCACCGTCGTTCCACGATGTGAAAATCAGTCGCGCCCCTGACAAGGGGTGCGGAATTCTTGTAGGCATGCAGATGAAGCGCGTCGCCCCCATCGAGAACGACGCCGAGCAGGGGGAAGACGACCCGGACGGCCCGGCGGGGCACTCCCCTCTGGCCGGTCTGTACGGCATCGCGCGCGCGTGCGACCATCCGGGTCCGACGATGTCGTGGCGGCACTTCACGGCGAGCGTCCGGAGCGGGTCCGGCGGCGAGCGGGCCGAGGCGTGGGTGGCGTGCGACGGCAGCCGAACCAACGGCAGCCAGATCATCGGCAGCCAGATCACTGACAGCCAGGTCGGCGGTGACCAGGTCGTCGGCGGCCACGTCCTCCATTTCCCTCAGGACGACAACACTCATCTCGCCCTGCTCCGGCTCATGACGCATCCGGGCCGCAGGCGCGAGGGAATCGGCGTCGCGCTGCTCGACCACGCGATCGGCCGGGCGCGCGACGAGGGCAGGCGCGTCCTGATCGCCGAGGCCGCGGCGGACGGTCCTGGCGCGGCGTTCGCCAAGGCCCGCGGATTCTCCCCCGCCTCCACCGAGACCCGGCTGGTGCTCGACCTGCGTACGGCCGACTGGTCCGGCCTCGAACTCCTCCGCGCCCGTGCCGTACGGCACGCCACGGGCTACTCGCTCGAACGGTGGGCCGGGCCGACTCCCGACGACCTGCTCGGCGACATGGCCTGCCTGGCGGAGGGCATGAACGACGAGCCGCTGGGCGACCTCGCGATGGAGGACCAGCGGTGGACCGCCGACCGCGTGCGCGCCCGGGAGGAGATGCTCGCGCGGGCGGGCCAGCGGACGTACACGATGATCGCCCGGCACACGGCCAGCGGAGAGCCGGCGGGGTTCACCCAGCTCGTGGTGGACGCCGAGCGGCCGGAGGGATGGGCCCGTCAGAGCTCGACCACCGTCCTCGCGCCGCACCGCGGCCGGCGGCTCGGCCTGGTGCTCAAGCTCGCCAACATCACCTGGTTCCGTGCGTGCGAGCCGTTCGCCGAGCGTGTGATCACGTGGAACTCCGTCGCGAACCCGCACATGCTGGCGATCAACGAGGCGATGGGCTTCGAGGTCTTCGACACCTGGCACCAGTGGCAGCTCGACATCTGACTGCCCTTTTCGCTCGTCATTGATCTGGTGACCGGATTCACGTACGAATAGCGTGATGAAGCGCTCGATCCGCAGCAGGGGGATCATCGTCAAGGCGCTGGCCGGGCTCGTTTCGGGAGCGATCGCCGGGGCCGCCATGAGCGCCGTCTACCAGACCTACGGGGCCCGGCGTGATCGCCGCCGGTTCCCTCCGCCCGGCCGGATGGCCGACGTCGGCGGCCGCAGGATCCATCTGTGGACCGCGGGCACAGGCTCGCCGACCGTCGTAATCGTGCCCGGACTGGGTGAGCCGGGTTTGAACTGGGCAGCGCTGTTACCCGAACTGGCGGCGGAGTCGTCGGTCGTCCTGTACGACCGCGCCGGACTCGGGTGGAGCGACCCGTCTCCGTGGTCTCCGTGGGCGGCAACGGCGTTGGGAGCCGCCCGTGACCTGCGGCGCGCGCTGGACAAGGCGGGGATCGCTCCCCCGTACGTTCTGGTGGGGCACTCAGCCGGGGGGAACATCGTCCGGCTGTTCGCCGCCGAAACGCCTGACGCTGTCGCCGCGGTCGTCCTTGTCGATTCCAGTCATCCCGAGCAGATCCGCCTGCTGCACCGGACGAGAACAATGATCGCTCTGGAAATGCTGCGCTCGCGCCTGACGCCGCTGGGACTTCGGCGCCTGGCTTTCGAGGCCGGATGGAGCGATCGCGCCCGCCGCGAGGCCGAGGCCCGGCGCCTGCCGTCCAGGCTCCTCTCCGCCAGGATCGCCTTCGACCTCAGCGATCGGCAACGCCGTATGGAACTGCGTGAGGCGGCGGCCGCGATCACCGTCAACCCCGTGCAGGTCCGCCGCCGGGCGCCAAGCCTGGGGGCGATTCCGCTCACTGTCGTCTCTTCCAACCCGGACGAACCGCCGGGCACCGATATGAAGGCGATCGAAGAACAGCGCCGCTTCTCCTCCGTCTGGTCTCCACTTCAGGCCGACCTGGTGCGGCTGTCCTCGAACGCCGTACACGTCGTCGCGGAGCATGCGGGGCACCACATCCACCGGGACCGCCCGGAGCTCATCGTCACGGTGATACTCGGCCACGTCCGGCGAGTCCGGATCGAGGCCGGGTGCGCTGGTTGACCCCTGCTCGAGGCCGTTGATTCCCCGTCTCACGGCGGCGTCGCCGGAGACGACGGAGGAAGCGGTCGGGCCGTGCGCAGTGCCGGGTCCGGACGGCCCCCACCGCTCCTGCGGTGCGGAGCCTCCGGCGCGGCCGAAGGCGTTCACACGTGCGATCGCTTCCTCCCTTCCAGGGTAGGCGCCGAGGTCAGACGGACAAAAGCCGGTGGACCTCCTCGTCCTGGAGCTCTCGTGCGGGGCCGGACCTGACGACCCGCCCGGCGTCGAGGATCACGAACCCGTCTGCCAGTCGCAGCGCGAGGTCCAGGTACTGCTCCACCAGCAGGATCGCGAGACCGGTCGCGTGCAGGCGTTCGACGGCCTCCTCGATCTCCAGGATGATCGACGGCTGGATGCCCTCGGTCGGCTCGTCCAGGATCAGCAGCTTCGGCCGGGTGACCAGGGCCCGGGCCATCGCGAGCTGCTGCTGCTGACCGCCGGACAGGAAGCCCGCCGGCCGTTTGAGCAGCGGCTTGAGCCGGGGGAAGACCTCCAGGGCCTCCTCCAGCGCCGCCCGGTCCCGGTGCGCGGACGCCTCCAGCGTGACCAGGAGGTTGTCCATCACGCTGAGCTGGGGGAACGTGTCGTGACCCTGCGGCACGTAGCCCATGCCGAGTCGTACGCGCTGGTCCGGGCGCAGCCGGGTGACGTCCCTGCCCTCGAACGTCACCCTCCCGCCGGTCGCCGGGAGCACACCCATGACGGTGTCGAGCAGGGTCGTCTTGCCGACCCCGTTGCGGCCCATCACGCAGACGAGGCGACCGGCCGGCACCTCCAGCGAGACGCCGAAGAGCACCCGGGCCCGGCCGTACCCCGACTCCAGTCCCTCAACGGACAGCATCCTCGGCACCCTCCCGCGCCCGTCCCAAGTAGATCTCCTGTACGCGCGGGTCGGCCCGCACCTGCTCGACCGAGCCCTCCGTCAGCACCCTGCCCTCGTGCAGCACGGTGACCTGGGAGGCGTAGCGGCGTAGGAAGTCCATGTCGTGCTCGACCACGACCACGGTGTGGTCGCGGGCGACCTCGGTGAGCAGTTCGCCGGTGCGCTCGCGCTCGCCGGACGACATGCCGGCGACCGGCTCGTCGAGCAGCAGCAGCCGGGGCCGCTGGACGATCAGCATGCCGATCTCCAGCCACTGCCGCTGCCCGTGGGACAGCACCCCGGCTCTGCTGCCCGCCAGCCCGGCCAGGCCGGTCGTCGCCAGCGCCGCCGTGACCTCCTCCGACACCCCGCGCCTGCGCCGCAGCAGCGACCACAGCGGGCGGCGGAACGACGCGGCCAGGTCGAGGTTCTCCAGCACGGTGAGCTCCTCGAAGACCACCGAGGTCTGGAAGGTGCGGCCCACGCCGAGCCGGACGATCTCGTGCTCCCTGCGGCCCACGAGGTCGTGCCCCTCGAACCGCACCGAGCCTCCGGTGGGCCTGGTCAGGCCCGTGATCACGTCGATGAGGGTGGTCTTCCCCGCGCCGTTCGGCCCGATAAGAAAGCGCAGCTCACCCCGGCCGACGGTCAGGTCCACGCCGTCGAGCGCGCGGAAGCCGCCGAAGGCGACCTCCAGACCCCTGATTTCCAGTAACGCGGTCTCCGGTAGCGCCTCGGTCACGCCCGCACCTCCCTTCTCCGTACGAGATTGGCGGCCAGGCCCGCGATGCCCTTGGGCGCCAGCGTCATGACGAGCACGAACAGGGCGCCCTGCAGGTAGAGCCAGGCGTCCGGAAGCTCCTCGCTGAAGTACGTCCGCGCGTATCCCATGACGACCGCGCCGAGCACCGCGCCGGCCAGCGCGAACCGGCCGCCGACCGCCACCGCGACGACGAGTTCGAGCGAGGGGACGACACCGAGCAGGGCCGGCGAGATGATGCCGACCACGGGCACGAACAGCGCCCCCGCGATGCCGGCCATGCCCGCCGAGACGGCGAAGGTCAGCGTCTTCACGGTGGCCGGGTTGTAGCCGAGGAAGCGCACGCGGTCCTCGCCGTCCCTGACCGCCAGCAGCAGCCGTCCGAACCGGCTGCGGACGAGTTGCCTGGCGCCCAGGTAGAGCGCCCCGAGCACGACCGCGACGAGCAGGTAGAGGCCGCGCTGGGTCTCGTCGGCCGCCACGTCGTGGCCGAAGAAGTCGAAGAAGTTGGTCAGGCCGTTCGTGCCGCCGGTCAGCCCCTGCTGCCCGACCAGCAGGATCACCAGCGCCGCCGCCAGCGCCTGGGTGAGGATCGCGAAGTACGCCCCGCGTACGCGCTGGCGGAACACCAGCGCGCCGAGCAGCAGCGCGACCGCGGCAGGCAGAACGACGACCATGGCCAGCGCGAAGACCGGGTTGCCGAACGGCTTCCACAGCGCCGGCAGCTTCTCCACCCCGCTCCAGACCATGAAGTCGGGCAGGTCCCCGGCGGCGTCGTTGAGCTTGAGATACATGCCCATCGCGTAGCCGCCGAGGCCGAAGAACACCCCCTGCCCGAGCGTGAGCATGCCGCCCTGTCCCCAGGCGAGGCCGATGCCCAGGGCCACGATCGCGTAGCAGAGATACTTGGCCAGCAGGCCCAGGCGGAACGGCTCCAGCAGCAGCGGCGCCGCCACCAGGGCGAGCACCGCCACGGCCGAGAACACCGCCGGGCCCTGCCATCGGCGTACGGACTGCTCCGGCGCCGTCATGTCAGCGCCCGCGACCGGACGAAGAACAGCCCCTGCGGCCGGAGCTGCAGGAAGCCGACGATCGCCACGAAGACCACCACCTTGGCGAGGCTGGCGTCGCTCCAGAACTCGGCGTAGGAGTTCAGCAGGCCGAGGCCGGCCGCGGCCAGCACCGCGCCCCGAAGCTGGCCCAGGCCGCCCGCGACGACCACGAGGAACGCGTCCACGATGTAGTACGTCCCGAGCGTCGGGCCGACCGGTCCGATCAGCGTGAGGGCGACCCCCGCGACCCCGGCGAGCCCCGAGCCGATGAAGAACGTCCGCTGGTCGACCCGCCCGGTGTCGATGCCGCTCGTCGCCGCGAGTCTCCTGTTCTGCATCACCGCCCGCATGCGCCGCCCCTGCCCGGTCCTGTTCATGTACGCCCAGATCGCGAGCACGGACGCCGCGGCGAGCGCCGTGATGAACAGCCGGTTGTACGGCAGGATCCCGATGCCGCCGCGCAGCCAGGCGGGCGAGGAGACCTGCACGTTGGGCGCCCCGAACAGGTCCCGGGCCAGTTGCTGGAGCATCAGGCTGACGCCCCAGGTGAGCAGCAGTGTGTCGAGCGGGCGGCCGTAGAAACGCCGGATCAGCGTGCGCTCCAGGACCAGGCCCATGAGCCCGGCGACCACGAACGCGGCCGGGAGGGCGATCAGGAAGCCCACGCCCTGGAGCAGGTAGGCCGTGTAGGCCCCCGCCATGATGAACTCGCCGTGGGCCATGTTGACCACGCCCATCTGCCCGAACGTGAACGTCAGGCCGAGCGCGATCAGCAGCAGGACCGCTCCGATCGACAGCCCGATCGGCAGTTGGTTGAGCACTCCCTCCATGTCGGCGTCAGACCAGGCCGCCGGCCCAGGAGTACGTCTTGAGGTAGGGATCCGGCTTGATCGGTTCGCCGGAGTTCCAGACCTCCTTGATCTGGCCGTCCGGCTGGACGACCCCGATGCGCGCGGTCTTGTAGACGTGCTGGTTGTCGCCGTCGATGGTGACCTTGCCCTCGGGGCGGTCCAGGGACACGCCGCCGGCGGCCTTCTTGACGGCCTCCACGTCGGTGGTCCCGGCCTTCTTGACGGCCTCGGCCCACAGGTAGACGGCGTTGTATCCGGCCTCCATCGGGTCGGAGGTCACCTTGTCCGCGCCGTACTTCGCCTTGAACGCGGCGACGAACTTCTCGTTGGCCGGGGTGTCGGTCGTCTGGTAGTAGTTCCAGGCCACCAGGTGCCCTGCGACGTTGTCGACCCCGATGCCCCTGACCTCCTCCTCGGCCACGGACACCGACATGACCGGCATCTGGTCGGCGCTGATCCCGGTGCTCTTGAGCTGCTTGAAGAACGCGACGTTGCTGTCGCCGTTCAAGGTGTTGAAGACCGCGTCCGGCTTCGCCTCGACGATCTTGTTGACGAGCGTGCTGTACTCGGTGTGCCCGAGCGGGGTGTACTCCTCGCCGAGGACCTCCATCCCGTTCGCCGCGGCGTACGCCTTGATGATTTTGTTCGCGGTTCTCGGGAAGACGTAGTCGCTGCCCACGAGGAAGAGCTTCTTCTTGCCCTTCTCCTTCAGATAGTCGAGCCCAGGGACGATCTGCTGGTTGGTCGTCGCGCCCGTGTAGAAGATGTACGGCGAGCTTTCCAGTCCCTCGTACTGGACCGGATACCACAGCAGGGCCTTGCGCTTTTCGAAGACGGGGAGCATCGCCTTGCGGCTCGCCGACGTCCAGCCGCCGAAGACGGTGGCGACCTTGTCCTGCGCGATGAGCTTGGTGGCCTTCTCCGCGAAGGTCGGCCAGTCGGACGCGCCGTCCTCCACGACGGGCTCCAGCTTCTTGCCCAGCACGCCGCCCGCCGCGTTGATCTCCTCGATCGCGAGCAGTTCCGCGTCCCTGACCGTGACCTCGCTGATGGCCATCGTGCCGCTGAGCGAGTGAAGAATGCCCACCTTGATGGTGTCGGAGCCGCCAGACGAGGCCGCCGTGTCATTCGTGGGCGATTGCCCGGCACAGGCCGCGAGCGTCACGGCCGCGAGCGTGAACGCCGCTCCGGTGCGCCATAATGAGTTACGCAAATGCCTCTCCCTTGCCGCTACGGTCCCCGCGCCGATCCGTCTGCCGTCAAGGTGAGCGCGCGGTATTTCCCGCCGAAATCCCGGCGGTTAACAACTCATTAGCGAAGGCTCACCGCCGTCCGGATACGCAGACGAAATCAGCGGGTAACGCGGGGGAAACGCCGGGTACTTATCGTCCCGCCATGCGGCTCACTCCACACGAACAGGAACGGCTCCTCATCCACGTCGCCGCGGGCGTGGCCCGCGAGCGCAAGGAGCGCGGCCTTCGCCTCAACCATCCGGAGGCGACGGCCCTCATCGCGTCCTTCCTCCTGGAAGGCGCCCGCGACGGCCGCAGCGTCGCCGACCTGATGGACGCCGGCCGCAAGGTCCTGCGGCGCGAGGACGTCATGGAGGGCGTGCCCGAGATGCTGGAGTCCGTCCAGATCGAGGCCACCTTCCCCGACGGCACCAAGCTCGTCACCGTCCACAACCCCATCACATGAGCGCGCCCGGCGAGATCGTGTGCGGCGACGGCGACGTGCCGCTGAACCCCGGCAGGGAGCGGATCACCCTGAGAGTCGTCAACACGGCCGACCGGCCGGTGCAGGTCGGGTCGCACTACCACTTCGCCGCGGCCAACCCCGGCCTGGAGTTCGACCGCGAGGCGGCGTGGGGCACCCGCCTCGACATCCCGGCGGGCACCGCGGTCAGGTTCGAGCCCGGAGTGGAGCGTGACGTCACGCTGGTCCCGATCGCCGGCCACCGGGTCGTACCGGGCCTTCGTCCCGAGTGGGCCGGGCCCCTCGACGGGAGGACGACCGATGTCTAGCGTCGAACGCTCCCGCTACGCCGCGCTGTACGGCCCGACCGCCGGGGACCGGGTGCGCCTGGCCGACACCGACCTGTACGTCGAGGTGACCGAGGACCTGTCGATGGGGCCCGCCGGGGCGGGCGACGAGGCCGTGTTCGGCGGCGGCAAGGTCATCCGCGAGTCGATGGGGCAGGCGCGCACCACGAGGGCCGAGGGTGCGGCCGACCTCGTCATCACCGGCGCGGTGATCCTCGACCACTGGGGCGTGGTCAAGGCCGACATCGGCGTGCGCGACGGCCGGATCGCCGCCATCGGAAAGGCCGGCAATCCCGACACCATGGACGGCGTCCACCCGGACCTCGTCATCGGCCCGTCCACCGAGATCCTCGCGGCCAACGGAAAGATCGTCACGGCGGGCGCCGTCGACTCCCACGTCCACCTGATCTGCCCGCAGATCCTCGACGAGGCGCTCGCGTCGGGCGTCACCACGGTCGTCGGCGGCGGAACAGGTCCCGCCGAGGGCACGAAGGCCACCACCGTGACCGGGACCTGGTATCTCGGCCGGATGCTGGAGTCGCTGGACGCCTACCCGGTCAACGTGGCCCTGCTCGGCAAGGGCAACACGGTCAGCGAGGAGGGGCTGCTCGAACAGCTCAGGGCCGGGGCGTCGGGCTTCAAGCTGCACGAGGACTGGGGCACCACCCCGGCCGCCATCGACGCGTGCCTGCGGGTGTGCGACGCCACCGGGGTGCAGGTCGCCATCCACACCGACACGCTGAACGAGGCGGGGTTCGTGGAGTCGACCCTGCGGGCCATCGGCGGCCGGGCGATCCACGCCTACCACACCGAGGGCGCGGGAGGCGGCCACGCTCCGGACATCATCACGGTGGCCTCCCACGCCAACGTGCTGCCGTCCTCCACCAACCCGACCCGGCCGCACACCGTCAACACCCACCACGAGCACCTGGACATGCTCATGGTGTGCCACCACCTCAACCCCGCCATCCCGGAGGATCTGGCGTTCGCCGAGTCGCGGATCAGGCCGACGACGATGGCGGCCGAGGACGTCCTGCACGACATGGGCGCGATCTCGATGATCGGCTCGGACTCACAGGCCATGGGCCGGGTCGGCGAGACGATCATCCGTACCTGGCAGACGGCCCACGTGATGAAGGGGCGTCGCGGCGCGCTGCCGGGCGACGGCCCGGCCGACAACCTCCGCGCCCGCCGCTACGTCGCCAAGTACACGATCAACCCGGCGATCGCCCACGGCCTGGACGCGGAGATCGGCTCGGTGGAGCCCGGCAAGCTCGCCGACCTCGTCCTGTGGAGCCCGGCCTTCTTCGGGGTCAAGCCGGACCTCGTCGTCAAGGGCGGCGTCATCGCGTACGCGCAGATGGGCGACGCGAACGCGTCGATCCCGACGCCGCAGCCCGTGCTCCCCCGGCCGATGTTCGGCGCGGCCCCGGCCACCGCCGTGGCGACCTCGCTGCACTTCGTCGCGCCGCTCGCGGTGGAGGACGGCCTGGCCGACCGCCTGGCCGTGGGCAGGCGGCTGGTCCCCGTGGCCGACGTACGCGCCCGGCGCAAGGACGCCATGCCCCTCAACGACGCCCTGCCGGACATCCGGGTGGACCCCGACACCTTCGCCGTACACGTGGACGGCGAGCTGATCGAGCCCGCCCCGGCCGAGTCGCTGCCGATGGCGCAGCGCTACTTCCTCTTCTGAGATGAACGGGGAAGCGGCGCTGCTGCTGCTGGCCGACTCGCGGCTGCCTGCGGGCGGGCACGCCCACTCGGGCGGCGTGGAGGAGGCCGTACGGCGGGGCGCGGTCACCGGCGCCGGCGACCTGGCGCGGTTCCTGCGCGGCAGGCTCGCCACCGCCGGCCTCGTCACCGCCGCCCTCGCCGCCGCCGCGTGCGAACTGGCCGCCGTCGACGGCGGCGGCAGCGCCGATCGAGAACTTCGCGCCGCCGGTGATCCGGGGGCACCGCCCGCGGATGACGCCGCGGACGGCGTTCCGCTGTGGCGGCGGCTGGACGCCGAGGCCGACGCCAGGACCGCCTCGCCCGCCCAGCGGGAGGCCGCCCGCACGCAGGGGCGGCTCCTGCTGCGCACGGCCCGGCGGATGTGGCCCTCGGCCGTCCTGGACGCGCTCGCGCGGGCCGTGCCGGAGGGCCCGCACCACCCCGTCGCGCTCGGCGCGGCGGCGGCCTCGGCGGGCTGCGCGCCCCGCCAGGCCGCGCTGGCCGCCGCCTACACCTCGGTCACCGGCCCGGCCACGGCGGCCGTGCGGCTCCTCGGCCTCGACCCGGTCACCGTGCACCGCCTGCTCGCCGATCTCGCCCCCGCACTCGAGGACGCGGCCCACGTCGCCTGCGCGTCGCTCGACGACGCGGTCCCGGCGGACGACGAGCCGGACGGGTGCGGGGCGGGACACCACCAGGGACGGCATCCGGGACAGCAGCCTGGACGGCCCCCTGGGCGGCACGTGGCCTGGCAGGCACGATGGCACGCGCTGCCGGGGCACAGCGCGCCCGCGCTCGACCTCCTGGCGGAGGGACACCTGACCAACCCGATGAAGCTTTTCGTCTCCTGACATCTGCGCACCCGCCACCGCACGAGAAAGAGCAGGTACCCGCATGGGCGCTCACCACGACGACCTCCACGACGCGGCCGAACCACACGGGCGGGCGCTCCGCCTCGGCATCGGCGGGCCGGTCGGCAGCGGCAAGACCGCCCTGGTGGCGGCGCTGTGCCGCAGTCTCGGGCCGTCGCTGCGGCTCGGGGTCGTGACCAACGACATCTACACCACCGAGGACGCCGACTTCCTGCGCCGCGCGGGGGTCGTCGACCCCGAGCGGATCCTCGCCGTGCAGACCGGCTGCTGCCCGCACACCGCCATCCGCGACGACATCGCGGCCAACCTGGACGCCGTCGAAACGCTGGAGGAGCGGTTCGGGCCGCTCGACCTCGTGATCGTCGAGAGCGGCGGCGACAATCTCACCGCCACGTTCAGCCGGGGCCTGGCCGACCGGCAGATCTTCGTACTCGACGTGTCGGGCGGCGACAAGGTGCCGCGCAAGGGCGGGCCGGGGGTGACCTCGGCCGACCTGCTCGTCGTCAACAAGACCGACCTCGCGCCGATGGTCGGCGCCGACCTGACCGTGATGTCCCGCGACGCCGCGGCCGTACGGGACGGCAAGCCGGTGCTGTTCACGTCGATCAGAGAGGACAGAGGCGCGCACAGCGTGGCGGAGTGGGTGACGCACATGGTCGACGCCTGGCGGCGCGAGCACGGCGAGCCGCACCACCACGCCGTCCAGAGCGCCGCCCAGAGCGCCGCCCGGCAGGCTCCGGCGTCCTGACCGGCATGACGGCCGTCACCGCGCGTGCGCTGATCAGGACGGAGGCCGCGGGCGCAGGCCGGACCCGGCTGGAGACGCTGCGGTCCGACCCGCCGCTGACGCTGCGGCAGACCGGTCCGCGGCGGGTCCACCTCGTCTCGACGGGCGCCGGCCCGCTGCGCGGGGACCACCTCGAACTCGGCGTGGACGTCGCCCCCGGCACTTCGCTGGAGGTCCGCTCGGTGGGCGCCACGCTGGTGCTGCCGGGTCTCGCGGACACCCCTTCGGTCATGGTCGTGCGGGCGCGGGTCGGCGCGGGCGCCACCCTGCACTTCTCCCCCGAGCCGACCGTCCTCGCCGCCGGATGCGTCCACCGCCTCGTCGTACGGCTCTCGCTCGCCGAGGACGCCACGGTCTTCTGGCGGGAGGAGATCGTCTTCGGGCGGCACGGCGAACGGCCGGGACGCGGCCGCGCGCGGTTCGACGCGACGGTGGCCGGACGGCCCCTGCTCCGCCAGGACCTCCTGGTGGGCGAGGAGGCGGTGGACGGCAGCCCGGCCGTCTACGGAGACGCCCGGTGCGTGGGCTCGACCCTGATCGCGGGACCCGCCTGGGCCCCGCCCGCCGTGCCGGACGTCAAAGGCGAGCGGCGGGCCGCCCTGGGGGACGGCTGGGCGGCGCTGCCGCTGGCCGGTCCGGGCGTGCAGGTCTGCGCGCTCGGCGCGGACGCGGTCCAGCTCAGGGAGCGGCTGCGGCGCGGCGAGGAGGCCGCGGCCGCCTCCCCACCGACCACCCCACCTGCCACCTCGGCTCCCGATGGCTGAACGCTGCCAACCCCGGTGCCACCCCCTGGTGCCACCCCCGGCGCCGCCCCGGCGCCCGGCGCCTCGCCGACCGGCCCGGACCGGCTCCGAGGCACGCAAGGGCTGAAACCGGCCGCCTCGGGCCGTAGCCTGGTGATCGTGTCGGAACCCACGCAGCATCCCGGCAGGCCGCGGCGAGGCACCAGCGTGGCCGGCGTCCTGCGGGCCGCCGGCGTGTTCGTCGCGGGGTTCGCGCTGGCCGTGACCGCGCTGCTCCCGTGGGCGGGCCTCACCGCCGAGTTCGGCATCCTCGACGCGTCGCTCACGCACGCCGTGCGCGGCGTGGACGCGGGCCCCGGCTGGTTCGTGCTGGGCGCCGGGATCACGGCGATGCTGCTCGGCGTGCTCGGCGCGACGCGGAACTGGCTGTTCACCGGGCTGGCGATCCTGCCCGGCGCGGTGGCCGCCTTCGCGCTGGCCATGTTCCTCGCCGACCCGCGCGACCTCGTGGGCCGGCTCGACTTCCAGATCTCCGGGCTGCTGCGGGTGCACCCGACGATCCAGTTCGGCTGGTTCGCCGGCCTGCTGGCCTCGGTCGCGCTGGCCGTCCTGGCCGCCGCCGCGCTGCTGCGCCGCCGGTGACGGCCGTCAGTCGTAGAAGCCGAGACGCCGCAGTTGCTTGGGATCGCGCTGCCACTCCTTGGCGACCTTGACCCGCAGGTCGAGGTAGACGCGGGTGCCGAGCAGCGCCTCGATCTGCTGCCGGGCGCGGGTGCCCACGTCCTTGAGCCTCGTGCCGCCCGGGCCGATCACGATCGCCTTCTGCGAGGGGCGCTCGACGAACATGTGGGCGTACACGTCGAGGAGGTCGTCGCGGCCCTCCCGGGGGTGCATCTCCTCCACGACCACCGCGATCGAGTGGGGCAGCTCGTCGCGCACGCCTTCCAGCGCCGCCTCCCGGATCAGCTCGGCGACCAGCACCTGCTCCGGCTCGTCGGTCAGCTCCCCGCCGGCGTACAGCGGGGGCGACTCCGGCAGCCGCTTGACGAGCACGTCGGCGAGGACGTCGAGCTGCTCGCCGCCCTGCGCGGACACCGGGACGATCTCCGCGAACTCGGCCAGCGCGGACACCGCGAGAAGCTGGTGCGCGACCTGCTCACGGGTGGCCAGGTCGCACTTGGTGACGACCGCCACCACCGGGGTCTTCTTGACGGCGGCGAGCTTCTCGACGATGAACCGGTCGCCCTTGCCGATCGGCTCGTTCGCCGGGACGCAGAACCCGATCACGTCGACCTCGGTGAGCGTGGACAGCACCAGGCTGTCCAGCCGCTCCCCCAGGAGCGTGCGGGGACGGTGGAACCCGGGGGTGTCCACGATCACCAGCTGGGCGTCCGGCCGGTGGACGATGCCGCGGATGGCCCGCCGCGTGGTCTGCGGCTTGGACGAGGTGATCGCCACCTTGGTGCCGACCAGGGCGTTCATCAGCGTGGACTTGCCGACGTTGGGCCTGCCGACGAAGCAGGCGAAGCCCGCACGGAAACCGCTCGATTCGGCGTCCACGTCAGATGTACCGGCCCTTCAGCGAACCGTCCGGGGCGGCCAGGAACAGCGTGCCGTTGCCCATGTCCTCGATGACGGCCAGGTCCTGCTCGGCCGGGTCGTCGGCCTCGGTGACGATCGCCGCCGCCTCGAGGGCCTTCGCCCCGCTGGACACGGCCATGGCCACGGCCGCCTGGAGGGCCGAGAGCCGGAGCGAGGGCAGCGCCACCGTGGTCGCGGCGTACGTCCGGCCGGTCTCGTCGCGCACCGCGGCGCCCTCGGGGGTGCCGCCGCGCGCCCGCGCCGACCTGGCCAGCGTAATGATCTTGTTGTCCTCGGGGTCCAGCGTCTGTGTCACGCGTCAAGCGTACCGACCTCGCGGACGAGCAGCCGTGTCAGTTCGGCCGTGCGGGCCGGGTCGGGCGGGGTCAGGCCCGCGTGCACGAGCGCGATCAACGTGTGGCCGGAGCGGGCGACGACCACGTGCATGCGGTAGGGGTAGCCGCCGACCCTCCCGGACAGGGCCCGGCCCGCCGCGTCCGGGCCGCCGACGCCGGGCAGCGGCGTCCGCGCGGCCGCCAGGCGGTCGTACGGCGTGCCGCCGTCGGCCGTCGCGCAGTGGGAGAGGGCGTCGCGGAGCGCGGCGAGATGCCCGGCCGCCTCGCCGCCGTCGTAGACGGCGACGCCGACCCCGGCGAGCTCGCCCGCGTGCGCGCCCTGGTAGGTGGCGGCGGTCGTGCCGCTGAGCCCCTCACGCGGGGGCCTGCCCGCAGCCGCGTCGAACAGCAGGCGGCAGGCGCGGGCGCGGGGACGGAACGGCGGACGCCAGGGCGCCCGCGCATGGCTGAAGAACCCCTCGGGAAGGCCGTCCATCCTGCCGAGCACCGTCCGCGGACGGTTCGCGTCCGCCGCCTTGCCGGAGGCCCGGACGGCGGCGTACGTGACCCGGCCCGTGCCGCAGGCACCGGTCGTCAGGACCAGGCAGCCCGCGACGGCCGCGTGGACGATGCGCATACCCGCCTCCCCGCTTTGCCGGAGGTTTCCTTCCCCGGACCGCGAGCGGGTAATCACTTTGCGTAATCAATACGGAGTTCTCATCAATACGGGGCTCCCACCCGAGCCGGGTGAGAGCCCCGCACCGATTACGGATCCCCCATGGGAGGCTCCGGTGCGCCGCGAACCCCCTCCCGGCGCGCCGGACTCCCCAACGAGGCGCCCCGAACCCCTTCTGAGCGCCTGGGACAACAGTGGCCGGGCGCGCTTGCAGCTGGGTTGAAAGACGCTTGCAGTCCCGGACGGCGACGGGTCACTCGTGGTCGGCGCCGGCGGCCACGACCTCGTCGCCCGTCGCGGGCTCCTCGCGGCGCACGACGACCGTGCTGATGCGGTTGCGGCGCCCCGCCAGGTTCTCGGCCGTCAGGCGCAGGCCGCCGACCACCGCCTCCGAGCCCGCGATCGGCACCCGGCCCAGGGCGTGCGCCAGCAGGCCGCCGACCGTGTCGACGTCCTCGACCTCGATCTCGGCGTCGAACAGCTCGCCGAGCTCGTCGACCGGGAGCCGCGCGGTCACCCGCACCGCCCCGTCGTCCAGCCATTCGACCCGCGGGGCCTCCTGGTCGTACTCGTCGGCGATCTCGCCGACGATCTCCTCGATGACGTCCTCGATGGTGACGAGGCCGGCGGTGCCGCCGTACTCGTCGATGACGATGGCGAGGTGGATCTGCCGCGCCTGCATCTCGCGCAGCAGTTCGTCGATCGGCTTGCTCTCCGGCACGTACGTCGCGGGGCGCATGAGCTCGTCCACCCGCACGCCGCCGTCGCCGGTGTCCTGGATGCGGCGGACGATGTCCTTGAGGTAGGCGATGCCCACCACGTCGTCCTCGTTCTCCCCCACCACGGGGATGCGGGAGAACCCGCTGCGCAGCGCCAGCGAGAGCGCCTGGTTCAGCGTCTTGCCGCGCTCGATGAAGACCATGTCGGTTCGCGGCACCATGACCTCGCGCACCAGCGTGTCGCCGAGCTCGAAGACCGAGTGGATCATCTCCCGCTCGTCGGGCTCGATGACCCGGCGCTGCTCGGCCAGGTCGACGAGGTCGCGCAGCTCGGCCTCGGAGGTGAACGGGCCCTCGCGGAAGCCCTTGCCCGGGGTGAGCGCGTTGCCGAGCAGGATCAGCAGTTCGGGCAGCGGGCCGAAGATCCGGGTCAGGCCGTACACGATGGGCGCGCTCGCCAGCGCCACCGGCTCGGCGTGCTGGCGGCCGAGCGTACGCGGCATGACCCCGACGATGACGTAGCTCACCAGGATCATCACCACGGCCGCCAGGGCGTACGCCTGCCCGCGGTCGCCGAGCCAGTCGATGAACAGCAGCGTCGTGATCACGGTCGCGACGAGCTCACAGCTCAGACGCAGCAGGAGCACCAGGTTGAGGTAGCGCGGCGGGTCGGCGACGATCGCCTGCAGCCGCACCGCGCCGCGCCGGCCCTCCTTGACGAACTCCTCCGCGCGCACCCTGGAGATGCGGGTCAGCGCCGTCTCCGCGCTCGCCAGCAGGCCGCCGGCCACGATCAGGAAGACGGCGGAAAGTAGCCAGCCGTTGCTCACGGCTTACGCCGCACCTCGCGCCAGGCGCCGAGCAGTTCGTCCTGCAGCCCGAACATCTCGGCGTGCTCCTCGGGCTCGGCGTGGTCGTAGCCCAGCAGGTGCAGGATGCCGTGCGTGCACAGCAGCTCCAGCTCGTCCTGGGCGCTGTGCCCGGCCTCGGCGGCCTGCTTGGCCGCCACCTGGGGGCACAGCACCACGTCGCCGAGCAGCGCCGGGTCGGGGGACGCGTCCTCGTCCCGGCCGCCGACGTTGGGCCGCAGCTCGTCCATGGGGAAGGCCAGCACGTCGGTCGGGCCGGGCTCCCCCATCCACTGCTCGTGCAGCTCGGCCATCGCCGCCTCGTCGATCACCAGGATCGACAGCTCGGCCAGCGGGTTGATCCCCATCCGGCCGAGGACGTGCCCGGCCAGCTCGACCAGCGCCGACTCGTCGACCTCGACGCCGGACTCGTTGGCCACCTCGATGCTCACGGGGTCTCCTCACCCGTCATGGTCGCGCTCACCGCCGGTTGTTCCGCGGCCGCTTGTTGATCGCGCGCGGCTCCGACGCCATCGCGGCGTCGTAACGGCCGTAGGCGTCGACGATGTCGCTCACCAGCTTGTGCCGTACGACGTCGGCGCTGGTCAGCCTGCTGAAATGGATGTCCTCGATGCCTTCGAGGATGTGCTGCACGACCTTCAGGCCGCTGTCCTGGCCGCCGGGCAGGTCGATCTGGGTCACGTCGCCGGTGACCACGATCTTCGAGTTGAACCCGAGCCTGGTCAGGAACATCTTCATCTGCTCGGGCGAGGTGTTCTGCGCCTCGTCCAGGATGATGAAGGCGTCGTTGAGCGTCCGGCCGCGCATGTAGGCGAGCGGCGCGACCTCGATCGTCCCGGCCGACATCAGGCGGGGGATCGAATCGGGGTCGAGCATGTCGTGCAGCGCGTCGTACAGCGGCCGCAGGTACGGATCGATCTTCTCGTAGAGCGTGCCGGGCAGGAAGCCGAGCCGCTCCCCCGCCTCGACGGCGGGGCGGGTGAGGATGATCCGGTTGACCCGCTTGTTCTGCAGGGCCTTCACGGCCTTCGCCATCGCCAGGTACGTCTTGCCGGTGCCGGCGGGGCCGATACCGAAGACGATGGTGTGCCTGTCGATCGCGTCGACGTACCGCTTCTGGTTGACCGTCTTCGGGCGGATGGTGCGGCCCCGCGAGGACAGAATGTCCAGGGACAGCACCTCGGCCGGACGGTCGGTGGCCTGCCGCAGCATGTGGATGCTGCGCTCGACCGCGTCGGGGGACAGCTCGGCACCCGAGCCGACCAACTCCACCAGCTCCTCGAAGAGGCGGACGACGACGCCGCTCTCCTCGGGACTGCCGGTGATCGTGATCTCGTTGCCCCGCACGTGAATGTCGGCGCTGAAGGCGCCCTCGATGACCCGCAGCAGCTCGTCACCCGACCCGAGGAGGCTGACCATCGGCTGCCCCTCGGGGATGACTACCTTGGCCTGGGTCTTGTGGATGTGCTGTGACTCGGACATGGGCGGCCCTTGCGGCCCTGATCGCCTCCCTAGTTCCTTCTTATGCTAGCCGCTCAGCCGGGGGGCCAGGTGAGGCCTCGGCCGCCGAGGACGTGCGCGTGGACGTGGAAGACCGTCTGCCCGGCCCCCGGCCCGGTGTTGAACACGATCCGGTAACCGGTCTCGGCCACGCCCTCCTGCACGGCCACCGCGTGGCAGGCCTTGAGCAGGTCGTCGGCCAGGCCGTCGTCGGCCGCCGCCAGCACGGCGGCGTTCTCGTGGTGGGCCTTGGGCACGACGAGAACGTGGGTGGGGGCCTGCGGGTTGATGTCGCGGAAGGCCAGCGCCCGCCCGGCCTCCAGGACGATGTCCGCCGGGACCTCCTTGGCCACGATCTTGCAGAAGAGGCAGTCGCTCACGCGCGAAAGCCTAGCCGTTGGCGGTAGTTGATGACTGCAATGATCCCCCCGGCTAGTGTGAGTGTGCGAGACTGCACCAGAAAACCCCCCTAGTGTCGGGCGAGGACACCGCTGGGCCATGCCCCCTCATGATTCGGAAGAACGTAAACCCCCCGGGGATGACGAGCGTCCTATTGATGTGACCACCGAGACCCTCGTGGCCGACAGGTCGTTGGGGACGGTGCCCGTCGGGTGGGATGCCGACATGGCCGTTACGGCGCTCTACAGCGCTCACTATCGGTCACTGGTGCGTCTCGCCGTGCTGCTGGTGCGTGACGTGGCCAGCGCGGAAGAGGTCGTTCAGGACGCGTTCGTCGCCCTTCATGGCGCCTGGCGCAGGCTGAGAGACACCGACAAGGCACTGGCCTACCTTCGCCAATCGGTCGTGAACCGATCACGTTCCGTGCTGCGGCACCGCGCGGTCGTCGAGAAGTACGCGCCCAAGGGGCTGCCGGACGCGCCGAGCGCGGAGAACGGCGCGATCGGTGAACTGGAGCGTTCGGCCGTCATCGAGGCGCTCCGCGGCTTACCGACCCGCCAGCGCGAGGCGCTGGTGCTGCGCTACTACGGCGACCTGTCGGAGGCCGAGATCGCACACGCGATGGGCATCAGCAAGGGCGCCGTGAAGAGTCACACGGCCCGCGGCATGGCCGCACTACGGATGGCACTGGAGCAGTTCTCATGACCTTCCCTCCCGACGACGAGTACGGCGAGTTGCTCCGCCGTGCCCTGCGCGCGGAGGCGGACTCGGTCGTGCCGTCTCCCGAAGGACTCGAAATCATCCGCGGGCGGATCGACCAGCGCGGTCTGCGCGGCCTGCGGAACATGCTGTGGTGGCGGGTCGGAGCGGCCGCCGCAGGGGCCGTGCTCGTGGCGGGCACGGTCGTGATGGTCGTCCCCGGCCTGCGCGACCAGGTGGCGCAGTCCACGGGCATCGCCCCCGCCGGCGACGAGCGCGAGGACGAGAGGGACACCTCGTCCGTGACCCGGCCGCCCAATCCGGCGCCCTCGCATCCGATCGTGATCGTGCCCGTCACCCCGAGCCCGTCCCGCGGACGGCCCGCCCCGTCCCCGACCCACAAGGTGGACGCGACCACCCGGCCGTCGCCCTCGCCGTCCGATCCCTGCGTCACGCCCACCCCCCAGCCCGGGGTGATCGAGCCCGACGGGGCCCTCCCCCCGACGTGCTCGCCGACGTCGGTTACGCAGCCGCCCACGGTGAAGCCCTCGGCCTCGCGCCGTCCCTCGACGGCTCCGCCCACGACGTCCGCGCCCGCGGTCACCCCGAGCGCGACGCCCACGGAGACGGCCACGCTCGACTCGGCGACCGAGACGCCCTCACCCTGACCCGGCCCGCCGGTCATCCTGAGGTATGACCGGTGCTCACCCGATCACCGGGGGTCGCACCGGGAGATCCTCACACGGCCGGAGGGCGTCGCGCCTCCTCGTTGGAATCCTGATCACACAACCGACAGCGATCAGGATCGAAAGAGGCGAGACGAATAGTGTGGCGGAAGCGAGTGGGCGCGCTCGGCGCGGCCCTGACCCTCATCACGGTGGCCGCCGTCCCGGCGGCGTCCGCGGCGCCCGCGGCTGGGACGACGGCGGCTGTGACGACGACACCGGGGATTTCCGCGGTCACCGGGATCCGGCTCTCCCTGCCCGCCCCGTCGGGGCCGCTGCCGGTCGGCACGGTCTCCGTGCGCCTGGTGGACCGGTCGCGTCCCGACCCCTGGGCGACGGGACGGCCCTACCGGGAGCTCATGGTGAGCGTGTGGTACCCCGCCAGCCGCGCGCAGGGGCACCCGGTGTCCCCTCACCTGCCGCCGCTGGTCGCCGCCGACCTCGACGCCACGTCGGCGCCCGCCCTCCTCGGCGTACGGCCGGGCCAGGTGGACTGGGCGGCGACCCGCACGCACGCCCGCCTGGACGCGCCCGTACGGCCGAGAGCCGGCGGCTATCCGGTGGTGCTCTACTCCCCCGGCTACATGGTGCCGCGCTCGCTGGGCACGCTCGCGGCGGAGGACCTGGCCTCGCGCGGCTACGTGGTCGTCACGGTCGATCACACCTACGAGGCGTCCGCCGTCGAGTTCCCCGGCGGGCGGCTGGAGCGCGCCAGGGTGCGGGCGGACAGCATGGACGACGCGATGAAGGCCCTCGACGTCAGGGTGGCGGACCTGCGGTTCGTCCTCGACGTGATCACCGGGCGGCACACCGGGCTGCCCTCCCGGCTGTACAAGGCACTGGACACCGCCCGGGTGGCGGCCGTGGGCTTCTCGATGGGCGGCGCGGCGACGGCGCGGCTGATGTACGCCGACCATCGGGTCAAGGCGGGCGTGAACCTCGACGGCTCGCTCCTGGGCGAGGTGGCCGAGCGCGGCCTCGACGGCCCGTTCCTCCAACTGGCCGCCGACGAGCAGGACGACCCTTCCTGGGAGACGTTCAGGAAGCAGCGCCGGGGCTGGAAGCGCGACCTGCGGCTCGCCGGAGCGAAGCACTACTCCTTCTCCGACCTGCAGGCGCTGGTCCCGCGGATCTCGGACCGCCTGGGCACGCCGTCCGAGATCGTCGGCACCATCGGCCCGGTCCGCTCGATCGCGGCCCAGCGTGCCTACGTGGCCGCGTTCCTCGACCTGCGGCTGAAGGGCCGCAAGACCCGCCTGTTCGACGGGCCGAGTCGCGCGTTCCCCGAGGTGAGCTTCCTCGGCTAGGGATGCGACCTAGCTCTCACCAGCGGCCGCAGCGGGACAGCAGGACGGCCGCCGCGGCCACGCCCGCCGTCGAGGTCCGCAGCACCGTCGGCCCCAGCAGGGCCGGCGTGGCTCCCGCGGCCCGCAACGCGGCGATCTCCTCGTCGGTGACGCCGCCCTCCGGGCCGACGATCATCACGATGTCGCCCGGCTCCTCCGGCAGGGGCAGGCGGCTCAGCGGCTCGGCGGCCTCCTCGTGCAGGACGACCGCGAGCGCCGCCGCGGAGACGAGCGAGCCGACCGCCGCGGTCGTGGCCTGCTCGGTCACCTCGGGCAGGTGGAAGCGCCGGGCCTGCTTGGCCGCCTCGCGTGCCGTGCCGCGCCAGCGGGCGAGGGCCTTGGCGGCCCGGTCGCCCTTCCACTGGGTCACGCAGCGGGAGGCGGCCCAGGGGACGATCACGTCGACCCCCGCCTCGGTCATCATCTCAACCGCGAGCTCGCCCCGGTCGCCCTTGGGCAGGCCCTGGACGACCACCAGCCTCGGGCGGGGCGGCGGGACCTCGAACCGGCGCAGCACCTCGGCGGTCAGCGAGTCCTTGCCGGCCGCCGTGACCGTGCACTCGGCCACCCGCCCCGCGCCGTCGGTCAGGTCGATCCGCTCCCCCGGCCGCAGGCGGCGTACGGCGGCGGCGTGCCGCCCCTCCGGCCCGTCGAGGACGATCGTGTCCGCCGCCCGGCCGGCCGCGTCCGACAGGAACACGGGAACACTCATGCGATCAGCTCAGCGGCCGTTGAAGGCGTCCCGCAGGCGGGAGAAGAAGCCCTGCTGGCCCGGCGAGAACTTGCCTGGCGGCCGCTCCTCTCCACGCAGTTTCGACAGCTCGCGCAGCAGTTCCTCCTGCTGCGGGTCGAGTTTGGTCGGCGTCTCGACGTTCACGTGGATCAGCAGGTCGCCCCTGCCGGTCTCGTTGAGCCGCTGGACGCCCTTGCCGTACAGGGGGATGACCTGGCCGGCCTGGGTGCCGGGCCGCACGTCGATGTCCTCGGCCCCGTCGAGCGTCTCGATCGCGATCGAGGTGCCGAGCGCGGCGGCGGTCATCGGGATGTGGACCGTGCAGTGCAGGTCGTCGCCGCGTCGCTCGAAGATCTGGTGCGGCCGCTCGACGATCTCCAGGAACAGATCGCCGGGAGGCCCGCCGCCGGGGCCGACCTCGCCCTCGCCCGCGAGCTGGATGTGCGTGCCGTCCTCGACGCCGGCCGGGATCCTGACCTTGATCGTGCGCCGGGTCCTGACCCGTCCCTCGCCCGAGCACTCCATGCAGGGGTGCCGGATGACGCTGCCGTACCCGCCGCACTGGGGGCAGGGACGGGAGGTCATGACCTGGCCGAGGAACGAACGGGTCACCTGCGAGACCTCGCCGCGCCCGTGGCACATGTCGCAGGTGTCGGGGTGGGTGCCGGACGCCGCCCCGGAGCCCTGGCAGACCTCGCAGACCACGGCCGTGTCGACCACGATCTCGCGGGTCGTGCCGAAGGCCGTCTCCGACAGGTCGAGCTCGACCCTGATGGTGGCGTTGCGGCCACGGCGGGCGCGGGAGCGGGGCCCCCGCGCGGCGCCCGCCGAGCCGAAGAAGGCGTCCATGATGTCGCTGAACGGGAAGCCCGCGCCGAAACCGCCGGCCCCCGGCCCCGCGCCGCCGCCGCCGAACGGGTCGGCGCCCATGTCGTACATACGGCGCTTGCCCGCGTCGGACAGCACCTCGTACGCCTGGTTGATCTCCTTGAACCGCTCCTGGGTCTCCGGATCGGGGTTGACGTCCGGGTGCAGCTCACGGGCGAGACGGCGGTATGCCTTCTTGATCTCTTCCTGGCTGGCGTCGCGCCGTACGCCAAGGGTCGCGTAGTAGTCGTTGGACACTTATGACCCCGCCAGGATCTGGCCGACGTAACGCGCCACCGCGCGCACCGCACCCATCGTCACCGGATAGTCCATTCGTGTCGGGCCCAGCACTCCGAGCCGGGCCAGTTCTCTGTCGCCCGAACCGTATCCCGCGGCCACGATAGATGTGCCGCGCAGCCCGCTGTAGGGGTTCTCGGATCCGATGCGGACGGTCAGTTCGGACAGCCCGCCGGTTTCCCCCAGCAGGCGAATGAGGACGACCTGCTCCTCCAGCGCCTCCAGCACGTCCCGCAGGCCGATGCTGAGGTCGGCGGCGGCGAGGTTGGCCGTCCCACCAAAAACGATCTTCTCCTCGTGCCGCTCGACGAGCGTCTCGAGCAGCACGGACAGGATCGTGGCCGCCACCGGCCTGTCCTCGGGAGGCAGGCGTTCGGGAATGTCGGCCACGGTCTCCGGCACCTGGGACAGGCCGCAGCCGTCCAGGCACGCGTTGAGCACGGCGCGCAGGTTCGCGATCCGGTCGTCGGCGATGGCCTCCGGCAGGTCGACCACACGCTGCTCGACCCGTCCGGTGTTCGTGATCAGCACCAGCATGACCCGGCGCTCCGCGAGCGGGACGATCTCCACGTGACGGACCGACGACCTGGTGAGCGAGGGGTACTGGACCACCGCGACCTGCCGGGTGAGCTGCGCGAGCAGCCGCACCGTGCGCATGACGATCTCGTCGAGGTCCACGGCCCCGGCGAGAAAGGTCTCGATGGCCCTGCGCTCCGCGCCGGACAGCGGCTTGATCTGCGACAGCCGATCGACGAACAGGCGATATCCCTTGTCGGTCGGCACCCTGCCGGCACTGGTGTGCGGCTGGGTGATGTATCCCTGCTCCTCCAGCGCCGCCATGTCGTTGCGGATCGTCGCCGGGGAGACGCCGAGGTTGTGCCTGTCCACCAGGGCCTTGGATCCCACCGGCTCGTTGGTGGACACGTAGTCCTCGACGATGGCGCGCAGGACGGCGAGCTTGCGGTCGTCGAGCAATCGTCACCTCCCTGTGCGTGGAAACACCGACTCTGGCACTCTGTGTTCCCGAGTGCCAAGTGTACGGCTACCACCCCACGTGGTGCGATAACGCAGGGGGCACCAAGACGACGCAGGGCACCAGGACGACGCAGGGCACCAGGACAAGCGAGCTGCAAATCGACCACAAGCCGCATGGTCGACTCTTCACCCATGCACGAGAACCAGAACTCCACGCCGGCCGACGTGACCATGCGGGTGCCCCGCCCCATGCCCCCGGCACCGGCCGACGTGACCTTGCGGATGCCGCACCCCTTCCCCCCGGCGTACGCCGCCCCCCGGCAGATCCGGCCCCGGCTGCTGTGGATCTTCCTTTCCTGGGCGCTCTTCGTCGTCCTGGTGGTGGCGGGCGTCGGCGGGTTCGCCGGCGGCCTGTTCTCCACGCTCGGCGACGCCGCGCCCGCCACGATCTTCTCCGGCGGGCAGTCGGTGAACGTCGCGCTCGATCCCGCGGACAAGCCGGCGATCTACGCGGCCGTCGACCAGCCCACCGACGTCCGCTGTCAGCTCGGCGACGGCGCCGACCCGCGGGTGCGGCTGACCCGGCCGGCCGTCTCGCAGACCGTCACGCTGAACGGCACGACCTGGGAGCTGCTGTTCGAGGCCGGCGTCCCCGAGGCGGGCACCTACCAGCTCGCCTGCGAGGGCGACGGGGTGCGGTTCGGCGTCGGCAAGCAGCTCACCGGCGCGGTCGGCATGCTGGTGGGCGGCGCCGTCGCGCTGCTGGCGCTGCCCACCGTCGGCTTCCTGGCCGCGCTGATCGTGACGATCGTCGTGCTCGCGCGCCGCTCCGCTGCCCGCCGTCGCCTGGCGTGATTTGCTAGCGTTCCCCGCATGTACGGGCGGGACGTGCTTTCCGGAGACTGGCGGCGGCCACGGCGGGGGCAGATCCCCGAGATCCCGGCCGAGCCCGACCTCGTGGTCGAGGACGCCGAGGGCCGTTTCTGCGGCGCGGTGGTGGCCTGCGACAAGGAGGCCGTGACGCTGGAGGACCGGTTCGGCCGGCGGCGGGTGTTCCCGCTGACGCCCGCCGGATTCCTCCTCGACGGCGAACCGGTGACGCTGGTGCGCCCCCAGGCCGGTCCGAAGGGGCCGCTGCGGAGCGCCTCGGGGTCGATCGCGGTCGGGGGCCTGCGCGCGCAGGTCGCCAGGGAGAGCCGCATCTACGTCGAGGGCGTCCACGACGCCTCGCTGGTGGAGCGGATCTGGGGACACGACCTGCGGGTGGAGGGGGTCGTCGTCGAATACCTGGAGGGCGTGGACGACCTCCCGGCCATCGTCGAGGAGTTCGGCCCCGAGCCGGGCAGGCGGCTCGGCGTGCTCGTGGACCACCTGGTGCCCGGCTCGAAGGAGAGCCGCATCGCCGCCCGGGTGTCCGGCGACGACGTGCTCGTCGTCGGGCATCCGTTCGTGGACATCTGGCAGGCGGTCAAGCCCCGGGTGCTCGGCATCCCCGCCTGGCCGGACGTGCCGCGCGGCGTGCCCTGGAAGGAGGGCGTGATCGCGGCCCTCGGCTGGCGGATGGACCCCCAGGAGGCGTGGCGGCACATCCTGGGCCGGGTCACGACCTACGCCGACCTGGAGCCCGAACTGCTCGGCCGCGTGGAAGAACTGATCGACTTCGTCACGGCTCCGGCTTAGGCAGTCAGGTCCCGCACCACGGCGTCGGCGAGCAGCCTGCCGCGCAGCGTGAGCACGGCGAGGCCCGCCTTGAACGCCTCCACCTCCAGCAGCCCGTCCGCCAGCGCCCGCGCGCACGCCGTACGCGCCTGGGGGGCGAGGTCGGCGAGCGGGAAGCCCGAGGCGAGGCGCAGCTCCAGCATGACCCGCTCGACGGCCCTGTCCTCCGCCGGCAGCACCTCACGGGCGTGCGCGGGCGAGGTCCCGGCCGCCAGGCGGGCGGCGTACGCCGCGGGGTGCTTGACGTTCCACCAGCGGGTGCCGCCGACGTGACTGTGCGCCCCCGGTCCGGCCCCCCACCAGTCGCCGCCGGTCCAGTACAGCAGGTTGTGGCGGCAGCGGGCCTCGTCTCCCGCCGCCCAGTTGGAGATCTCGTACCAGCTCAGGCCCGCGGCCGTCAGCAGCTCCTCGGCGATCAGGTAGCGGTCGGCCGCCACGTCGTCGTCCGGCATCGGCAGCTCGCCGCGTCGGATCCGGGCGGCGAGCCGGGTGCCGTCCTCGACGATCAGGGAGTACGCCGAGACGTGGTCGGGCCCGGCGGCCAGCGCGGCCTCCAGCGAGGCCCGCCAGTCGTCGTCGCTCTCCCCCGGCGTGCCGTAGATCAGGTCGAGGTTGACGTGCTCGAACCCGGCCGCGCGGGCCTCCCGTACGGCCTCGGCGGGCCGGCCGGGGGTGTGCCGCCGGTCGAGTACGGCGAGGACGTGCTCGCCCGCGCTCTGCATGCCGAAGCTCACGCGGGTGAACCCGCCCGCCCGCAGCTCCTTCAGGTAGGCCGGGTCCACCGACTCGGGGTTGGCCTCGGTCGTCACCTCGGCGTCCGGCCGCAGGCCGAACTCCTCGCCGATCGCGTCGAGGATCCGTACGAGGTCGGCGGCGGGCAGCAGGGTCGGCGTCCCTCCGCCGAAGAAGACGGTCTCCACGGGCGGCGCGGCGTCTCCCAGCACGCGCCGGGCGAGCCGTATCTCCTCGACCGCGGTGGCGGCGTAGTCGCGCTGCGCGGCGCCGGGGCCCAGCTCGGCCGCCGTGTAGGTGTTGAAGTCGCAGTAACCGCAGCGCGTCGCGCAGAACGGCACGTGGACGTAGAAGCCGAACGGACGGGAGCCGAGCCCGTCGAGAGCCTCGGACGGCAGCTCGCCGCTCACGGGGACGGGATCGCCGTCGGGAAGCACTGAAGGCACGCTCTCCAGTCTGCCGCCACTCGCGCCCTGCCACTGACGCCCTGATCACCGGGATCCGTTTCCGGCTCGGGCGAGGCGCTGGTTCACACCAGAAGATTCGGGGTGCGGATGCCGGCCGATCCACGCCTTCCGAAGGCGTTGCGCCTCCGTCAGTAGTGAAGTAGCACCCTGTCCGTCATTGCCTCACTCACCCCATATCGCACCATATGTCGTATCGGTCATTCTAATGGCGCGCCCACTCGGCCGCCGCGCAACGCCATGACAAATCATCACCTTCTTGAGATCAGTCGCCGTGCACGCTCGAGAGTGGAACACCCGGTGATTTTCGCGGCGCCGGAGGGATGGGTTTCGATCTATCCTGCTGAAACTCAAGGCTGCGCCAGGGGCTTTTATCGGCCGATCGGGAGGGGATCAACCTGGCCGAGTGCGTCGATCTTCGAGTGATGGGCAGAGGCGTCGCGAACACGCTGCTCGGACTCTCGGCCCGCGGAGTGTTCCGGTCTCATACATGGCCGGATCCGCAGTGCGTGCACAGATCGCGACAAGCGGCTTCAGGTGCAGGTTATCGGGGGTAATCATGTGTGACGGCGACCGGTCGAACGACGAGGCGAGCGAGCTGACGCGACGCCGGTTCATCCAGTTCTCCAGCCTGGCGGGCACCAGCGTGCTCGCGGGTGTAGGCATTCTTTCCGGTGCCGAGCACGCGCTGGCCGCGCCCTCGTTGGAACTCGCCAAAGGGCCCGATCCCAAGGAGTGCGGCAAGATCGGCGACTCGGACTCTCTCTGGCGGCTCAGCCAGAAGTGTCACAGCAACAACTCCTGCCGGCAGAACCATGCCGACTACGTGGTGATGGGCGGCACCAAGAGCAAGAAGAAGTACGCCAACTATATTCTCGTCCCCACTCAGCGGATCAGTGGTATCGAGTGTTCCTGGATCTGCGGCAGCAGTGCACCGAATTATTGGAGCGCCGCAAACTACTATGCCACCAAGCCTCCCACCGTAGTTCCCGCCCCCGTGGGATTGGGAATCAATTCGAAGCAGGCCAGAGGTTTCAACCAGCTGCACATTCATATGGCACGGGCGCGATGGGAGTCCTGGCACGACCTCGCCGCCCAGGACAACTTGGCCGCCAGAACCGTGGCAAACTGGGCGAACTCGCGCGTGTCGATCCGGGGTCTCAGCCAGAATCTCGGGATCATCCCGCACACCTACCGAGTGCTCATCTGGCCGGGATTCCACCACGACAATCTCTTCGCCATGCTCAGGACCATGCTGAGGCATTCTCTCGGACATGGAGGGACCACCGCCAAGGCTCAGGCGAGGATGCAGTATCAAACGCTGATCGTGATACCTCGGCCCGCCGGAGGCTATTACATCGTCAACAGCGAGAAGGGTGTGAAAGACCCGAACAACCCCAAGCTGCTCGGAACCGACACCTGCGACCCGTTGCTCCTCATGCATCCTTGAGCCCTTCTCATCGTGAGTAGCGCCCGTCTTCGACGGCTTGCAGGACGAGGCCGGCCCGCAGGATCGCGGTGGCGCGTTCTCCGGGGGCGCGGATGCGGGCGCCGGCACGTCGACGTCCTTCTGCCCGCGTGACAGCCCGGGCCGGTGCCGTGGCGCTCGCGCCGCACCCGGCCTGGGCGGGCTCGCGTGAGCTCGATCGGCTCCTCTCAGCGGGTGCAGGGACGCCGTCCTCCGCACGCGCCGGGCCAACCGCACCTCCTCGGCGGTGGCGGCGTAGTCGCGCGCAACGGCGCCGTGTTCGGCCTGCCGTCCCTCACGCCCTGCCATTGACGCCCTGATCACCGGGGTCTACGATCGCGGCAATTTACAGGAAACTTTCCTATAAAAAGGGCTCGGGAGGTCGGCGTGCTCATGAGAAGGACCCTCGCCGTGGCGGTCGCCGCCACCCTGGCGGCCGGGCTGGCGCCGGCGGCGGCCCAGGCCACCACCGGCGGGGACCGCTACAAACGGGTCGCCTACTTCATCCAGTGGGGGATATATGGGCGGAACTTCCACGTGAAGGATGTGGACGCCGGCGGCGCCGCCGGAAAGCTGACCCACCTCAACTACGCCTTCGGATTCGTCGGCCTCGAGGGCACCTGCTACTCCGCCGACCCCTGGGCCGACTGGCAGCGCCCCGTGCCCGCCGAGCAGAGCGTCGACGGCATCGCCGACAGCGACGACCAGCCGCTCAAGGGCAACCTCGGCCAGCTCAAGAAGCTCAAGGCCCGTCACCCCGGCCTCAAGGTCCTGATCTCCCTCGGCGGCTGGACCGGCTCCAAATACTTCTCCGACGCCGTCCTCACCCCCGAGTCCCGGGCCAAGCTCGCCGCCTCCTGCGTCGGCCTGTGGCTCAAGGGCGACCTGCCCGGCCTGCCCCCCGGCGCCGCCGCCGGCGTGTTCGACGGTATCGACCTCGACTGGGAATGGCCCGGATCCGCAGGGAACGACGGCAACGTCATCCGCCCCGAGGACAAGCAGAACTTCACCCTGTTCCTGGCCGAACTACGCCGCCAGATGAAGGCCCACGACCGGCGCGACGAACTGACCGCCTTCCTCCCCGCCGCAGCCGCCAAGATCGACGCCGGCTTCGAGGTGCGGAAGGTCTTCGACCAGCTCGACTTCGCCACCGTCCAGGGCTACGACCTGCACGGGCCCTGGGAGAACCGCACCGGCCACCAGGCCAACCTGCTCACGGACCGGCGCGACCCCAGCGACGTGAAGTTCAGCGTCGACCAGACCGTACGCGACTACATCGCACGCGGCGCACCCAAGCAGAAGATCGTCATCGGCGTCCCCGCCTACGGCCAGGGCTGGACCGGCGTGACCTCCGGCGGCGACGGCCGGTACGCCCCGGCCACCGGCCCCGCCCCCGGCACCTGGGCCGCCGGCAGCGACGACTACAAGAACCTCGTCAACAAGCCCGGCAAGCGCTACCGCGACCTGCTCACCGGCACCCTGTGGCTCTACGACGGCAACGAGTTCTGGTCCTACGACGACCCCGCCGTCATGCTGCAGAAAGCCGCCTACATCCGCCTCAAGGGCCTCGGCGGCTCCATGCTGTGGTCCATCGACCAGGACGACGCCAAGGCCTCCCTGACCACCGCCCTCTACTCCGTCCTGCGCTGACCCCGCTCGGGGGAGGGAAGGCCACCCCCTCCCCCGTGCCTGCGGCTTCTATGAGATCCCTTGATGACGAACGCGAAGGGCTCACGCCCTCGCCCAAGCAACAGAACAACGAGTTGCGGCAGGAGAACCACGCCTCGCTGAAAGCACCACCGCGTGAAGGGGGACAAGGTGCCGCCGTGCCGTCCTCGGCGGGACAACCCGGTGTGCGAGCACGGCAGGCCGGAGAGCTGCGAGGTCCGGCACGGAGGCGACGATCCACAGCTCGGGCAGCCGATCTGCGTGCACTGCTACGACTACTTCCACGCCGACCGGCCGATCCGGGAGGTCGCCGACGTCGCACGGCTCGACGTCGCCGTACACGCCCAGCGCATGATCTACACCTGCTTCGCCCTGGTGAACGATCCGGCCTACCGGCTGATCCCGTTGCGGCAGTGGGCGCGCATGCTCGGCTACCGGGGCCATTCCTCGACCAAGAGCCGCCACCACTCGACCACGCTCGGCGCGCTGCGGCAGGTACGCGCCGATCACCAGGCCGAACGGGCGCGGGAACGGCGGGGCCTTCTCGAGATAAGCGGGAGACGGTGACGGTCGGCCAGTGGCGCTTCGCCGGGAGCGGGAGGAGTTCACCCCGTCATGACCTATAGCGGACCGGCAGGTTCTGCCCGACGATGCAGATGGTTGGCTGCCTCCAGCAGACGCCGTTCTGCACGTCGAACGAACCCTCGTTGGTGAATGCCTGCTGTGACGCTCCCTGGACGAAGGTGGGAGCGACAGTGCCGGTGACGCTCTGGTTGAACCTACCCATGCCGGATCGGCCCTGGCCGCCGCCCGCTCGCCCCCCTCTGATCACCTGACCTCCGCCTCCGCCGGGGCCGGGGTGGTGATGTGCTTCGAGCATCGCGTGGTGGGCAGCGACGCGGGCGTTCGACGGCTGCGCGGCGGAAATCCCTGCCGCCGTGATCACAAGCGTGGTCAGGGCCAGCCGCCGGGTCGTCAGGAGCACGGCGTGGCGCGAATTCCGTGCAGCGTAGCGGTACAACTTGGTAGCACCTTCTTCTTCAGTGACGGGCGTTCGCCGTCGCTTGTCCGGTTCTGCCGGGATGTGCGCCTTATACCCCTGGGGAAAAGCCCACGGCCGGAGCCAAGCAAGATCGGTGCACGTCATTACTGGTCCTTTGGCGGCAGGCCGGCGTCTGACGGGCGGGCGTGCAGCCGAGAGTGGCGCGATGTCGTAGGCACCCAGAAGGGCCGCGAAGCGGTTGGGCCGGCGGCGCCACGGCGGAAAGCTACCGCCCTCGGCTCGCCGGCATCCCCGCTTGGTGCGCCTTCCATCGTCTCGCTGACAACCGCTAGACGGCAGAAGGTCCCCGATTCGTTCGGGGGCCTTCACTCGTCTTCGGTGTCTCGCCGGGGCGGGCCGCCGGTTTCGGGGTCGGCGACACCCCGCCTACGGCCAGGGCTGGACCGGCGTGACCGTCGGCGGCATCCCACCACCGCCCTCTACTCCGTCCTGCGCTGACCGGCCGTGCCGTGGGGGCCGGGTGGCCCCGCCGCACCACCTGGCACTCGCATCGGGCTCAAGAGGTCGGGAATTCCTTAGCGGACATACGGGGGTAGGCCCTACTGCGGCAGCCCCTCTCGGGACGGCATGATCCTCTTCGTGAGGATGATGGTGATGGCGGGCGGCCTGCTGGCGACTGCGGCGTTGTTGACCGGATGCGGTTTGCGGGACATCACGCAGGCAGCCAACCAGGCGACCCTCGATTACGAGGTGAAGGAGAAGGTGGCCAGGCTGGTCGTGGTGGGCGGTGCGGGTGACATCGTGATCAGTGAAGCGGCCGGCAACGTCGTCACGGTGAGCGAGACCCTCCACTGGTCCTCGGGTAAGCCGACCACCGAGCACCACGTGGATGGCGATGCTCTCGTGATGACGTACGACTGCCCGCACGCCATGGACAACTGTTCGGTGGACTACAAGGTCCACGTGCCCAAGGGCATCCGGACAGAGTTGGAGACCGGATCCGGCGACATCCACCTCAGAGCCCTGAGCAATCCGATCAAGGCCAAGGTGGGCTCCGGAGACCTGGAGGGAGCCGGGCTGACGGGCACGGATCTCACGGTCGAGGCGGGCTCGGGCGACACCACGCTGAAGTACGCCGCCGCTCCCGACAGCATCGACCTGGTGACCGGCTCGGGAACGGCGAAGATCACGCTTCCCGGCGGGCCGTACGACGTGGACGCCCAGGCGAAGTCGGGAGACGTGACGGTCTCGGTGACGGCCGATCAGAACGCACCGCACAAGATCGTGGCCCGCGCGGGTTCCGGCGACATCAGCCTCCTGCCCGCGTAGCTTCCTTGCCTGGGCACGCGTTCCGCGGGACCTTCGGGTTGTCCGGCCAGAACGGAGACCCGTCGAGTCCGAGGCCCGTCCAGTAGACGCCGAAGGCCGCCTGGGGCGGCTCGCTTCCGGTGCGGACCGCGAAGAACTCCGAGACGTAGCGCTGGCCGTCCATCGCCGGCCGTGTGCAGTTCCAGTAGCCACCCGCCTTCCGAGTGGTCTTTCTGCGGGATGCGCACCGTGCGGCCGAGCGCTCCTTCGCGGTGCCGCGTTCGGCCGGCTCCTCACCGGTTCGCCTAGTCCTCGCAGTACTTCGTCCGTCCTTGCCGGTCGAACTCGGCCCGCGGGATCAGCACGTCGACGACCTTGTCCGTCCTGTCGTCGTACTCGTTGACGAGCACCGTGCCCGGTTTGCGCCTGAGCTTGTCCGCGTCGCCGAGCTGGAACTCGACGTGCGCGGTCGAATAGCTGTTGTCCGACGTCCCGCCGTACGCCGTGTAGGCGACGGCCGGGTCGAACGACGGGATCTCCTGCTCGGCCCGCCAGCCGTCACCGGGCGCGTCGAGCCGGAAGGACGCCGTCTCACCCGCCACCCGGGGAGCCAGATAGAAGGCGTCGTCGATGGAGGGATTGGGCGGCCCGCTCGCGTCGGGGTCGTACGTCGCGGGAGTGGGGTCCTCCGGGTATCGGTCGTGGTAGACGGTCACGCCGTCCGGCTGCCGCCCGCACCAGGCCAGGACCTTCGGAGCGGGCGGTTCGTGATCAGGATGCGACAACGCCGCTGCGGCCTGCGAGCACGCGCTCGGCGACGTGGTCCCACTTGTCGCTGTGGCCGGGGACGCTGAGGATCCGCAGCAACAGGTCCCGGTCGCCGTGGTAGGCCCGGAACGACTCGGCGATCGTCACGCTGTCCGAGGGCCGGTCGAGCACCTCGATCTCGTCGCCGGCGCCGAGATCGCCCTGCTCGATCACCCGGAAGTACGCCCCGGTGCGGCCCGCCTCGGTGAAGCGCTTGACCCAGCCGCGCTCGTCCAGCCAGTTGCGGAACACCACGCAGGGGATCCGGGGGGCGGTGACCTCCAGGACGGCCGTGCCGACCCTCCACCGCTCCCCGAGGACCGCGCCGGTCACGTCGGCCCCGGACGTCGTGAGGTTCTCCCCGAACTGGCCGTCGCGCAGGTCGCGGCCCATTCGGGGCTCCCACCAGTCGTAGTCCTCCCGCGCGTAGGCGTAGACCGCCTGGTCCGGGTGGCCGTGGTTGGCGACGTCGGCGCGCTCGTCGCCCGCCAGGCCGTTCTCGCGTACGGCGACCCGGCCCTCGATCTTCCGCTTGTCGATGGCGGTGCGCCGGAGGTTGCCCGCCCACTCGGCGTCCACGGCCCGGCCCACGTTCACAGAGAGGATGCGCATGACCAAACGTTAACCGAGGGTCATGTTTCTCCGCGATGGCAATTAAGTTCTGGTCAAACCAGGGATGCCTACTTCTTGTTCTTGTCCGGGGCCTCGGACGAGAGGGCGGCGACGAAGGCCTCCTGGGGGACCTCCACCCGGCCGACCATCTTCATCCGCTTCTTGCCTTCCTTCTGCTTCTCCAGCAGCTTGCGCTTACGGCTGATGTCACCGCCGTAGCACTTGGCGAGGACGTCCTTGCGGATGGCGCGGATGTTCTCCCGGGCGATGACGCGCGCGCCGATCGCGGCCTGGATGGGCACCTCGAACTGCTGCCGCGGGATGAGCTCCTTGAGCTTCTTGGCCATCTCCACGCCGTAGGCGTACGCCTTCTCGCGGTGGACGATCGCGCTGAACGCGTCCACGGTCTCGCCCTGCAGCAGGATGTCCACCTTGACCAGGTCGGCCTCCTGCTCGCCGGACGGCTCGTAGTCGAGCGAGGCGTACCCGCGGGTCTTCGACTTCAGCTGGTCGAAGAAGTCGAAGATGATCTCGCCGAGCGGGAGCGTGTAGCGGATCTCGACCCGGTCCTCCGACAGGTAGTCCATGCCCTGGAGCTGCCCGCGGCGGCCCTGGCACAGCTCCATGATCGCGCCGATGAACTCGGCCGGCGCGAGCACCGTGGCCTTCACCACCGGCTCGAAGATCTGGTCGATCTTCCCGGCCGGGAACTCCGACGGGTTGGTGACGACGTGCTCCTTGCCGTCCTCCATGATCACCCGGTAGATGACGTTGGGCGAGGTCGAGATCAGCGACAGGTTGAACTCGCGCTCCAGCCGCTCCCGGACGATCTCCATGTGCAGCAGGCCGAGGAAGCCGCAGCGGAAGCCGAAGCCGAGCGCCGCCGACGTCTCCGGCTCGTATACGAGCGCGGCGTCGTTCAGCCGCAGCTTGTCGAGGGCCTCGCGCAGCTCAGGGTAGTCGTCGCCGTCGATCGGATAGAGCCCGGAGTAGACCATCGGCTTGGGGTGCTCGTAGCCGCCCAGGGCCTCCGCGGCGGGCTTGGCCGCGTTGGTGACCGTGTCACCGACGCGGGACTGGCGCACGTCCTTCACACCGGTGATCAGGTAGCCCACCTCGCCGACGCCGAGCCCCCGGTCGGACGGCATGGGCTCGGGCGAGATGACACCGATCTCCAGCAGCTCGTGCTGTGCGCCGGTGGACATCATCAGCACGCGCTCGCGCTTGGACAGATGCCCGTCGACCACCCTGACGTACGTCACGACGCCCCGATAGGTGTCGTACACCGAGTCGAAGATCAGCGCCCGGGCGGGGACGTCGGTGTTCCCGACGGGCGCCGGGATGTGCTCCACGACGTGGTCGAGCAGCTCCTTGACCCCCTCGCCGGTCTTGCCGGACACGCGCAGCACGTCGGCCGGGTCGCAGCCGATGAGGCCCGCGAGCTCCTCGGCGTACTTGTCCGGCTGCGCGGCGGGCAGGTCGATCTTGTTGAGCACCGGGATGATGTGGAGGTCGGCGTTCATGGCCAGGTAGAGGTTGGCCAGCGTCTGGGCCTCGATGCCCTGCGCCGCGTCGACCAGCAGGATCGCGCCCTCGCACGCTTCCAGCGACCGGGACACCTCGTAGGTGAAGTCCACGTGGCCGGGCGTGTCGATCATGTTGAGGACGTGGCCGTTCCACGGGAGCCGCACGGCCTGCGACTTGATGGTGATTCCCCGCTCCCGCTCGATGTCCATGCGGTCGAGGTACTGTGCGCGCATCGACCTGTCGTCCACCACACCGGTGAGCTGCAGCATCCGGTCGGCGAGTGTCGACTTGCCATGGTCGATATGCGCGATGATGCAGAAGTTGCGGATCAACGCGGGGTCGGTCTGGCCAGGCTGAGTGCGCACCGAGGTCCGTTTCGACAAGATGATTGACTGCTGATCGGGCGGGCCGTCCGCCTCGCCTCGCGCTCGGCGGGCCCTCCCGAGGCTGGCGGACCAGCCACCCTCCATGGTGGCATGTCCGGATGCTTGCCTTGACCACCAGACGTGTTCTGCGAATAGCCGCCGTCGTCGTGGCCGTGCCGCTCGCGCTCGCCCTGGCCGGCGCCGCCGCGCTGCGCCTGCAGTTCGCCGGCACGCCCGCCGGATGGGCCAGGACCACCGGCCACGACGCCCTGTGGATGGGCCACGCGTGGGTGGACGGCCGCCGCACCGAGGCCGACGTGCGGGCCCTCGCCGTACGGCTGCGCGCGAGCGGGATCAAGGACGTGTACGTCCACAGCGGGCCGTTCAAGTACGACGGGACCCTGCCCCCCGACCGCTACGCCAATGCCAGAAATTTCCTGAAATGGTGGCGGAAGAACCTGCCCGGCGTCCGGGTGTCGGCCTGGCTCGGCCAGACGGTCAACGACAACGGCAAGCAGCACCTGAGCCTGGCCGACACGGCGACGCGGGCCCGCGTCGTGGCGGGCGCCGGTGACCTGGTCGCCCTCGGCTTCGACGGGATCCACTACGACTTCGAACCGGTCTCCGACGGGGACGAGCCGTTCCTCAGCGTCCTGCGCGAGACGCGGCAGGCCATCGGCGCCCGGCCGTTGTCGGTCGCCACCCAGCAGATCGAGCCGCTGACCGGCCTGCGCGCCCCCACCGCCCTGGTGATCGGCCATGACAAGTACTGGACTCCGGACTACTTCCGGCAGGTCGTCGGCCTGACCGACCAGGTCGCGATCATGACGTACGACTCGGGAACGCCCCTGCCGTCCCTGTATGGCGGCTACGTCGCGCGGCAGACCTCGCTCGCCCTGGACCTCGTGCCCGAGGACAAGACCCTCCTCGTCGGGGCTCCGGCCTACCACGACCACGGCGTGGCGTACCTCGACTACGCAGAGAGCGTCGAGGCCGCGGCCGAGGGCGCGCGGCTCGCGCTCAGCGAGCACGGCCCGCGCACCGAGTTCGGCCTGGCCCTGTACGTCGACTTCGCGGCCACGGAGGAGGACTGGAGGGAGTACGAGCGGGCCTGGGTGCGCGGCGGCGCCGGAGGGAGCGTGGAGTCGTCGGGCGGGCGGGCCGATGTGCGGACCGCGGCCGCCGCGCCGCGATAGCATGAGCGGGGGCGGCCCTGTCGTCGTGAATTTGAGCGGCGGCCCGGGCTGTTGGTATCCTGTCCAACTGCGTGTGGCGCGCCCTCTCACGAGCCCGCGCGCCCCATCCGACCGAGACTTAACACTGAGGCTTTCTTCGTGGCGAACATCAAGTCCCAGATCAAGCGCAACCGGCAGAACGAGAAGCGCCGGCTGCGCAACAAGGCCGTCAAGTCGTCCCTGAAGACCGCGGTCCGCAAGTTCCGCGAGGCCGCGGACCAGGGCAACGTGGACGACGCCCTCGTCGCGCTCAAGGCCGCGTCCAGGCAGCTCGACAAGGCCGTCAGCAAGGGCGTCATTCACAAGAACCAGGCCGCCAACCGGAAGTCGGCGATCGCCCAGCGCGCCGCCGCCCTGCAGGCCGCCAAGTAGTTCACACACAGCGCACGCCGCATCTCCCCTCGCGGGGGATGCGGCGTTTTCGCGTGTCCGCTGCCGGACGTCAGGCGGGCACGGGCGACTGCGCCGCCTCCTCCGTCGTACGCCGACGGACCTCGGGCAGGGCGAGCACGGCCAGGTTGACCGCGGCCACCAGCGCCGCGGCCGTGAGCAGCGGAAGCGCCGCGCCCGCCCAAGCGGCGATCGGCGCCGCCGCGGCGAGTCCGAGGGGGCGGGCCGCGTAGGAGATGAGCGCGTCGAACGAGTCCACCCGGCCGAGGGCCTGGGGCTCCACACGCTGCTGCACGACCGTCTCCCACAGCGGCGTCAGCATCCCCACTCCCAGCATCGCGACGACGTACGCGGCGGTGACGACCACGGCCGGCGTGGGAAACGCCGTGGGGAACGCGAAGGCGACGAGCGGGCACGCGTAGGCCGCCGCCCCGACCGCCGCCACGGCGAGGGGCCGCCGGATCGGCAGCCTGGGGGCGACGAAGACGCCGAGCACCGCCGCCGCCGTTCCCGCCTGTGCGACGACCACCCAGACCGGCTCCCCGCCCAGGCTGCGCACGGCGATGACCGGGCCGAGGGTCAGCAGCACGCCCGCTGCGAGGTGCCAGACGCCGTGCCCGGCCACGCTGACGAGGAACCAGCGGTGCCGCCGCGCCTCGCGCCACCCTTCCCGTAGGTCGCCGAGGAAGTGATCGCGTTCGATCGCCGGCCGGGGCGCCGTGACCAGGCCGCCCAGCGTGACCGCGGACCCCGCGAACAGGGCCCCGGTCAGCAGGAAGGACCAGCCCGGGCCGAGCCACAGCGTCATGCCTCCGGCGAGCGCGGGGCCGGCGATCTGAGCGAGGCCGCCGGCCACTCCGATGTGGGCGTTCACCCGCAGCCGGCGCTGCGCCGGCACCACTCCGATGACCAGCGGTGACACCGCCGGGACGCCGAAGGCCACCGCGGCTCCGGTGAGCGCCGCGAGCCCCGCCATCACGGCGATGCCGGGGCGTCCGAGGAGGAGCAGCGACCCCAGCGTCACCTGGGCGGCGCAGCGGACCAGGTCGGCCACGAGGATCACCCGCCTCGGCGGGAAGCGGTCCGCGATCACTCCGCCGACCGGGAGCAGCAGGAGCATGGGCAGCATCTCGGCGGCGAGGACGACGCCGAGATCGAGGGCGGAGCCGGTCACTCTGATGACGGCGAGGGTGAGCCCGGTGGGGATGAGGGCGGTGGCGAGCGCCGCGACCGTCCGCCCGGCGATCAGACGTGCAATCATGCGAGGAAAGGTATTTCGTCAGCGAATCTTTCGTCAACGTATTTTTATCTGGCGTAGGATTGTCCCGTGGACGACTCGGTGGACCGGCACATCGCGCGATGGCGCGGGAAGGCGCCCTTCGACGAACGCGTGGAGGCGATCGTCACGCGCATGCAGTTCCTGGTGAAGCACCTGGCCCAGACGAAGGACAGCGCGCTGGCCGCGGTGGGCCTGCAGGACTTCGAGTACGAGACCCTTCACTGGCTCGGCGCCCGGGGAGAAGGCGGCCGCGCCACCCCGTCGGAGCTCGCCGCCGAGTTGAAGGTCTCTCCCGCCGGCATGACGGGCCGCCTGGACACCCTGGAGAAGGCGGGGCTCGTCCGGCGCGTCCGCAGTACGGAGGACCGCCGCCGGGTGGACGTGGAGCTGACGAGCGAGGGCCGCGCGATCTGGCTCAAGGCGATGGACCTGCGCGGCGAGGTCGAGGACGCGATGGTGGGCGTTCTGGGGCCGGACGACCAGGACGTCCTCGCGGCGCTGCTCAAGCGGATGCTGCTTCGCATGGAGAACCCCGGCACGCCTGACCGATAGACGCACGCAGCGAGCCCCCGGGAGCAGCGTGGCGACCGGCTCCGGACGGGCGTGCCGGCGTTCTCGGCCACGTCCCGAGCCCAGACGGCTGAAGTCAGCGCTTGGTTCGACTGGCCACGATCGTGTGGACGGCCTTCTCCAGCGCGTACGCCGGATCGGTGCCGCCGCCCTTGACCTGCTCGTCGGCGGTGGCCACGGCCTGCAGAGCGGCGGAGATCCCCTCCGGCCCCCAGCCGGCCAGCTGGCGCTTCACCCGGTCGATCTTCCAGGGCGGCATGCCCACATGGCTCGCGAGCTGACCGCCGCGCAGGTTGCGGGGCGCCCCGCCCACCTTGGCGAGCGAGCGCAGGCCTCCCGCCAGCGCGCTGACGATCAGCACCGGAGCCACACCCGTGGCGATGGCCCACCGGACCTGTTCCAGCGCCTCTCCCAAGCGGCCCTCGATCGCCAGGTCGGCGATGGTGAAGCCGCTGACCTCGGCGCGTCCCCGGTAGTACTTCGCGACCGCCGCCTCGTCGATGTTCTTGCCCTCGGTGTCGAAGGCGAGCTGATCGCAGGCGGCCGCCAGCTCGCGCAGGTCGCTGCCCACGGCGTCGAGCAGCGCCTGGGCGGCGGCGGCCGAGATCGAGCGGCCCTCCCTGCGTACCTCGGCCTTGATGAAGTCGAGCCGCTCTCCCACCTTGGTCACCTTGGCCACGGTCACGACGTCGGCGCCCGCCTTCTTCACGCCGTCCACCAGCGCCTTTCCCTTGACCCCGCCGGCGTGGGCCAGCACCAGCACCGTGTCGTCGGCCGGACGGGCGGTGTATTTCACGATCTCGGCGATGACGTCCTTCGAGAGGTCCTGTGCCCCGCGGATCACGATGACCGACCGGTCGCCGAACAGCGAGGGGGAAGCGAGCCCGGTCAGCTCCCCCGGCTCCACCTTGCTCCCCGGAAGGTCGTGCAGCTGCGCCCCCGGATCCTCGGCGCGTACCGTCGCCACGATGGAGCCGACGGCGCGATCGGCCAGGAACTCCTCGTCGCCGACGACCAGGGTCACAGGTGCTGGGCTCGCCATGTGACGCAGCATGCCACGCCCAGGCGGCCGGGGCACATCCGCCTTCCGTCTCCGCGACGGATCCCAGCGCCCACAGCCGAGTCCGACCGGACGACGCCGGCCTCGTCGGGCCGGGACACGCTGCGGGAGGCCGCGTCGTAGGCGGATGCCGCTGCCGCCTGCAGTGTCGCGAGGGGACGGGTCTGCCGCTCAGATCGCGGTGAACCCGCCGTCCGCCGCGATCACGGCGCCCGTGATGAAGCTCGAACGCGGCGATGCGAGGAAGCAGAGCACCTCGGCGATCTCTTCCGGCTTGGCCACCCGGCCGAGCGGCTGGGCGCCGGCGAAGGACGCCAGGTACGCACGGCTGTCGGAGCGGAAGGTGTCGAGGAAGTCCGTCTCGATGACGCCCGCGGCCACGATGTTCGCCCGGATGCCCAAGGGCCCGCCCTCGACGGCGAGGACCTTGGTCAACTGGGCCAGTGCCCCCTTGGACGCGCTGTAGGCGGCGCCCTCGGGCAGTGCGATCGTGCAGACGTAGGAGCCCGTGCTCACGATGGCTCCACCACCAAGGTTCCGCATCGCACGGAACGCCTCACGGGCAAAGAAGAAAGAACCCCGGGCGTTGACCGCCATCACGGCGTCCCAGTCCTGCGCCGTCGTCTCTGTGATCGGCTTGTTGAGGGTGCGCCCGGCGTTGTTGACCAGGATGTCGAGACCGCCGAAGACATCGACGGCCTCCCCCACCGAGAGGTGGGCGGTCCCCTCATCGGTGACATCGCCGACAAGGGGGTGCACGCCCGGAAACTCGGCGGGCAGTTCCTTCACCCCGGGGCGTCGATCGACGGCGACGATCTGTGCGCCGCGGTGGTGCAGCAGCCGGACGGTCTCCTTGCCCACGCCGCGCGCGGCCCCGGTGACGAGGGCGACCTTCCCAGCGAACTCGGCGGTCTCGACGGACGGATTCGCAGGTGTCATTGTCCATTCCTTGGGTGGTGGGGTCAGAGGCCGGTCGCGAGGCGCCTGGATCGCCTCGCGATGACGCGGCGGCGGACTTTCTGCGCGCCCTTCTGCCAGTCCGCCGCTCAGTAAGCGGTGAGCCCGCCGTCGACCACGAGCTCCGAGCCGGTGACGAAGGAGGAGTCGTCGCAGGCGAGAAAGAGGAAAGCTGGTGCGATCTCGTCGGCACGGCCGGCCCGGCGCATCGGGGTGCGCTGGATGTCCGGTTGTCGATCACCCTGCTCGTCCAGGAGATCCTGGATCATCGGCGTCGCGATGACCCCCGGATGCACGGAGTTGACCCGCACTCCCTGCCGCGCGTACTCGACTGCGGCGGTCTTGCTCAACAGGCGCACCGCGCCCTTGGACGCCTGGTAGGCCGCGGCGGCGCCGCTTCCCACGAGCCCGAGCACCGATGACGTATTGATCACGGACGCGTTGCCGCTCGCGCGCAGGAGCGGCATCGCCGCCTTCATACCGAGCCAGGTGCCTTTCTGGTTCACGTCGATGACGCGGTCCCAGGCGTCCTCCCGCGTGTCCTCGATGCCCGGCCAGTCCACGATGCCGGCGAGATTCACCAGCACGTCCAGCGTGCCGAATCGGTCGCGCACGAGGCCGATCGCGTCGTCCCACTCCCGCGCGGAGGAGACGTCGAGGCGGGCGGAGACGACCTCCGCGCCACGCGCCTCGATCCGGTGGGCCAGGTCGCGCAGGGGCCCTTCGGCGACATCGGTGATCACCAGCCGGGCGCCTTCGTCGGCGAAGAGTTCGGCGGCCGCCGTGCCGATGCCGCCGGTCGCGCCGGTGATCAGCGCGACCTTGCCGGCGAGTCGTTGCCCTGTCATAAGGAATCTCCCTGTGTCTCGTTGTGCCGATCGCCGGGTCGGGTCCTGTGGCGTTGCGAGTGCCGATCATGTGCCGGTGAAGCCGCCGGCGGTCTCGGTCATGACGGCCTCTCCTCCCGGTACAGCACGAGGTGCTCGTGATAGAGGACCCCGTCCCGGATGTCACCCGTCGCGGTGAACCCGGTGTCGTCGACGTAGTCGAGGTGGCTGCCGGTCACCGTGTACCGGCCGGTGTACGCGCTGCGCCGCTCGCCGCGGGCCTCGTTGTAGCGGCCGTCCGGCAGCAACTCCTGGCGGATGTAACCATCCGCTGTCACCCACATTCCGATCACGTCGACGGTGTCGTCATCGGCGATCCGGGACATGGCGGGCTCCTTTCCTTTGCTCACTCCACGTGGTTCTGTCTCGCTCCACCGAGTCTGCGCAGGTCAGCAGGCATCAACCAGGACGTGTGCCGCCTGGGTGCGGCGCACCCAGGCAGCACGGCGGAGCCGCCGCATAGCCTGAGCACGTGGACAGCAACCATCTGGGGGACTTCCTGCGCGCCCGCCGCGCCGGGCTGCGGCCGGAGGACGTCGGCATGGTGAGCTACGGGGCCCGCAGAGTCGCCGGGCTGCGCCGTGAGGAGGTCGCCGTCCTGGCCGGAGTGAACGCCGACTACTACACCCGCCTGGAACAAGGGCGCGAGCGCAACCCCTCACCTCAGGTGCTCGACGCCCTCAGCCGCGCGCTGCGCCTCGACGCAGACGCCCGTACGCACCTGTATCTGCTGGCCGGGACAGCGTCGGGCGACCGGCCCTCCGCCCATGTCGCCGACCGGGTCAGCCCGGCGCTGCGCCAGTTGATGGACGGCTACCCCAACACCCCGGCATTCGTCATGAGCCGGACCCTGGACATCCTCGCGACCAACGCTCTGGCCGACGCCCTCTACACCCCGTTCGAGCCGGCGGACAACCTGGCCCACATGACCTTCCTCGACCCTGCGGGCCGAGGCTTCTACACAGACTGGAACCGAGCGGCCCAGGCCACCGTCGCCAACCTGCGCCAGGCAGCAGGGTTCGATCCGGACAACCCGCGGCTACGCGAACTCATCCGCACCCTCATCGAGCACAGTGTGGACTTCGCCCGTCTCTGGAACGCTCACACCGTGCGCGGCAAGACCCGGGACGCCAAGCACCTCCTCCATCCCGACGTCGGACCCCTCACGCTCACCTACCAGGCTTTCGACGTACGCGACGCCCCCGGCCAGCAGCTTGTGATCTACCATGCCGAGCCAGGCAGCGTCAGCGCCCAGGCCCTCGATCTCCTCGGCTCCATCCACGCCACCCGGCGCCGGGCCGAACCACGTCCGCACCGTTGATCGGCAGGTCGGGAGCACTTCCACGGCCGGCACGGCTCCACCCGCTCACTTGCCCCGTACGACCACGGCGAGGCCGTTGTGGACGGCGACGACGGCGATGTCCCCCGACAGGTCGGTGCGGTAGGGGCGCATGCCGAGCCAGCGCAGGCGCCGCAGCGTCAGCGGGGCGGGATGCCCGTAGTCGTTGACCGCGCCGACGCTGATGAGGGCGGCCCGCGCGCCCGTGGCGGCGAGGAAGGCCGGTGCCTGCCGGGACGACCCGTGATGGGGCACCTTCAGCACGTCGACCCGTGGCAGGCCGCACCGCACCAGGGCTTCCTGCGCCTCCGTCTCCAGGTCACCGGCGAGCAGGGCCGCCCCCAGAATCGACCCGAATGCTGGTCGTGATCCGGGCCCTGCCGACGCCCCCGACACTCCGGGCACTCCCGGTGCTGCGGGCGCTGTGGCTGCGCCGTGTGCCGCGGGTGGGTCGCCTGGTGTCGCCGACGGATCGCCTGGTGCGGTGCGCGGTCCGAACCAGCGGACCAGCAGGACGACGCTGGCGTTGTTGGCCGTCGCCCCCTCGCCAGGGCCCTGTGGCGCCGCACCGGGCTCGGGGGCGAGCACCGTGATCTCGCTCGGCCCGAATCGCCAGCGCATCCCGGGGACCGCCTGCCATTCCGGGATCCGCGCCGTCCTGAGCTGCGTGGAGACGCGACCGGCCTCGCCCTCCGGCACGCGGCGCGAGCTCACGACGACCGCCCCCACCGCGCGGCGGCGCAGCACGCCCGGCAGCCCGCCGACGTGGTCGAGGTGAGGGTGGGTGAGGACCACGAGCGGCACCTGCCGCACTCCGAGAGCGCGCAGACACCGATCGGCGGGACCCGGCTGTGGTCCGGCGTCGACCACCACGGCCCGGCCGGGACCGGCCGCCAGCGCCAGGGCGTCCCCCTGGCCGACGTCGCAGACCACCAGCAGCCATCCCGGCGGCGGCCAGGGCGACACCACCGGCATGGCCACGAGGGCGGCGAGCAGAGCTCCCGCAGCGAGCGCCGCCACCAGGCGTCTTCGCGCACGGCCCCGCAGGACGAGCCATCCCGCGACGGCCGCCGCCGCGAGCGCGGCGACGCCCGCCACTCCCCCGAACCACTGGGCCGAGGCGAACGGAAGGTCGGCAGCCCACTGCGCCACCGCGATGATCCAGCCCACGGCCCACCCGGCGGGGCGCACCAGCAGCCGGGCCAGGTCCATGCTCACCGGGGCGATCACGGCGGCCCCGAACCCCAGCACCGTCGCGGGCGCCACCGCGGGCTCCGCGAGCAGGTTGGCCGGGATCGCGGCCAGGTCGAGGCGCCCGGACATCAGCACCAGCAGTGGCGTGACCGCCGCCTGCGCCGTGGCGGTCACGGCCAGGGCCTCGGCGAGCAGACGGGGCACCCGGCGCGCCGCCAGACGGTCACGCCACCGGGGCGCGAGGACCAGGATGCCGCCGGTCGCGAACACCGACAGCGCGAACCCCCACTGCCGGGCCAGCCCGGGATCGAACACGACCAGCCCCAGCACGGTCGCCGACAGGGCGGCCACGCCGTCCCGGGTGCGGCCGGTGCCGAGGGCCACGGCGGCGACAGTTCCCATCACGAGGGCTCGCAGCACGCTCGGCGACGGCCTCGCCACGACCGAGAACGCGATCATCGCGACGACCGCGACAACGGCCCGGAGGGCCAGTGGCAGGCCGGCGAAGCGCCCGAGCACCAGCACGGCGCCCGCCGTGATCGCGAGGTTGGTGCCGGATACGGCGGTGAGGTGGCCGAGCCCCGCCGTCGCCAGGTCGAGCCGGACTTCCTCGTCCAGCCGCGACACGTCGCCGACGACCAGGCCGGGCAGCAGCCCGCGCTGATCGTCCGGGAGCACATCGCTCGCCTCGCGCAGCCCCGAGCGCAGCACTCCGGCCGCACGCTGTACGGACGAGGGCGCGCCGATCGGCTCGGGCGGCCCCCGGACGAGCATCACGGCCGCGACGGGCTCACCCGGCTCGGCCGGGCGCAACCGCCCGCGCACCCTGACCCGCTGGCTCGGCAGCAGCGGACGCCAGCCGTCGGCGGGACCGAGCAGCACGACGGGCACGTCCACGGCGTACCGCTCCCGAGCGGCCGACACCAGCAGCATCCGGGCCCGGACGACCGCCGTCTCGCGCCGGGACACCCCGCCCTGGTGCGGCCGGATGCGCGGATCGTCGGTTATCTCGGCCTCGGCGGTCACCGTGACGTCCCGGCGGGCCAGGTCCGGCACCGGCCCGGTCGTCACCCCGTGGACCGTGAACGCCGTCACCGCGGCCGTAGCGGCCACGGACGCGAGCACCGCCAGTGCGATCCTCGCGGCAGCCCCGCCCGTCCGCCGCTGCTGCTCTCCGAAGCGGTGGCGGGGTGCCTCACCTGCCCGTTCCCCGCCCGCGGCGGCGGAGTGCTCGCCTGCCGGAGCCTGGGCGGGGTCGGCCACCTGGTTGCGGCGCCGCGCCGCGGCCCATGTGACGGCGCCCGCGACAGCCGCGGCCGGTGCCACGGCGGCTCCGGCGGCGGCGGGGCAGCCGAGCAGCACGAGTGCCGTGAGCCAGGAGGCCACCGCTGGAGCGGCCAGAGCCGCCGGACCGGAGACCGCGCTGCCGCGCCCCGGCTCGTCGCGGCCCGATCCTTCACGCCCCGGCTCATCCTGCCCCGGCTCGTCGCGGCCCTCGGGGAGGTCGTGGGGAAAACCGGCGGCGGTCACACGGAGACCTTGTCGCGCATCTCGGCGAACTTCCTGTCTCCGATGCCTGGGACGTCCTTCAACTGGTCGACGCTCTGGAAGCCTCCGTGCGCGTCCCGGTAGTCGACGATCCGTTGCGCGATCACGCCGCCGATCCCGGGCAGCGCGTCGAGTTGCTCGGCGGTGGCGGTGTTGAGGTTCACCACCCCGGCTCCCGGTGCCCCCGGCGCCATGCCCGATTCAGGGCCGGTAGCGGGGCCCGCGCCGGCCGTCGCCGGGCTTCCGGCGACGATCTGCTCACCGTCCACCAGACGCCGGGCCAGGTTGATCCCGCCCGGTTTCGCGCCCTTCCGCAGACCTCCCGCGGCCTCGATCGCGTCGGCGACCCGCGAGCCGGACGCGAGGACGAACACCCCCGGGTTGCGGACCTTGCCCGTCACGTGAACCACGACTCGCGCCGATGAACCGGGGGGCGTGGCCATAGGACCACCGGCGCCCGCGACGTAGGCTGTCGCGCCCGGCCCGCTATCGGCTGCGGGGCCCGACGTCGCGGGCCAGGCCGAACCCGGTGCCGTGGTTGGGCCGGCGGCGGAGCCTGCGACGTGGTCGGCGGCAGGGCCGAGTTCGCGAACCGCGGCGGCCGGGAGCGGAGGGGCGACGGGCTCGGCCACCGGCCTCGACCGCCAGGCCAGGATCCCGGTGACAACCGCGGCGAGCAGCCCGGCGGCCACCAGCACCCGCAGCCCGGACATGCCCGGGTCGAGCCGTGGCAGGGCGCGACCGAGAGCCCCCCGTCCGAGCGTCCGCAGGTCCCGCACGTACGTTCCCGGCCCGTCCGCTCGTCCCTCCCGTCGATCGGCGACCTCTTCGGGCGTGCCGGACATGCCGGAGGTCTCCTCCCGGTAAGGGCCGTCCTCGGCCTCGGTCGGATGCTCCGGCACGTACGACTCCGTACGGACGAGGTGGGGGGCGCCGAACGACGGCGGCGGCCCGGGCGGGGACGGTGTCGACCGCAGGCGCGCGGACGGGGGAACCGGGTCGAGCGGACGCAACAGCCCGCGCAGGCGGGACTCGCCGACGATGCCGCGGACCGCCCCGCGAGACTCCTTGCTTCGCACGCCTTGGACGGTAGGGACACGCCAGGTCCCCGCCGGGTGCCGAACGCGATTCTGTGGACAACCCGCGAACCCCCTAAGAGCCCGCCGGGCGAGGGGTGAGAGGGCACGGCGATGCCGCAGCGCCGCACGCGGCCGCGCTGGGAGCCGCACTGCCCGGGGCGCGGCACAGCCCGGCACAGCGCGGCTACACAGCACGGCTACACAGCACGGCGCGGCGGCGCGGCACAGCGACACGACCCGGTGCGGCCACAGCGCGGCACGGCACGGCAGCGGGCGCGGCACTGCCCAGGGCGCGGCGCACGGCACAGCGCGGCTCCGCACAGCGAGACAACGGTGGTGTGCGGCCTTGCCCGGAGGCTCAGTCCACGGCGGCGGGGGCGACGGTGACGCCGAGCATGCCGGGGCCGACGTGAGCGCCGAGGACAGGCCCGACCTCGGCCACCCACATCCGTACGAGCCTGGGCAGCCGTGCCGTCAGGCCCTTGGTGAGCGCCTCGGCCCGCTCGGCCGCCATGAGGTGCTGGACGGCCACGTCGACCGGCCGGTCCCCCGCCGCCTCGACGGCCAGGTCCTCCAGGCGGGCGAGGGCGCGGCTCCCGGTGCGGACCTTCTCCAGAACGCCGATCTCGCCGTCGGCCATGCGCAGCAGCGGTTTGATCGACAGCGCCGATCCCAGGAGGTTGGTCACCCGTCCGATGCGGCCGCCGTGCCGCAGGTAGTCGAGCGTCTCGACGTAGAAGAACGTGCTCGCGGCAGCGGCCCGCCGTCGGGCCACGTCGGCCACCTCGGCGACTGCGGCGCCCGCCACGGCCGCCCGCGCGGCGGCCAGCACCGCGAAGCCGAGTCCCATGGCGATCGACCCGCTGTCGACGACCTCGACCGGCACGGGGGCCTCACGCGCGGCGAGTCGCGCGGAGTCCGCGGTGCCGGACAGCGCGCCGGACAGGTGGACGGAGACGATCGCGGCGGCGCCGTTCGCGGCGGCTCGCCGGTAGGCGTCGGCGAAGCGCTCGGGGGCCGGGCGGGAGGTGACGATCGGCGAGCGGCCCTTGAGGGCGTGCGCGAGAAGACCGGCGTCGAACGGGGTCACGTCGTCGATCTCGCGATCGCCCAGGATCACCTGAACCGGCACGACGGTGATGTTCCATCTGCCGGTCGCCTCGGCGCCCAGGTACGCCGTGGAATCGGTGACGACAGCGACAGGTGGTGACATATCGCGAGATTACCCAAGGGTGATCGCCCGGCAACCTCTTCGTGAACGTTCAGGCCACACCGGTCACTGGACCGGTACGCCGCCCCGCCAGACGCGACGCGGCTTGAGGCCGAACGACCAGGCGAACGCGCCCTCGTGGTCGGCGTCCCACTGGACGATGTCGGCGAGGCGGCCGGGAGCGAGGATGCCGCGGTCGGGAGCGCCGAGGACCTGGGCGCCGCCCAGCGTGGCGGCCCGCAGGGCGTCTCCGACGCTCATCCCGAACGCCGCCACCGCGAGGCTGATGACCAGGGACATCGAGGTGATGCCGCAGTGGCCGGGGTTGTGGTCGCTGCCGAGCGCCACCGGGACGCCCTGGGCCAGCATCCGGCGCACCGGCGGGAGGTGGCCCACCTGCAGGGCCGCGCCCGGGCAGACGACGGCGGGCACGCCGTATCTCGCCATCAGGGCGACGTCCTCGTCCGAGGCGTGGTGGAGCAGGTCGGCGGAGGCGCAGCTCATCTCGGCCGCGAGCTGGACGGCGCCGCGCCGGTTGTAGGCGCCCGCGTGGATGCGCGGCAGCAGCCCGACGTTGCGGCCGGAGGCCAGCACCCAGCGGGCCTCCTCGGCGGTGAAGTGACCGTCGTCGCAGTAGACGTCCACGCTGTCGGCCCCGGCGCCGGCGGCGTCCGCGCACCACGAGGCCACGGCCTCGACGTAGTCGCGCTGGCGGCCGAAGTATTCCGGCGGCACCACGTGGGCGGCCATGAACGTGACGTGGACCCGCGGCATCATCGGCTCTTTCTCGAGCTCGCGCAGCAGCCGCACGTCGGCCAGCTCGCCGTCGCGGGTCAGGTGGTAGCCGGTCTTGGCCTCGACGGTCGTGGTGCCGCCGAGCAGCCACTCGCGCAGCCGCTCGCGGACCCCGTTGCACAGCGTCCAGGGGTCGGTGCCACGCGTGACGGTGACGGTCGAGCCGATGCCGCCGCCCGCCGCCGCGATGGCCGAGGCGCTGGACCCGCCGGAACGCATCGCCATCTCGGCGTAGCGGTTGCCGGCGTAGACGGGGTGGGTGTGCGCGTCGATGAGGCCGGGCGTGACGAGCGCACCGCCGAGGTTCTCCACGTGGTCGACGTCGACGATGTCGTCCACGACGCCGGGAACGCTCTGCGGGAGGTCTGCGGCGCGGCCGACCCACGCGATCCGGTCGTTGTGCACCAGGATCGCCGCGTTGCTGCACACATCGTGCCCGGTCCAGAGCCGGCCGATGTTCGTGAGAAGGCGAACGGTCATCCGATCACCTGCCAAACACCCCGGGACGACGAATGGCCCCCGCCTGCGGGCGCCTGGCCCGCCGGGTCCGCTTCGCGTCCGGACGTCATTGGGGGGTCTCCTGCCTCATCGCGCACCGATGTTGTGCGATGACCCTACCGCCGGGGTCTCGAACCCGGGCGATTCAGTTCAGTTACGGTATTTCACAGGTGGGCTTGATGTACAGGGTTAGCGACAGAAACGTACGCCGGTCTCATGCGCATCGCCGCGCATCATTCGTCTCACACGCTGCGGCGAGATCAGGATCGACGAGACCGATCCGATGTCCGCGAACGCCTTGGAAAGGGTGACCGCACTGCCTGGTGTCATGTTGTTACCCACGCCATAAGGTCCCATTAGGCTTTCCTTATCGTAGCAAGGGCAACCGCTGGCGGGCCACCGACACGCCGGATGTGGCCCGCCCATAAGAGGCGTCAGACGGTCTCGACGGGCTTGGCCACCCGGTCCAGCTCCGCGTAGAGGTCGGCGAAGACCCGGGCGTGCAGGATCGTGCCGTCGCCGGTGTGCTCCAGCGACAGGACCTCGCCCTCGCTGTGCGCCCGCGCGATCAGGTCGCCCCTGTCGTACGGCACCAGCAGCCTGACCTCGTGGTCGAGGCGGGGCAGCTCCCGCTCGATCACGGACATCAGCTCGCCGATCCCGGCCCCGGTGCGGGCGGAGACGACGACGCTGTGCCGCTCCTTCATCGTCAGCCGGGTCAGCACGACGGGATCGGCGGCGTCGGCCTTGTTGACGACCACGATCTCCGGGATGTCCCGCGCGCCCTCGATCTCGGCCAGCACCTCGCGGACGGCCGCGATCTGCGACTCGGGATCGGGATGCGACCCGTCCACCACGTGGAGGATCAGGTCGGCGTCCGCCACCTCCTCCAGCGTCGAGCGGAACGCCTCGACGAGCTGGTGGGGCAGATGCCGGACGAAACCGACCGTGTCGGCCAGCGTGAACAGGCGGCCCTCGGGCGTGCGGGCCTTGCGCACGGTCGGGTCGAGGGTCGCGAACAGCGCGTCCTCGACCAGCACGCCCGCACCGGTCAGCCGGTTGAGCAGCGACGACTTGCCGGCGTTGGTGTATCCGGCGATCGCCACGGCCGGCACCTCGCGGGCCTGCCGACGGTGCCGCATGGTCTGCCGTGCGGTCGACATCTCCTTGATCTGCCGCCGCAGCTTGGCCATCCGCTCGCGGATCCGCCGCCGGTCCAGCTCGATCTTGGTCTCACCGGGGCCGCGGCCGCCGATGCCGACGCCGCCCGCGGCGCGACCGCCGACCTGGCGGGACAGATTGCCACCCCAGCCTCGCAGGCGCGGCAGCAGGTACTGCAGCTGCGCCAGCTCGACCTGGGCCTTGCCCTCGCGGCTCTTGGCGTGCTGGGCGAAGATGTCGAGGATCAGCGCGGTCCGGTCGATGACCTTGACCTTCACGACCTCTTCGAGCTGGCGGAGCTGACCGGGGGTCAGCTCGCCGTCGCAGATCACGGTGTCGGCGCCGCCGGCGGCGACGATGTCCCGCAGCTCGATCGCCTTGCCCGATCCGATGTAGGTGGCGGGGTCGGGCCGGTCGCGACGCTGGATCAGACCCTCCAGCACCTGCGATCCGGCGGTCTCGGCCAGCAGCTTCAGCTCCTGCAGCGAGTTCTCCGCCTCCAGGGCCGTGCCGCCCGCCCAGACGCCGACCAGGACGACGCGCTCCAGCCGGAGCTGCCGGTACTCGACTTCGGTGATGTCTTCGAGCTCTGTCGACAGACCCGCTACGCGGCGGAGCGCCTGGCGCTCTTCCAGTTCGTAATCGCCCACGGCGAGGTCTTCGGGCTCGTTTCGCATATATGTCATCTCTACTAGACAGAACAGTCGGACACCCCGATGCCTTCCCGGTCCCCGGGTGCCTTTCGTCGATGGTGACACGACCCCGGGACGTACGCACTCCCTTATACGCGCAGTTCGGCCAGGAGTCGCGCGCTCCGCTCCGCCCAGTAGTCCAGCCCCAGGCGGGTGTGGATCTCGTGGGCCCGGCGCGCGTGGTCCAGGGCCCGCTCCCGGTCGCCCATGGCCACCGACAACATCGCCAGCGCCTGGTGGATCGAGCCCCAGCCGACCGTGCCGCTGCCGTGGAGGGCCAGCCGGTCCGCGTACGGCGCCAGCCTGGCGTACAGGCCCGAGGGGTCGGGGACTCCGAGTTGGGCCGCGACGTACGACCAGACGACGGCGGCGAACTCCCCCGACCAGTCGTCGGGGACGGTCGTGCCCCATCGGGCGATCAGGTTCCCGGCCAGCTCACGATCGCCCACGTCGAGCGCCGCGAGCACGGCTATGGGACGCAGCGGGTCGTTGTGCGGCTGCGACGCCGCCGCGATGACCTCCTCGAGGATCTCGGCGACCCTGCCCTGTCCCCGGCGGCAGGCGTAGAGCATGGTCGGCCGCACGACGCCCAGGCCCCACATGCTGCTGTCGCCGAAGACCTCGCCGAGCTCGCCGGCGAGGCGCTCGACCTCGTCCCAGCGGCCGTCCAAAGTCAGCCGCGCGGCCTCGGCGATGCGCACCATGGCCGTCAGCTCAGATCTCCTGACCTCCTGCAGCAGATGCTCGGCGCGAGCCAGATCCCGCTCCCACTCGGTCAGCTCCCCCGCCCTGAACAGGCACGCCATCCGGTGCACCCGGGCCACGATCTCAGCCGCGGCGGGAAGATCCGGCACCGCGAGCATCTCCTCGGCGGCACGGCGCCGCTCGTTCTCCCGCTCCGGCACCCAGGACGCGATCACGTAGTTGTTGAGCACCTGGAGGAGCAGGGCCGGGTCGCCGATCCCGCGGGCGATCTCCACAGCCTCCGCCACCATCGCCTCGCCTTCGGCCCGGCGCGGCCCGTAGTTGAGCTCGATGCCGAGAGTGCCGAGCAGCGCCGCCCGGTGGGCGTCGTCCAGGGGGCCCGCCAGCAGGTTCTCGATGAGGGCGACCGTGTGGTCGTCGACCACTCCGTACGACCGCCAGTTCCAGACGCTGAGGGTGCCGAACACCGCCACGGCCTCCACCAGGGCCTCCCGGTCGGCCGTGTCCTCCGCCAGCTCGATGGCCTCCTCGAGTGCCGCCCGAGCCCGCACGGCGTCCCCGACCACACGCAGCGACCGGCCCAGCTCGATCAGCAGGCGGCACCGCCTCGCCGGGTCGCGCGTGCCGAGGGCGAGCAACGCCCTGTCCCACAGCTCGACCGCCTCGTCGTACGCGCGCTGCGCGGTCGCCTGCCTGGCCGCCCTGGCGGCGTAGCCGACGGCCTTGTCCGCTCCCCCGACGCGCGCCGCCATGGCGAAGTGGTGGGCGAGGACGGGCAGGCGCGCCGCCTTGTTGCCGCCGGGCGGCGCCGTCGGCAGGGACTCCAGGGCCTCCGCCACGCCCAGGTGGAGCCTGGCCTTCTCCAGGCGGCCGAGCCCGGCGTGTAGAGCGCGTCACGCACCAGGGCGTGCGAGAAGCGGTAGTCGAAGCCTCCCGGCGCCTCGGCGAGGAGGCCGACGGCGACGGCGGGCTCCAGCAGCGACATCACCTCCTCCGCCGGGGTTTCCGTGAGCGCCTCCAGCACGTCGAGGCTGACGTCGCGGCCCAGGACGGCGGCGCGGCGCAACAGCTCCCTGGTGGGCTCGGGCAGCCGCGCGGCCCTCCGCTCGATGACCTCCATGACGCCTTCGGGCACGCCCAGCGACGCGGCGCCGAGCCGGTGCTCGCTGCCGAGCAGCCGCAGCAGCTCGCCGAGGTAGAAGGGGTTGCCGCCGGTGCGGCGGTAGAGCACCTCGGCGAGCGCGGGGTCGGTCAGGTCGTGCCGCCGCAGGAACGCGCCGACCTCCTCCTTGGTGAACGGCGCGAGGGTGAGCCGCTCGGTGCCGGGCTCGCGGGTAAGGGCGGCGAGGGTGTCGCGCAGCCGCTCGGGCTCCCTGCCCGGCTCCGGCCGTACGGTGGCCAGCACCAGCACGGGCCTGCGGTGCAGCTCGGCGGCGAGGAACGCGAGCAGCCGCAGCGAGGCGGCGTCCGCCGCGTGGAGGTCGTCCAGCACCACCAGCGTCGGCGTGCCGGATCGGGCGAGCGCGGCCAGCACGCCCTCGTACAGCTCGAAGAGCGCGGCCTCGGGGTCGGCGGCGGCGTCGCCCTCGCCCGCGAGAAGCCGCGCGGCGGCCCGGCCCCGCTCCCCCAGCTCGCGCAGCGCCTGCAGCCAGGGCCAGAACGGCGGGGCCGCCTCCGCCTCCACGCAGCGGCCCCAGACGACCGTGACGCCACGGGCCTCGGCCTCCTCGGCGGCGAGCTGGGCCAGCCTGGTCTTGCCGATTCCCGGCTCGCCGGTCACCAGCAGCACGCCGCCGCGGCCCCGCCGTACGGCGCCGAGCCGTTCGCCGAGGCGGGCGAGTTCGCGCTCGCGTGCGACGAGAGCCGCGGACGACGGCGGCTCGGCCGCCGAAAGGCGTCTCTCCTCAGGGGCGGCCGGCCGCGCGACGGCGGGCGCTTCCAGGGGCGCGGGCGCGTCCAGGGACGGCGACTGCTCAAGCACGGCCTGCTCCAGCCACCGCAGCTCGGGGCCGGGCTGCAGGCCCATCTCCTCGGCGAGCAGGGCCCGCACCCGGCGCAGCGCGCCGAGCGCGTCGGTCTGCCTGCCCGACCGGTAGAGGGCGAGGACGAGCAGGCTCCACAGCCGCTCGCGGTAGGGGTACCCCTCGACCAGCCGCTCCAGGTCGGCCACGCACGAGGGCCCGTCGCCCATGGCGAGCCTGGCCTCGAACCGGTCCTCGACCGCCACCGCCCGCAGCTCGGACAGGCGCGCGATGACGGGCTGGGCGAAATCGTAGGCCGCGAACTCGGCGAGCGGCTCGCCGCGCCACGTCTCCAGCGCCCGGTCGATCAGCCCGAGCACCGCGGCGTACTCGCGCCGGGCGAGCGCCCTGCGGCCGTCCTCCACCCAGGAGACGAAGCGCACGAGGTCGACCTGGCCGGGCGCGACGGACAGCAGGTAGCCGGGCTCGCGGGTGAGCAGCACGGCCGGGGGCGTGCGTGGCCGGCGTCCCGGCTCCAGCACCTTGCGCAGGTTCGAGACGTACGACTGCAGCGTCGCGGTGGCGCTGGAGGGCGGCTCGTCCGCCCACAGCTCGTCGATCAGCCGATCGAGGGAGGCGATCCTGCCGGGTTCCAGGGCGAGGACGGCGAGCACCGCCCGCTGCTTGCGCGGGCCGAGGTCGATGACGCGGCCGTCGTCGCCGGTTACCTCGAAGGGGCCGAGCAGCCGGAAGGACAGCGAGTTCATGACCGAAAACCCCTCTGATAGCTGCGGCAAGCGTAGAGCCGGGACGACCCCCACCGGAACGGTCCACTTGGGGGCGACTTGGACGGTCTCCAAGTCACGCCCATGCGGACTCCGATCCCTGTGTTCCACGGTGGTCCCGCACGAGGAACCGACGATGGGGAGGAGAAGAGATGGACCAGGTGAAGGCGCTCGGCGCCGATCTCCGCCGGGTGGCGCGCGGCCGGGTGCTGGTGCGGGGCGACGAGGGCTTCGACGAGAGCCGGCGCCCCTGGGACATGGCCGTCGACCAGCGGGTCGCGGCGGTCGTCGAGGCGCGGGACGCGCACGACGTCGCGGCCGTGGTCGGCTACGCGGGCCTCGCCGGGCTGCGCGTCGCCACCCAGGCGAACGGGCACGCCCCCGACGCCTTCGACGACGCGATCCTGCTGCGCACGACGGCGCTGCGCGGCCTGACCGTACGGCCGGCTGAGCGGGTGGCCCGGGTGGAGGCCGGCGTCTCGTGGGGCGAGGTGCTCACAGCGGCGGGCGAGCACGGGCTGACGCCGCTGGCGGGCAGCACAGGGGCCGTCAGCGCCACCGGGTTCACCCTGGGCGGGGGCCTGAGCTGGTTCGGGCGCAGGTACGGCTTCGCCGCCGACGGCGTGCGCGCGTTCGAGGTCGTGGACGCCTCCGGCGAGCACGCGACCGTCACGGCCGGCAGCGACCCCGAGCTGTTCTGGGCGCTGCGCGGCGGCGGGGGCGACTTCGCGGTGGTGACCGCGATGGAGTTCGACCTGCACCCGGCGCCGGTGCTGTACGGCGGGCGGATCCTGTGGCCGGCCGGGCGGGCCGCGGAGGTGCTGGCCGCCTTCCGCGCCACCACGGCCGGGGCACCCGAGGAGCTGACGGTCTGGTTCCACCTGCTGCAGTTCCCGCCGCTGCCCGAACTGCCCGAGCCGCTGCGCGGCCTGTCGGCCGTGACGATCGACGTCACCTACCTCGGCGACCCGGACGAGGCGCGGGCCCTGCTGCACCGGTTCGACCGGATTCCCGAGGCAATCTTCGACACGCGCGGCCCGATGCCGGTGGCGAACCTCGCGGACATCTGCGCGGAGCCGACCGACCCCACGCCCGCGATGCTGCGTTCCGAGCTGCTCACCGGGCTCGGCGACGCCGAGGCGGCGGCGCTGCTGGCCGCCGCCGGGCCCGGCACCATAGCGCCGCTCGCCTACGTGCAGATCCGCCACCTCGGCGGGGCACTGGCCCGGGTGGACGAGATGGGAGGGGCCTGCGGCCACATCGCGGAGCCCTACCTGCTGAGCACGCTCGGCGTGCTCGCGGCGCCCGGCATGGCGGAGGCGATCCAGAGGCGGCAGTCGGCCGTCTCCGACGCGGTGGCGGGGGTCGCGAGCGGCCGCACGCCCTTCACCTTCCTCGGCCACGGGGAGCCGGCGGCGTCCGCCTTCCCGGCCGAGATCCTGGCCCGCCTGCGCGAGATCAAGCGCCACCGCGACCCGCACGGCGTTATCCTCGGCAACCACCCCGTCCTCGGGTGACGGCGGCTCATCCGTCCAGTTCGGCGAGGAGCCGGCCGCTCTCCTCCGCCCAGTGGTCCAGCCCCAGGCTCAGGTGCGTCTCGTGGGCCCGGCGCCCGTGGCGCAGGGCGAGGCCGCGCTCGCCCGTGGCGTCCGCCAGCTCGGCCAGGACCAGGTGGGTGGAGCCCCAGCCGGCGCCGCCCATGCCGCTGACCACGAGCCGTTCCCCGTACGGCGCGAGCCTCCGGTAGAGGGCGGCGGGGTCGGGCATGCCGAGCCTGGCGGCCACGTGGCCCCACACGACGACGAGGAACTCGGCGGTCCAGTCGTCGCGGATGTCGCCGCTCCAGCGCTCCGCCAGCCGCCGGGCGAGCGCGGTGTCGCCCGCGTCGAGGGCGGCCAGCACGGCGACCGCGCGCAGCGGCACCATGTCGGGGTCGTGCGCCCGGGACACGAGCCGGTCGGCCAGCTCGTCCACCCGGCCCTGCCCGCGGCGGCAGGTGTAAAGGGTGATCAGGCCGGGGTAGTCGAGCCCCCACATGCTGAACCCCGCGATGAGCGCGGTGAACTCCTCCGCGAGGCGTTCGGCCTCCGCCCAGTCGCCGCGCATCGTGCGGCCGGCGGCCTCGGCGATCCGCGCCATCCCGGTCATCTCGGGCCGCCTGATCTCGTCCGCCAGCCGCACGCAGCGGGTAAGGTCGCGGTCCCACTCCGCGAGCTCGCCCGCCCGCAGCAGATGCGCCATGCGGAAGACCCGGGCGACGGCCTCCGCCGTCGGGTCCAGCGGAAGGGCGAGCATCTCCTCGACCGCCCGGCGGCGCTCGTCCTCCCGCGCGGAGACCCAGGCGGCCATCACGTAGTTGTTGAGCGAGCGGGCCAGCAGGCGGGGGTCGCCGGTGCGGCGGGCGAGCCGCACGCCGTCGGCCGCCAGCCGCTCCCCCTCGGCCCTGCGCGGCGAGTAGTACAGCTCCAGGCCCAGGGTGCCCAGCAGGGTGGCCCGCTCCGCGTCGCCGAGCGGCTCCTTCAGCAGGCCCTCCAGCAGGGCGACGGACTCGCCGTCCACGACGCCGTAGTGGCGCCAGTTCCACACGGCCATGCCGCCGAACACGGTGACGGCCTCGATCAGCGTCGCGCGTTCGCCGCTCCCGGCGGCGAGACCGATCGCCTCCTGCAGGGCCGACCTCGCCCCGGCGACGTCGCCGACCGCGCGCAGCGCCTCGCCGCGGCGCACCAGCAGCGCGCACCTCCGGGCCGGGTCCGCCGGGCCGAGGGCGGCGAGGGCCCTGCCCCACCACTCCACCGCCTCGTCGTACGCGCAGCCGGCGGCGGCCTGCCGGGCGGCCAGGACGGCGTACTCCACCGCCTTGTCGGCGCCGCCCGCCCGGGCGGCCGCCACGAAGTGGTGGGCGAGCACGGACGCCTCGACCCCCGGAAGCGTCTCCAGCGCCTCCCCTGTGCGCAGGTGCAGCCGCGCCGCGCGCACCCGGCCGAGACCGGCGTAGAGGGCGTCGCGGACGAGGGCGTGCGAGAACCGGTAGTCGAAGCCGGGCACCTCGACGAGCAGCCCCGTCGCCACGGCCGGTTCGAGCCGCAGCATCGCCTCCTCCGCGCCCACGCCGCAGGCCGCCTCCAGCCCGTCGAGGCTCACCTCGCGGCCGAGCACGGCGGCCGCCTCCAGCAGCGCACGGGTGTCCTCCGGCAGCCGCGCGACGCGGCGGCCGATGACCTCGCGCACCCCGTCGGGCACGCCGACCGAGGCGGCGTCGAGCCGGTGCTCGCTGCCCAGCAGCCGGATCAGCTCGCCCAGATAGAAGGGGTTGCCCCCGGTGCGCTCGTGCAGCAGCGCGGCGAGCCGCGTGTCCGGCAGGTCGCGCCCGGCCAGGTAGGCGGCCACCTCCTCCCGGGTGAACGGCGGCAGCGTGAGGCGCTCCGCGCCGCGTTCGCGGGCGAGCGCGGCCAGCGTTTCGCGCAGTTGCTCGGGGTCGCCGCCCGGCTCAGGACGGATCGTCGCCAGCACCAGCACCGGCGACCGGTGCAGCTCTCCGGCCGCGAACGCGAGCAGGCGCAGGGACGACGCGTCCGCCCAGTGCAGGTCGTCGAGGACGACGAGCGCCGGCCCCGCCGCCCGAAGGGCTGCGGTCACCCGCTCGTGCAGCTCGAACAGCGCGGCGCCCGGGTCGCCGCCCGGTGTCCGTCCCGGCGAGCCCCCGGACAGGGCGGCCAGCGCGTCCGCCGCGTCGGGGCCGAGGTCGCGCAGCACCCGCAGCCAGGGCCAGAAGGCGGGGGCGCCGGTGTCCTCGGCGCAGCGGCCCCAGGCGATCGCCATCCCCAGGGCGGCCGCCTCGTCGGCCGCAGCCTCCGCGAGGCGGGTCTTGCCGATGCCCGCCTCCCCGGTGACCAGCAGCACGCCGCCCCGGCCTCGGCGGGCCTCGGCCAGGCGGGCGGCCACGCGTCCGAGCTGCTCGCGCCGGGCGACGAGCCCGTCGTGGACGACCGGTCGCGGCGCGGTCCCGGGCGGGACGGCCGTCACCGGCGCGGCGGCGGGGGCGAGCGGGACCGGCCCGGGACCGCCGAGGTCCGGCGACTGGTCGAAGACGGCCTGCTCGAGCCGTCGCAGCTCGGGGCCGGGCTCCAGGCCCAGTTCCCCGGCGAGCAGCGCCCTGACCCTGCGCAGCGCGGCGAGGGCGTCGGCCTGCCGTCCGGACCGGTAGAGGGCGAGCACGAGCAGGCCCCACAGCCGCTCCCGGTAGGGATGGTCCTCCACCAGGCGTTCGAGGTCGGGCACGCACGATCCCGCGTCGCCGAGCGCCAGCCGGGCCTCGAACCAGTTCTCGGTGGCCGTGGCGCGCAGCTCGGTCAGCCGTGCGACGACCGGCTGGGCGAACTCGTACGCGGTGAACTCGGCGAGCGGCTCGCCCCGCCACGTCTCCAGCGCGCCGCGCAACGACTCGGCGGCAGGGGCGTGCTCGCCCCGGGCGAGCGCCCGCCCGCCGTCCTCGGCCAGCGCGCTGAAACGGACCAGGTCCACCTGGCCGGGCGCCACCGCCAGCAGGTAGCCGGGCTCGCGGGTGACCAGCACCTTCGGCGGCGTGCGCGGCGGCCGGCCGGGTTCGAGCGCCCGGCGGAGCTGGGAGACGTACGCCTGCAGGGTCCCTGTCGCGCTCGACGGCGCCTCCCCCGACCAGAGCTCGTCGATGAGACGGTCGAGGGAGACCACGCGGCCCGGCTCCAGCGCGAGCATGGCCAGCACGGCCCGCTGCTTGGGCGTGCCGAGGTCGACGGCCCGGCCGTCGGCGTCGGTGACCTCGAGCGGCCCGAACAGGCGAAAGTCCATCGTTCCTCTCGGGGACGGAGTGAACGCTTCGTAGCGTATTGCCGGATTCGCCCGCCTCCGACCAGGCTCGTCGCCGACCGTAGGCGCTGACGGGTTCGGCTTCCGGTCATGCGGCGCCGGCCACGTCGAGCCCGGGCCTCGCCCTTGTCGGTGCGACTCCGGTGCGGGTCGCGCCGACCCGCGGGTTCAGCCCGGCGAGGCCGGCGGAAGCAGGAGCAGGAAGCAGGCGCCCCGCGGACTGTCCGTGATCACCAGCGCACCGCCGTGGCCCTCCGCGATCTGGCGGGCGATGGGCAGCCCGAGGCCGGCGCCCCCGGCGCTCCCGCCGCGCGCCGAGTCGAGCCGGGCGAAGCCCTGGACGCCCGTCCCGCTGTGGTCGCGGCCGCCGACCGCGCCGTCGTTGAGCACCTCCAGCACGGCGGCCCCCGCTCGGAACCGGGCATCGCCGCCGACAGGCGCCTCCCGCCGCACGGAGACCGTCAGCCTGGACTCCGCACGCCGTTCGGCGTTGTCGAGCAGGCTCGCGATCAGCTGGTCGAGCCGGGCGCGGTCGCCCGTGACCGTCACACCGCTCTCGAGACGACGGACGATGTTCCGCGTGGGCCGGCGGGCGTTCAGCTGGGCGGCGACGAGTTCGCTCAGATCGAGCCGCTCGCGCTCGCCCGGCGCACACTCGTCCAGCCGGGTGAGCGTGCGCAGGTCGGCCGCGATCGCCTGGAGCCGGTCCAGGCTCCGCAGGACATCCCCTCCCAGCGTGTTGAGGTCGGTGTCCTCCGGTGCGAGCATGGCGCACTCGATCTGCGTCCGGATGGCGGTGATCGGGCTGCGCAGCTCGTGAGAGGCGTCGGCGGTGAAGCGGCGCAGCTCCTCGAACGCGCTCTCAAGCCGGTCCAGCGTGTAGTTCACGCTCTCCGCCAGGTGACGGATCTCGTCCTTCTCGACCAACACCGGAACTCTGCGGGCGAGGGTGGTTTTGTGGATCTCGTCGAGCTGGGCGCGGATCGCGTCGACCGGCTGGAGAGAGTGGCGTACGACCCGGTGGACGCCGTACACGACGGCGGTGGTGGAGACGACGGTCCCGCCGATCAGCAGCGCCACCAGACTCGGATAGACGTAGAACGGAACCGTCGGCACCGCGCTGTAGACGGTCCACGTGCCGTTGCGGTAGACCTGCTGCACGACCACGATCTCGCACCGGTCGGGACCGAAGACGTGGTCGCATACGACGCCGGTCGTACTCCGGCGGGGGGCCTTCGGCAGGAAGCGGGCCATCGGCGGCCTGCCCTGCAGGTCCGCGGTCGCCGCGACGACTTTGCCGTCGGGATCGACGACCTGGATGGGGCGGATCAGGGTGGGCGAGATCGACGGAAGCGGGTTGCCGACCCCTCCCCGGTCCAGGCGGTACGCGATGAGGTCGCCGGCGGCGGTCGCCTCCCTGATGAGGTTGTGGGTGTTCAGCCGGTGGAGTGCGAACATCAGGACAGCGGAGAACAAAAGGCACAGAACGGCCACACTCCCGCCGGTGATCAGCGACAGGCGGGTGTTGATCGGCCATGTTCCGGCTCGGTTCACGTGGACGCCAATCAGAATCGGGCTTAAACGGTCATCTGCCCCGAACCTCCTCTCCGCGCCTCCATCGACAGGTGAAGAATTCGTATCGACGGCGGCGGGCTCGGCACCAAAGGTGCCCGGCTGGCAGGACAACTAGCCCGTTCCTGGCCGATTCCTAATCGATCGCAAACCTTTTGCTTCATGCTCTGAATCGTCCCGAAACACGTGAAGCAGGAGGAGAACGTGACAACTCTGGGAACCGACCTTCGCCGTATGGTGCGCGGGCAGGTCCTCGTCCCCGGCGACGACGGATTCGAGGCCGCGCGGCTGCCGTGGAACCGGGCGGTCGACCAGCGGGTGGCCGCGGTCGTGGAGGTCGAGGACGCGGCCGACGCCGCCGCCGTGGTCCGCTGTGCGAGGCTGGCCGGCCTCGCCGTCGCGGTGCAGCCGAGCGGACACGGCGCCACCACCCGCCTCGACGGGACGATCCTGCTGCGCACCGGACGGTTGCGCGGCATGGAGGTCCTGCCGGAGCGGCGGACCGCCCGCGTCGAGGCCGGCGTGCAGTGGGGCGAGTTGCTGACCGCGACCGGCAAGCACGGGCTGACCGGCCTGCCCGGCAGCTCTCCCGTCGTCAGCGTCACCGGCTACACGCTCGGTGGCGGGCTCGGGTGGTTCGCCCGCAGGCACGGCTGGGCGGCCGGTGCCGTACGTGCCTTCGATGTGGTCGGCGCGGACGGCACGCAGGCCCGCGTCACGGCCGATTCCGACCCCGACCTGTTCTGGGCGCTGCGCGGCGGCGGGGGCGACTTCGCGCTGGTGACGGCGATGGAGCTGGACCTGCACCCGGCGCCGCTGCTGTACGGCGGGCGCATGCTGTGGCCCGCCGAGCGGGCGCCCGAGGTGCTCGCCGCCTACCGGGAGGTGACCGCGGCGGCGCCCGCGGAGCTGACCGTCTGGTTCGCGATGGTGAAGTTCCCGCCGGTGCCCCAGGTGCCCGAGCCGCTGCGCGGACTCGCCGCGGTCGCCGTGGACTCGACGTTCCTGGGCGGCGAGGAGGAGGGGCGCGACCTGCTCCGGCGGTTCGAGGACATCCCCGGCGTGCTGAGCGACAGCCGTGCGGCGATGCCCCTGGACGCCCTGGGCGGCATCTGCGCCGAGCCGACGCAGCCGGTGCCCGGCGCGGGCCGCGGCGAACTGCTGACCGGGCTCGGCGACGCCGTGGCGGACGATCTGCTCGCGGCCGTGGGCGACGTCGCCCCCCTGGCCACGGTGCAGGTGCGCCACCTGGGCGGCGCGCTGAGCCGGCCCGCCGACGGCGGCGGGGCGTGCGGGCACATCGCCGAGCCGTACCTGCTGAACATGATCGGGCCGGTCATGTCGCCGGAGGGCGGGCAGGCGGTCACCGCGCGGCAGGCGGAGATCGCGCGGGCGATGGCGCCGCACACGACCGGCCGCAAGCCGTTCACCTACCTGAACGGCGCTGAGAAGGCCGCCTCCGCGTTCGACGCGGACACGCTGGCCCGGCTGCGTGAGATCAAGCGCCGCCGCGACCCCGACGGCGTCTTCCGCGCCAACCAGCCGGTGCTCGCCTGACGGCGATCACAGCTTGTGCACCTCGGCGTCGCCCGATCCGGTCCTGATCGTGATCGTGTGCGGCGCCGAGGCGTCGTGCGCCACCTCGACCTTGCGGTCGCCGCTTCCCGTCGACGCGTTGACGTTGTAGACGCCGTCCGGCACCCAGAGCCGGCCGTCGCCCGACCCGGTCACGGCCTGCACGTCCGTGGGGACGGCCGAGAACCTGAGGGTGATGTCCCCCGAGCCCGTGCGGGTGTTGACCTGCTTGGCGGCGAGCCCCCGCGCGTCGACGTCGCCCGAGCCGGTGGAGGCGTTCACCTGGCCGGTCAGGTCGCGCAGCGTGACGTCTCCCGATCCGGTGTGGATCTTGACGGTGAGACCGCGCGGCACCTCCACCTCGTAGTCCACCGAGCAGCTGCCGCACTTGTACGCCAGCGTGAGCGTGTCCCCGTCGACGGAATGGCCGTTCGCGGGTTTGTCTCCGCGCCAGTGCAGGGTCTCGGTGACGTGGACGCCGGACCTGTCGCTCTCGTTCACCACGACGTCGCCGGAATCGGTGCGGGCGTCGAGGACGGCCACCTTGTCCGTCACGTCGTAGGACTCCACGGCCTGCTGCCCGCCGAAGCCGATCCGCACGTCGCATGCCGTCACGACGAGGCTCATGCCCAGGACGGCCCCCGCGACGGCCATCGTCTTGTGTCTCATGTCCTCGATCCTCGGCCATGCGTGCGGCGTCTCCCATCGGGGAATCCCCGGACCACCCCCTGAGGAATCCCTTGCGTTGACCCCCGGCCGCCTCCTGAAGTAGCGTCGATTCCACGATTCAGAACTATTTTTCCGGAAGGTGGAAAATGACGGAAGGCGTCGAGATCAAAGGCCCCCTGCTGGACCGGTTCGACGAGATCCTCACTCCCGAGGCCCTCGGCTTCGTGGCCACCTTGCAGCGCGAGTTCGACCCCAGGCGCAGGGAACTGCTCGCCGCGCGCCAGGCGCGGCAGGAGGAGCTGTCCGCGGGCGGCATGCTCGATTTCCTTCCCGATACCGCCCACGTCCGCGAGTCCGAGTGGCGGGTCGCCCCGCCCGCTCCGGGGCTGGAGGACCGCCGGGTCGAGATCACCGGGCCTGTCGACCGCAAGATGACGATCAACGCGCTCAACTCCGGCGCCAAGGTCTGGCTGGCCGACTTCGAGGACGCCAACTCCCCGACCTGGGAGAACACGATCAACGGGCAGCTCAACCTGCGCGATGCCCTCGACCGTACGATCGACTTCGAGTCCGGCGGCAAGACGTACGCGCTGCGCCCGGACGAGGAGCTGGCCACGATCGTGGTCCGCCCGCGCGGCTGGCACCTGCCGGAAAAGCACATCCTGGTGGACGGCGCGCGGATGTCCGGGTCGCTGCTCGACTTCGGCCTCTACTTCTTCCACTGCGCGCAGCGGCAGATCGGCAAGGGGCGCGGGCCGTACTACTACCTCCCGAAGATGGAGTCGCACCTGGAGGCGCGCCTCTGGAACGACGTGTTCGTCCGGGCCCAGGAACTGCTCGGCGTCCCCCGGGGGACGATCCGGGCGACCGTGCTCATCGAGACCTACCCGGCCGCGTTCGAGATGGAGGAGATCCTCTACGAGCTGCGCGAGCATTCCGCGGGCCTCAACGCCGGCCGCTGGGACTACCTGTTCAGCGTCATCAAGAAGTTCCGCACCCGGGGGCGGGAGTTCCTGCTGCCCGAGCGCAACGCGGTGACGATGACCGCGCCTTTCATGCGGGCCTACACCGAACTGCTCGTGCGCACCTGCCACAAGCGCGGCGCGCACGCGATCGGCGGCATGGCGGCCTTCATCCCCTCCCGCCGCGACCCCGAGGTCAACAAGGTCGCGCTGGAGAAGGTGCGGGCCGACAAGACCCGCGAGTCGGGCGACGGCTTCGACGGCTCCTGGGTGGCCCACCCCGACCTCGTGCCGATCTGCCGCGAGGTGTTCGACGGCGTGCTCGGCGACCGGCCCAACCAGCTCGACCGGCGGCGCGAGGACGTCCACGTCACGGCCGAGGACCTGCTGGCGGTGTCCAAGACCCCCGGCGAGATCACCGAGGCCGGGCTGCGCAGCAACGTGGACGTCGGCCTGCGCTACCTGGCGGCCTGGATGGGCGGCAACGGCGCCGCGGCGATCCACAACCTGATGGAGGACGCGGCGACGGCCGAGATCTCCCGCTCGCAGGTCTGGCAGTGGATCCACAACGACATCACGCTGGCCGACACCGGCGCGGTGGTGACACGGGAGCTCGCCGAGCGGATCATCGAGGAGGAACTGGCCGGGATCGCCGCCGAGCCGGGCTACGACGAGAAGCTCTACGCGCAGGCAACGGCGCTGTTCAAGGAGGTCGCCCTTGACGACGACTTCGCGGAGTTCCTTACGCTGCCTGCGTACGAGCGGATGCCGTGACGATGTGAGGGGAAGCGGGAGCCGATGTCCGAGCTCGAACGGCTGACGGCACGGCTGGCGGCCGTGCTCCCGCCGGACGCCGTCGTCACCGACCCCGTGCGGCTGCGCACCTACGAGTGCGACGGGCTGACCCACCACCGGGCGACCCCCGGGGTGGTCGTGCTGCCGGAGGCGGCCGAACAGGTCGCCGCGGTCGTGCGGCTGTGCGGCGAGCACGGCGTGCCGTTCGTCGCCCGCGGGTCGGGCACCGGCCTGTCGGGCGGCGCCCTCCCCCGCACGGACGGGGTGCTGATCGTCACCTCCCGCATGCGGCGGATCCTGGAGATCGACATCCCGAACCGCCGGGCCGTGGTGGAGCCCGGGGTGACGAACCTGGCGATCACCGAGGCGGTCCGCGACCGGAAGTACTACTACGCCCCCGACCCCTCCAGCCAGCAGGTCTGCTCGATCGGCGGCAACGTGGCGGAGAACTCGGGCGGCGCGCACTGCCTCAAGTACGGCTTCACGGTCAACCACGTGCTCGCCGCCGAGATCGTCACGCCGGACGGGGAGATCGCGGAGCTGTCGGCGATGGACCCCGGTTACGACCTGCTCGGCGCGTTCATCGGCTCCGAGGGCACGCTCGGCATCGCTACCAAGATCACCGTACGGCTGTCGCGGGCGCCCGAAACGGTCACGACCCTGCTCGCCGCCTTCACCGGCATCGAGGCCGGAGGGCACGCGGTGTCGGCCATCATCGCGGCGGGCGTCGTGCCCGCCGCGATCGAGATGATGGACGCGCTGGCGATCGAGGCGGCCGAGGCCGCCGTCCACTGCCGCTACCCCGCCGGGGCGGGAGCCGTACTGGTGGTGGAGCTGGACGGCCCGCATGCCGAGGTGGAGCACCAGTTCGCGGCCGTGGAGCGCATCTGCCGCGACAGCGGCGCCTTCGAGATCCGGGTGGCCGCCTCCGCCGAGGAGCGGGCGGCCATCTGGAAGGGCCGCAAGTCGGCGTTCGCCGCCGTGGGCCGGATCAGCCCGGCGTACATCGTGCAGGACGGCGTGGTGCCGCGGACCGCGCTGCCGCGCGTGCTCGCGGGGATCGACCGGCTGCAGGAGGAGTACGGCATCCGCGTGGCCAACGTCTTCCACGCGGGCGACGGCAACCTCCACCCCCTCGTGCTGTTCGACGACGCCGTGCCCGGCGAGGCCGAGCGCGCCGAGGCCGTCAGCGGGCGCATCCTCGACCTGTGCATCGAGCACGGCGGGTCGATCACCGGCGAGCACGGCGTCGGCGTGGACAAGGCCCGCTACATGCCCCGGATGTTCACCGAGGACGACCTCGACACCATGCAACTCGTGCGGTGCGCGTTCGATCCCCGGGGGCTGGCCAACCCGGGCAAGGTCTTCCCCACCCCCCGCCTGTGCGGCGAGGTGCCGGGAGTGCGCAGGGGCGCCCATCCCCTGGTCGAGGCCGGTCTGGCGGAGCAGTTCTGATGGACGCGCGGGACGCACTGGAGGCGACCGGCGTGGCCGTGCGCGCGGCCGGCGACGGAGACGAGGTCGCGGGCGTGCGGCCGCGCTGGGTGGCGCTGCCCGAGTCGGCCGAGGAGATCGCGGCCGTGATGCGGGTGTGCGCCGCGCACGACCTGGCCGCCGTCGCGACGGGCGGCGGCACCAAGCTGCACTGGGGCGCCCCGCCCGCCCGCTGCGACGTGCTCGTCGACCTGTGCTGCATGAACCGGGTGCCGGAACACGCGGCGGGCGACCTGGTCGTCCGGGCGCAGGCCGGGGTGACCGTCGAGGCGCTGGCGCGGACTCTCGCCGAGGGAGGTCAGGAGCTCGCGCTCGACGTGCCCGTGCCGGGCAGCACGGTCGGCGGGCTGCTGGCCACCGGCATCGCCGGGCCGCGCAGGTTCCGCCACGGCACGGCCCGCGACCTGCTCATCGGCGTCACGGTCGTGCTCGCCGACGGCACGATCGCCAAGTCGGGCGGGAAGGTCGTCAAGAACGTCGCCGGATATGACCTCGGCAAGCTGTTCACCGGTTCGTACGGCACGCTCGGGATCATCGCGGACGCGACGTTCCGCCTCCATCCCCTGCCCGCCGCCCGCGCCTGGGTGACGGCGACGGTGGAACGCCCGGTGACGGAGACCGGACGGGTCATGTCGGCGGCCGACGTCCTGCTGACGGCGGTCCCCGCGGTGGCCGAGTCGCCGCTGGAGCCGAGCGCGGTGGAGATCGACTGGCCCGACGTGGACGGTCCCTGCACGCTGGCGGTCCTCGTCGAGGGCGCCGCCGCGGCCGAGCGCGCCAAGACGCTGTGCGAACTGCTGGCCGAGACGGCGGAGGTGACCGAGGAGCCGCCACCCTGGTGGAACCGGCTTCCCTCGTCCGACGACGACACGATGCTCGAGCTCAGGATCGGGGTCTCCTCCCTTCCCCACATGCTCCCCGCCCTGAGGGAGGCCGCCCACGCGTCGGGGGTGCGGCCGGCGATCCGCGGCTCGCTCGCCGCCGGAACCCTGCACATCGGCCTGCGCGGCCTGCCCAGTGAGATCGCCGGGTTCGTGGGCCTGGTGCGTGACGACGCCGAGGGGATGTTCGGCGGCCGGATGGTCGTGCTCGCCGCGCCCGCGGAGGCCGCGCGCCGCCTCGACCGGTGGGGACGCGTCGGCGCGCTGCCGCTGATGCGCCGGGTCAAGGAGCGGTTCGATCCCGATCGCCGGCTCTCCCCCGGCCGCTTCCTGGGAGGCATCTGATGGACCCCGAGCTGATCAGGGACTGCGTCCACTGCGGGTTCTGCCTGCCCACCTGCCCGACGTACGTGCTGTGGGGCGAGGAGATGGACTCCCCGCGCGGGCGCATCCACCTCATGGGGCAGCACGTCGAGGGCACGCCGCTCACCGACGCGATGGCCGGCCACTTCGACGCCTGCCTGGGCTGCATGGCATGCGTCACCGCGTGCCCGTCGGGCGTGCGGTACGACCGCCTGATCGAGCAGACCCGCGCGGTCGTCGAACGCGAGCACGTGCGCCGCCCGGACGAGCGCGCGATCCGCGCCCTGGTGTTCGCGCTGTTCCCCTACCGGCGCAGGCTGCGGGCGATGCGGCTGCCCATGCGGCTGAGCAGGCGCCTGCGACCGTTCCTGGAACAGGTGCACCCCTCCCTCGGCGCGATGGCCGAACTGGCGCCCGGCGTCCCCCGGCCCGTACGGCTGCCGCCGCTGGTGCGGGCGAGGCGACGCCGCAGGGCGCGGGTCGGCCTGCTCACCGGCTGTGTGCAGGGCGAGTTCTTCCCGCAGGTCAACGCGGCGACGGCCCGGGTGCTCGCGCTGGAGGGCTGCGACGTGGTGATCCCGCCCCGGCAGGGCTGCTGCGGGGCGCTGTCTCTGCACTCGGGCCGCGAGGCCGAGGCGCGCAGGTTCGCCCGCCGCACGATCGCCACCTTCGAGCGGGCCGGCGTGGACGCCGTGGTGGTGAACGCGGCGGGCTGCGGGTCGAGCATGAAGGACTACGCCGAGGTGCTGGCCGGCGAGCCCGCCTGGGCGGCCCGTGCCGAGGCGCTGCGGACCCGCGACCTGACGGAGTTCCTGATCGAGCTGGGACCTGTCGCCGAGCGCCACCCGCTGCCGGTCACGATCGCCTACCACGACGCCTGTCACCTGGCCCACGCCCAGGGCGTGCGCGCCCAGCCACGCGAACTGCTGCGCGCGATCCCGGAGCTGGAGCTGCGGGAGGTCGAGGAGTCCGCCATCTGCTGCGGATCGGCGGGCACCTACAACCTCTTCCAGCCCGAGGCGGCCCGGCAACTGGGCGACCGCAAGGCCGAGCGCGTGCTCGCCGCCGGCGCCGACCTGCTGGTGTCGGCCAACCCGGGATGCACGATGCAGATCGCGGCATCCGTCCGCAGGGCGGGCAAGGGGGAGATCCGGGTCGCGCACACGGCCGAGGTGCTCGACGCCTCGCTGCGCGGCCTCGAACCCGGCATGCTGGGACGGTCTCCGCAGAGGATGACACCGCCGAAGAGGAGGGCGCGGTGAGCGTGCAGAGCGTCGACCGGGCGCTGGACGTGCTCGAGGCACTGTCCGAGCATGGCGGCCAGGCCGGTCTGTCGGAGATCGCCGCCACGACCGGCCTGCCGTACGGGACGATCCACCGGCTGTTACAGACGCTGCTGGCCCGCGGGTACGTCCGGCAGGAGTCCGACCGGCGCTACGCCCTCGGCGGCGCGCTCGTGCGGATCGGCGGCGTGGCCGAGCGGATGCTCGCGGTCTGGGCCGAGCCCTACCTCGCGAGGCTGGTCGAGCTGTCCGGCGAGACCGCCAACCTCGCCGTGCTGGAGGGCGACTACGTCGTCTACGTGGCCCAGGTGCCCTCGCCGCGCAGGCTGCGGATGTTCGCCGAGGTCGGCCGCCGGGTGCTGCCGCACAGCACGGCCGTCGGCAAGGCCCTGCTGGCCGGGCGGGACGACGCGGAGGCGGTGTTCCTGCGCACCGGACTGCCCCGCCGTACGGACCGGACGATCACGGCGGTCGGCGAGCTGCTGGAGGAGCTCGGCCGGGTGCGCGCCCGGGGGTACGCGCTCGACCTGGGCGAGGAGGAGAGCGGCGTCCACTGCATGGCCGTGCCGGTCCACGACGGCGGGCGGACCTTCGCGGCGATGTCGGTGTCCGGACCGGCCGAGCGCATCGACGCGGTCGACCGCGAGGAGCTCGCCGCGATGCTGCGCAAGGTGGCCGAGGACTTCGGCACCGCCGTCTTCCATTCCTGACCGCGCCACGGATCGGCCAGTATGGGGTCATGTGCCGAAGCATCAAGACCCTGCGCCCGCCGTTCACCGACGAGGTGACCGAGGAGGACATCCGGGCGGCGGCCCTGCAGTATGTCCGCAAGATCTCCGGCTTCCGCGCGCCCGCCGCGCACAACGCCGAGGCGTTCGACCGCGCGGTCGAGGAGATCGCGCAGGCCAGCACGGCGCTGCTGGCCTCCCTCCAGGTCCGCGGCTCGGCCGCCCGATAGCACCGGAGTTCGCGCACGGGGTCCGAGCAGGGAAGTCCAAGCCGACCACAAGTGCCGGGCGGGACAGTGGCCGCATGGGTATGATCTCCGACTTCCTCATGGCCCGGCGACTGCGCAAGGGGCCCACGCTGCTGCTGCCGTACGCGCCCGATCCCGCGACCCTGCTGGAGACGGTGCGGCTGCACGACCCGCAGGCCGGGCCGTACGGGCGGGGCTTCAAGATCGGCGAGAACGTGGAGCTGCGCGGGCCGATCGAGCTGACCCCGGAGCTGGCGGCCAGGGCGGGCCTGCCGGCAGGCTGGGCGGCCGCGTTCTTCGCGCGCAACATCGACAGCGAGGCGGGCGGCGACTTCGCGCGCCCGAGCCTGCTCGTACGGGGTCTGGCCGAGCGGCTCGGCGGCCGGGAGCACCCGGAGTGCCAGGAGCCGCCCGAGGACCTGGCCGAGGTCACCGGCGGCCGGCTCATCGCGGTGGACGAGGTGATCGGCCTGCTCGCGGACGACGTGCCCGGCCTGGCCGTCACGACGGTGACCGACGCCGGCACGACGCTGCTCACCAGCGCCGAGAGCCCGATCGAGGTCTTCGTCACCGAATGGGACGCCGACGACGTGACGTACGAGCTGTCCGCGGACGGCGGTTACGGCACGGACGTTCCCGCCGCCGCCCGGCGGGCCGCCCTCGCGATCGCCGAGCGCACGGGCGGGGTCGCCCGCGACCACAACGGCTTCCTCGTCACCGGGTGAACACATCGGATGGAACCGGCCCGGCCGGTCCGGCGGAGTAGGGGCGGAGGGCGCCGGACCGAGCGCCGGGCTGATCGGGGCGCCGGACCACGCCCGAACTTCTCGCGTCTCTGCGGGTCCATGGGACGCCGGCCCCGCCTCGCTCGCGCAGGGTGATTGCCTGTCCTGACTGCGGCGCTTTGCAGCAGACGGGAAGCGTGTCACGATTAATGATCGCATCGGCGGTTCCGAGGGAAAGGGGGCGGACCGGTGCCACCTGCGATCGTCGGGCATGAAGGTCCACTTGCCGGTCAGCGTTTCCCGATCGACGACAAGCCGATCACCTTCGGTCGCAGAGGCGACAACAGTGTGGTGATAACGAGTGAGAGGGCCTCGCGCTTCCACGCGGAGGTGCGCCGCGAGGCCGAGGGCTACGTGCTGCTCGACCGGGGCAGCAGCAACGGGACGCTGGTCAACGGCAGGCGTGTCACCACGCATGTGCTCCGGCCCGGCGACACGATCGCCATCGGAGGGGAGACGTTCCGCTTCGAGGCGTTCGACGACGCCGAGACGGTCATGGACACCTCCCTGATGCAACGGTTCCGCCGATCGTTCCCGGACGTCGAACCGGAGCAGGTCCTGCACGTCACCATCTCCGGCGGCGGGCCCGTCGGGCTGGCCTTCGCCCTGCTCCTCGAACACCTCATGGGGCACCGGGTCGCCATCACGATCTACGACGGCCGCTGGACCGAGGACGGGCCGCGGATCGTGTGGAAGAACGCCACGCAGGGCAACAACCGGCGGCAGCAGGTCGTGACGGTGCAGAGCCGCCAGTATCTGAACCTCCCGGAGGACGTCCAGTCGCGGCTGTTCACCGAGGGGTCCTACAGCGAGATGTGGCCGGCCGGTCCGGACTCGATCCGCGACCACCGCCCGCGGAACATCCGGATCGCCTACATCGAGGACACCCTGCTGGAGATGGCGAACGAGAGGTCCGCCCGCATCCGCCTGGTGCCCGAGAGATTCGACCCCGCGGAGCGCCACGACACCGTGGCCAAGGAGCATGTGCTCGCCATCTGCGAGGGCGGGCGCTCGCGGACCCGCGAGCACTTCACCGACAGGTTCGGCCGGGCCGACGACTCGATCTTCTCGCTCGACGGCCGGCACGTACAGGACGTGGTGCTGGGGCTGCGGGTGAAGTCCAGCCTGCCCGACCCGGCGATCGTGCTGCTGACCGTGGCGCAGAACCGGTTCCTCCTGAACTCCCTGCGCGGCGAGGGCTTCCTGAACATGCGCCTCACCGACGACGAGGCCGCGGAGGTCGTCGGCATCGACCCCGTCCGGCACGTGTTCGAGGAGTGCGTCGCCTCCAGTCCCTGCCTGATGGAGCGCACCGAGGACGGGGACTTCCACTGCTCAACCCACCACACGCTGTTCCTGCCCGCTTTGATCAGGGGCTCGGCACTGTGGAGGCGGGCGAAGGAAGGGCTCGCGCTCTTCGGCGTCGCCGACGGCGACGTCAGCGCGGTCACCGCCTTCCGGCTGGACATGGTGCAGCGGCCGCGGTTCACCGCCCGGCTGTACTCCCCCACGTCCACCACTCCGGGGACGTACGGGTTCCTCCTGGGGGACGCGGCCAACGCGATCCACTTCTGGCCGGGGCGGGGTCTCAACAGCGGGCTCGCGTCGGCCATCTCGCTGGCCCGGTCGCTCAACCGCAACTGGCGCGGCAGGGCGCTCCGCGACGCCGACTTCGTACGGCACGAGGCGGCGATGTCGATGCTGCAGTATCGGCACAAGAGCCGCGCGTGGAACGCGATGGTGACCACCGACGAGCAGGGGGTCACCCGGGCGATCAAGGACACGATCGTCCAGGGCATCGAGGAGGGCCGCGCCGGTTCCGACCGGGACGCGGACGCCGACGCCCTGATGGAGCGCCTGCGGCAGATCCGCGACCGCCTGTCCCCACGTGTTCCCGGCATGCCCGACGACGCGACCCTCATCCGTCACCTGCGCGAGTTGAGGAGCGAGACGCTGCGGACCCTGCTGGTGAGCGGAGCCTGGGAGACGCTGACGGTCGGCGGAGAGGAGGTCGACATCGACATCTTCGACCAGCCGGTCTCCGCGGCGGCACCGCCCGCGGCGTCCGCTGTGCCGGCCCCTGTCGAGAGGCCGCTGGTCGCACGGCAGGCGGACGGACAGGCCGGGCGGCCCGGGAGGGTCGCCGGAGGATCGGGCGACACGCTGCCCTCCGGCTGACATCGCCCCGGAGAATCACGGAACCGGCCCGGGCCGTCCGGCGGAGTAGGGGTGAAGGGCGCGACGGCGCCCACGGAAGGATAACCCCTATGAACGGACAAATCGGGTGGTGAGGACGGTCTCCGGCGACACGCGCTTTCCCGCGGCTGCCGAGAGAGACGGCGCCGAGCCGAGCGACGCCGAGCCGAGCGACGCCGAGCCGAGCGACGCCGGGCTGATCGAGGCGTCGCTGACAGTGCCCGAGCGGTTCGCGGGCGTCTTCGACCGGCACGCGGACGAGATCCACGCCTACGCCGGTCGCCGTCTCGGCCCCGAGCACGCCGACGACGTGACGGCCGAGACGTTCCTCGTGGCGTTCCGCAAGCGGCACCGCTACGACACCTCCCGGCCGGACGCCCGGCCCTGGCTGTACGGCATCGCCGGCAACCTCATCTCCGGGCACCGCCGGTCGGAGGTCCGCCGGCTGCGGGCGCTCGCCCGCGCGCCGCGCGACGCCGGCGATCGCGGCGCCCACGAGGAGGAGCGCGGAACGGAGCGGGCGAGCGCCGCCGCCCTGCGGCCCGCCCTGGCCGCCGCGCTGGCCGGGCTGTCGGGCGCCGAGCGCGACCTGCTCCTGCTGGTCGCCTGGGCCGACCTCTCCTACGAGGAGGCGGCCGAGGCGCTGAAGATCCCCATCGGCACGGTGCGCTCGCGCCTGCACCGGGTGCGCGCGAAGCTGCGCCGCCATCTCGACCTTCCCGAGGAGAACGTGTGATGACCGACGAGATCGACCTGGTGGCGCGTGAGCGGCCCGACGTCGCGCCCTACTCCCTTGCGGCCAAGGCGGCCGTACGGCGGCGGCTGGCCGACCCCGCGGGCCGTCCCGCCCGCCCGCGCCCGCGTCCGTACCTGCTTCTGGCGGGCGGGACGGCGCTGCTCGCCGCGGCGGGCGTCGTCGCCGTCACCACCGTGCTGACGGAACCGGAGGCCCGGCCGGCGAAGGTGAGCCCGGGAGTCGTGACGCTGCCGAAGGTGTCGGCCATGTCGGCCGAGGAGGTGCTGGGCAGGGCGGCCCGCGCGGTGACCGACCTGTCGCCGCGCGACGACCAGTTCGTCAAGGTCAGCTCGCAGACGATGTACGAGGCCGACGTGGTCGGTGAGGGCGAGAAGGAGTCGCGCTACCTCTACCGGACGAAGCGAACGATCTGGCTGTCCGCCGACGGCACGAGGGACGGCGCGCTGAAGATCGAATATCTGGAGCCCCACGCCTACCCGGGGTGGCCGATCCCGCCGGAGGCGTACAAGGAGAAGGGCACCGAGTGGATGCGGCTTCCCGCCTGCAACAACGTGCGGGACACCGCCTACACGAATCTGAAGAAGCTGCCCGCCGACCCGGAGAAGATGCGCGCCTACCTGTACGACCGGCCGCACGGCGACAATCCGCCCGACACGGGAGCGTGGACGGCCGTCGGCGACCTGCTGCGGGAGACGTACGTGCCGGCGCCCCAGCGCGCGGCGCTGTTCAAGGCCGCCGCCACGATCCCCGGGGTCACGGTGACCGAGAACACCGAGGACGCCGCCGGACGGACCGGCATCGGCGTCGGCCGGGTCTCCGGCGGGGTGCGTGAGGAGATCATCTTCGACCCGTCCTCCTACGAGCTGCTCGGGGAGCGCGGCGTGGTGGTGGACGAGAAGGAGGCGAAGGCGCCCGACGGCAGCCTGGTGGCCTCGACCGCCCAACTGGAGGTCACGGTCGACGACACCGCGCCCGAGGTGAACGACCCCCGCTCCGGCTGCCTCTGATCCCCCGCCCGTACGGGCGGCGATTTGTCGGTGGTGATCTCTAGCCTCCGGCACATGACAAACGCGACGCAGGCGTACAGCTACGCCGCGCCTTCGATGCTGGTGGACGGACGCCTCGGGCTCTCGACGTCCGGCGGCAGGGCCCTGAGCGGCCCCGCCGTGGCGCCGAGGTTCTTCAGCGGGGTGGTGACCCAGGCGGCGCCCGCGGCGGCGGCCCTGCTGGGCGTGGCCGACGTGGCCCTCACCCGCTATCACCAGCCGCGTCCGGGGTGGACACGCGATCCGGTCGTCACGTGCGGCGGCGACCGGTTGCGGTTCGAGTCGTTCTCCGCCTGCGGCGGCGTGTACGCCCGGCTCGACGTGCTCGAGGACGCCCTGGACGGCGAGGTGTTCGACCGGGGGACGACCAACGTCGACGTCAACGGCCCGCTGCGGGAGGCGCTGGCCCGGGTGGGCGCGCGCGACCCGCTGCACCTCGGGGTCGGCGCGGACGAGCTCACGGTGACCACGCTCGACGGCGCGGTGGTGGAGAAGAAGGTGCCGCTGCCCGAGCGGTGGCTGCGGGGGTTCGCCGAGGTCCAGGTGATCGCGGCCCGCATGGACCTGCGGGCCGAGCTGCACGGGATGAGCGCTGTGCGGTTCCTGCGGTCCCTGCCCAAGCGGGCGACGGCCGACCTGTGGGTCGCCCCCGCGGGCCGCGACCTGCGCGTCGCCGACCGGCCCGGCCCCGGAGCGGTGTGCCTGTCCGGCGTGGGCCGCCTGGCGACGCTGCGGCCCCTGCTCCGCTTCGCCAGGAGCCTCAAGGTGTACGGCCCGGCCGCTCCCGGCGGCCCGGCGTCGAGCGCGTGGGAGCTGGAGCTGCCCGGAATGCGCTACACGCTGGTCCTGTCGCCGGAGCGCTGGCGCGGCTTCTCCGGGGAGGGCGCGGTGCTGGCCGACCTCGCCACCGACGAGGCCGAGGCCGACGCCGACGTGGTGGGGATGCTGCTCAACTTCGAGCCCGAGGTGGAGATCGGCCTGCTGGCCGACCGCGCCGGGCTGTCCTCCACGCGCGTGCGTGCCGCCCTCACCCAGCTCGGCACGGCCGGGCGGGTCGGCTACGACCTGTCCGAGGCGGCGTACTTCCACCGCGAGCTGCCCTACGACAGGGAGCACGTGCAGCACCTCAACCCGCGGCTGACGGCCGCGCGGGCGCTGGTCGAGGCCGGCGCCGTGGAGATCACGGGCGACACGGCGCGCGTACGGACCGACGGCGGGGTGCGGGAGGCCGGCCTGACCGACGGGTCGTGCACCTGCCCCTGGTGGTGGGACCACCGCGGCTCACGCGGGCCGTGCAAGCACGTGCTCGCGGCCAGGATCGCCGCGCGGCTCACGCCCGCGGCCGGGCGGTCCACCACGGAGACCGGCATGGAGACCGGTGTGGAGATGAGCTCGGAGACGGCCCGATGAGCGCTTGGCAGGAGGTGCGCGACCTCGTCACCGCACGTGAGACGAAGACGCTGGCCGACCGCGTGATCGCGCTCACCGAGGCCGAGCGCGCCGAGGTGGCGAGACGGCTGCCGGGCTTCCTCACGGAGATGCGCGACACCGCCACGCAGATGGTCCGCGAGAGCCGAGGGGCCCACGACCTCGACGACGAGGACCCGTGGTTCGCCTGGGAGCGTCGCCGGACCGTGCGGGGCGCCCTCGCCGAGTTCGGCGCGTCCCTGCGGATCGCGGGTGCGGGGACGATCTCCGGGCCCGCCGCCGCGGCGGCCTGGCTGACCCGCCGCGAGCTCTACCCGGAATGGGCGCCGGCCCCGGACCCGGCCGAGGTGGTCCGGGTTCTGGTCACCCGCCCGGCCGAGTGGCAGGCCGACGTGACGGGCCGGCTCGCCGGGAAGATTCGCAGGGCCGACGACGACCGGGTCGCCCCGCTGGTGCTCGCGCTGCTGCGGGCCTCCGGCGTGACACCGCCCCCGCACGACCCGCTCGTGGTCGCGTGGCTGACCGGCGAGGCGGCGGACGACGATCCGCTGCTCGGCCCGCTGCTGCCGCGGATCTTCGAGGCCGAGGGCGCGGGCCGGGCCCTGCGCGAGGAACGGCTCACGCCGTCGCCCACCCCGTGGCTCTCCCTGATCCGGCGGCTCCTGCGTGCCGGACGGGTGTCGCGGGCGGACCTCCTGGACGGTTGCGTGAGCCGGTTCCTGCGTGGGGGCGACGCGGCGGACCTGCGCTTCTTCGTGCGCCTGCACGAGCTGATCGACCCGGCGCCGCAGGAGGCGGCCGAACGGGCCCGGGACTACCTGCGCCTGCTCCCCGCCGCCCCCGGCCCGGTCGCCGAGCTGGCCCTGACCCAGATCAACCGCACCGGCCCTCACGACGACGCCGACGTCCAGGAGGCGATCGAGGCGCTGACCTTCAGGCCCGAGGCCAAGCTGGCCCGCGCCGGCCTGACCCGTCTGGACCAGGAGGTGCGGCGCAGGCCCGCACGCGCCGGCGAACTGGCTCCCGCGCTCGTCACGGCGTTCGCTCACGCTTCCGACGACGTACGGCGGCGAGCCGTCCGGATCGCGCTCAAGCACGCCGCGGCGTTCGGCGCGGACGCGAAGCCGACCGCCGACGCGAAGCCGACCGCCGACGCGAAGCCGACCGCCGACGCGAAGCCGACCGCCGACGCGAAGCCGACCGCCGACGCGAAGCCGACCGCCGACGCGAAGCCGATCGCCGACGCGGTCCCGCTGCTGCCCGCCGATCTCGGCCGGGAGCTCGCCGCGGTGTTCGGCGGCGAGGTCGCGGCCGAGGAGACACCGGAGCCGTTCTCCCCCGCGCCGCTGCCCGTCTTCCCCGAGCCCGGCCCGTTCCCCGCACCGACGGTGGACCGGACCACAGGGGAACTCCACGGGTGGGTGGCGTGCGAGCAGTGGCTCGCCGGCTTCGTCGCGCTGGCGGGCGAGAACCGAGCGGCCCTGCGCAAGACGCTCGCCCCCGTCTTCCGGGACTCCTTTCCCTACCTGTACGACACGGAGCGCTGGCTCGATCCGGACGCCTGGATCGCCGCCCTGGCGAAGGAGGTGATCGCTCCCGGCGCCGATCCCGGCGTGCCCGATCCGGCGCCCGTCGATCCCTGGGCGGGGTCGAGCTTCTCCGTGCACGTCAGCGCCGTGCCGCCCGAGGAAATGGACGGCCACGAGGCCGGGCGGGAAGACCAGGGCGGGCCGGAAGACGAAGAAGGATCTGAAGACGAAGACGGCGCTGAAGACGAGGCCGCGCCCGAGCCGGCCTTCGGCGACCTGCCGGAGCACGTCCGGGAGGAGATCTTCCGCCAGATCCTTGAGATCGGGGTCTCCGCCGAGCGGGTGGCGGCGATGCGGGACGGACTGCCCACGCCTGCGCGTGATCCCGGCGAGCCTGAGTTCCGCGTGCAGATCATGTACTCGGGCTTCCGGCCGCTGTTCGGCACGCCGGAGGAGCCGGACCCCGCGGTGGAGTTGCGGCGCCGCAACCGGCTGCCGGAGCCCGCGCACGTCTCTCCACCGCACATGTTCCTGCTGCACCGGCTCAGCGAGATCTACCGGGCGCTTCGAGAAGGGACGCTGCCACCCGTCCTGCTGGCGACGCCGACGGTGCTGACCGGGCACCTCGACCCCGGCGTGCTGGTGGACCGGCTGGAGCTGTGCGCCGCCGCGGGCGCGGAACCGCTGCCCGCCGACCTTCAGCAGGCGCTGCTGCGGCTGCCGAGGGGGGCTCACCCCCTCGTCGCCGAACGCGCCCGACGCGTGGGATCGCGGGCGGCGTCGGCCGTCGCCGCCTGGCTCGCCGGTGGCGGCCTGCCCGACCCGGAGGCGGGGCTGAAGTGGGGCTACATCGAGGGCGCGCACGAGCACCTGTTCGAGGAGCGTGACCCGGGGCACGTCGAGCAGGTGCGGCTGGTGCCGGTGCTGCGCGCGGAGCCGACCGGGCACCCTCTCATCGACGAGCTGCTGCGCGAGCCGTCGAAGTGGCGCTGGGACGATCACGGCTACGTCATGGGCTGGTGGCCGTCGATGCTCCCGTCGCACCGTGAGGCCGTCTCCGTCAACTATCTGCCCCACCTGCTCTACCAGTGGAACCACCCGGGGGTCTACCCGCCATACCTGGAGGCCGTGGCGGACTCCGACGGCCCACTCGGGGACGCGACCGCGCTCATCGTGGCCTACTTCCTGGCCGAGCGTCGCCCCGACCCGGTCCCTTTGCTGCTGCGACTGGCGAGCCGGGGAGTCCTCCCCGCCGGGGCGGTCGGCCGTCAGCTCGCGCTGCTGATCCGCCGCACCTGGTTCGAGTCCCGTCCGGTGCTGGCATCGCTGCGGGAGGCCGCGCATCAGGGGGCGCACGAGCAGGTGTGGGAGATCTTGATGGCCCTGCTGCCGGATCTGCTGCCCGCTGCCGGAGAGCGGCCGAACGTCACTCATACCGAGGCGGTGACGCTCGCCGCCGACCTGGCCGCCTGGGTGGGCGCCCGCGGCGAGATCCCGATCGTGTCGGCGCACGCCGCCACCGGCCGGGCGAGCCGGGGAAGCCGCTTCGCCCGGGAGTGCGCGCGCCTGCGCGACCTGCTCGCCGGATGACGCCAGGCGCCGCCGGAAGCGATCTCCCCTAAGATCGTCCTTCTTTGTCCCGGAAAGGGCGCCGAGTGTTACGACAGCGTGCGGGGTGGATCGCGGCCGGGGCCTACCTGGCGGTCTCGGCCGTCGGCGCCGTGGTCACGGCCGCCACCGGGCGTCTCGACGCCCTCTGGGCGGCCGTCCTGTGGTACCCGCTCGACGACTACTCCTCGGACGGCCTCGCCGCGGCGGCCGCGGTGGGTCTCTTCACGATCCTCGCGCTCAAGACCTGGATGCTCCGCCAGGTCTTCACCTTCCCCCCGCGTGCGCCGCGGCCCGCCGACCGGCGGACGGTCTGGCTGCGGCGCCTGCTCTACCTGGCCGTCGCCCACGCCCTGATCCCCCCACTGCCGGCCGTACGGCTCCCCGGCCTCGTCGGCGAGGCGCTCACACTGGCCCTGTGGTGCCCGCTGCAGGTGCTGTTCGCACTTGCCCTCCGCGGACGGCTCCGGGTGTTCGCGCTCGTCACCGCCTTGCCGGGGTCGGCAGGCCTGGCGATGATCGCGATGGACGAGGTGCCCGGGGTGCGGGCGCCCCGGTTCCTCCTGCTCGCCTGCCTGGCGATGGCGGCGGCCTGGCAGGTGGCCGTCCTCTTCGGCCAGCACCGCGACGGCCGCTGGAGTCGCGACACCGTCACGGCCGGCTGGCGCCACGTCACGGTGTCGCTGGCGACCCCTCTCGCCGCCGTGGCCGTCCTCTGGGCGTTCACCTCCACCACCGTGCCGCTGATGGGGATGCTGGAGGAGTTCGACGTCTTCCTGGCGGTGTGGCTGGCCCGCTCCGCCCGCGAACTCACCGGCCCACGCGGCAGGCCCCGGGAGCGTACGCCGCTCCGCCCGTCCGGGCCGATCCTGCTGGCGGCGGTCCTGCTGCCGTTCCTCGTGCTGGTCGGGCCGGAGGAGACCGCGCGTCCCGCCTACAGCGACTCGTGGTACGACGCCGGGCCACCCGAGGCGACCCGGTCCGAGGACGGGGCACGCGCGGACCACGAGAGCGACGTCGTCGCGGAGGCCAACGCCCGCTGCCGGGACCCCTGGCCGCGGCTACGGGCCCGGCGGCAGGGCACGGCCGCGTACTTCCTGTTCGAGGGCGGGGGATACGGCGTGTACGACCCGGACGACACCACGGAGGGCGAGGACCCCTACACGAGCGTCGACGACGGGTTCCTCGGCGCGGCGGGCAGTTCCGCGGTCGTGATGACCTACGGCGAGAACGAGCCGATGTGCCTGACCGTGAAGGCGTTCGGCTCCGCTCCCCGGCTGCGGCTGAAGGGCTGGGAGCGGGTGGCCGAGGTCGGCCTGGTCAGCCGCAGCGGACGCCTGGAGGTGCCTTCGTACGCGGACGGCGGCGACGAGGGCGCGGGGGCCCGGCTGCCGAACCTGGCGTTGAAGGGCCCCGGACGCTATCGGCTGCGCGTCTACGCCCGGGGAGGCGAAACGGCCGAGGAGCACCTGGTCGTCGTGTTCCCCGGCCGATCGGTCAAGAAGGTCGTGTACCGGTGAGCCGGCGGCTCATCTGCACTGCTCCAGCATCGCCGCCTTGTCGGCGGAGGTCACCGGCAGGTCGTACTTGAGGGCCACCTGGGCGAATCGCACGGCGTAGGAGCAGCGGATGTCGCGGCTGGGCGGCAGCCAGGTGGCCGGACCGGAGTCGCCCTTGGAGCCGTTGGTGGAGCCGTCCACGGGGATCAGGTTGAGCGGGTCGTTGGCGATCTGCTTGCGCTTGCTCTCGCTCCACCGCGACGCGCCCATCTGCCAGTCGTACGACAGGGGCATGACGTGGTCGATCTGGACCTCCGCCGCGTGCGACTTGCTCCAGTCGATGGTCTTGCCGGTGTACGGGTCGTACAGGGTCATGGAGGCGATGACGCAGTTCGACCCGCTGCGATACTTGATGTCCCGGCCGTCCCGCTTGAGCAGGTCGTTGCGGGTGTCGCAGCCGTTGCGCCCCCACGGCACGTCGTCCACGTTGTCGGCCCAGGCGTAGCCGAACTTGTCGCGGTCGTAGCCGGTCTTCGCCCCCCGGCCCTTCGTCGCCACCTTGTCGATCAGATCGCGAGCCTTCGCCCGGTCCTTGTCCGACGAGATCGCCTTCAGGCCGGGGCCGGTGCCGTCGGGGTTGTCGAGCGGGTTGACGCCCCGCTCCGTCCCCGAGTCGCTCTTCGCGCCGCCGCCCTTGCCCGTGGGGTCGCCGTCTAGTTCGGGCATCGGCCCGCAACCCGCCAGTACGGCCACCGCCACCGAGATTCCGGCGATCAACCGGGTACCACGCCCGCCCACTGCCACCCCTAGGTAATGAAATATCCCTCTCAGATATAGCAAAGAGTAAAAAGGTGGCAAAGGAGGCGCGCAGAAGAGCCGCGGCATACGGCGAGGGGCGCGGCACGCCGTGCGCGCCACGCCCCTCGAACGGGCCCCGTGAACGGCCCGACGGATCAGATCCGGTGGATCAGGCCGGGATCCAGTCCTGCCAAACGATCTTGTTGGCGTCGACCCACTTCTTCGCGGCCGCCTCGGCGCTCATCTTGTTCACCGACATGTCGTAGGCCACGGCGTTCTGGTCGTCGTTGGTCCATGTCCAGTTCTTGATGAACTCGTACGCCTTGCCGCCGGTCTTGGCGAACTTCACGCTGACGATCTTGTCGAGCAGGTACGGCGGATAGTCGCACTTGATCGTCTTGACGTTGTCGTCACACCCGATGGCGTACGGCGGAAGGTTGATCTTGACGAGCTTGAGCTGGTTGAACAGCCACTGCGGCTCGTAGAAGTACATCAGCAGCGGGGTCTCGTTCTCGGTGGCCTTGCGAGCCGCCGCGATCAGCGCGTCCTCGCTGCCGGCGTAGACCACCTTGTAGGGCAGGTTCAGGTTCTTGATGAGCGCCTCGTCGTTGGTGACGAAGGACTTGTCGCCGGCGAGGAACTGGCCCAGACCCTCGCTCTTGTCGGTCTTGAACAGGTCCTTGTACTTGACCAGGTTGTGCCAGTCCGTGATGTCCGGATATTTCTGGACCATCCACTCGGGGACGTACCACCCGATGACGCCCTTGTTGCCGTCCTCACCCGCGGTGATCGCGACCTTCTTGTCTTCGATGTACTCCTTCTTCAGCTCCGGGTGGCTCCAGTTCTCCAGGACGGCGTCGACCGTGCCCTTCTCGAAGCCCTTCCAGGAGTCCGCCTCGGCGCTCTCGATCTTCTCGACCTTGTAGCCGAGCTCGTGCTCGAGGAGATAGGCGACGACCGCGGCGCTGGCCTCGTAGCCGATCCAGGGGTTGATCGCGAGTCGTACGGTCTTCGTGCCGCCCCCGGCGCCTGCTCCGGCGGCGTCATCCGAACTCCCGCCACTGCAGGCGGTCATGGCCAGCGCGAGCGTCAGCACGCCGGCAAGGAGACGGATCCTCATATCTAGCCTCATCTGATGTCGTACGGGCGGCGAACGCGAGCGGCGGGGCCGCGGCGACACCGGCAGAGTATTCCACAACAAGCGGGATCGGCCGCGATCGTGGAGATCGCGGCCGACGAGTGCTCAACTCCCGGACGGGCGCACGGGGGACACGTCCCGGATCACTTGGGCATCCAGGCCTGCCACTTGGCGGTGTTGGCCTCCACCCACTTCTTGGCCGCGTCCTCGGCCGACATGCCGTTGTTGGTGATGTCGTCGGCGACCGCGTTCTGGTCGTCGTTCGTCCACTGGAAGGCCTTGACCAGCTCGTAGGCCTTGCCGCCGGTGTCGGCGAACTTCTTGCTCACGATCTTGTCGAGGTCGTACGGCGGGTAGTCGCAGTCGACCTTCTTGGGGTCGCTGTCGCAGCCCTCCGTGTACGCGGGGAGGTTGACCTTCACCAGCTTGACCTGGTTGAACAGCCACTGCGGCTCGTAGAAGTACATGAGCAGCGGCTTCTTCTGCTCGGTCGCCTGCTTGGCGGCCTTGATCAGCGCGGCCTCGCTGCCCGCGTAGACCACCTTGTAGTCGAGCTTCAGGTTCTTGACCAGCGCCTCGTCGTTGGTGACGAAGGACGGGTCGCCGTCCAGCATCTGGCCCTTGCCGTCCGACTCGGAGGTCTTGAACAGGTCGGCGTACTTGTTCAGGTTCTTGTAGTCGGTGATGTCGGGGTACTTCTGCGCCATCCACTCGGGCACGTACCAGCCGATGACGCCCTTGTTGCCGGTGCTGCCCGCCTCGACGGCGACGTTCTTCTCCTCGATGTACTTCTTCTTGAGGTCCGGGTGGCCCCAGTTCTCGATGATGACGTCGACGTCGCCCGACTCCATGCCCTGCCAGGACGGCTCCTCGGCGAGCGTCACCTTCTCGACCTTGTAGCCGAGCTCGTGCTCCATCAGATAGGACACCACGGCGGCGCTGGCCTCGTAGCCGACCCAGCCGTTGATGGCCATCTTGACCGTGCCCGCCGCGGACGCGCCCGCGGAGCCCGCCGCGCTCGCGCTCGGCGCGGCCGCGGAATCGTCCTCGACCTTGGCGCCTCCGCAGGCGGCCGCGCTGAGGCCGAGAACGAGAATCCCTGCGATTAGGCGTAACTTCTTCATGCGTTCCTCTTCTTGTGGGGAGAGCGGCGCCCGTTGGCGCCTTGCGTGATCCGGTCGAGCATGATTCCGAGGAGGACCAGGGCGACGCCGGCCGCGAGGCCCTTGCCGTAGTCCTCCTGCTGCGCGAACCCGGCCACGACGTCGTATCCGAGGGCCCCCGCACCGACCAGCGCGCCGATCACCACCATCGCCAGCGTCATGACGATGCCCTGGTTCGCCGCCAGGAGCAGCGAGCCGCGGGCCATCGGAAGCTGGACCTTCCACAGCAGCTGCCGGTCGGTGGAACCGGCGGACTTCGCCGCCTCCATCACGGTCGCGGGGACCGCCCGCAGGCCGTCCTCGACCAGGCGCGCGACCACCGGCACCGCGTAGATGAACGCGGCCACGATCGCGGTGAAGCGGCCGTTGCCGAACAGGGCGACGGCGGGCAGCAGGTAGGAGAACGACGGCATCGTCTGCGCGGCGTCGAGGAGCGGCCGCAGCACGGCGGCGAACCACCGCAACCGCGCCGCCGCCGCGCCGAGCACGAGCCCGACCGCGATCGTGATCAACGAGCCGACCAGCACCATCGTCAGCGTCTCCATGCCGTGCTCCCACAGGCCGAGCGCGGCGACGCCCAGGAGGCAGGCGGCGGCGACCAGGGCGGGGCCCGCGCCGCTCACCCGCCAGGCGAACGCCAGCACCGCCGCCGTGACCAGCCACCAGGGAGCGCTGGTCAGCACGTCCTGCAGCGGGTTGAGCAGGCCGTACGCGACGGCGTCGTTGAGGAAGCCGGTGAAGGTGTACCAGTGCGCCTCGATCCAGTCGGCCACGTCGTTGATCGGCCGGACGATCTGCACCTGCCACCGCTCGGGGAACTCCTGCGCCAGCACGGGGGTCAGGGCGAGCCCGGCGGCCGTGAGGACGGCGAAACCACCCCAGCGGACGATCCTCGCCCGGCTCCCGCCCTCGCGCCGCTGCGCCGCCGCCCGCGTCATGCGGTCGAGCACGATGGCGATCAGCACGATCGCGACGCCGGGCACCAGCGCGGCGCCCACGTTGACCCGGGCGAGCGCGCGGAGCAGGTCCTCGCCAAGACCCGGCGCCGCGATCAACGCCGTCAACGGCACCATCGACAGAGCCGCGGCGATCGTCTGGTTGACGCCCAGCATGATCGTGTTGAGCGCCAGCGGCAGGCGGACCTTGCGCAGCGTCTGCCAGCGGGTGGCGCCCAGCGACTCCGACGCCTCCACCGTCACGCCGGAGACCCGCTCGATGGCCAGCGCGGTGATCCGGATCGCCGGCGGCATCGCGTAGATCATCGTCGCGATCGTCGACGACGCCGACCCGATGAGGAACAGCAGCACCATCGGCGACAGGTAGGAGAACGTCGGCATGATCTGCATGACGTCGAGCACCGGCGTCACGATCCGGCGGACGCGGGGCGAGCGGCCGGCCCAGATCCCCAGCGGGATGCCGAACAGCAGCGACAGCACCACCGCGGACAGCGTCAGCGCGAGCGTCTCGACGCTCGCCTCCCAGAACCCGAGCACGCCGAGGCCGGCGAAGCCCGCGAGCGAGACGAGCGCGATCCGCCAGCCGCCCGCGAGCCAGCCGAGGCCGGCGGCCAGGCCGACGAGCCCGGGCCACCCCAGCGCCACCAGGGCACCCTGGATCAGCGCGAAGACCTCCGCCGCACCCAGGCGGAGGTAGTTGACGACGTACAGGAAGATCGGGCTGCTGTTGCGGTTGGCGTCGACCCAGTCGCGGGCGTCGTTGAGCCAGTGGAAAAGGGTGGCGTCGTCGTCGTGCGGCAGCGTGGCCTTGGAGCGGAAGGCCACGTAGAGGGCCACCACGGCGACGACCCCGGCGACCGGCGCGACCCACCGCGGCAGGCGCCGGACCCGCGCCGGGGCCTGCACGGGCGGCGCCACCTGAACAGGCGCGCTCACCATCTACGCCTCCCCGGGCGCGCCGGCGGAGGCGACCGCCGCGCCCCCACGAGTCCTCGCCTTGGCGGTCGCGGAGGTGTCGCCCTCGTCCCGCGCCGGCTGCTCCTCCTGAACGTCCTCGCCGGACGGCTCCTGGTGGACGTCCTCACCGGACGGCCTCTCCTGAACGGCCTCGACGGCGGGGGCGTCCTCGCCTGCCCCTCCGGAGGCGACGGGCTCGTCGTCTCCGGACTCCTCCGAGCCGGCGGGTTCCTCGGCAGCGTCCTCTGCGGACTCGTCGGCGGCTTCCTCGGCGGGCTTCCCGGCGGCTTCCTCTGCGGACTCGTCGGACTCGTCGGCGGGCTTTTCTGCGGGTGCGGAGACGACCACGGATTCGGTCTCGGGCCGCACCGCGCCGAGGAGGTCGACGCGGCTCACCACGCCGACCAGTTCGCCGTCGGCGACGACCCGGATGGGCCGGTCGGACGCCATCGCGGCCGGGACCGCGTCGTGGATCACGGTGTCGGCGGGCAGTTCGGGACCGTCGAGCGGCTCGTCAGGCGCGGGGGCGCGGGAGATCCAGCGCAGCGACAGCACCTGCGCCCTCGGAACGTCCCGTACGAAGTCGGCCACGTAGTCGTCGGCGGGCGCCCCGACCAGTTCCTCGGGAGTGCCCAGCTGCACGATCGCGCCCGCCCGCATGATCGCGATGCGCTCGCCGAGCTTGAGCGCCTCGGACAGGTCGTGGGTGATGAAGACCATGGTCTTGCCGACCTCGCGGTGCAGCCGGATGACCTCGGCCTGCATGTCGCGGCGGATCAGCGGGTCGAGCGCGCTGAACGGCTCGTCGAACAGCAGCACCTCGGGGTCGACGGCGAGCGCCCGGGCCAGCCCCACCCGCTGCTGCATGCCGCCCGACAACTGCTCGGGATAGGAGTCCTCGTGGCCCTCCAGCCCGACCAGCGACAGGATGCGCCGGGCCTTCTCGTGCCGCTCGGTCTTTCCGACGCCCTGGATCTCCAGGCCGTAGCCGACGTTGTCCACGACCTTCCGGTGCGGCAGCAGCCCGAAGTGCTGGAAGACCATGCTCACCCGGTGACGGCGAAGCTCCCGCAACTGCCTGGCCGACATGGCGCGCACGTCCTGACCGTCGATGCGCAGCTCGCCCGCCGTCGGCTCGATCAGCCGGGTGAGACAGCGCACGAGCGTCGACTTGCCGCTGCCGGACAGGCCCATGACGACGAAGACCTCGCCCGGGCGTACCTCGAAGCTGACGTCCCTGACGGCGGCGGTGCACCCCGTCTTCGCCCGCAGTTGCGCGGGCTCAAGCTCGGCGTCGGGGCTGCCGATGATCCGGTCGGCCTTGGGACCGAAGATCTTCCAGAGCCCGCGAACCTCGATCGCGGCTGTGCCCACTCTGATTCCCCTCACTTGGCGCTCGCCCGCGAGGCGGCGTGGACGCCCGGAAACGCCAAAGCACGGCGCGAGGGCTGCCGCTCGCACGCCGTGAATGAAGAGCGGGGGGCCAACGACTCCTCAGGGCACACGCACAGGCGTTGCGCTACGCGCAACACGGATCCTGTTTTGACAACAGGTCTGAGGCTAGGGCCCTGCTGCCCCTCATATGGTGAAAAATGCCACCTAATCTCCATATCGTGATCGTCCAGTGATCTTTTGCCCCACGGGCCTTACCGGGCAGTGAGGGCGCGGCGGCACGGCGTGAGGGCCCGTCCCGGCGAGGTGGCACCCGGGGCCGGGCTCAGGTGGTGAGAATGCCTCCGTCGACCGGGAGCACCGCCCCGGTGACGTACGAACCGGCGTCGGAGGCGAGGAAGACGGCGGCGGCGACGAGTTCCTCCGGGTCACCCGAGCGCTTCATCAGGACCCGCTGCTCCCGCATGCTGTCGAGGTAGCCGTCGGGATACCGTGCGGTCATCTCCGAGTCGAAGAAGCCAGGCTCCAGGCAGTTGACCCGGATGCCCCGGCGCGAGGTCCACTGCTGGGCGAGGTCACGGGTCAGGCCGACGACGGCGGCCTTCGACGCGCTGTAGGCCGCCTGCGGCAGCCCGGCCGTGGTCTCGCCGAGCACGCTGCCGATGTTGACGATCGACGATCCCGGCCGCATGACCCGGGCGCAGGCCTGGGCCATCCAATAGGTGCCGTTCAGGTTGACGTCGAGCACGCGGCGGAACTCGCCGGGCGTCTCCCGCAGGGCGGGCACGGCCGTGCCGACGCCCGCGTTGTTGATCAGCACGTCGACGCGGCCGAACTCGCCCATGGCCGCGTCGACGAGGGCCTGGCACTCCTCGGGGACCGACACGTCGGTCGGGACCGCCAGGCAGCGGCGGCCGGTCTCCTCGACCAGCCGCCGGGTGCGCTCCAGCCCTTCGGGACGGCGGGCCCCGATCGCCACGTCGGCGCCCGCCTCCGCCAGGCCCCTGGCGAAGGCGACGCCGAGCCCCGACGAGGCCCCCGTCACGATGGCCACCTTGCCGTCAAGACGGAACCGGTCCAGGATCACGCCGCCTCCTCGCTCAAGAATCGAACCCGACTCTAGAGCAAGGTTTCGCCAGGGTGGCGGACTGGCGGATCAGAGGCCGTACTCCTTGGAGATCCGCTCGTGCCGCTCGGCCTCGATGCCGACCTCACGGGCGAGGTCGAGCCACGCCAGCGGGTGCGACCACTGCTCGGTGACGTCGTCGAGAACGGCGTCCAGCTCCGCCGGCCGCACGGCGGGCGGGATCGCGATCCAGCCGAACACGCCGGGAAGCTGCTCGCCGGTGGCCGGGTGGGTGACGCGGTAGTTCTCGTCGCTGTAGACCCACATCGGCCAGCCGCGCTCGGCGAGGACCTCGTTGAACTCGGCCCACTCGTCCTCCGACGGCGCCGCGCCGTCGAAGAACCAGCTCGTGTAGCCGCCCGGGCGCAGCATCGTCACCCCGGCGAACGGGATGACGAAGCTCTCCCGCTCCTGCTCGTTCTCGGGGATCGGCTCAAGCGGCCGGGGGTCGATCACGACGACGTCGCCCGCGTTGTACTCCATGCCGCGCGGCTGCGGGATCGCCAGGCGCGCGGTGGCCGGGCCGGTCCGTACGGCGAGCACCTCCCGCTGGCTGCCGTCGGGGGCGGGGAGGATCACCCGGACCAGGTGCCACTCCTCCTCGATCGGGCCCTCACCCGGCTCGATCGGCATGCCGAGCTTGGTGCCCGCGGCGCGGACGGTCGCCCAGTCCTCCACGGCGGTGGACAGGACGATGATCCGCCAGACGTCCTCCTCCTCGCCCTCGCCGGAGTCGAGCAGCGGCTTGAGGATCTCGGCCGCCTTGACGTTGTCGCCGAGCTGCTGGACGGCGCCCGACCACAGGCGGCGTGCCTCCAGCCCGCCCTCGTGGGCGACCGCCTGCTCGGCCTCGGCCGCCGTCTGCTCCCAGCGCTCGCGCGCGCGGTGGAGCCGGGCGAGCGCGAGGTGCGAACGGGTCTCCGGCAGCCGGGCCGCCAGGGTCTCCACCCGCTCGTCCTGCCCGGCCTCGATGAGCAGGCCGGTGAGGTAGGAGATGTCCTCGTCGCCGGCGGCGGCCGGGTCGCCGTCCTCGACGATCGTCTTCCAGTAGACGTCGGCGCCCACCGGGGCGTAACCGAGGAACCCGAGCGTCGTGGTGTGCCGCCGGGTCGCCTCGAGGTCGGTGCCGGACAGCGGCCACAGCCAGCCCACCCACCGCTCGGGGTCGGCCGTGCGGCCGTCGGCGGCGTCGAAGTAGGCCACCAGCTCGTCGCGGGGGCCGGGCGGCGGAAGCTCCTTGGCGGCGTCGGCCGCGGCGCGCAGCTCGGCCACCCGCTCGGCGAGTCCCTCGGTGGCGCGGAGGTCGGCGATCGCGGCCTCGGCGTAGTCGGCCAGCAGGCGGGCCTGCCACAGGCCCTGCCGGGCGACCGCCAGGTGCCCGGCCGTCAGCGCCAGCTCGAACCTGGCGCCGTGGCCGCCCACGCTCTCGAAGTAGGCGATCCACTGACGCAGGATGCGGCCGAGCTGCCAGGTGTTGGCGATGCCTTCGGTGAGCATCCGGACGGTGCGCGCCCATTCCACCCATTCGCGCGCGTGGTCGCCCACCACGTCGAGGTCGGGCAGCGCGTCCACGGCCTCCTGCATACGGCCGAGAGTGGCCAGCACCCGCGACCTGAGCAGGGTCTCGCGGCGGCCCTTCGCGACCGGGTCGTCCGGCTTGAAACCGGTCGAGGCGTCGAGCGCGGCCAGGGCGTCGTCCGGGCGCCCGGCGGCGAGCAGCGCCCGCGCGGAGGCGGCGCCCAGCTCCCAGCTCGCCTCGCGTCCCTCGCCGCGCAGGCGCTCGACCGCCGCCTCGGCGTACGCGACGGCCTCGGCCGCCTGGCCCGCGTCGATCAGCGCGGCGACGTACTGCGTGGCCAGGCCGGAGAAGGCGAGTGAGTCCGGGCCGACGCCGTCGAGGGCCGCGCCGAGGGCGGCCAGCCGGGCCTCGGCGTAGCCGGGGCCGTCGGTGTTGGCCTGGGCCATCGCCAGGACCTCCACGGCGCCGGGGGCGGCGGGACAGTCGCGGACGTCGTCACGCTGGGCGAAGTCCGCCAGCGCGACGGCGTCGTCGAGCGCGGCCGCGCCGATCGCCCGGTCGCCCACCCGGCCGAGCAGGTGCCAGTAGCGCGCGAAGAACTCCAGCCACGGCTTCTCCAGCGTCTCGGCGTTCTGCGCGATCGCCGGCGCCACGACGTCGAGCTGGGTGAAACGGCCCTCCAGCGCCTGCGCGGGCACGTCACCCAGCGCCATGGCCAGCCCCGTGTTGCCCGCCTCGTGCAGTTCACGCTGGGTGCCACCGACCCAGGCCCAGATGTCCACGTCCATGAGCAGTCAGTCTGCCAGGTCGCCGACCATGACCCAAACGAACGCGGCCTTCGGCTCACCGGCGCGTCAGCGCGCCCGGGCCGCCTGGGACGCCTCCCGGAGGAGGGTGCAGAGCTCGGCGAGCTCCGCCGGGCCGAGCGCCGCGTACGCGCGGGCGACGAGGTCGTCGGTCAGCTCCTCCGCCCTGGCCCTGCGCTCCGCCGCCTCCGCCGACGGCTCCGGGTAGGGCTCGGGCCAGGCGAGGAAGCGGGCGACGTCGGAGGTGCGGTCGTACGGGATCGGGGTCCCGGTGTCGTTCGCGCCCACGAGGGTGGCATCCAGCGGGCCGAGTCCGTGCGCCACCACGGCCGTCGCGTGCCGGGCGCCGCGCAGTTCCCGCACGACGTGCAGCAGGTGGGCCGCCAGGGCGGGCCCGCCGCCGGGCCGCGGCATGGCCCGCCATCCGGCGAACAGCGGCGCGCAGAACGGGTCGGCGCCGTCGGCGACGGCGGCGAGCAGCTCCGCCAGCCGGTCGGCGTTCCCGAACCCGGCGAGCCTGCGCCCTCCCCAGTCGTGGCAGGCGCCGGCGTAGAGCGCGGCGGCCTCCTCGGCCGGGAGCTTGCGCCCGCCCTCCCACGACTCGCGGACGTGCCGGGCCGGGAAGAAGACGACCGCCGCGAGCACGACGTCGGCGTCCACCTCGCCGAGGACGCCGCACCTGCCCCGGAAGTACATCTCCCGTGGACCGAGGCCGTGGCGCTCACACAGCTCCTTGACCTCCCGGGAGATCATGAAGCCCCCGCCGAGGGCCCCGATGGCCGCCTTCGTCTCCACCACCGCGTCACGCGGGTCCATACGCCCTCCTCGGTCTAATCTCCAGACCCAGAGTGGCGGATCAGAACAAGGTTCTGCAAGTCTCCGAAACGATCAGAGGACGGCGGGCCACTCCCCCGAGGCGACGAGGACGGCCGGCCCCGACAGGTAGCTCGTGTCCTCCTCCAGCGTGACGGTGACCGTGCCGCCGAGCACCCGGACCTCCCAGGTGCCGGTGGTCTCCCCGGCGGCCTGGGCGGCGGCGACGGCCGTCGCGACCGCCCCGGTGCCGCACGAGCGCGTCTCCCCCGAGCCCCGCTCGTGCACCCGCATGGTCACCTTGTGATCGCCCACGGCGTTGAAGATCTCGACGTTGACGCCCTCCGGGTAGTCCGCGCGGTCGAAGTCCGGCTCGCGGCCGAGGTCGAACCCGGCCACCGGCTCCTCCACGGCGCACGCCAGGTGGGGGTTGCCCATGTTCACGTTCACGCCGCGGCACTCGCGCCCGTCGACGACCGCGCGGCTGTTCCCCAGCACCCGCGGCCTGCCCATGTCCACGGTCACGTCGCCCGTCACCCCGAGCCGTACGCGCTTGAGGCCCCCGCGGGTGGCGACGGCGAACTCTCCGGGCGCCGCGAGGCCCGCGTCCACCAGGTAGCGGGCGAAGACCCGGACGCCGTTGCCGCACATCTCGGGTATGCCGCCGTCCGCGTTGCGGTAGTCCATGAACCACTCCGCCTCGCCGGCCTGCCCGGCCACCTCGGGGCAGAGCTTGGCGCGCACGACGCGCAGCACTCCGTCGGCGCCGATGCCCGCGCGCCGGTCGCAGAGCGCGACGACGTCCGCCGCGGACAGATCCAGCGTGGCGTCGGCGTCCGGCAGGATGACGAAGTCGTTCTCGGTGCCGTGGCCCTTCACAAACCGCATGGCAGCAGTCTAGGAGGCGCCGGTGATCACAGCGATCGCGCGGTCGGCCAGGTCGGGCGCGTCGAACGGCAGCCAGACCACCCGGGGGTCGCGGCGGAACCACGACTCCTGCCGCCGGGCGAACCTGCGGGTGGCCCGCACCGTCTCCTCCCGCGCCTGATCCTCGGACCACTCCCCGGAGAGGAAGCGCAGCACCTGCGCGTACCCGAGCGCCCGGCCGGCGGTCCTGCCCTCGGCCAGGCCGCGCGCGGCGAGCGCGCGCACCTCGTCCACCAGCCCGGCCTCCCACATCAGGGCGACCCGGCGCCCGATCCGCTCGTCGAGGACCGGCCGCGGCACCTCGACGCCGATCTGCACGCTGTCGTAGACCGCGTCGTACGACGGCATCGTGGCGGAGAACGGCCGCCCGGACAGCTCGATGACCTCCAGCGCGCGGACGATCCTGCGGCCGTTGCTCGGCAGGATGTTCTCCGCCGCCACCGGGTCGAGGCCCTTGAGCCGCTCGTACAGGGGCGCCGGGCCGGTCGCGGCGAGCTCCTTCTCCAGCCGGGCGCGCACGTCCGGGTCGGTGCCCGGGAACTCCAGATCGTCGATCGCGGCGCGCACGTAGAGCCCGGAGCCGCCCGCCAGCACGGGCACCCGGCCGCGGGAGCGCAGGTCCTCGATCAGGGGGCGGACGAGGCGTTGGTACTCGGCCACGCTGGCGGTCCGCGTCACCGGCCAGATGTCCAGCAGGTGGTGGGGGACGCCGCGCCGCTCCTCATGGGTCAGCTTGGCCGTGCCGATGTCCATGCCCTCGTAGAGCTGCATGGAGTCGGTGTTGATCACCTCGCCGCCCAGACGGAGCGCGAGCTCGACGGCCAGGTCGGACTTTCCCGCCGCGGTCGCGCCCACCACGGCAATCACAGGTAGCTGCCCCACACCCTCCAGTGTCCCAGCGGCGAGGAGGTCAGATGTCCCAGTCGAGGGTGGGAGGCAGGTGGCCTTCGAGGGTGAGCAGCCACCGCTTGGACTCCACTCCCTCGCCGCCGCTGAAACCGCCGAGCCCGTTGCTCGCGACGACCCGGTGGCACGGCACGATGATCGGGATCGGGTTGGCGCCCATGATCGAGCCGATGGCCCGCGCCGGGACCCCCGTGCCGCTCCGCGCCGCCAGCTCCCCGTACGTCACCACCTCGCCGTACGGGACGGTGGCGAACAACGTGCCGAGGACCTGCCGCTGCAGGGGCGACATGAGCCGCCAGTCCACCGGCACGCGGAACTCCTTCAGCTCGCCCCGGAAGTACGCCGCCAGCTCCTCCCCGGCGGTGGCCGTACGGTCCGGGTCGTCGGCGACGGCCATCCCGAGGCGATCGGCGATGCGCTCCCTGAGCAGGGGGCCGTCCTGGAAATGCGTCGCGGCGACCCCGTCCTCGGTGACGGCGGCGAGCACGTCGCCCAGCCTGGTCGGTACGGTCGCGAACGCCACCGTGCTGCTGTCCATACGTCCCATTCTGCGCGTGGCCGGGCGGGGTAGGGTGATCGGGTGCTGGTCGCCGCTGCCGTCTGCCCGCATCCTCCGCTGCTCGTCCCACAGGTCGCCGGGGCCGCCGCGCCCGAACTCGACGACCTGCGCGCGGCCTGCTCCGCCGCGGTCGGCCCGCTCCTGGACGCCCGCCCCGACGTGCTGGCCGTGGTCGGCGGCGCGGAGGTCACCGCGTCCTTCCCCGGGGACGCCGCGGGGACGCTGCGCCCGTGGGGCCCCGACGTCCGGGTCGGCCCGGGGGATCTCGTCCTGCCCCTGTCGCTCACGGTCGGCCGCTGGCTGCTGGAGCGGGCGCACGCGTCCGGGGACGGCCTGCCCGTGCTTCGGTTCGAGGCGGTCGGATTCGACGCGCCGCCCGCCGAGTGCGCCGCGCTCGGCCGCCGTCTGGCGGAGTCGGCGCGGCGGGTGGCGCTGCTGGTCATGGGCGACGGCTCGGCCAGGCGCACCGAGAAGGCACCGGGTTACATCCATCCCGACGCCGTGCCGTACGACGAGGTGCTCGCCGGCGCGCTCGCCTCGGGCGACGCCGGGCGTCTGCTCGGCCTCGACCCGGACGAGGCGCGGGAGCTGTGGGCGGCGGGCCGGGCGGCCTTCCAGGTCCTCGGCGGCGCGGCGCGGGAGACACCCCCGCCGGCCGCCTCCGAGCTGCTGTACGACGACGCGCCCTACGGCGTGGGCTACTTCGCCGCCCGCTGGGCCTGGTAGTCCGGGCGCCTCGGCACGGGGACGCGCATGAGGTCGCGGGCCGTCACGACGTCCCCCGAGTAGGACTTGCGCACCTCGTCCACGAAGCGCGGCTCGTCCGCCGTCGTGTACCGCTCGGAGAAGTGCGTGAGCACCAGCCGCCGCACCCCGCAGGCGGCCGCGATCTGACCCGCCTGGGCCGCCGTCAGGTGCCCGTACTGCGCGGCCATCGCGCTCTCGTCCGACAGGAACGTCGACTCGATCACCAGCAGGTCGACGCCGTCGGCGAGGGCGAACGCCCCGTCGCACACCCGGGTGTCCATCACGAAGGCCGCGCTCTGTCCCGGCTTGGGGGCGCTGCACTCGTCCAGCGTGACCGTCGAGCCGTCCGGCATCGTCAGCGAGCCGTGCCTCTGGAGCTCCCCGACCATCGGCCCGCGCACGCCCCGCCTGGCCAGTTCCCCGGGCAGCATGCGGCGCCCGCCCGGCTCGTCCACGCGATAGCCGTACGACTGGACGGGGTGCGACAGCGGCCGCGCGGTCAGCGTCACGGGTCCCGAGGGCCACCGGACCACCTCGCCGGAGACCGGCCGGGGCGCGATCACGTCGGTGTCGGCGAAGGCCGACGCGTTGCGCAGCCTGCGCCAGTACGTCTCGCCGCTCGCGGGGTAGGCCGCCCGCACCTCGTGGTTCACCTTGTCCCTGGCGATGCGCTGGACCACGCCGGGCACCCCCAGGCAGTGGTCGCCGTGGAAGTGGGTGACGCAGATCCAGGTGACGTCGTGCGCGCTCACCCCTGCGTGCAGCATCTGCCGCTGGGTGCCCTCTCCCGGATCGAACAGGAACCCCTCGCCGTCCCAGCGGAGCAGGTAACCGTTGTGGTTGCGGTGACGGGTGGGCACCGCGCTCGAGGTGCCGAGGACGACCAGTTCACGAACGGACACACCGCCGATGCTAAGACGTGTCCGGCGATCGGGCCCTGCCACGCTTCGACGGAAGCACCGTCATGCGCGGCCTTTCATCTGGTACGGCGCGGCTCAGTCAATATTCACCATCATTCAGGATATTTCTCTAAATAATGGCCGGGCGGCGTATTTGGAGTTCCCGGAAATCGACGGAACCACCGCTGGAATTCGCCCGCGGCGGGCAGACTGAGAAATCGGAAACAACCGACCGCCGCATGGAAGAACACGACCTTGCCGGATTTCTCCCCCACCCCACGGCACCGGCGCGACGGCCATCCCGTCCTCGCCCTGACGGGCGTGATCGGCGTGACCGCGATCGCCGGGCTCGGCGTCGTCCTGGCCGTCCTGCCCGCGCGGGATCCGGCGCCCTCCGCCGCCCGGCCGGTGGCCGCCGATTTGGGCACCGCGGTCTCACCGGCACGTCCGGCGCCGGGATTTCCCGCCGCCGGCCCCTTCTTCCCGCCGGCGACCGCCCCGCGGAAACCCGGATCCGAGCGGCCGGAAACGGAACCGGAACGCGCGGCGGAGCACCGGGAGGAGACGGGGGAAGCGGCGACGCGAGACGACCCGGAAAACGCAGAAAGCGAACAATCGAAGAGAGAACAGCCGGAGCGAGAGCGGCCGGCACGTCGAGGCGGTGCGCTGCCGCCCGGTCACGAGACCGGAGCGTCGCGGTCGTCCGGACGCCCTGACCGGACGGCGGGCCCCTCCTCCCGGTCCCGGCCGCCCTCGCCCGTCTCGTCGTCCCGGAGCGGCGGAAGCGACTCCACCGGCGCGGCAGGTCGCGCCGGGACGAGGGAGACGCACCGGCCCCGGCCCGCCCGCGTCGCTCCGCCGGACGCCTCGAAGCCGGCCGTACGGAGCTCTGCGACCGGCGACCCGGCGGGACACAACACCACCGAGAACAGAGCCGAGAACACAGCCGCCGAGAACCCCGCGGCCAAGGACGCGGCGGCCCGGGACACGGGCACGCGCGGCACGGCCGTGCCCCGGGCCGGGGCGGACGGCGTGACGCGCACCCGGATCCAGGACCCCTGCCTGCGGTTCGACGACGACCTGCGGCGCGCCTACTGCTACGAGGTCCTGAGCCGCCTCGGCCGGTGACCCCGCCGTCGCCGGACTCGGCGCGTCAGACGGCCGAGCAGGCGGACGGCTCCGCGGGCAGCGGAGCGGGACGGCCGATGGTGGGCATCCCCAGGCTGACCGCGCTGCCCCGCTGCGGAGCGGCCTGCCGCGCCTCCCACGCGTCGCCCGCGCGGGTCCGCCGCACGGACAGGACCTTGTCGGCCACCAGGTGATGCGGCGCGGCGTAGGTCACCTCGACCGTGACCATGTCGCCCGGACGGGCGCCGGCGGCGACATCGGACGCGGCGAGGTGGACGAGACGGTTGTCGGCGGCCCGGCCGGACAGGCGGTGGGTGGCGTCGTCCTTGCGGCCCTCGCCCTCGGCGACCAGCACCTCCAGAGTGCGCCCGACCTGCTTCTTGTTCTCCTCCCAGGAGATCTCCTCCTGGAGGGCGACCAGGCGCTCGTACCGCTCCTGGACGACGGCCTTGGGCACCTGGTCCTCCATGGTCGCGGCCGGGGTGCCGGGGCGGATGGAGTACTGGAACGTGAACGCGTTGGCGAAGCGCGACTGCCGCACGACCTCGAGGGTCTGCTGGAAGTCCTCCTCGGTCTCGCCGGGGAAGCCCACGATGATGTCGGTCGAGATCGCGGCGTCCGGCATGGCGGCCCGGACCCGCTCGATGATCCCAAGGTAGCGCTCGGACCGGTACGACCGGCGCATGGCCTTGAGGATGCGGTCGGAGCCGGACTGCAGCGGCATGTGCAGCTGGTGCATCACGTTCGGCGTCTCGGCCATGGCGGCGATCACGTCGTCGGTGAAGGCGGCCGGGTGGGGCGAGGTGAAGCGGACCCGCTCCAGGCCCTCGACGTCCCCGCAGGCCCGCAGCAGCTTGCCGAACGCCAGCCGGTCGCCGAACTCCACGCCGTAGGTGTTGACGTTCTGGCCCAGCAGAGTGATCTCCAGGACGCCCTGGTCGACCAGGGTGCGCACCTCGCTGAGGACGTCGCCGGGACGGCGGTCCTTCTCCTTGCCGCGCAGGGACGGCACGATGCAGAACGTGCAGGTGTTGTTGCACCCGACCGAGATCGCCACCCAGGCCGCGTAGGCCGACTCGCGGCGGCTCGGCAGCGTGGAGGGGAAGGTCTCCAGGGACTCCTTGATCTCGACCTGGGCCTCTTCGGCGATCCGGGCCCGCTCCAGCAGCACCGGCAGCGACCCGATGTTGTGGGTGCCGAAGACCACGTCCACCCAGGGGGCCCGGCGGACGATCTCGCCCTGGTCCTTCTGCGCCAGGCACCCGCCGACCGCGATCTGCATGCCCTTGCGGGCCATCTTGATCGGCCGCAGGTGGCCCAGGTTGCCGTAGAGCCGGTTGTCGGCGTTCTCGCGTACGGCGCAGGTGTTGAACACGACGACGTCCGGCGTGTCCCCTTCGGCCGCGCGGACGTATCCCGCGTCCTCCAGCAGCCCGGACAGCCGCTCGGAGTCGTGCACGTTCATCTGGCAGCCGTAGGTCCGCACCTCGTAGGTCCGCTCGGCGCCCTGTGTCGTCGCGCCTTCGGCGCCCTGTGTCGTCGTCACGCCCTCGGCGCCCTGTGTCGTCACAGTCTGTGTGGTCGCAGTCATCGCACTACAAGGGTAGGCGCTTTCCCACCCCCGCCCGTACCGGAACGTCGCGCACTCGATCGCGTACAAGCGGCGACGACAGCGGCGTCGCCGCCACATGCCGAGCCCTCCCGGAGCGGACCGGATCTTGGGTGCGGATCCGCGTCATGACCAGGGCTCGCATCTGCCATTACCCAGGCTTGTGAAAAGCGAAAAGTTCGCTTTATTGAATCATTCATGTCTATGTGGTGCCCTGGTGAAGGCACGAGACCCACACTCCCCACGGATTGGCCTACACCGATGTCGAACTGGAACCGATCATCCGTTCTCGTCCGCAGGACGGTCGGTTACTCCGCCGTCGCGGCACTGGTGTGCGCCGGGGTCAGCCTGCTCTTCCTCGTCGTCGTGGGCGGCAAGGACGCCGACGCGGCCCGGGCTCGTGTCACCGGGGCGTGGGACCGGGCGGTGCCCCTCATCAGAGAGGGGTTCCTCCCCTCCGTGCTGCCGGCGGGCAAGGACATCGCGATCCAGGTCCTGGACACACGGCACCAGGTCGTCGCGGCGACGCCGCAACTCGCCCGCAAGCCCCCGATGGCCACCTTCCACGCGACCAGCGCAAGCGTGCACTCCGAACGGGTGCTGTGCCCTCCGGCCGGGCTGAAGGGCTGTATGACCGTCTTCTCCTACAAGGTCTATCAGCCGGACGGGCCTTGGCTGCTCTACGTGGCGGTGCCCACGGTCCCCTGGTACGGGAACACGGCGGCGCTGTCCTTCGCGATCGGCATGTCCCTGCTGATGACCACGATGACGGCAGCCGGGACTTTCCATGTGGCCAAAAGGGATATGACCGCGGTGGACGCCATCCGCACGGAACTGGCGGAGATCACCGCCACCCATCTCCACCGCCGGGTCCCCGTGGCGCACAACAACCAGGAAGAGATCAAGCTCTTGGCCGGAACGGTGAACGACACCCTGGACCGGCTCGAGGGCGCGTACAAGCAGCTGCGGCAGTTCACCTCTGACGCCTCTCACGACCTGCGCAGCCCCCTCACCGCCATGCGGGCCCAACTCGAAGAGGCCCTCATGCATCCGGACGACGCCGACTGGCCGAGGACGACCGCGGCGGTGCTCGCCGGAGTCGACCGGCTGCAGGCGATCGTGACCGACCTGCTGACCCTGGCCAGGCTGGACGCCCGCGCCCCCCTCGACCTCAGTCCGACCGACCTCGGCCGGCTGGTCGGTGGCGAGCTCGACCGCCGCACCTACCGGATGGAGATCGTGAGGGATCTCCAGCAGAACGTCTTCGTCGACTGCGACCGGTTGCGGATCACCCGGCTCCTGGTGAACCTGCTCGACAACGCCGAACGGCACGCCACCTCACAGATCACCGTCAGCGTGCGGGCCGACGGGCCGACGGCGACGCTGGAGGTCCTCGACGACGGCGCCGGCATCGCCCCGGAACACCGGGAGACGGTCTTCGACCGCTTCACCCGGCTGGACGCCTCACGCGACCGGGACTCAGGGGGGACCGGGCTGGGGCTGGCGATCGCACGGGAGATCGCAGAAGCACATCAGGGCACCTTGACCATCCAGGACAGCGAACGGGGAGCACGGTTCGTCCTGCGCCTCCCCGTCCGCGAAGCGCCTCAGATCGCCGGACGAAGCGAGCATCGTGCCGGTCACGCCGGCCTTTTCAGTTTCCCTGTCCCACGATGAGCAGCTGTCCCACGATGAGCCGCTACCCGGAACCGCGACGCCCGGCGATGAACAGGACGGCGACGCCGTCCGCCGGCCAGGTTCCGGCGCAGCGAGGCCCCGGGACGTCCTGGGACATCGTCCTGTTCGTCTGGGCATTTCGGTCGCTAGCCTGAGCCCGACTCGGCGGTCGCGCCGGAGGCGCGGAGGAGGCGGGCAGTGCGGCGTACGGCGTGGGCGGTCTGCGTGCTCAGCCTGCTCCTGGTCGTCGCGGCCCTGGTCTTCGGTCACCGCAACGGCGCCGGGCTGTTCGCCCAGAGCCACCTCCTCTTCGTCGCCGCCTGCGCGCTGGTGGGCGGCCTGATCACCGCCGAACGTCCGGGCAACGCCGTCGGCTGGCTGATGGCGGCCTGCGGCCTGTGCTTCGCGCTGCTGGACGCGACCGGCCACTACGCCCTGGCCGGGCTGCCGTTCGCGACCCCGATGGCCTGGCCGCAGACGTGGCTGTGGGTCCCCGCCAACCTGTCGGTCGCCGCCGTGCCCGCCTTCTTCCCGTCGGGACGGCCGTCGTCGCCGGGGTGGCGGGCGACCCTGTGGGCGCTCGCCGCGGTCGCCGCCGTGACGACCGGGCTGAGCGCCCTGCTGCCCGGCCCCAGCCACCAGCTCGGATGGGGCACGCCGCTGCCGAACCCCCTTGGGGTGCCCGCGCTCGCCGTGGTCTCCCCGTTCGTCGAACCGCTGACGACCGGGCTGATGGCTGCCCTGTTCGTGGCGGGCGCGGCCGGTCTCGTACGCCGGGCCGGGCGCGGCGACGCCGACGAGCGGATCCAGCTCAAGTGGCTCGGGTACGCCGCGGGGCTCGCCGGGCTGATCGTCGCGGGGCGGGTGGCCGCGGGGTTGTCGGACGGCGACCCGCGCTCCATCTGGCCCATCACCAGCCCGTTCTGGGAGGTTCTGGGGACGTTCGCGGCCTGCCTGCTGCCGGCCGCCGGCGCGGTGGCGGTGCTGCGGCACGGTCTGTTCGACATCGACCTCGTCATCAACCGCACGCTCGTCTACGTGCTGCTGTCGGCGTGCGTGTTCGGCGGTTACGTGCTCGTGGTCACCTATCTCGGCGCGGTGTTCCGCACGGCGGGCGGGCTGCCGGTGTCGGTGGCCGCCGCCGGCGTGGTCGCCCTCGTCTTCGCGCCGCTGCGCGAGCGGCTGCAACGCGCCGTCAATCTGGTGATGTACGGCAGGCGCGACGATCCGTACGCGGCGCTGGCCCTGCTGGGCAGGCGCCTGGAGGAGGCGGCGGAGCCGGGCGCGGTGCTGGCCGCGGCGGCCCGGTCGGTGGCGGAGGCGCTGCGCCTGCCGCACGTCGCGGTCGAGGTGGCCGGAGGGCCGACCCACGCGTACGGCGTGCCCTCCCCCGGCGCCGTACGGCTGCCGCTCGTGCACAGGGGCGAGCCGGTGGGCGACCTGGTCCTGTCTCCGCGTCAGGGGGAGAGCGGGCTCGGCGCGAGAGATCGCCGGGTTCTCGCCGACCTCGCCCGCCAGACGGGGATCGCCGTGCACGCCGTGCGGCTGTCGGCGGACCTGCAGCGCTCGCGTGAACGGCTCGTGGCGGCCCGCGAGGAGGAGCGGCGGCGGCTGCGGCGCGACCTGCACGACGGCCTCGGGCCGACGCTGGCCGCGTTGACCATGCGCGCGGAGGCCGTGCAGGACATGGTGCGCGACCCGGACGCCCTGGCGATGCTCGAAGAGATCATGACGGACGCCCGCACGGCGATGGGCGACGTACGGACGCTGGTGGAGGGACTGCGGCCACCGGCCCTCGACACGCTGGGCCTGGCCGGGGCGATCAGGTCGCACGCGGCCCGGCTGCCCGGCGTCGAGATCGAGGTCGAGATCGACGGATCCCTCCCGGCGCTGCCCGCGGCCGTCGAGGTGGCGGCATACCGGATCGCGGCCGAGGCGCTGGCGAACGCGCGCCGCCACGCCGGAGCCGGGCGGGTGCGCGTACGGCTCGGCATGACCGGCGGGACTCCTGCCGGCGTGCTCGAAGTGGAGATCGCCGACGAGGGCGGCGAGCCGCACGCGGACGGCGGTGGCAGCGGGGTCGGTACGGCGTCGATGCGCGAGCGGGCGGCCGAGCTCGGCGGCACCTGCGCGATCGGTCCGCGGCCCGGTGGCGGGACGCGCGTGCTGGCCCGCCTTCCGGCCCGGAACACGGCCGAGAACACGGCCGAGAACACAGCCCAAAGCACAGCCCAGAGCACACGCCTGAACACGGCGCAGGACACGGCGCAGGACACGGCGCAGGACACGAGACGGGAGGCGGGCGATGGAGCCGATCCGCGTGCTGCTGGTTGACGATCACGCGGCCTTCCGGGCGGGGCTGCGCGCGCTCCTGCGGCCGGTGGAGGAGATGGAGGTCGCCGACGAGGCGGCCAGCGGCGAGCAGGCCCTCGCCCTCCTCCCCCGCGTGCAGCCCGACGTCGTGTTGATGGACCTCGCCATGCCCGGCATGGGCGGGGTGGCCGCGACCGAGCGGATCACGAGGGACAACCCGCACGTGCGGGTCCTGGTGCTCAGCATGGCGGACGACGACGACGCGGTCTTCGCGGCACTGCGCGCGGGGGCCCGCGGATACGTGCTCAAGGGCGCGCGGCGGGCCGAGCTCGTGCGTGCGATCCTGGCCGTGGCCGAGGGCGAGGCGATCTTCGGCCCCGCCCTCGCCGGGCGGCTGATGGGCTACTTCTCCGATCTCGGCCGCAGGCCCGAGCCGAGCTTTCCCGAACTCACCCCGCGTGAACGGGAGATCCTGGGCCTGGTCGCCGGCCATCTGACGAACGTCCAGATCGCGGCCCGGCTCGGGCTGAGCCAGAAGACCGTGCGCAACCACGTGTCCAGCATCTTCGCGAAGCTGCGCGTGGCCGACCGGGCCGAAGCGATCATGCGGGTCAGGGAGTCGGGCCTGTAGCGGACGGGCGGGCGCCCGCGGGTGCTCAGGCGGCCCGCCAGTCGTCCACGGGCATGCGCAGGACCTTCAGCCCGACCGCGCCGAACGCCGCGAGGTGGAACAGCGACCCGATGGCCTGGACGGCCGGCGGCTGCCCCATCGTGAGGAACGGCCCGCAGGTCCCCGCGAGCGCCGCCGCAGGGACCCACCACGGCGCCCGCCGGACCGCCGCCAGGCCCGCCAGGAGCACCAGCAGGCCCACGTGGAGCAGGAAGCCCGGCAGGAGGATGCCGTACACGAACCCGCCGAGCGCGCCGGCCACCTCGGTCACCCGGGCGGCCGGGGCGTCCGGAAGGGTGAGCGCCAGCGCCAGGTCGTAGAAGTCGGTCATGAACAGGCAGGTGGCGGTGACCGCGCCGGTGAGGCCGACGGCCGCGCCGATGTTGCCGGTGCGCGGCGCCCGCGCGCCGAGGAGGTGGGCGAGCCCGAGGATCACCGGGACCAGGCAGACGGTCGCCCACTGGAACAGCAGCGCGCTGGCCTGCACCTGCACCGGGCTGGCGCGGAACACCGCGGGATCGTGCTCGGTGCCCGGCGGCGAGGTCAGAAAGGCCAGGCCGAGCAGGACGGGCCACGCCAGCATGGCCGCCGCCGCCACGGTCTTCCGAAACAGGTCCGGATTTTTCAGCATCTGTGCTCCTACACGGTGAGAGGTCGGCAGGAGCCAACCGGGACCGCGTCCCGGGCCGCATGGGGCGGGCCGTACGGACAAACCGGGAGTGATGTCCTGAGCAGCCGGGATGTGATCTATTCGGTACCGGCCCGTTAGTGACTCGGCGGCATTGACCCCCCTACGTTGTTGACCATGACGGAGATCAGTGGTTCCGACCCGCTTGTCAGGCTGGAGGGAGTCAACAAGCATTTCGGTCCCCTGCATGTGCTCAGGGACATCGACCTGAGCGTGGGCCGGGGCGAGGTGGTCGTCGTCATCGGCCCGTCCGGCAGCGGCAAGTCGACGCTGTGCCGGGTGATCAACCGCCTGGAGACGATCGACACCGGGACCATCGTCTTCGACGGGCGGGAGCTGCCCGCGGAGGGCAGGGCCCTGGCCCGCCTGCGGTCCGAGGTCGGGATGGTGTTCCAGTCCTTCAACCTCTTCTCCCACAAGACGATCCTGGAGAACGTCACGCTCGGCCCGACCAGGGTGCGGAAGGTCTCCCGGCAGCAGGCCGAGCAGCGGGGCATGGAACTGCTCGAACGGGTCGGCATCGCCTCTCAGGCGGGCAAGTATCCCGCCCAGTTGTCCGGCGGCCAGCAGCAGCGCGCGGCCATCGCCCGCGCACTGGCCATGGACCCCAAGATGATCCTTTTCGACGAGCCCACCTCGGCCCTCGACCCGGAGATGGTCCAGGAGGTGCTCGACGTGATGACCGGCCTGGCCAAGGACGGCATGACGATGATGGTCGTCACCCACGAGATGGGGTTCGCCCGCCGGGCGGCCAACCGGATCGTGTTCATGGCCGACGGCCAGATCGTCGAGGAGGGGTCGCCCTCGGAGTTCTTCACCCAGCCGAGCACCGAGCGCGCCCGCGACTTCCTCTCCAAGATCCTCACTCACTGATCCCAGCTCACGACAAGCTCCACAAGAAGCGAAAGGTGACGCGGATGCGATTCGGAGCCGGCCTGCTCGCGCTGGCCGCCCTGGCCACCGGCCTGACGGCCTGCGGCAACTCCGGTGCGGACTCGATAGCCGACAAGGCCAAGAACGACAAGAAGCTCGTGATCGGCATCAAGATCGACCAGCCGGGCTGGGGGCTGAAGAAGCCCGACGGCAGCTACGGCGGGTTCGACGTCGACGTGGCGAGGTACGTCGCCAAGGAACTCGGCGTGCCGGAGAGCGGGATCACGTTCAAGGAGGCCCAGTCGGCCAACCGCGAGCCGTTCATCCAGCAGGGCCAGGTGGACATGGTCGTGGCGACCTACTCCATCACCGACGAGCGCAAGAAGAAGATCTCCTTCGCCGGGCCCTACCTGATCACCGGCCAGGACATCCTCGTCCGCGCCGACGACACCTCGATCACCGGGGTCGAGTCCCTCAAGGACAAGAAGGTCTGCGGCGCGCAGGGCTCCTCGTCGCCGAAGCGCCTCGCCGACAAGTTCGGGGCGGAGTGGGAGTCCAAGAACCTCACCCAGCAGCAGGGGTACGGCGCGTGCCTGCCGCTGCTGGAGAACAAGCAGGTCGACGCGATCTCCACGGACGCGACGATCCTCGCCGGGTTCGCCGCCCAGTTCCCCGGCAAGTTCAAGCTGATCGGCCAGCCGTTCAGCGAGGAGAAGTACGGCATCGGCATCAAGCTGGACGACAAGGCCGGCCGCGACGCGATCAACAACGCGATCGAGAAGTTCTTCAAGGACGGCAGCTGGCGCAAGGCCCTCGACGCCAACCTCGGCGAGTTCGGCAAATACTTCACCTCGCCGCCGTCCGTCGAACGGTACTAGAGCACCGATAGCGGCACTGGAAGGAGGCAGGCGGTGGAGGCCGTCGTCGACGAGCTTCCCGTCATCCTCGGCGCGTTCTGGCTGACGGTGAAGCTCACGGTGGTCAGCGGGGTGATCTCGCTGATCTGGGGGATCGTGCTGGCGGCCATGCGCGTCAGTCCGCTGCCGGTGCTGCGAGGGGCGGGTGCGCTGTACGTCAACGTGCTGCGCAACACGCCCCTCACACTGATCATCGTGTTCTGCGGTCTCGGCCTGGGCACGGTGATGAACGTCCAGTTCTCCCGGGACGACCTGTCGCTCAACAGCTTCTGGCTGTCGATCATCGGGTTGTCCGCCTACACCTCCGCCTTCGTGTGCGAGGTCGTGAGGTCGGGGATCAACACCGTGCCGCTCGGGCAGGCGGAGGCGGCCCGGGCGATCGGGCTGACGTTCCTGCAGACGCTCCGCCTGGTGATCCTCCCCCAGGCGGTGCGCACGGTCATCGCGCCGCTCGGGAGCCTGCTGAACGCGCTGGTCAAGAACACGACTGTCGCGGCCGCGATCGGCGTCATGGAGGCGGCGCTGCGGATGAAGAACCTGTTCGACGCCCACGGAGACGCGATCATTCCCATCTTCCTCGGCTTCGCCGCCGGGTTCGTCGTGCTGACCCTTCCCATGAACCTGCTGTCCGGCCGGCTGGCCCGGCGCCTGGCGGTGGTCCGATGACCGGGCGCGGCGCCAGCGTCCTCTACGACGTCCCGGGCCCGCGCGCCCGCCTGCGCAACAACGTGCTGACCCTCGCGTTCGGCGTCGTCCTGCTGCTGGTCGCGTACTTCGTCTGGACGAAGTTCGAGGAGAAGGGCCAGTGGGACGGCACGCTGTGGCAGCCGTTCCTGCGGGCCGACACCTGGACCGAGCTGATCCTGCCCGGGCTGCTCAACACGCTGGCCGCCGCCGCGGTCGCCGCGGTGCTCGCGCTGCTGTTCGGGGCCGTGTTCGGCATCGCCCGCCTGTCGGACCACCGCTGGGTGCGGATCCCGGCCGCGGTGATCGTCGAGGCCTTCCGCGCGGTCCCGGTGCTCATGCTGATCTTCTTCGCCCAGTACGGCGGGAGCCTGGCCGGGCTGGTCGTGACCGAGTTCGCGGCCGTCGTCTTCGGCCTCACGGTCTACAACGGGTCGGTCCTCGCGGAGATCGTGCGCGCGGGCATCCTCGCCGTGCCGCGCGGCCAGGCCGAGGCGGGATCCGCCATCGGTCTGCGCAAGAACCAGGTGATGCGGCTGATCCTGCTGCCGCAGGCGGTGACCGCGATGATGCCCGCGATCGTCAGCCAGCTCGTGGTGCTGCTCAAGGACACCGCGCTCGGGTTCGTCGTGGCGTACGCCGACCTGCTGAACGCGGGTGCCCGCGTGGTGCCGGCCAACTACGCCAACCTGATCCCCTCGGTCATCGTCATCGCGGTGGTCTACATCGCGATCAACCTGGCGCTGGGCTACCTCGCCACCTGGCTGGAACGGCGCAGCAGGCGCAGCCGCAAGATCTCGGCCGACCCGGCCGCCGCCGAGGTGGCCGCGGGCGGCGAGGTCGCGCTGATGAGCTGACACCCTCCCGCCTGACGCCGCGCGGGTCAAGGGTTCTTTGCCGTGTCGCTGCTGGCGGGGGGACGCGCGCGACCTCGATATTGAGCGCGTGTGGCGTGGCGTTGCCGTGGTCGGCGTCCTGGCGGCCGCGTTCCTGACCGGTGGATGCGGGAACGACGGCACGCTGGTGGTCGGCGTGCGTCCCGGGCAGCCGGGCCTGGTCACGCGGCTTCCCGACGGGCGCTACAGCGGCTTCGACATCGAGGTCGCGCAGTACGTCGCCCGGGCGCTCGGTTATCGCGACGACCAGGTCGTCTACACGCTCGACACCGCGCGGGCCGATCTCGTCGTCGGCGCCACCGGTCCGCCGGGCTCCCGGTATGTCGCCGGCCCCTACCTCGTCACCAGCACCGACGTCCTCGTCCGGGCTCACGACCTGTCCATCCGCCGCCCGCGCGACCTCGCCCGCAAACGCGTCTGCGCCACCCGGGAGTCCGCCGAGCCGCTCGTGCGGAGGTTCGGCACCCGCTGGCGGCAGTTCTTCCTCGCCGAGGCGAACCTGCCCGCCGCCTGTGCGCCGCTGCTCGCCTCCGGCAGGACCGACGCGATCGTTGCCGACGCCCCCGTGCTCGCCGGGCTGTCGGCGCAGTATCCCGGCAGGTTCCGCTTCAGCGGCAGGTCGCTGGCCACCGAGAAGTACGGCATCGCCACCGGGACGGCCGCACTGCGCGACCAGGTCGAGGAGGCGCTGCGCCGGATGTTCGAGGACGGCACCTGGAAGCGGACGGTCATCGACCAGCTCGGTGCGCTCGCCACCCGCTACACCACCCCTCCGTCCCTCGACTGATGCGTTGCCGCATTCGCACCCGCGGGAGCGGGCTCGTCCGGCAGGATGCGGTCATGCCCCCCACGCCTGGCCCGAGGTCGTTCTCGCCACGGCCATCGCCCATCTCCACCACCGACGTGGCACGTGCCGGTCTGCGGCTCGGCTTCCCGACCGTGCTGGGCCGGGAGACGTGGTGGGAGGAGGACCGCGCCGCAGAGGGCGGCCGCCGTACGGTCGTCCACCGGGCCGCCGACGGCGCTCTCACCGACCTGCTTCCCGCGCCCTGGGACGCCCGTACGCGCGTCCACGAGTACGGCGGGCGGTCGTATGTCGTGGTCCCGGGCCACGGGCTCGTCTTCGCGCACCACCCCGACCAGCGGCTCTATCTCGCCCGGCCACGGGCCGGCGGCGAGCCGGGCTCGGGCGCCGAGCGGCCTCGCCCGGTCACGCCGGAGCCCGACGAGCCGGGCGCGCTGCGCTACGCCGACCTGCGGGTCCAGAACGGCCCGGACGGGCCCCGGGTGTGGTGCGTCCGGGAACGCCACCACCAGGACGCCAAGGTCACCCGATCGATCGTGTCGGTGGCGCTGACCGGGGCCGGCGACGTCACCGAGCAGGTCACCGGCAGCGACTTCTACGCCTCGCCCACGCCGTCCCCCGACGGCCGGCACCTCGCCTACATCTGCTGGAACCACCCGCACATGCCCTGGACCGGCACCGAGCTGCGGGTCACGCGGCTGTCCGACGGCGTCACGCGGACGGTGATGGGCGGGCCGGCCGAGTCGGTCCTCGCGCCGCTGTGGTGCGACGAGAGGCGCCTGTACGCGGTCTCCGACCGGTCCGGCTGGTGGAACCTCTACCGGGCCGACATTTCCGGCTCGTCGTGCGAGGCCCTCTGCCCGGCGGAGGAGGAGTTCGCCGGGCCGCTGTGGCAACTCGGCGGCCTGCCGTACGCCGTGCTGGGCGACGGGCGGCTCGCCGTGCTGCACGGACGCGGCGACCTGCGCCTAGGCGTCCTCGATGCGGAGACGGGCACGCTGACCGACCTCGACGTCCCCTTTCAGGGGTGGGCGCCCGTGCTGGACGCGGACGGCGACGTGCTCGTCGGCCTCGGCTACCGGGCGGGCGCGCCGCGTTCGGTCGTCCGGATCGACGCCGCCGGTGGCTCCCGTGCCCCCGGTGACGCCGGTCGGGCCGAGGAACTGCGACGGGAGATCGAGGACGTTCCCGCCGGCGTCCTCCCGGTGCCCCGGACCGTGGAGTTCGAGGCTGTGGGGTCCGAGGCTGTGGGGTTCGAGGCCGGGCCCGGCGCGCGGGTCCACGCGTACCTGTATCCGCCGGAACAGCCGGACGTGGGCGGCGCGCCGTACGTCGTCTTCGTGCACGGCGGGCCTACCGGGCACGCGACGAGCGAGCTCAGCCTGGAGAAGGCCTTCTTCACCAGCCGCGGCATCGGCGTGATCGACGTCAACTACGGCGGATCCAGCGGGTACGGCCGGGCCTACCGGGAGCGCCTGCGCGGCCGGTGGGGCGTGACCGACGTGGAGGACGTGATCGCCGCGGCGAAGTGGCTGGTCGCGGAGGGCCTCGCCGACCCCGCCCGGATCGCCGTACGCGGGGCGAGCGCGGGCGGGTGGACGGTCATGGCCGCCTGCGGCGCGTCGGACGTCTTCGCGGGCGGCGTCTCGATGGCGGGCGTCAGCGCGCTCGGGCCGCTCGTCGCGGCCACCCACGACTTCGAGTCGCGATACGTGGAGTGGCTGGTCGGTCCCGAGGACCGCTACGGCGAGCGTGAGCCGCTGGCCCGGGCCCACCGGGTGAACTGTCCGATGCTGCTCATGCAGGGGCTCGCCGACCCGGTCGTGCCGCCGGCCCAGTCGCAGGCGTTCGCCGAGCGCCTGATGGCGCGCGGCGTGCCCTGCACCTATCTGACGTTCGAGGGCGAGGCCCACGGGTTCCGGCGGCTGGAGACCAAGGCGGCGGCCCTCGCCGCCGAGCTGTCGTTCTACCTGCAGATCTTCCGATGAGCGGGGCCGGTCACCCGTCCGTCCCGGCGAGTAGCGTGCGCATGCGGTCGATCTCGATGCGCTGGTCGGCGTCGACATGGGTGACCTCGGGGGGCGTCCCACCGGGGCGTCCCCCGCACGACCGGGGCCCCCGCCCAGCGATGGGCGGGGGCCCTTGACAGGCGCTTGGATGAGGCGTGACGGCCGAGGCCTTACCGGGCGAACTCCGTGGCGCGGGACTCGCGGACCACGGTGATCCGAATCTGGCCGGGGTAGGTCAGCTCCTCCTCGACCTGCTTGGCGACGTCCCTGGCGATGACCTGGGCCTGGATGTCGTCCACGTTCTCCGGCCGGACCATCACCCGGATCTCGCGGCCCGCCTGCATGGCGAAGACCTTGTCCACGCCGTCGTACGACTGGGCGATCTCCTCCAGGCGCTCCAGCCGCTTGACGTACGCCTCCAGGGACTCGCGCCGGGCGCCGGGGCGGCTGCCGCTGATCGCGTCCGCGGCCTGGGTGAGGACCGCCTCGACGGTCCTGACCTCCACCTCGTTGTGGTGCGCCTCGATGGCGTGGACGACGTCCTCGTGCTCGCCGTACCGCCGGGCGATCTCCGCGCCGATCATCGCGTGGCTGCCCTCGACCTCGTGGGTGAGCGCCTTGCCGATGTCGTGCAGAAGCGCACAGCGCTTGACGAGGTCACGGTCGAGCCGCAGCTCGGAGGCCATGATCCCGGCGATGTGCGCCGACTCGATCAGGTGCTTGAGCACGTTCTGGCCGTAGGAGGTGCGATAGCGGAGCTGGCCCAGCAACGTGACCAGCTCGGGATGCATCTCGGTGATGCCCAGCTCGACCAGCGCGTCCTCGCCCGCCCGCACGCACAGGTCCCGCACCTCGGCCTTGCTGCGCTCGTACGCCTCCTCGATGCGCTGGGGGTGGATCCGGCCGTCGAGCACGAGCTTCTCCAGCGTCAGCCTGGCCGTCTCCCGACGGACCGGGTCGAAACACGACAGCAGCACCGCCTCCGGCGTGTCGTCGATGATCAGATTGACCCCGGTGGTGGACTCGAAAGCCCTGATGTTGCGGCCCTCGCGGCCGATGATGCGGCCCTTCATCTCGTCGCCGGGCAGATGGAGGACGCTCACCACCGACTCGGCCGTCTGCTCGGTGGCGACCCGCTGCACGGCCAGCGTCACGATCTTGCAGGCGCGCTTCTCGCCCTCCTTCCGGGCCTCGCTCTCGATCTCCCGGACGATCAGCGCGGCCTCACGCTTGGCCTGGTTCTCGATCTCCCTGACCAGCTCCGTCTTGGCCTGTTCGGCCGTCAGTCCGGCGACCCGCTCCAGGATCTCCTGCCGCCGCTCGGCCACCCGCTCCAGCTCCTCGCGGCGGTCGGCCAGCTCGGTCTCGGTCTCGGCCAGCTTGCGGGCCCGCTCGGTCTGCCTGCGTGCCTCCTCGTCGAGCCGCTGCTCGCGCTCGGCCAGCCGGTTCTCGCGGCGTTCGAGGTCGGAGCGCAGCTCCTTGAGCTCCGTCTTGAGGATTCGCGCCTCCTCCTCGACCTCCTTGCGCATCAGCGCTGCGCTCTCGGCGAGTGTCTCCGACTTCTTGAGGATCTCCCCCGCGTCACGCTCCGCCTTCGTGCGGATCTCCTCAGCCTCGCGTCTGGCCCGTTCGAGTTCCTCGTTGACCTCGGCCTTCACCTCGGCAAGCTGCTCGGGCGAGGGGCCGGGCGGTGCGACGGCTCCGGTGCGGCGCATGACTATGACGAGGGCGGCGATCATCACGAGAGCCAGCAGCACTACCGCAACCGCAAGAACGATCACGATCGTGTCCATGCGCGCTCACCCCTCACGACAACTCTTGGCAGGGGTCACACGCGCAGCACGGCAGCGCCCGGTGGCGTCACCAGGACAAATATCGTCGCAATGCCCAGGCGCCCCGAGGGGCGGCCCATATGGCCCGAAGGCCGGTCAATGTCTCTCGTCCGTCGTGGTTCACCGTTATGGCAATCCGCGCTGCGCGGAGTAACTCCTCACTGCGGTCGAGATTAAGCGTCAGAGAGGTAACGAGCAAGCAAAGATGCCCTGTCAAGTGACTTTTGCGTGGTGCTATGGCTCACTCGAAGGTATCCGGAAGCCCATCTGACGGGCTGCCCTCGGCCTCGATCGCCTCTCGGACCACGCGGAAGGCCAGTCCCGGCGAGTAGCCCTTGCGGGCCAGCATGCCGACCAATCGTCGCATGCGCGCCTGCGGCTCCACCCCGCGGGTGGCGGCCAGCTTCCGATCCACCAGCCTGCGTGCGGTCTCGGCCTCCTCGTCCGGATCGAGCCGTCCGACGGCGTCCTTGACCGTCTCCTCGGCCACGCCGCGCCGCCGCAGTTCCTGGGCGAGCGCGCGGCGGGCGAGCCCGCGACCAGTGTGCCGGGAGCTCACCCACGCGGCGGCGAACGCCTCGTCGTCGATGAGCCCGACCTCGGAGAACCGCTCCAGCACGGCGTTCGCCGCCTCCTCGGGCACGTCCCGCTTGCGCAGGGCGTCCGCGAGCTGGGCCCGGGTCTTGGGTGCCATCGTCAGCAGCCGCAGGCAGATGGCTCTGGCCACCGCCTCGGGGTCGGCCGGCGGGCCCTCGCCCGCCGCGGTGCCCTCCTGAGGCCCGTCGGGAAGCCATCCGCCGGACCTCCCACGCTTTCCCCGGCCTCTCGGCGCTCCCCGTTCTCCCAGGCCTGCCCAGGCTCCCAGAGCCGCCTGTTCTCCCGGAGCCGCCTGTTCCCCCAGCCCTGCCCAGTCTTCCGGAGCTGTCTGTTCTCTCAGGCCTGCCCGGTCTCCTCGCCGGCCACCACGTCCCTGGCGCCGGCGTCCGTCCCGGCCGGCCTCCTGGCCCGCCTCCGCACGCCCGATCTCCGCGCGCCCGATCTCCGCGCGCCGAATCTCCTCGCGCAGGGCGGCGATCGTCGCGGAGGCGTCCTCAGCCGATCCGGGCAGCTCTTCGGCCGGCCCCCAGAGTCCCGAGTTCCAGTCCCCCGGCCCGACCCCGTCATCCGGGCCGGGGGGCACATCGCGCCTCATGCCTGCGCTCAGACGTCACCCGGCTTGGGCGCACTGGCCGCCTTGCTGCCCCGGCCGGACGTGGGGGCGGGCGGCGCCGCCGGAGCGGCGGGGGGCTCGCTCGGCGAGTCGAGCCGCGGCCCGACACCGAGCTTCTCCTTGATCTTCTTCTCGATCTCGTTGGCGATGTCGGGGTTGTTCTTCAGGAAGTTGCGGGCGTTCTCCTTGCCCTGCCCGAGCTGGTCGCCCTCGTACGTGTACCAGGCTCCGGCCTTGCGCACGAACCCGTGCTCGACGCCCATGTCGATCAGCCCGCCCTCGCGGGAGATGCCGATGCCGTAAAGGATGTCGAAGTCGGCCTGGCGGAAGGGCGGGGCCATCTTGTTCTTGACGACCTTCACCCGGGTCCGGTTGCCGACCGGCTCGGTGCCGTCCTTGAGCGTCTCGATCCTGCGCGCGTCCAGCCGCACCGACGCGTAGAACTTCAGCGCCTTACCACCCGTGGTGGTCTCGGGGCTTCCGAACATGACGCCGATCTTCTCGCGGAGCTGGTTGATGAAGATGGCGGTGGTCCGGGTCTGGTTCAGCGCACCGGCGATCTTGCGCAGGGCCTGCGACATGAGGCGGGCCTGGAGACCGACGTGGCTGTCGCCCATCTCACCCTCGATCTCGGCCTTCGGCACGAGGGCCGCCACGGAGTCGATCACGATGATGTCGACGGCGCCGGAGCGGATCAGCATGTCCGCGATCTCCAGCGCCTGCTCACCGGTGTCCGGCTGGGAGACGAGCAACGCGTCGACGTCGACGCCCAGCTTCTTGGCGTACTCGGGGTCGAGGGCGTGCTCGGCGTCGATGAACGCGGCGATGCCGCCGCCCTTCTGGGCGTTGGCCACGGCGTGCAGGGCGACCGTCGTCTTACCGGAAGACTCGGGGCCGTACACCTCGACGATCCTGCCGCGGGGATAGCCGCCGATGCCGAGGGCGACGTCGAGAGCGATAGAACCGGTGGGGATGACCTCGATCGGCGCACGCGCGTCGTCTCCGAGGCGCATGACGCTGCCCTTGCCGAACTGCCGCTCGATTTGCGCGAGGGCGGTCTCAAGGGCCTTCTCGCGGTCGTTGATTGCCATTGGGTGCCCCCTGAAGGGTGGTCGTCTGCTCGGTCACCGAAAAGCTACGGGGTGCCACCGACATTTTCCGGAGCTTCTCGCAGCCCGCCCCGGAAGGCGGGCCGGGAGCCCGTCGCGCCCCGGCGACCTGACGGCGCGCACCCCGGCGGCGACCAGTCCAATATAGCCGAACGACTGTTCGATCACATGCCCGAACCGCCGCCGAGGCCGGGACGAACGGCGTCCCAACCGCGCCGTTACATTCCCGGGCGTTACTCTGCCATGGTTGCCAGCGCGCTGACCTGGGACGATCCTTGTAGCAAAGCTGGATCTCCCCGCTGGAGGGGCCACGTGACGGGCACCGGCGACTACAGCGGACAGCGCCTGGCCCGCCTTGAGGCGCTCGCGGCGCGGCTCCCCGAGCACGGTCTCTCCGCGCGACTGCTCGGCACGGACGATCCGGTCCTGTCCGTCTGGCACCCGGGCACCGGCAGGCAGACGATCGTCTTCGCGACGCCCGCCAAGGGCGGCTGGATGTTCCTGTGGGCGCCGGGCGGCCAGGAGAGCGCCGACGACCCCGGCCGTGCGGCCGAATTGATCGGTCGGACGCTCTCCCGGCACCCCTGATCGTCCGCCGGCGCCCCGGCCGTCAGCGGACGACCTCGCCCAGCTTGACCCGGGCGCCGGTGCGGAGCACCGCCCGCTGATAGACGCGGGCCGCGCCCAGGAGGACGGCCACCACGGCCACGACCATGAGCGCTCCGGCGATGAGGATCTCCCCCAGCGGCACGTCGACGGCCGCCGTACGCACGGGCATGACCATCGAGGAGAACGGCGGCACGAACGACAGCACGCGCGCGACCGTGCCCGTCGGCTCGACGGCGGCGAAGTAGGCCGTCAGGTAGGTGAACATCATGAGCATGGTCATCGGCGTCAGGACGGTGTTGAGCTCCTCCTGCCGCGACACCAGGGAGCCGAAGGCGGCGGCGAGCGCCGAGAAGAAGGCGTAGCCCAGCACGAACCAGACGACCGCGCTCACCACGATTCCCCCCATTCCGGGCGGCAGGTCGGCTGTGAAGCCGGTCGCGAACGACGCCGCCAGACCGGCGGCGATGACCACGACGAGGTTGACCAGCCCCAGCGAGCCCAGCCCGACGATCTTGCCGCCCAGGAGCTGCCAGGGACGCACCGAGGTGAGCAGGATCTCCACGATGCGGCTGCCCTTCTCCTCCACCACACCCATGGCGACGAACATCGAGGAGTAGATGAGCAGGAAGAACAGCACCATCACGATCAGCGTGGCGATGCCGGTGCGCACGCCCTGGTAGCGGGCGTCCGCGCCGGCCGACTCCACCGTCAGCGGCGTGATCGTGAGACCGGACGCCTTGATCTGGGCGTCACGGTGGGCGCTCTCCAGGATCAGCCCCAGCCGCTGGTCGAGTTCGCCGTTGGCGAGGACCTTGTCCCCGTTGATGAGGGCCGCGTCGAGGTCCCCGTCGACCACGGCCTTCCGGGCGGCCGCCTCGTCCGGCCACCGGGAGTACGCGAGCTGGGCGGCGGGCGGGGGCGCGTCGCCCACCACGCCGACGTCGTAGGTGTCGTCGCCGCCCAGGACCTTGGGCAGGAACGCGAGCGCCGCCACCAGGACCGCGCTGACCGCCAGACTGATCAGGTAGGACTTCGTCCTGACGCGCGTGCGGATCTCCCGCTGGGCCACCAGCCACAGGCCGTTCATGCCACCGCCTCCCTGAAGATCTCGGCCAGCGTCGGCTGCCTGCGGCCGAAGTGCTCCACTCTGCCCGCCCCGATCGCCGTACGCAGGATGTCCTGGTCGTCGCCCTCCTCGCACAGCAGGACGTCACGGTCGCCCTCGCGGGTGAGCTCGCCGGGCAGGCCGTCGGCCCAGCCGGGCGCGGCGTCCCTGACCACGACCCGCAGCACCCCGCGGCCCTCCCGCTCGCGCAGCTCGCCGACCGGTCCGTACGCCACCATGCGGCCCGCCGAGATGATGCCGACCGAGTCGCAGAGCTGTTCGACCAGGTCGAGCTGGTGGCTGGAGAAGATCACCGGCACGCCCGCGGCGGCGCGGTCCTTGAGCACCTCCGCGAGCGCGTCGACCGCCAGCGGGTCGAGGCCCGAGAACGGCTCGTCGAGGATCAGGACCGCCGGCTCGTGGACGAGCGCGACGGCGAGCTGCACCCGCTGCTGGTTGCCGAGCGACAGCGCCTCCACGGCGTCGTCGCGCCGCTCGACCAGGCCGAGCCGTTCGGTCAGGGCGGCGGTGGCCGAGCGCGCGGCGGCCGGGGCGAGCCCGTGGAGCCTGCCGAAGTATTCGATCTGCTCGGCGACCTTCATCTTCTGGTAGAGGCCGCGCTCCTCCGGCATGTAGCCGAACGTGCGGCGGTCGTCGTACGTCACCGGGCGCCCGTCCAGGCGCACCTCGCCGGAGTCGGCGTCGAGCACGCCCATGACGATCCGCATCGTCGTCGTCTTGCCCGCGCCGTTGGCGCCGACGAACCCGAACATCTCGCCCGGCCGTACGGTGAAGCCCACCCCGTCGAGGGCGGTCTTGTCTCCATAGCGTTTGCGCAGGCCGTCGATCTCAAGCACGGGGGGTCGCCTCCACAATTCGTCGCAGAACGTCCATGTATGTCTCGAAGGCCCTACGCCCCTGGTCGGTCAGCGAGAGCCAGGTGCGTGCGCGCTTGCCGACGAAGGTCTTCTCCACCCGGACGTAGCCGGCCTCTTCGAGCGTGAGGATGTGCTTGCTGAGAAGCGAGTCGCTGACCTCGATGGTGTCGCGGAGGAAGCGGAAGTCGGCCTTGTCCGCCGCCGCCAGGGCCGCCATGATCGACAGCCGCACGGGCGCGTGAATGATCTCGTCGAGCTCGTGACGCGGGTGAGCCGTCATCGGTTCCTCATCACGCGGAGTCCGCCGTACACCAGGGGCAGCCCGGCGAGCACCGACAGCGCGACGAGCGCCGCCGTCCAGCCCGCCGTGGGCCGGTCGGGCCGCAGCCAGACGCCGAAGACGAACGGCAGCATCATCGTCACCACGTACGCGGCCGAGACCGGCCCGTTGATCCGCTGCATCAGCCGGTCGTGCACCCGCAGCCGGGCCCAGTACACGCACAGGGCGACCGTAAGGACGATCCAGCCGAGCCCGGCGAGCAACGGCAACGGATGGCCGCCGAGGAACATCGCCGGCCAGTAGACCATCGTGGCCAGTCCCACGAACAGGTATGCCCGTCCGGGCCCGCGCGAGGAACGCCGGACCCGCCGCCCCACGCGCCCGATCTCCTGGAGAGCCTCATCGGGAGTGAAGTCGTCTCCGCTCATATGCCTTCCTCCGTGTTCATCTGCTCAACACGGTAGCAAGCACTCAACCGGCATTCAAGTAGTTGCCGTAGACGACGGAGGACATGAGTCATGGACGGAGCGGCACGTGACGGGATCACACCGCCGCGCTCGCGGGGTGGAGTCGACGGAGACCGCCGCCGAGCGGTAGCCCCCGGCGCGGTCCGCCGGTAGGCGGGAGAGGGAGTGTCAGCGCAGCCTGGGGTCCACGTCGACCTCCTGGCAGACGGCCTGCCAGACCCGCTTGGCCGCCACGCCCTCCGCGAGAGCCTGCTCGACCGTACGCCCGCCGAGCCCGGCGATCACGTAGTCCTTCGCCCACGACTCCGCGTACGCCTCGCCGAAGTGGCGGCGCATCCTGTTCCAGAAGTCTGTGAGGCGCATGCGTTCAGTATGACGCCGCGGCCCGGATGTCCCGTCCCGGCCGCGGCGTCGCGGTCGCCGCCCCACCGGCAGGGGACGGCGTCACATGACGCGGGTGCCGTACATCTCGCCGAGCGGGTCGGCGAGCAGCTCCAGGCGGGCGCCGTCGGGGTCCTGGAAGTAGATCGAGCTACCGCTTTCCACCTGGTGGGGGACACCGGCGGCGTCGAGCTTGCCGCGCAGGCGCTCCCACGTCGCCCGCTCCACCGAGATCGCGATGTGGTGGAGCCCGCCGAGGACCTCCTTGTACGGCTCCAGGTCGAGGCCGGGGAGGTCGAAGAACGCCAGCAGATTGCCGTTGCCGATGTCGAAGAAGAAGTGGTTGGACCCGCGGTAGTCGCGGTTCTCGAATATCTCGGTCAACGGGAACTCGAGGAGCTCGTGGTAGAAGCGGATCGTCCGCTCGACGTCAGACGAGATCAGTGCGAAGTGGTGCAGGCCCCTCGCGCTGCTTGCGGCACGGCGCTCGCTCAGGTAGCGCTCGCGGATCCGCGCGCGCTCCGCCTCGATGGCCGCGTAGTCGATTTCCATACTGAGGAAGTTTGGCCCGATGGCGGCATCTCATGCTGTCCGGGGTCAGGGGAGCAGCCATCTTCGCCAGCTCACCCATTCCACGCGTTCCGCCCGCAGCGCCTCGTATCGCGACTCGCGGGCCAGGCGGGCCTGGTGGGCGAGGTACTGCCGGTCGGTGCGGCTCGTCCTGCGGAACATCTCGTTTCCCTTCGTCGAAGGTCGTGGTCGTGGTCGTGTCGTACGGGATCAGCCTGCCTGGGCCGGCTTGCCCCGCACTTGCCTCACCTGGTGACGGGATGGCGGCGCGGCGTTTTCTGTCGGTGGGGCGATGCATGATGGGCAGGTGGGTGCGCTCGACGGCTTCAGCCTTGTGACCAGGGAGTGGTTCACCGGCGCCTTCGCGACGCCGACCGCCGCGCAGGAGGGCGCGTGGTCGTCGATCGCGCGGGGTGAGAACACGCTCGTGGTCGCTCCCACCGGGTCCGGCAAGACGCTCGCGGCCTTCCTGTGGGCCATCGATCGGCTCGCCGTCGAGCACACGACCCGCCCGGCCTCGCCGGGAGCCGAGGTGGGGCGGCCCGGCGGCCGCCGCGGTGCGCGACGCGGCCGGAAGGACGACGGGGAGCCGCCCCGGCCCTGCCGGGTCGTGTACGTCTCCCCCCTGAAGGCCCTCGCGGTGGACGTCGAGCGGAACCTGCGGGCCCCGCTCACGGGCGTCCGGCAGACGGCGCTGCGAATGGGCCTGCCCGCCCCCGACATCTCGGTGGCGATCCGCTCCGGAGACACCGCGGCCGAGGAGCGGCGCCGTTTCGCCGCCCGGCCCTCCGACATCCTGATCACGACGCCCGAGTCCCTGTTCCTGATCCTCACCTCGCAGGCGCGCGAGGCGCTGCGCGGCGTCGAGACCGTGATCGTGGACGAGGTCCACGCCGTCGCGGGGACCAAGCGCGGGGCGCACCTCGCGCTGACCCTGGAGCGGCTCGACGCCCTGCTGCCCGCTCCGGCCCAGCGCATCGGGCTGTCGGCGACCGTGCGGCCGGTCGAGGAGGTGGCGACGTTCCTCGGCGGGTCCCGCCCGGCCACGGTCGTGCAGCCGCCCTCCGAGAAGGTCATCGAGGTCGACGTCGTGGTGCCGGTGGAGGACATGACCGAGCTGGCGCCGCCTCCTCCCGGCGCTGACGGCGAGTCGCCGGAGCACCGCAGGAGCATCTGGCCGCATGTCGAGGAGCACCTTCTCGACCTGATCGAAGCCCATCGGTCCACGATCGTCTTCGCCAACTCGCGGCGTCTGTCGGAGCGCCTGTGCACCCGGCTCAACGAGCTCGCCTGGGAACGGCGGACCGCGCCCGCGCCGGACGAGGGTGCGAGCCCGGGCCTCGGAGATCCGGCCCACTGGTCGGATGCCTTCGAGGAGTTGCACGCGCAATGGTCGGACCGGCACGAAGGACCTGACGCCCAACACGCGGACAGCGCGCACGAGGACAGCGAGCCCGGGGACAGCCGGCACAAAGACAGCGCGCACGGGGACAGCGAGCCCGGGGGCACCGGGCGGACGGACGCCCTTCGGCCTGATGCCCGGCGCGGGGATGCCCGGCGCACCGGCCCGCCGGCCATGCCGTCGGAGATGATGGCCCAGGCGGGAGCCTCGGGCGGCGCGATCCCCGAGGTGGTGCGGGCACATCACGGCTCCGTCTCCAAGGAGGAGCGCTCCCAGATCGAGGAGGCGCTGAAGTCGGGCCGTCTGCCCGCGGTGGTCGCCACCTCCAGCCTGGAGCTGGGCATCGACATGGGGTCGGTCGACCTGGTGGCCTGCGTCGAGGCGCCGCCCAGCGTGGCGAGCGGCCTGCAGCGCATCGGCCGCGCCGGGCACCAGGTCGGGGCCGTGTCCCGCGGCGTGATCTTCCCCAAGTATCGGGGCGACCTGGTCCAGACGGCCGTCGTGGCCGAGCGCATGCGCACGGGGCAGATCGAGGAGATCCGCTATCCGCGCAACCCCCTCGACGTGCTGGCCCAGCAGATCGTCGCGATGACCGCGCTCGACGAGTGGACGGTCGACTCGCTGGAGGAGCTGGTGCGCCGGGCCGCGCCGTACGCCACGCTGCCGCGCAGCGCGCTGGAGGCGACGCTCGACATGCTCGCCGGGCGCTACCCGAGCGAGGAGTTCGCCGACCTGCGGCCGCGCATCGTGTGGGACCGGGTGACGGGCACCCTCCAGGGCCGTCCCGGGGCCCAGCGCCTGGCGGTGACCAACGGGGGCACCATCCCCGACCGCGGGCTTTTCGGCGTGTTCCTGGTGGGCGACAAGGCGTCGCGCGTGGGCGAGCTGGACGAGGAGATGGTCTACGAGTCCCGCGTCGGCGACGTGTTCGTGCTGGGCGCGACCTCGTGGCGGATCGAGGACATCACCGCCGACCGGGTCCTGGTCTCCCCCGCCCCCGGGCAGCCGGGCAAGCTGCCGTTCTGGCACGGAGACGCGCCGGGCCGGCCCGCCGAGCTCGGCCGGGCGATCGGCGCGTTCCTCCGCGAGCTGTCGGCCGCCGGAGCGGGCGGCCGGGGCGACGCGGCGTCGGCGCGCGAGCGGATCCGCGCGGCGGGGCTCGACGACTACGCCGTCGGCAATCTGCTCTCCTACCTGACCGAGCAGCGGGAGGCGACGGGCTATGTGCCCGACGACCGCACGCTCGTGGTCGAGCGGTTCCGCGACGAGCTGGGCGACTGGCGCGTGGTGATCCACTCCCCCTTCGGCGCGCGGGTCCACGCCCCCTGGGCGCTCGCCATCGGGCGGCGGCTGCGCGAGCGGTACGGCGTCGACGTCCAGGCCGTCCACTCCGACGACGGCATCGTGCTGCGCGTGCCCGACACCTTCGAGGACGCGCCGACCGACGTCGCGGTGTTCGACGCCGAGGAGATCGAGCAGGTCGTGATCGAGGAGCTGGGGGGCTCCGCCCTGTTCGCCTCCCGGTTCCGGGAGTGCGCCGGACGCGCCCTCCTGCTGCCCCGCCGCTCGCCCGGCAGGCGCAGCCCCCTGTGGCAGCAGCGCCAGCGGGCGGCCCACCTGCTCGGCGTCGCGAGCAAGTACGCCGGGTTCCCGGTGGTGCTGGAGACGATGCGCGAGTGCCTGCAGGACGTCTTCGACGTGCCGGGCCTGGTGGAGCTCATGCGGGACGTCGCCGCCCGCCGGGTGCGGGTGGTCGAGGTGGAGACCTCCCAGGCGTCCCCGTTCGCGGCGTCGCTGCTGTTCAACTACATCGGCGCGTTCATGTACGAGGGTGACGCGCCGCTGGCGGAGCGGCGGGCGCAGGCACTCGCCCTCGACACCGCGCTCCTCGCCGAGCTCATGGGGCAGGCCGACCTGCGGGAGCTGCTCGACCCGGATGTCGTCGCCGAGACCGAGCGGGAGCTGGCCCGGCTGGACAGGCCGTTGCGCGACGCCGAGGACCTCGCCGACCTGCTGCGCTCGCACGGCCCGCTGCTCGCCCAGGACGTCTCGATCCGCGAAGGAGATCCCGGCTGGCTCGCCGACCTGGAACGGGCGCGCCGGGCCATCCGGGTACGCGTGGCGGGCCACGAGCAATGGGCCGCGGTGGAGGACGCCTGGCGCCTGCGCGACGCGCTCGGGGTGCCGTTGCCGGTGGGCGTCCCGCACGAGTTCCTCGAAGCGCCCCTCGCCGGTGGGTCCGGCGGGCCGGGGCGGGCCGCCGCCCCCGATCCGCTCGGCGACCTGGTCGCGCGCCACGCCCGCACCCGCGGGCCGTTCTCCTCCGGCACGGCCGCCGCGCGCTTCGGCGTGGGCGTCGCCGTGGTGGACGAGGCGCTGCGCCGTCTCGCGGCGGCGGGCAGGGTCGTCGCGGGCGAGTTCCGCCCCGGGGGCCGGGGCGAGGAGTGGTGCGACGCCGGGGTGCTGCGGCTGCTGCGGCGCCGGTCGCTGGCGCGGCTCCGCAAGGAGGTCGAACCGGTCCCCCCGGAGACGCTGGCGGCGTTCCTGCCCGCCTGGCACGGCGTCGTCCCGCAGAGCGTCACGCCGGCCGACGGCGGGCAGGGCGGGAACGGCGGCCGGACCGGGCTCTCGAGGCCCGGCGCCGAGAACGGCCAGGGCCACGGCCCGGCGCGGGCCATGGACGCTCTGATCACGGCGGTCGAACGGTTGCAGGGGGCGGCCGTCCCCGCTTCCGCCTTGGAGTCGCTGGTGCTCCCCGCGCGAGTGCCCGGATACTCCCCCGCCCTGCTCGACGAGCTGACCTCGTCCGGGGAGGTCGTCTGGATGGGCCAGGGTTCCCTGCCCGGCGGCGACGGGTGGGTCGGTCTCTACTTCGCCGACACCGCACCCCTGCTGCTCCCCGCGCCGTCGGAGATCACCATGACTCCGCTGCACGAGCAGGTCCTGGAGATCCTGAGCGGGGGCGGAGCGCTGTTCTTCCGCGAGTTGTCCAACCGGATCGCGGCGGCGGCGCTCGGCGAGCAGGTGCCGCCCCTGTCCGGCCAGGACGCCGCCTCGGCGCGCCGGGCCAGAATCCTCGGCCGCGTCCCGGACGAGGCGGCGGGTGTCGCGCGTGCGAGCGCGGTGCCGGACGACACGACGCTCGCGGCGGCCCTATGGGACCTCGTGTGGGCGGGCCGGGTCACCGGCGACACGCTCGCCCCGCTTCGCTCGACGCTGGGCACCGGGCGGCCCGCCCACCGGCCGTCGGCGACCAGGCGCCGCCGCGCGGTGCTGCCGACGAGAAGCGGCCCGCCGACCGTGAGCGGCCGATGGTGGCCGCTGCCCTCGCCGTCGGCCGACGCCACCCAGCGGGCCCACGCGCAGGCCGAAGTCCTGCTGGAGCGGCACGGCGTGCTGACGCGGGGCGGCATCTCGGCCGAGCGCCTGCCCGGTGGTTTCTCCGCCGTCTACCAGGTGCTGCGCGCGTTCGAGGAGAGCGGCCGGTGCCGCCGGGGCTACTTCGTCGAAGGTCTGGGCGGTGCCCAGTTCGCCCTGCCGGGCGCGGTCGACCGCATGCGCGCCATGTCCTCCACGCGTCCCGCTCCGGTTGAGGACCTGTGGTCGATCCCCGCCCCGCCGCCGCCCCGCCGTGCGGTCGTGCTCGCGGCGACCGACCCGGCCAACCCGTACGGCGCGGCCCTGCCCTGGCCGGACCGCACGGACGACGTGACCCACAAGCCGGGCCGCAAGGCCGGCGCGCTGGTGGTGCTGGTGGAGGGCGCGCTGATCCTTTACGTCGAGCGCGGCGGGAAGACCCTGCTGTCGTTCGGGCCCGAGGAGGACCTGCGGTCCGCCGTGCTGGCCCTGGCGGTCGCCGTCAAGCGGGGAGCCCTGGGGAAGCTGACGGTCGAGCGGGCCGACGGCACCGCCATCGCCGACTCTCCCCTCGCGGCGGCGCTCGAAGCCGCGGGCTTCCACCCCACCCCCCGCGGTCTGCGCATCCGCGCCTGAATCCACCCTCCGCCACGGCTCGGCAGGCACCGCCTAGGGGGCTCCGGCCACTGATGGGTTCGGACAGAGGGCGACACGCGATTTCCGGCCGCCACCCGCGCAGGCGAAAGCAGGCATGGCGTTGCCGGCCGTCTTCCCTGGACATGTAATTTTCAGCCGATCCTCTGATCACGCGAAGGCGCGACACCTCCCGTGGGCGGCACAGGAACGGCGCCATATCGATTGTCCGGCCGTCCGCCGCCGACATGTCCGTTGACGCTTGACCCGCCCCCTGCGTACGGTCCGCCGGGAAACGCAAAGTTTCCGCGTAGGAAATCGTTTGTCGGACTCCTCGGGAGCGGCGGTGACAACAAACCCGGCAGGTGAAGTGCTTGATGGCTTTCCTGTCCGGCCTCCTGCCCTCCTATCGGCAACCGACCGGCAACCGATGTCCCAGCTGTTGTCATCCCCGCCGGAACCGTCCGGGCGGGGCCTCGCGGGGCGGATGAGCCGGCACGCGCGCGAGCCGGCCGAGGGTGGCGGTCCGGTCGATCGCCGCCTGCCGGCGTCAACCGCCGGATCAGAACGGCCGCTCCGCCGCATCAGGCCACGCCCGCTCAGTGCTCCACGTCAGCGGCTCTCTCATGGGCTCCCTTCTCCCGTCAACGCACCCACCGTCTTCAAGGAGACAGATGCGACTCTTCTCCCACCGGTTAGGACTGGCGCTGGCCGCCGTCGTCTGCGCCGGGACCGCCGGCGCTGTTGCGCCCGCCCTGACCGCCCAGGCCGCGACCGGCTGTCAGGTCACCTACACGATCACCAATCAGTGGCCGGGCGGCTTCGGTGCGAATGTTAGCGTTAACAACATCGGTGATCCGGTCAACGGCTGGAAGCTGACCTGGTCGTTCGATGCCGGGCAGACCATCACTGAGCTCTGGAACGGCAGCCACACCCAGTCGGGAGCGCAGGTCACCGTCAACGACGCCGGCTACAACAGCTCCATCCCCACCAACGGCACGACCAGCTTCGGCTTCAACGGCTCCTGGAACGGTTCCAACCCCGTTCCCACCGACTTCGCCCTCAACGGCACCCCCTGCACCGGCACCGTCGCCAGCCCATCGGCGAGCCCCACGCGGTCACCCGACTCGAGTCCGAGTGCGTCGCCCAGCCCGTCCGCCGGCCCCTCCACGAGCCCGTCCGCGAGCCCGTCGCCGACCCCTTCGGTCAGCCCCTCCGGCACCACGCCGCCGACGAACCCCGTGGGGAAAGTGCTCACCGTGGCAGCCGGCTCCCCGTTCCGGCCGGTCACGCATGTCGCCACCGGCGGTCTGTACGGCCTGGCCGAGAACAGCAAGCCAGCCGACTCGACCCTGCTGCCGCTGAAGGTCAACTCGCTGACGCAGCCCGCCCCGGGCGTGGGCCAGAGGCCCAACGGCCAGCCGCCCGGCGGCGACTCGCTGCTGGTAGCCCCGCAGGCCACCCGGGTCGGCGCCGGGGAGTACATCCGGATGCCGGACATCTACCCCAACTTCCCCTACCAGTGGGTGAGCTGGGACGACTGGCTGGCCAAGGTGAACACGATGGTCCGGGCCAGGCTCAACGCGACCTCGGTGACCAACATCGAGGGCTGGGAGCTGTGGAACGAGCCCAACTGGACCTGGAACACCTCCGCCGCCGGGTCGTTCAACGACGGCTGGACGCGCACCTACCGGGCGGTCCGGGCACTGGACACCACGACGCCGATCGTCGGCCCGAGCATCGCCTACTACAACCGCTCCTGGTTGTCGTCGTTCCTGAGCAGCGCCAAGGCCGCGGGCACGCTGCCCGACATCATCTGCTGGCACGAGCTGAGCGACCCCACCGCCATCGCCGCGCACATCGCCGACTACCGCTCCCTGGAGTCCTCGCTCGGCATCAGCCCCCGGCGCATCTCGATCAACGAGTACGCCGCCACCAGTGAGGTGGACGTCCCCGGCCGCATCGCCAGCTACGTGGCCAAGTTCGAGCGCGCCGGCGTCGAAACGGCGCACCGGGCGTTCTGGTACGAATACGGCACCATGAACGGCCTGGTCGTCAACAACAGCCAACCCACCGGCACCTGGTGGCTGTACAAGTGGTACGGCGACATGGCCGGCCGCATGGTCACCACCACCCCGCCCGCCCAGACCGGGCTGGACGGCTTCGCCTCCTATGACTCCACCCGCAAGATCGTCAACGTGGTCCTGGGCGACGAGTCCGGCACCAACACCGTCCGCCTGACGGGCATCGGCGCGCTCGGTCCCTCCGTCCGGGTCACGCTGGAGTCCACGCACACGCCGAACCGCTTCACCTCGGTCCCGGCGGCCACCGCCATCTCCGACATCGTCTACCGGGTGACCGGCGATCAGCTACTGGTGACGGTGCCGAACATGGCCACCTCCAACGCCTACCACGTGGTCGTCCAGCCGGCCGCCGGGGTGCCGTCCTACCAGCAGCGCTACGAGGCGGAGAACGCGTCGGTCTTCCGCGCCCAGCGGCAGACGGGCTCCAGCGCGTCCGAGGGCGGCTATGTGGGCCGCATCGACAACAACACGAGCACGCACCGGACGGACAGCTACGTGGACTTCGTGGTGAACGTGCCGACCGCCCGGACGTACACGATGACCATCGGCTACGCCAACGGCGACGACGCCACCGCCACCCAGGGCCTGGCCGTGAACGGCGGGTCGTGGAGCACCGTCAGCTACCCGGCCACCTCCGGGTGGGGCCAGTTCGGCGCCACCGTCAGCACCAGTGTCGGTCTCAAGGCCGGATACAACGTCATCCGCCTGGCCAAGGGCTCCCCCGGCTTCTCCGGTGGCACCGGCTATGCCGAGCTGGACTACATCCAGCTCACCTGAGCCACGCCGTCCTACCGAACCGCCCGCGCCGGCACGTCGGCGCGGGCGCACGCCTGACCCCGCACCGTCGATCGGGCCGTCCCTACAACTCGACCGGGCCGTAGATGGCTGCGGGGGCGCGGCGGGTCATCGCCCAGTAACGATCGCCGTACGACCAGTGCCACCACTCGGTCGGGTAGTTGACCAGCCCGGCCGCCTCCAGGGCGGCGCGCAGCACGTCGCGGTTGCGCCGCGCCTCGGCGCCCACAGGGGCGTCGGTGTAGCACGCGCCGCCGCTCTGCTCCGGGGTCGCGTTGACGGCCGTGCCCATGTCGAGCTCCACCCCGTGGTCGTCGCACAGCGTGAGGTCGACGGCCGCGCCCGCCGTGTGCGGGGCCACCTCGATCGGCGAGACGTACCGGCTCGCGGCGACGTGCAGCTCGGCGCCCGACATCCGGGGGAACGCCGCCCGCAACTCGTCCTTGTAATCCTCGAAGTACTTCGTCTGCAGCGCCGGCGGGCGGTAACCCTCGACCACCACCAGGTTGCACCCGGCGGGCAGGCGCTCCTGTGCCTCCTCCAGGCGGGCGAGCAGGCCCTCGCGCAGGTGGGCGTAGGCCCCGGCGGGGTCGGCGAGCCGCCCGTCCACCCGCAGCCGCCCCCGTACGTCGCTCAGCTTCTCCCCGCACTCGCTCACGCCGATCGAGGTCACGCGGGGGTCGGAGATGAGCACCGGACCCTCGGCGAGGCCGGGCACGGTGGAGCGATCACGCGGAGAGTCGGGCACAAGGATCAACCTATCGTCAGACGGTGTCCGAAAAGACCTCTTCACGCGCTCGGTCCAATGCCGCGACGATCGCACCCATGAGAACTGGATTGCCCTCCACTTCGGTCGCCACCACCGTGGGACGGCTCGGACACACCCGGGCCACCGCCTCCTCGACGCGCTCCGCGAGGTGAACGCCGCCGGCCCTGCCCACGTCACCGCCGAGCACGACGAGTCCCGGGTCGAGGACCACGGAGACCGCCGCGACCCCGACGGCGAGCCGTCCGGCCAGATCCTCGACGAAGTCCTCGTTGCCGGCGTCGATGGCCGTACGGACGAGGTCGGCCACCTCGGCGGCCCGCACGTCCGGGGCGGCGAGGCCGTGCGCGCGGGCCAGGTTCCACAGCGCCTCTCCTCCGACGAGGCGCTGGAAGGAGCCGGTCTGCGGCGCGGTGACCTCGCTCGGCAGCGGTTCCCCGGGGACGGGCAGCCAGCCGATCTCGCCCGCGCCGCCGGTGATGCCCCGATGCAGCCGGCCGCCGAGCATGACGCCGAGGCCCTGGCCGACGCCGGTCCACAGGATCACGAAGTCGTCGGCGCCCCGCGCGGCGCCGTACGTCTGCTCGGCGAGGGCCGCCAGGTTGACGTCGTTCTCGATGATCACGCACTCGCCGAGCAGGGTGCGCAGCCCGGCCAGGATGCCGACGTGCCAGGTGGGCAGGTCGACGGAGTAGCGCACGTCGCCGGTGATCGGATCGACCACTCCGCGCGTGCCGATGACGAAGCAGCGCAGCCGGGTGAGTTCTATCCCGGCCGTCCCGCAGGCCCGCTGGACGGCCTCGTGGACGATGCCCACGGGATCGCGGGCCTCGCTCGGGTCCACGGTCACCTGGGCGACGACCGTGCCGGTGATGTCGGCGACGGCGGCCGTGACGCTGTCCGGCAGCACCTCCAGCCCGGCGACGTACGCGCTGGAGGGGTTGACCCCGTACAGCGCGGCGTTGGGGCCGCGTCCGCCGGGCCGCTCCCCCGCGGTCGTGACCAGCCCGCGCGTCTCCAGCCGGGCCAGGAGCTGGCCGGATGTGACCTTGGACAGCCCGGTAAGCTCTCCCAACTCGGCCCTGGTCAGCGGGCCTCTGGAGATGAGGAGTTCCAATGCGGCGCGGTCGTTGATCTGCCGAAGCAGCCGAGGCGTACCCGGTCGTTGAGGCACCGGCTGGTTCCCCTCTCGTCACGATCCGCTAACGCGGTCTTTTTTATAAGAAAGTTTCTTGTTAGTTTATCGCCTGCCAGCCCGGAGGCAACCGATCAGCCTCGGGACGCCAGAGCGCCGACCGAAAGGAGAGCGCCTTCCAGCAGGTGAGCGGTCCGCCGACACCCCCCACGAGGCGCACCCCCGACGCGAAGCCGGGAAGGGAGAGACCCATCGTGAAGATCGTGAAGATCGCGGTCGCGACCACCGCGACCGCTGTCCTGGCCCTGGGACTCGCCGCTTGCGGAAGCGACGACTCCGGTAGCACCACCGCCCCGTCGGCCTCCGCGGCCGCGAGCGGTCCGAAGTTCGCCGGCCAGACTCTTACCGTGTGGCGACTCGGTGCCCCCACCGACGTCTTCACCAAATACATGGACGACCTGAACGCCGCGTTCAAGGAGAAGACGGGCGCCGAGGCGAAGGTCCAGTGGATCCCCTGGCCCGACGCCCAGAAGAAGTGGACCACCGCGCTCGCCGGCGGCGAGGGCCCGGACGTCACCGAGTTCGGCAACGACCAGGTCGCCGCCTGGGTGGCGCAGGACGCGCTCGCCGACATCACCGACGCCGCGAAGGGCGACCCCGAGCTCCAGCAGATCCCGCAGAACCTGTGGAGCTACGAGACCATCGACGGCAAGATCTACGCCGTGCCGTGGGGCGGCGGCACCCGCGCCGTGCTCTACCGCAAGGACTGGTTCGACAAGCTCGGCATCGAGGTCCCCAAGACCTGGGACGACCTGGTCGCCGCGGGCAAGAAGATCGTGGACAAGCAGGGCAAGGACGTCGACGGCTTCGCCTTCAACGGCGGCTCCGACGCGAACATGTCGCTGTCGCCGTTCGTCTGGTCCGCCGGCGGCGACTTCGCCAAGTTCGAGGGCGGCAAGTGGGTGGGCCAGCTCACCCAGCCGGCCTTCAAGGAGGGCTTCCAGTTCTACACGGACCTGGTCGCCAAGGACGGCGTCTCCGGCAAGGGCCGCCTGACGCAGAACTCCGTCGACATCGCCCAGCGCTTCGCCGCCGGCAAGGTCGGCATGTACGTCACCGGCGGCTGGGACATCGCCGCGATCAAGGAGCAGAGCAAGGGCAAGGTCGACGAGTCGAAGATGGGCTTCTTCTCGCTGCCCGCCAAGGACGGCTCCGGCCCGGCCCCGGCCTTCCAGGGCGGCAACGACATCGCCGTCTGGAAGGACGCCAAGAACCCCGAGCTCGCCCTCGAGTACGTCAAGCTCGCCGCGGGCAAGGAGTTCGGCGTCCGGTACGCCAAGGAGGGCGGCCTGCTCCCGCTCTACCCCGACGCGCTCGCGGAGATGGGCGGCGACCCCGCCCAGAAGCCGTTCACGGACACCTTCAAGGTCGCCAAGGGCTTCCCGGCCAGCCCCAACTGGGCGGAGGCCAACGACACCAAGGCCGTGCTGCAGAACGCGGCGCGTGAGGTGATCGAGGGCAAGAAGAGCGTCGACCAGGCTCTGACGGACGCGAACACCGAGCTTGAGACGATCCTCAACCAGTAGATCATGACTCAATCGTCAACCCTCGCCCGGGGCGGAGCCGACACCTCCGCCCCGTCGCGGCGCAGTCGCAAGCGGGCGCGCAGGCCGGGGCTCTCCCCGAAGGCCGTCCCGTACGTCCTGCTCCTGCCCGGCTTCCTGGTCATCGCGGTGCTGCTGCTCTACCCGCTGTACCAGATGGTCGAGATGTCCTTCCACAAGGTCGGGCTCCGGCAGATCAAGGCCGTCAACCCCGCGCCCGCCGAGTTCATCGGCTGGGACAACTACTCGCAGATCCTCGACTCGGACCTGTTCTGGTCGTCGCTGCGCAACACGGTGCTCTTCGCCGTCGTCACCGTCGCGCTGACGCTCGTCCTCGGAACCCTCGTCGGCCTGCTGCTCAACAAGCTCGGCCCGAAGATGTCGACCTTCGTGATCGTCGGCATCATGGCCGCCTGGGCCACCCCGCCCACCGCTCAGGCGATCGTGTGGAAGTGGCTGTTCGACTCCGACTCGGGCATCGTCAACTGGACGCTGAACCTCCTGCCCGACTGGCTGTCGAACCCGCTGTTCGGCCGCGCCGACTGGAGCGGGCACCCGTGGTTCAACGACACGCTCACGCTCTACTTCGTGCTGATCGTGGCCGTGGTGTGGGCGTCGTTCCCGTTCATCGCGGTGTCGGTGCTCGCGGGGCTCAAGAGCATCCCCTCGGAGCTGTACGAGGCGGCGAAGATGGACGGCTCGGGCGCGGTCCGCACGTTCAGGAGGATCACGCTTCCGCTGCTCAAGCCGGTGTTCTCGGTGCTGGTCGTGCTGTCGATCATCTGGGACTTCAAGGTCTTCACGCAGCTCTACCTGCTGGCCGGCGGCACGGTGAACCGCGACGCGTTCAACCTGTCGCTGTGGAGCTACGCCGAGGCGTTCAGCAGCCCGCCGAAGATGGGCCTGGGCGCCGCCATCGCGGTCGTGCTGACCGTGATCCTGCTGCTGATCACCTTCGTGTACGTGCGTCAGATCGTGAAGACGGAGGACGACATCCGATGAGCCCGCTCGCCCGCAGGAGGCTCGGACGGGCCGCGCTGAACGCGGCCGGGGTCGTGGTGTTCCTCTTCGCGGTCTTCCCCGTCTACTGGATGGTCACCACGGCCTTCAAGCCGAACGACCAGATCTTCACCACGAGCTTCATCCCGTTCCCCAGCCCGCCCTCGATGGACCACATCTCGCGGGTCTTCACCAAGGGCGTCGCCGGCCACTCCATCTGGCAGTACCTGTTCAACAGCACCCTCGTGGCGCTCAGCGCCGTCGTGCTCGGCGCGGTGTTCGCGCTGCTCGCGGCGACCGCGGTGGCCAGGTTCCGCTTCCGGTTCCGCACCTCGTTCCTGATCCTGCTGCTGATCGTGCAGATGGTGCCGGCCGAGGCGCTGCTGATCCCGCTGTTCACCATGGTCAAGCGGCTCGGCCTGTACGACCAGCTGCTCGGCCTGATCATCATCAACGTCGGCCTGACGCTGCCGTTCTCGGTCTGGATGCTGCGCACGTTCGTCGCGGCCGTGCCCAAGGAGCTGGAGGAGGCCTCCTGGATCGACGGCGCGGGCCGGTTCACCACGTTCTGGCGGGTGCTGTTCCCGCTCGTCGCGCCCGGCCTCGTCGCGACCAGCATCTTCGCGTTCATCACCACCTGGAACGAGTTCGTCTACGCCCTGACCCTCATCGGCGACCAGGGCAAGTACACGATGCCCGTCGCGCTGCAGTTCTTCGTCGGCCAGCGCTCGACCGACTGGGGCGGCATCATGGCCGCCTCCACCCTGATGACCATCCCGGTCCTCGTCTTCTTCCTGCTGGTCCAGCGGCGGATGGTCTCCGGCCTCGTCGCGGGCGCGGTCAAGGGATAACCCCACCGCTCACCGGCACCCCCACTCTCCTGAAGGCCGCTTGTACGGCCACCGCACCCGGTGGCCGTACGAGCCCTGCCCGCGCGTCCTCACTCCCACTGTCACCTAAGGAGCCGAGACACCATGTCCGCCACCCGCGACCCCCTGACGGGGGCCGCCGACCTGTCCACGCGTACCGGCGACCCGGGCCTGCACCGGCTCGCGGCGGGCGCACTGCTGATCTCGTTCCAGGGCACGACCGCGCCGGACTGGGTCCTGCGCGGCCTGGAGGACGGTCTGGGCGGCGTCTGCCTCTTCGGGTTCAACGTCGCGGGCGGCGAGCAGGTCGCCGCGCTCAGCGCCCGCCTGAACGAGGCGGGCCGCCCGGTCGTCTCCCTCGACGAGGAGGGCGGGGACGTCACCCGGCTGGCTTACCACACCGGGAGCGCCTACCCGGGCAACGCGGCGCTCGGCGCGGTGGACGACGTGGCCCTGACCGAGCGGGTCTACCATGCGATGGCCGCGGACCTGGCGCGGTGCGGGGTGAACCTCGACATGGGCCCGGTGGCCGACGTCAACACCGCCGACGACAACCCGATCATCGGCACCCGGTCGTTCGGCTCGTCGCCGGGCCTGGTGGCACGGCACACGGTCGCCGCCGTACGCGGCCTGCAGTCGGCGGGGATCGCCGCCTGCGTCAAGCACTTCCCGGGCCACGGCGCCACCCATCAGGACTCCCACCTGGAGATCCCGCTGGTGGACGCCTCGCTCGACCTGCTGAGAGAGCGTGAGCTGGTCCCCTTCCTCGCGGCGATCGAGGCCGGAGTGAAGTCGATCATGACGGCGCACGTGGCCGTTCCCGAGCTGACCGGCGACCTGCCCGCCACGCTCAGCGCCCAGGCGCTCACCGGGCTGCTGCGCCGCGAGCTGGGCTACGACGGCGTCGTGCTCACCGACGCCCTCGACATGCACGCGATCAGCAAGAACGTGGGGCTCGCGGAGGGCGCGGTGCGGGCCCTGACCGCGGGCGCCGACCTGCTGTGTCTCGGGCCGCTGCCCACGTCGGAGGACGTGCGGAGCATGGTGGACCACATCGTGGACGCCGTCGCCGAGGGCAGGCTCACGGCCGAGCGGCTGGAAGAGGCCGCCGCGCGGGTGGAGCGGCTGCGCGACTGGTTCGCCGGCGCGCACCTGCCATCAGGGAGCGGGCCGGCCGGGGAGGTCGCGGAGGGCGACGCCGTCGGCCTGCACGCCGCCCGGCGCGCCGTGTCCCTGACGGGCTCGGCGGGGCCGCTGGTCGATCCGTTCGTGGTCGAGATCGACACACCGCCGACGATCGCGGTGGGCGAGGTGCCCTGGGGGGTTGCGCCGTGGCTGCCGGAGGCCGAGATCGTCCGGGTCACACCCGCGGAGGCCGACGCCGGGGCGCTGCTCGGCCGGGCCCGGGAGCGTTCGCTGATCGTGGTCGTCAAGGACGCCCACCGCCACCCGGAAAGCCGCGCGCTGATCTCGGAGCTGCTCGCCACCCGCCCGGACGCCGTCGTGATGGAGATGGGCCTGCCGATCTGGCGGCCCGACGCGGGGGCCTACATCGCGACGTACGGCGCGGCCCGCGCCAACGCTCAGGCCGCGGTGGAAGTGCTGAGCGGTGGTCCCTCGGCAGCGGGGCTGTAAAGGGCGGAACCGACCGGCCCATCGGCCGGTCGGTTCCTGTTCACTACGGTGGCGCCCCCGGTACCTACACCGTGATCGCCGCGCCGGCCCGGTCAGCCGCAGCTGATCGCGTTGTAGCCGCTCTCGTAGGACGTGGTGACCTTCTCACCGTCGATGAACGACGTCCCGGTCACGGTGGCCTTGCCCGCGCCGATCTGCTTGGCCCGCGTGTTGAAGGATTGGTACGCCTGCTTGCCCGGGGCCACGTCGGCCACGGTCCTGGAACCGTACGGGGTGGTCAGCGTCACGGTCGCCGGCACCTCGCCGTCGTTGACGGCCGTGACAGCGACGTACACCGACGTGCCCACGCAGCGGGACGAGGCGGTGACGGTCAGCGGCGTCTCGGCGGGCGGCGGCGCCACGACGACCGTGAAGTGGGCCGTGGCGACGTCGGAGGTGTTGCCGGCCTTGTCGGTCGCCCGATAGCTCACGGTGTGCTCGCCGACCTGGTTCACCGGCACCGGAGCCGTGTAGGCCTGGAACGCGCCGCCGTCCAGGGCGTACTCCACCGTGTCCACCCCGGACTCGGTGTCGGTCGCGGAGATGGTCACCGTGGCGGAATCCACGTAGTCGCCATCGGCGTCCTTCGTGCCGGACACATCCGCCGACACCGTCGGCGGGGTGGTGTCCTTCGGCTGCGGGGCCACCACCGTGAACGTCACCGACTGCACCTCAGAGGTGTTGCCGGCCTTGTCGGCGGCCCGGTACCGCACAGTGTGCTCGCCGACCTGGTTCACCGGCACCGGAGCCGTGTAGGCCTGGAACGCGCCACCGTCCAGGGCGTACTCCACCGTGTCCACCCCGGATTCGGTGTCGGTGGCCGAGACGGTCACCGCCGCGGAACCCACGTAGTCGCCATCCGCGTTCTTCTCGCCCGACACCGACGCCGACACCTGCGGCGGCGTCGTGTCGGTGGGGCCGGCGCTGGTGACCACGATCTCGCCGACCATTCCCGAGTGACCGGGGATCGCGCAGTAGTAGCGGTACGTTCCAGGGGTGAGGTTCACCTGAACCTCGTGCCTGCCCCCATTCGTGTCGAATGGGCTGGCGACGATGTTGACGTTGACGTCGTGGTTGTAGCCGGGGCTGGAGACGTCGAACGTCAGCGTGTGCGTCATCCCGGAGGTGTTGCCGGTCGACGCGTCGGTCTCGAAGATGATCGTCGCAGGGCCGGCCGTCGCCGTGGTCGGCGCGGACTTGTACTCGGTGTAACTGTTGTCGGCGGTCCAGACGAGCGTCTGCTCCGCCGCCTGGCCGACCTGCTGACTCTGTTCCTGTGCCGCGGCCCCCACTCCCGACAGCCACACCGTCGGCAGTGCCACTGCCACAATCACCAGGGCTATGCGTCCGAGCGTGGCAGGGGTTCTGAGCGCCCTCCGCAAATCACCGAGGAAGCCCGAGAAAAATCTGATGCGCATTTACCGTGTACCTCTCATGATCTGATGCCTCGGCCGGCGGACACCGCGCTTTGGCCGACGTCACTCGGAGGGCGTGCCGGGTGGGAGAGCTCGCGTGCACGGGCGTCGCGGAACTCGGCCAGGCGGTGTCGGCCTCGGAGCGGTGGTAGGTCGGGCGGTCATGACGCGCGGCGTCGTCACGCCCAGAGTCAGGGCGACGTTTCCCTTATGATCACGGCGCGGCGCCAGGCGGGTGGCCGGGGTGTGCGAAGAGGTCTCTTCGGCCCATCGTCCGCTCCTTCGGTTGTGGGGGGCAACAGCAACCTTCGGAAGAACTGCCTGATCGGCCGCGGTGGTCACTGGACTCGCCGATGGCGGACGCGGCGCCGACCTTGCCGGTCTCCTCGTCCCTGCGCCGATCGATCATTCCCGGTGACGGCAGCGGTGCCGTGACGTCCTACATCCCTTCAGAGGCTGATGGCCGCTCCTCAGGCGCTTCGGCTGGAAACGTAACAGTCTGGCTGCATTTAGTCCACATCAATTACTAAGTTGACTAGTTCGTTACCATACTTACCGAAGAAATCAGCTAAAGACTCGTTACGCATCGGTGGAAGTGCCCTTAGACCTGCGCGAATTCCTCCGGACCGGCATGGCCGCGCCTCGACCCCGACCCCCATGTCGTATCCGCCGGCATCACGGACCACCCCCCGCTCGCCGCGCCCGGGCGAGCGCCGTCACCGATTGGGAACCATGACCGAGAAAAGCAGTGATGTGACGCGACGCCTGCTCTCCCGGCGCGCCTTCACCGCCACCGCGGCGACAGCCGCCGCGATCGCACCGTTCGCCGTGGCGAGTCAGGCCACCGCGGAGCCCGCCGGCAAGACCGCCGGCAAGACCGCGGGCGAGCCTGGCGACGTCCGCCGCATCACCCTCTACGCGGACAACCTGCCGGACGGTCAGATGGGCTACGGCCTCGAGCCCGGCAAGCCCACGATCCCCGGCCCCCTCATCGAGATGATCGAGGGCGAGACCCTCGAGATCGAGCTGGTCAACAACACCGGCGTGACCGCCAGCCTGCACGTGCACGGAGTGGATTACCAATGGGACAGTGACGGCACGCGGATGAACGCCAGCGTGGTGGAACCGGGAGGCCGGTACGTCTACACCTGGCGCACCCACACCCCGGCCACCCGCCCGGACGGCACCATGGAGCCCGGCAGCGCGGGCTACTGGCACTACCACGACCACGTCGTGGGCACCGACCACGGCACGGGCGGCATCCTGCGCGGACTCTACGGGCCACTGGTGGTACGCCGCACCGGCGACGTGCTCCCGGACAAGACCTTCACCGTCGTCTTCAACGACATGAAGACCAACAACCTCACCCAGGCACCCGACTTCACCGCCGAACTCGGTGAACGCGTGGAGTTCATCGTCATCGCCCACGGCAACTTCTTCCACACCTTCCACATCCACGGACACCGCTGGGCCGACAACCGCACCGGCATGCTGGAAGACCTGGAGGACCAGAGCCGGATCATCGACACCAAGACCACAGGACCCGCCGAATCATTCGGCTTCCAGGTGATCGCCGGCGAACGCGTCGGCCCCGGGAAGTGGATGTACCACTGCCACGTACAGAGCTACTCCGATGCGGGGATGGCCGGGACGTTCACGGTGACCGGCGCGAGCGAGAAGGTGCCGCTGACCGTCACCGCCGCATCCCGCTGCGTGGGCACGTCGGTGTACGTCGCGGTCACGGCCGTCAACCACGGCGACGTGGCGGCGACCGTGACACTGACCACCCCGTACGGTTCCAGGACCGTGGCCGACGTGGCCCCGGGCAAGCAGGCGTACCAGTCCTTCAACACGCGGGCCAAGCAGATCGGCGCGGGCAAGGCCACCGTGACCGGGACCGCGACGATCGACGGCAAGAAGGTCACCTCGACCTACGAGACCGACTACAGCGCGATCAGCTGCGGCTGACCTGGCAGCGCCAGCACCGACCATCCTCCAGCTCGGACCACCCCCAGCTCGCCGCACCCGGGCGAGCGCCGTCACCGATTGGGAACCATGACCGAGAAAAACACTGATGTGACGCGACGCCTGCTCTCCCGGCGCGCCTTCGCCACCACCGCGGCGACAGCCGCCGCGGTCGCGCCGTTCGCCGTGGCGAGTCAGGTCACCGCCGCGCCCGCGGACAAGGCAGCGGGCAAGACCGCGGCCGGGGCCGGGGTCAAGACCGCCGGCACGCCGGGTGACGTCCGCCGCATCACGCTCTATGCGGAGAAGCTGCCCGACGGTCAGCTGGGCTACGGCCTGGAGGCCGGCAAGCCCACGATCCCCGGCCCCCTCATCGAGATGATCGAGGGCGAGACCCTCGAAATCGAGCTGGTCAACAACACCGACGTCACCGCCAGCCTGCACGTCCACGGAGTCGACTACGAAACGACCAGCGACGGCACCCGGATGAACAACAGCGTGGTGGAACCGGGAGGCCGGTACGTCTACACCTGGCGCACCCACACCCCGGCCACCCGCCCGGACGGCACCATCGCACCCGGCAGCGCCGGCTACTGGCACTACCACGACCACGTCGTGGGAACCGACCACGGCACGGGCGGCATCCTGCGCGGACTCTACGGGCCACTGGTGGTACGCCGCACCGGCGACATACTCCCGGACAAGACCTTCACCGTCGTCTTCAACGACATGAAGACCAACAACCTCACCCAGGCACCCGACTTCACCGCCGAACTCGGCGAACGCGTGGAATTCATCGTCATCGCCCACGGCAACCTCTTCCACACCTTCCACATCCACGGACACCGCTGGGCCGACAACCGCACCGGCATGCTCAAAGACCCGCAAGACCAAAGCCGGATCATCGACACCAAGACCACCGGACCCGCCGAATCATTCGGCTTCCAAGTGATCGCCGGCGAACGCGTCGGCCCCGGAATGTGGATGTACCACTGCCACGTACAGAGCCACTCCGACATGGGAATGGCCGGGACGCTCATGGTGACCGACGCGAACGGAAACGTGCCGGGCCACTCCATGGACGACATGCCGGACCACTCGATGAGTGGGATGCCGAGCCACTCCATGGACGGCTCGTAACGGCGACGCCGTCACACGTCCGGATCGGGGCTTCGGCTGGAAGCACTCCCTATGCCGTGAAGATCTCTTCCCTGGCCTGGTCGAGCGCGGCGAGGACGGCGCCGCGCAGCACCGGATTGCCCTCCACCTGGCTCGTGACGACCTGCGGCGGGACCGGGCAGATGCGCGCGACCGCCTCTTCCACGCGGGTGGTCAGCGCCGCCCCGCCGGCCCGGCAGACCTCTCCGGCCAGCACCACGAGGCCGGGGTCGAGCACCACGCACACCGACGCCACGCCGAGGGCGAGCCGCGAGGCGACCTCGTCGAGCAGGGGCTCGCCCGCGGACCCGGCGGCGACGGCAGCGGTCACGCAGTCGGCGGCGGTGTCCCCGGCGAAGCCGTGCCCGCGGGCCAGTTCGGTGACGGCCTCGGAGCTGACCAGCGACTGCAGGCCGCCCCCGAGCGACGGCAGCCGCCCGGGGACCGCCCTCACGTCGTCGGCGAGCGGCACGCCGGGCACCGGGAGGTAGCCGATCTCCCCCGCGCTGCCCGACCGGCCCCGGTGCAGCCGTCCGCCCAGCACGACGGCCAGGCCGATGCCCCGGCCCACCCACACGAGCACGAAATCGTCCACCTCCTGGGCGGAGCCCTTCGCGCGTTCGGCGATCGCGGCGAGGTTGACGTCGTTCTCGATCGTGACGTCCCGGCGCAGGTCGCGTGCCAGCGCCTCGTGGATGCCCTCGTGCCACTGCGGCAGGTCGAAGGAGAACCGCACATCGCCGGTGCGGGGGTCGACGACGCCGGGCGTGCCGATGACCACACCGCGTAGCCGCGACAGCGCCACCTTCGCGCTCCTGCAGGCCTTCACCACGGCCGCGTGCACCAGCGACACCGGGTCGTCCTGCCCCTCGGGGGAGGCCGTCACCTCGGCCACCACGTCGCCGTTGATGTCGGCGATCGACGCCGACACCCGGTCGGGGCCCACCTCGAGCCCCGCGACGTACGCGCAGGAGGCGATCACGCCGTACAACGCGGCGTTGGGTCCCCTGTTGCCCGCCTGCTCCCCCACGACCTCCACCAGGCCGCGCTCCTCCAGACGCGCCAGCGTCTGGGACGCGGTGACCTTGGACAGGCCGGTGAGCTCCCCGATCTGGCCGCGCGTCAGGGGACCCGAGGCGAGCAGCAGTTCCAGGGCGGCCCGGTCGTTGATCTCCCGGAGCAGCCGGGGCACGCCAGGACGTCGCTCCATGCTCCTGCTTCCCATCGTCTGAGTCTCCGGCCTGCCGTCGGTGCGCCCACCCACGCCCCTCCGGTCCGCTCGGCCCCCGGCGGCGCTTCGACCATGTGCGCCCGTGAATGAACAACAAGGTTTCCAGCAAGCTTAGCGAGCCGACAAGGGCGGGGAACGCCCCAGGTCGAACGTATTGGTAACGCTCCCATGTTTCATGAGGATGGCTCATATGAGCCTGAAGGGAGCGCCATGACCGAGACGGCCAGGCAGCCGCGCACCACACCGACCCGCCGATTTCCCGCTCCCCCGTGGCCACTGGTCATGCTCGTGACGGGCGTCGCGCTCCTGTTCGACGTGATGCGGGTGTTCCTGCCGTCCCTCATCACCCTGTACGGCAGGGCGGGCGAGACCGACCCCGCGAGCATGGGGATGTACGCCGCGCTGTGGTTCGTCCTGCCGTTCGCCGCCGTCCCCGCGGCGCGGCTCACGTCGCCCCGGATCGTCAGGACGGCGGGCGCGGTGGCGCTCGTCGTGGCCCGGCTCGGCCTGCAGGCCGCGGACGGGGGCGCCCCCCAGCTTCTGCTCGCCTCCGCCGGGGTCACGGCGGGCCTGGTCTTCCTCTACGGCTGCGCGCGGACGGTGGCGGACACGTGGGTGCCCGCCGGACTGATCGGCGGCCTGGCCGGCGCGTCGATCGTCCATCTGGCCCTCGACCGGGTGGACCTCGTCTGGCGGCTCGGGCCGCTCCCCTGGTTCGCCGCCGTCGCCCTCTGCGTCGCCTTCCTGCGGTCCGTACGGCTCTCGCCCGCATCCCCCATCCCCGCCCCGGCGGCCGTGTGGTTCGCCTTCGGCCCGATGCTCATGCTCGCGGGCATGTACTGCGGCGGCCCGGCCATACTCGCGCAGGACACCGCGCAGCACAGTGCGCCCTTCACCGCTCTGGCGGTCGCGCTCCAGGTCGCGGCGCTGTGCGCGGCCGTCGTCTACGCCTGGACCACGTCGTGGGGCTGGACGGCCGGGCTCTTCCTGATCGCCGGGGTGGCGGCGGCGGAGACCGGCGTGCAGGGCCTGCCGGCCCTCGTGACGACGGTCGCCCTCGGAGCCTGCGCCGGCGCCGCCGGGCGGCACACGGCCGCCACCTCGGGGAGCGCGGGAGGGCGCGGGGGCGTCGCGGTGCTGGGCGGGATGCTCGTGTTCCTGGCCGGGGCGTTCCTCTACTACGCGGCCTTCGACGCCGACCTGGGGTTTCCCAACACCCTGGTCCCGGTGGCGGTCGCCGTTCCGGTCGCCGCCGTCGCCGTACGCGGGGGCCGGCGGCGCCAGACCGCCCCGGCACGGCGGGCGCCGCGCCGATGGGGGTCGATCGCGGTGTCGCTGGCCCTGCTGACCGGCCTCCTCACCTGGCAGTCACCACCGGCCACGAAAACGATCACGGGGAACGAGTTCACACTCGTGGCGTACAACATCCGGATGGGCTTCGGGCTCGGCGGGCGGCTCGACCTCGACCGCGTCGCCGCCTGGGCCGCGACGCGACGCCCCGACGTGGTGCTGCTCAGCGAGGTGGACCGGGGCTGGCTGCTCAACGGCGGGCACGACGACCTGGCGAGGATCGCCCGCGGCCTGGGCATGCGCTACTACTTCGCCCCCGCCGCGGACCGACTCTGGGGCGACGCGCTGCTCACGAACCTGCCCGTCGCCGAGATCGGTTCGACCCGGCTGGGGCGGCACGGATACCCGACCGGCGCCCAGGCCCAGTCGATCGTGCTGAACATCGGCGACCACGAGGTGGGGATCGTGAACACGCACCTGCAGGAGCCGCGCGGGCAGGCACCCGAGGTGGCGGCGATCGCCCGGCGGCTCGCCGCGAACACCCTCCCACCCGGCATCGGTGTGGCCGACCCACGACCGGTGATCGTGGCGGGAGATCTCAACACGACGCCGTCCGATCCCCAGATGCGCGTGCTGGAGGCCGCGGGCCTGTCCGACCCCCTGCGGGCGCTCGGCGACCCGCCGACCTCGCCCGCCGACGCCCCCGTGCGGCGCATCGACCACGTGCTGATCTCGGACGGGCTCACCGCGGTGGCGGCCGACGCGCCCCGGGTTCCGTTCTCCGACCACCTCCCGCTCGTCGTGCGGCTCCGGCTGGATTAGGCCCGGCCGGGCCGTGTTGGCGGGCGGGCGTCCTACCGATGCCAACCAGGCGGGATAATCGACTACATGCGACTTTCTGCCCGTGTCGACTACGCCCTCCGTGCCGCCGCCGAACTCGCCGCGGCGGGTGAGGGACCCACCACGGTGGGCGAGCTGGCCAAGGAGCAGGAGATGCCCCCCAAATATCTGGAGAACATCCTGCTGCAGATGCGCCGCGCCGGACTGGTGCGCGGGCAGCGGGGCCCAGAGGGGGGCTATGTCCTGGCACGGCCGGCCAGTCAGATCTCGCTCGCCGACGTGATCCGCGCGGTGGACGGGCCGCTGGCCAACGTGCGGGGCGAGCGGCCCGAGCACGTCGGCTACCAGGGCGCCGCCCAGGCGCTGCAGCAGGTGTGGATCGCGCTGCGGGCGAGTGAGCGGGCCATCCTCGAAGAGGTCACCCTGGAGCAGATCGCCAAGGGCGAGCTGCCGGACCGAGTGACCGAGCTCGCCGCCGACCCGGCGGCGTGGGACTCACACATGCCCGTGTGAGCCGCCTGAACCCGATCCTCCCGGGAGGAGACCCGTGCCGGAGGGTGACGCCGTCTACCGGACCGCCAAGCGGCTCAGGCAGGCCCTCGACGGCCGGAGGCTGACCCGCAGCGACTTCCGGGTGCCCCGGTACGCCACCGCCGATCTGCGCGGCCGGACCGTGCTGACGACGGTCTCGCGCGGCAAGCACCTCCTGACCCGGGTGGAGGGCGGGCTCACCGTCCACACCCACCTGCGCATGGAGGGAAGCTGGCGCGTGGGCCCGGCGGGCCGTCCGGCGCCGAGAGGCGACGTGGTCCGGCTGATCCTCGCCAACATCCAGTGGCAGGCGGTCGGCACACGGCTGGGGATGGTCGATCTCGTGCCGACCGACCGTGAGGAGCGGGTCGTGGGGCATCTCGGCCCGGACCTGCTCGGGCCGGACTGGGACGCCGCCCTCGCCGTACGGAACCTGCTGCGCGCTCCGGAACGGACGATCGGGGAGGCGCTGCTCGACCAGCGCGACCTGGCGGGCATCGGCACGATCTGGCGGGCCGAGACGCTGTACGCGGCGCGGATGTCCCCGTGGCGCCCCGTGGGGTCGATCCCGCAGGACGAGCTGGAGGCGCTGGTCACGGTCGCCCACCGTCTGATGGACGCGAGCAAGGACACGCCGCTCCCGGTGACGACGGGCGATCCGCGCCCAGGGCGGTCGCTGCTCGTCTACGGCAGGGGACGCCGCCCGTGCCGCCGCTGCGGCGCCCCGATCAGCGGCGGGGAGATGGGACCGCAGCCGGCCGAGCGGCTGATCTACTGGTGCCCCGCCTGCCAGCGGGACTGAGAACCGACAATAGGGCGGTACGTAGACACGAAGGGGATTCCGTGCCGCCCACCGCCGCCCGCGTCATGCTGCTCGTCCTGTACACCGATCGGCTGGAGGAGTGCCGCGCCTTCTACGGCGCACTCGGCGTCGAATTCACCCGGGAGCGGCACGGCCGAGGCCCGGAGCACTACGCCGCCGTCCTGGCCGACGGCACCGTGTTCGAGTTGTACCCGGCGACCACCGAGCGCAGAACCGGAGCCGTACGGCTCGGTCTCCATGTTGACGGCGCCACCGCCGAGCCGCGGTTGGAGCCCGGCCGGCACCTCATGACCGATCCGGACGGCAGGGTGGTCGAGATCCAGGCGTCGTGATCACGGCGGTCAGCGAAGACAGCCGTACGGAGACGAGGGAGCCACGCGACCGAGGGACGTGAGGACGCCGCGGGACCGCGGTGCGGAAAAGGCCGCAGAGACGGGAGTGGACGAGCGCGGCCAAGCGCGAACGGGGCCCGAATGGGCACGCCGGAACGGAACGGTGCCTGCGAACCGGGCCTGCGAACCGGGCCTGCGGGGGCCAGGCGCCCGCCCGTGGGATCGGGACAGGGCACCCGGGTCCGGGTCGAGCCGGACTGCGAGCGCGGGGCCACGCCTGGCCTTCTGCCGGGCGTGTCCTATCGAGCCGTGTCTTATGGGGCCTGCGGGGACGGTCAGGCGAAGTCGTGGAGACGCCGACCGCCGGCGCGGCGGGGCGTCGAGACGCCGCCTAGGCGGCGACCATGTCCTTGACCTCGGGGAAGCCCTCGAATTCCGGCCCTGCGGGGACGGTCTCCGGGATGGGCAGGCGCTCGTGCTCAGGCACCTCTGCCAGCACGGGGGCGGCCTGCAGTTCGGCCAGCGCGAACTGGTCGGACACCTCGCGCAACACCTGGGACAGCGGGACCCCGAGCGCGCCGCAGATCGAGGCGAGCAGTTCGGAGGAGGCTTCCTTCTGACCGCGCTCGACCTCGGACAGATAGCCGAGTGAGACACGCGCCAGAGTGGAGACCTCGCGAAGGGTGCGATTCTGCCGCACCCTCAGCCGCCGCAGCACGTCACCGAGCAGCTGACGCAGCAGGATCATCTGTCGCTCCCTCCCCAAGGGGGGCGCCTTCACGACGCCTCTCACGGTGGGCTCATGTCGCCCCTTCTTCGTCTGCCCTTCGTACATACGCCTCGCCGTCATCATGGGTTCGCTCGGCCCCTTCGCCGGGCGTGCGCCTGTCTTGCTCCTCGCCTTTGGCTCACGGACCTCACTCACAGCTCCACCGTACCTGTAGAGGGCGACACCGCGGCAGACCGAGGCGAGCATGTTCGCTGGGGACGTAACGCGGTAATCACCCCGAATGTTCCCCCAAATTTGCCTTCAGCACACCTTCCAGCAGGGTCAACGCCTCCTGACAGGTGGCAGTTCTGATCCCGTCCCTGTCTCCGGTCAACCGCAGGTCGCGGTGCCAGAGCCGCTCTCCCGGTCCCGCCAGCGCGATGTGGACCGTGCCGACCGGCTTGCCGTCCTGGGGATCGGGGCCGGCGACCCCGGTCACCGCCAGGCCGTAGTCGGAGTCCGCGAGCTTGCGCACTCCTGTGGCCATGGCCGCGGCCACGTCGGGGTGCACCGCTCCCTCCCTGCCGAGGAGGTCGGACGGCACGTCGAGGACGCTCGCCTTGAGATCAGTGGCGTAGGCGATCACCCCGCCCCGGAAGGCGGCCGAGGCCCCCATCGGACCGGTCATCGCGGCCCCGATCAGGCCGCCCGTGAGCGACTCCGCCACGGCGACCGTCGCGCCCTGGCGAACCAGCAGGGACAGCACCTCGCTCGCCACGCCCATCATCGGCTTCGCGCGCTCCTCGCCACCTGCCGCAGCCGCACCGCCCGCACCACGTAGTCGGCGCCGGTTCCCACCGTGATCACCAGGGCGAGGCCCATGGCCGCCCACCTGACCAGATCCGGCACCCCCGGCACGATGTAGAGCGCGATGGCCACGATCTGCAACACGGTCTTCACCTTGCCCCCGTAACTGGCCGGGATAACCCCGTGCCGGATCACGAGGAAACGCAGCAGCGTGACCCCCGCCTCGCGGGCGACGATCACCAGGGTGACCCACCACGGGATCTCGCCGAGGTACGACAGGCTGAGCAGTGCGGCGCCGATCAGCGCCTTGTCCGCGATCGGATCGGCGATCTTCCCGAAGTCGGTGATCAGCGCGTACTTCCTGGCGAGCCAGCCGTCGAGCTGGTCGGTGAGGGACGCGAGCAGGAAGACGCCGAGGGCCGCCAGGCGCCAGCCCTCCCCCTCGACGAACAGGAAGACGGTGAAGACGGGGACGATCGCCAGCCGGGCGATGGTCAGGACGTTTGCGATGTTCCAGGTGCTGACGTGGCGCACCGTGCCGTCTCCTGCGCCCTCTACTGCGACCGCTCCGGCCACGTCGGCGGACGCCGGTATCGCCACCGGCGCGGCGGGCACGGCGGCGACCGGCGGCGCCGCGGGCTCCGGTGTCACCTCTCCCGGGCCCGCCACGTCCACCGGCGGCTCACCGCGCTCCGTCATGTGCCTGCCTTGATCCGGGCGATGAGGTCGACCCCCTCGGAGTCGACGGCGACCGCTTGGACGATCTGGCCGGGGACCAGGCCGATCCCCTGGACCGTGACCGCACCGTCCACCTCGGGGCCCTGGTGCGCCGCCCGGCCCTCGTATCCGCCGTCCCCGAGGTCCTCCTCGATCAGGACCTCCAGCTCGGTGCCGATGCGCTCCTCGGCCCGCTGGGCGGTCAGCTCCTCGGCGAGCTCGGTCAGCGTCGCGACCCGCTCCTCGATCACGTCCTGGTCGAGCTTGCCGTCGAAGCCGTACGCCTCGGTGCCCTCCTCGTCGGAGTAGCCGAAGACGCCGATGACGTCCAGCCTGGCCTCCTCAAGGAAGCCCACCAGTTCGTCGAACTCCTCCTGGGTCTCCCCCGGGAACCCCACGATGAAGTTGGACCTGATGCCCGCCTCCGGGGCGCGGTCGCGGATCTGCGCGAGCAGGTCGAGGAACCGCTTGGGGTCGCCGAAGCGCCGCATCCGCCGCAGCACGGTCCCGCTGGCGTGCTGGAAGGACAGGTCGAAGTAGGGCGCGACCCCCTCGGTGGAGGCGATCACGTCGAGCAGCCCGGGCCGCAGCTCGGCCGGCTGCAGGTAGCTGACCCGCACCCGCTCGATGCCCTCGATCGCGGCCAGCGGGGGCAGCAGCTTCTCCAGTGCGCGCAGGTCGCCCAGGTCCTTGCCGTACGACGTGGAGTTCTCGCTGACCAGCACGAGCTCCCTGACGCCCTGCCCGGCCAGCCAGGCGGCCTCGGCGAGCAGGTCCTCCGGGCGGCGCGAGACGTACGAGCCGCGGAAGGCCGGGATCGCGCAGAACGTGCAGCGCCGGTCGCAGCCCGACGCGAGCTTCAGCGAGGCCACCGGCCCCGAGCCGAGCCGCTTGCGCAGCATGCGCGGGCCGCTGGCGGGGGCGACGCCCTCCGGCAGCGGGTCCTCTTGGGCGTGACCGGGAATGTGGGCCCGGGCGGCCGCGCGCTCCACCGGCGTGATCGGCAGGAGCGTGCGACGGTCCCGCGGCGAGTGCGGGACCAGCGGCCTGCCCGAGAGGACGTCGTCGAGACGCTCCCCGATCTCGGCGTAGTCGTCGAAGGAGATCACGGTCGCCTCGGGCAGGGCGTCGGCGAGCTGCGCGCCGTACCGTTCGGCCATGCAGCCCGCCGCCACCACCTTCGCGCCCGAGTCGGCCGCGGCGAGCAGGGTGTCGATGGAGTCCTTCTTCGCCGAATCGATGAAGCCGCACGTGTTGACGACGACGACGTCGGGATCGTCGTCATCGGTGTGCCAGCCGGCGGCCTCCAGCCGCGCGGCCAGCTCCTCGGAGTCGACCTCGTTGCGGGCGCAGCCCAGCGTGATCAGCGATACGGTTCGGCGAGAAGACATGATGCGAACTACGGTATCGGCAGTCGGCGATTAACGGGGACTCGGGCCGCCCGCGTCGAAGGTCCGCCGGATCATCTGGCCGTCCTTGCCGGGCGTGCCGAGGTCCCTTCCGTTGACCTCCAGCCGCACCGCCCCCGCGTCGCCGATGGTCACCTTCATCCGGTCCTTGGCCGAATAGGTCGTGGTCTTCCCCTCGGGCAGCGTCCCCTGGAAGATCTCATGGCCCTTGGCGTCCCTCACGTTGAGGTAGGCCGGCTTGCGCGCGGTGACCTTCACGACCACGAGGCCGGGCGCGACGGCCTCCTCGAGGGTCTTCCTCTCGTGGCCCTTGTCGTGACGCGCGTGCGCGTGCGGCGCCGTCACCGGGAGCTGGGCGGCCGTCGGGCCCGTCTTCCCGCCGGAGCCCCCGAGCATCCGCGCGACGACGACGACCGCGACGATGGCCAGGGCCACCGCGACGGCCATCGTCCAGCTGGGGGCCCTGCGGGCCCGCTCCCCCACGTCGCCCCTGAACACCGCCGACGCCTTGACCGGTGACGCGATGTCGGCGTTCTCCTGCTCGTACTGCCGCAGGATCCCGTCCGGGTCCAGGCCGAGGTCGGAGGCGATGGTCCGGATGTGCCCGCGCGCGTAGAAGTCGCCCACCGAGAAGTCGTCGCGCTCGAAGCGTTCGATGACGGTCTCGCGGATCCGCGTGCGCTCGCTGAGCTGACGCACGGTCAGCCCGGCGCGCTCACGGGCTTCGGCCAAAACAGCACCAACGCTCATCGTTCCGCCCCCTGTCCGAGCTGAACAGCTCGCCCCACAATGCGTAGTTAGTCACATTCAATCAGTAACTGGCTACGATGGGTACCCGTGGGTGGGTCGAATATGCACGGAGAGTGCACGCCGGGGAGCGGCCCGGGGCCCGTTCAGCCGCGCCGCAGGGGCTTCAGCGCGAGATAGAGCCCGGCGGAGATGAGGAACCCGGCCTCGAACGCTATGTCCCCCACCTGGGGCACGCTCCGCGGCACCACGCCGACGTACTGCTCCTGATTGGAGAACAGCCAGACCGACAGGACGACCCCCGCCACCATCGCGACAGGCCCGGCCCAGTTGGCGTGCCGCCGGTCGAACATGAGCGGTTCGAGCGCGCGGACGTCCTGGCCGCGCCGCAGCAGCATGTCCGTCAGCACCACGCCCAGCCAGGGGCCGATCCAGTACGCGATGACCAGCAGGAACGCCTCATACTTGTGCCCGGCGTCCTCCAGGCCCGACAGCGCCACCGCGAAGCCGATCACGCCGCAGGCCAGCGCGACGATGGCCCGCCGCATCGTCAGCGGCAGCCGTACGCCGAGGGCGAGCAGCGACATAGCACCCGAGTAGACGTTGAGCGCGTTGGCCGACACGGCCCCGAGGGCGATCGCGAGCAGCGTCAGGTTCGCCACGAGCGCGGGCAGGTGGCCGGTGAACGCCGAGGTGGGCTGCCCGAGGGCGTCGCCGCCCCCGATCGTCACGGACGCCGCGCCGACGACCTCCAGCAGCACGCACGACACGAACACGCCGAGGCCCGCCGACAAGCCGGTGGCCCGCCTGCTCGCGTCCTGCGGCAGGTACCGCGTGTAGTCGGCGGCGTACGGGTTCCAGCCGGCCGCGTAGCCGAACGTGGCGCCCACGGTCAGCAGGAAGCCGCCGAGCCCTCCCCCGCTGCCCGCGTAGCCCGGCTCGGCCTTCGACAGGATGATCACGGAGGTGACCGCGAAGATCACCGCGAGAACCGGGAACGCGTACTTCTCGAAGGCCTGCACGAGGTTGTGGCCGAAGAACCCGAGCACCACCATGACCGCGACGACGATCAGCAGACAGGCCCAGCCCGGCAAACCCGTCAGCGTGTTCAGCGCGAGCGCGCCGCTCACGCTGTTGACCGCGAACCAGCCGATTCCGGCGGCGACGGAGTTGAACGCCGAAGGGATGACGTTGCCCCAATAGCCGAACGGCAGCCTGCCGAGCACCATCTGCGGCAGCCCCGCACTCACGCCCCTGGCCGACAGCACGCCGTGGGTGAGGGCCCCGAGGCCGCTGCCCACGACGACGGCGAGCACGGCCTGCCAGAAGCCGAGCCCGAACGCCGCCACGGCGAGGACCCCGAGGAAGATCGTGGCGAACTCCAGGTTCGGCGAGGTCCACGTCCAGAAGAGCTGCCGGGGCCTGCCGTGGCGCTCGGAGAGGGGGATGAACTCGATGCCGCCCGGCTCGATCGCGGCGACCTTGTCGCCGTACCGGCCCTCGCGTACGGCGACTTCGGGGGGTTCCAGAACTGTCATACGGTGATCGCCCTCAGCTTCTCGAGGAGGTAGTCGGACGCGCGGACGGGCTCGTGGGAGACCCGGCCGATCGGGGGGCCGAGCGACTCCACCTCGGCCAGGGGGTTGCACTCGTAGAAGTAGATGAGCGAGATCAGCTCCTCGTCCGGCGCCGACGGGTCGGGCGGGAGCACCCGGTGCCGGGTGGAGCGCCAGCGGTCGCCCGTCCAGCGGGCCAGCAGATCGCCGATGTTGATCGTGAACGAGTCCGGCACGAACGGCGCGTCGATCCACTCGCCGTCGAGCGTGTAGACCTGCAGGCCGCCGACGCCCCGCTGCCGGTCGAGCACGGTCACGGTGCCGAAGTCGGTGTGCGGCCCGATCCGGAACTGCCCCGGCTCCGGCTCGCCCACCTGCGACAGCGGCGGGTAGCGGTTGATGTTCATCGTGTACGACGGGTGGTCGGCCCGGGAGGCGAAGAAGTCCTCCTCGATTCCCAGAGCGGCCGCGCAGACCACCAGGAGTTCGCCGGCCAGCGAGCGCATCTCCGCCAAGTAGCGGGTGAGCAGCATCTGGAGTTCGGGCACCTCGGACGGCCAGACGTTGGCGAGGAACCAGTCGGTGTCGATCTCCGGGACGCCGATCGGCTGGTCGGCGCCCACGGCGAAGGTCTCCTTGAGGTCGGGCGGGGTGGGCGTGCCCTCGGCGTAGCCGTTGGCCTCGACGCCCGGCGGCAGCCAGCCCCGCTCCCCCACGGTGGCCGCGTACCGCTGCTTCGCCTCGGCGGGCAGGGCGAAGAACCGCCGGGCCGCGGCGCGCACGTCCTCGCGCAGCGCGGCCGGCACGCCGTGCCCGGTGACCAGCAGGAAGCCGATCTCGCGCAGCGCGGCGTCGACCTGGGCGGCCACCCGCGCCCGGCCGTCCGCCTCACCGGAGAACCAGGGAGTCAGGTCGACGACGGGAACCGAATTCATGTCTCATCTCCGATGTCCTCGTTCCAGACGGCGGGGTTGGCCGTGATGAAGGCCGTCATGAGCCCGGCGCACTCGGGGTCGTCGAGCACGACGACCTCCACCCCGGCCTCGGCGAGCCACTCGTGCGCGCCCATGAACGTGCGACACTCGCCGACCACCAGCCGCGGAATGCGGAACTGCCGGATCAGGCCGCTGCAGTACCAGCAGGGCGACAGGGTGCTCACCATGGTGGTCCCGCGGTAGGAGGGCTGGCGGCCCGCGTCGCGGAAGGCGGCGGTCTCCCCGTGCACCGAGGGGTCGCCGTCCTGAACCCGGCGGTTTCGCCCGCGCCCCAGCAGGCGGCCGTCCGGGCCGAACAGGGCCGCGCCGACCGGCACGCCGCCTTCGGCGAACCCCTTCCTTGCCTCTTCCAGGGCCACGCTGAGCATGGCTGCGTCGCTCGTCATGCGCTCACTATCCCTCCCCGCCGGGCCTTCGGGAACGGACGAAACGTCCGTACTATGACGACCCTTAACGGACGATCCGTATAGGGGTGCACCGATGCCTCTGACCCTGCGCGAGCTGCTGTCCTTCGAGGTGCTGCGGGAGGCCCGGCCGGAGGTCCTCGCCGGGAAGGGCGCGCTCGACCGGGTGGTCCGATGGGTGCACTCCAGCGAGATCTACGAGATCGGTCCCCTGCTCACCGGCGGCGAGCTGTTGCTGACGACCGGGCTCGGCCTGGCCGGCACCGACGCGGGGGCGCGGCGGCACTACCTGCGGGAGATCGCCGCCAGGGGCGTGGCCGGGGTCGCCCTCGAACTCGGCCGCACGTTCCCCGAGACGCCGCCCGAGCTGGTGGAGGAGGCCCGCAGGCAGGAGCTGCCCTTCATCACCCTGCACGCGGTCGTCCCGTTCATCCGGATCACCGAGCACGTCAACACGCTGATCGTCGACTACGCGAGCCGGCGGCTGCGGGTGGGCGACTCGGCCACTCGCGCCCTCAACGAGGCGCTCATCGCCGGCGCCGGGGTCGCCGGGGTACTGGCGACCGGAGCCGAGGTGGTGGGGGCACCGCTGATGCTGCTGTCCGCCAGCGGCGCGCTGGTCGCCGCCCACGGCGTGGGCAGCGACCGGGACGCCTGGCGCGCGGCTGAACGTGCGGTCTGCGAGTCACCGGTCACCCTCCACGGTCACCCCTGGGGGCGGCTGGTGGCCGGCCCCGGTTCGGCGCTGCCCGCCGACGACCTGGCGATCGCGCTGGAGCGGACGGCCGTCGCCCTCGCCCTCGCCATGCTCAGGACGGGCAGTCCGCCGAGCGAGCGCGACCGCCAGGCGTCCGCGCTGCTGCGGGACCTCATCGAGGGCACGGCCGAGGCCGACCCCGGCGTACGGGCGGTCATGGCGGGCCTGCCCACCGGGCCCGGCCACCTGCTGGTGGGCGTGGCCGTGGACGCCCTGGAGACGGCGGCCGCGCTCGCCGTGCTCGACCGGGCCGCGCACATCCTGCACACGACCGCCCTGCGGGGGCGGGTGAGCCGGCTGGTGCTCGGCGCCCTCGCGGTGCCGGTGGCCGTGGCGGACGCCGCCGGCGCGGCCGCCCAGGCGCTGGAGGAGGCGCTGCGGCGGCTGCACACCCCCCAGCTCAGAGTCGCCGTGGGGCACGCCGCGACCGGCCTGGCCGAGCTGGGCGGTTCGCTGCGGGACGCGCGGGCCGCGCTCGGGCTGCGGCGGGGTGCCCGGCTCGTCACCACCCGCGCGCTCGCCCTCGAACTGGAGCTCACCCGCCACGCCGACGCCCGGCACGCCGCCGAACTCGTACGGCGGACCATCGGCCGGCTGGTGGACTGGGACACGGCCCACCGGACCGACCTCGTCGGCACGCTGGAGGTCTTCCTGCTGCACGGGTGCAGCGCGACCCGGGCGGCCGCCGCGCTACACCTCGGGCGGCAGACGTTCTACCAGCGGCTGCAGCGCATCGAGACGCTGCTGGGCCACCCGGTGACCGACCCCGGCGCGCACGCGGCCCTGCTGCTCGCTACCGCCGCCCACCGGGTCGCCGGCGCTGATGTCAGGTGATCCAGCCCGTGCAGACGTCGGGGCCCCAGGCGCTGCCCAGCCACTTCTTGACGCAGGCCCGCGACGGGCGGTTCGGCGCCCACGCCTGCCTCCTCGGGCTCAGGCGTTGGAGGACGTCGTCCGAGGGGCCGGCGTGCACCCGTGCGCCGCCGAGGCGCGCCGGTTGGGTCCCTGAAGAGCCTGGCGAGGCCCGGCGGCTACTCGCCGCCGCGGAGGTCGGCGAGCAGGCCGGGCAGTTCGTCGGGCTTGACCAGCACCTCGCGGGCCTTGGACCCCTCGCTCGGACCGACCACGTTGCGGCTCTCCAGCAGGTCCATCAACCGCCCGGCCTTGGCGAAGCCCACGCGCAGCTTGCGCTGGAGCATGGACGTCGAGCCGAACTGGGTCGACACGATCAGCTCGGCGGCCTGGATCAGCAGGTCGAGGTCGTCGCCGATCTCCTCGTCGATCTCCCGCTTCGCGGCGGCGGGCGCGGCGACGTCCTCCCGATACTCGGCCTGCATCTGGGCCTTGCAGTGGGCGACGACCTCCGCGATCTCCTTCTCGGAGATGAACGCGTTCTGCAGCCGCATCGGCTTGCTCGCGCCCATGGGCAGGAACAGCGCGTCGCCCTGCCCGACGAGCTTCTCGGCTCCCGGCTGGTCGAGGATGACCCGCGAGTCGGCGAGCGAGGAGGTGGCGAACGCCAGCCGCGAGGGCACGTTCGCCTTGATCAGGCCGGTGACGACGTCCACGGACGGCCGCTGGGTGGCGATGACCAGGTGGATGCCGGCGGCCCGGGCGAGCTGCGTGATGCGGACGATCGAGTCCTCCACGTCGCGCGGCGCGACCATCATCAGGTCGGCCAGCTCGTCCACGATCACCAGCAGGTACGGGTACGGCTGGTAGACGCGCTCGCTGCCCGGCGGCGGCACCAGCTTGCCCGCGCGCACGGCCTTGTTGAAGTCGTCCACGTGCCGGAAGCCGCTGGCCGCCAGGTCGTCGTACCGCCGGTCCATCTCGCCCACCACCCATTCGAGGGCCTCGGCGGCCTTCTTCGGGTTGGTGATGATGGGCGTGATGAGGTGCGGGATGCCCTCGTACGAGCTGAGCTCGACCCGCTTGGGGTCGACCAGCACCATGCGGACCTCGTCGGGCGTGGCCCGCAGGAGGATCGAGGAGATCAGCCCGTTGATGCAGGTCGACTTGCCCGCGCCGGTGGCGCCCGCGATGAGGATGTGCGGCATCTTGGCCAGGTTGGCCACGATGGTGCGGCCCTCGACGTCCTTGCCGAGCCCGACGATCATCGGGTGGTGGTCGGCCTGGGCCACCTGCGAGCGCAGCACGTCGCCGAGCGACACGAGGTCCTTGTCGACGTTGGGGATCTCCACGCCGATGGCCGACTTGCCGGGGATGGGAGACAGGATCCGGACGTCCGCGGACTTGACGGCGTAGGCGATGTTCCTGGTGAGCGCGGTGACCTTCTCGACCTTGACGGCCGGGCCGAGCTCGATCTCATACCTGGTCACCGTCGGGCCCCGGGTGAAGCCGACGACCTGCGCGTCGATGGAGAACTGCTCCAGCACGCTGGTCAGCGCGTTCACGACCGTCCGGTTGCCCTTGGTCTCCTGCTTGGGCGCGCTGCCCGGCCGCAGCAGCGTGAGGTCCGGCAGCGTGTACGGCCCCTCCTGGCTGGACAGGACGAGCTGCTCCACCTTGCGCGGCGCGGGGGTCGGCAGCGGAGGCTGAGGCACCGGCTTGGGTATCTCCGGCTCGGTAGGCTCGGCCGACTCCACCACGTCGTCCACGAGGCCGGGGACGATCTCCGGCGAATGGTCCTTCTCCGACAGCACGGGCGTGTCGTACGGCTTGACGCCGTCGCCGCCCTCGGCGTCGCGCCCGCCGCCCGGCTGCTTGCGGGTGCGCTTCTTGGCCGGCGCGGGGGCCTTGCGGGGCTCCCCGGTCTCCTCCGGCCGCTGGAAGAGCATGTGCTGGATCTCGGCGAGACGCTCGGGGATGCGGTGGACCGGAGTGGCTGTGATCACCAGCAGGCCGAAGCCGGACAGCATCACCAGCAGCGGGATCGTGATGAACGCCGGCAGGATGCTCGACGGTGGAGCCGAGACGATGAAGCCGATCATGCCGCCCGCCGCCGACACGTTGGCCATGCCGTCGTTGGGCCCGCCTGAGGGGTACGGCGTGCCGTGGGCGACGTGCACGATTCCGAGGATCCCGGCCAGCAGCGCGGTCCAGCCGATGCCCATCCTGCCGGTCTCGGCGTTCTGGTCGGGGTGGCGCAGCAGCCGCCAGGCGAGCAGCGCGAGCAGCACGGGCACCGCCCAGGCGAGCGATCCCACCGTCCCGCGCACCACGGTGTCGACGAACTCGGCGAATCCCGTCTTGGTGTCCCGCCAGGTCAGGGCGGCGAGCACGATGGCGGCCGCGAGCACCGACAGTCCCTGCCCGTCGCGGCGGTGCACGGGGTCGAGGTCGCGGGCTCCCTGCCCGAGTGCCCGCGCCGCCATGCCCACGCCGTTCGCCACCAGCATCCACATGCCGATGACGAGCTTGCCGATCACGAGGAAGAACCAGCTGATCGGGTCCTGTCCGGTGGCGACCGGCCGCTTGGGCGCGGACCTGGGCGCCGCCCTGCCTCGGGAACCCGCCGGGGATCGCTTCGGGGAAGCCGTACGGGATCCGGAGCGCGACGCGGGGCGCTTGCCGGACCCCTGTCCGGACGTACGGGTGGCCATGATGCCGAAGTTACCCCGGATGCGGGCGATTACCGGGGCGGCGCGCCGGGAGGCCGCCCTTCAGAGTGCTGCCCTTCGGGGCACTGGCCTTCGGAGCGCTGCCCTTCGGGGCGCTGCCGGAGTCCCGCCGTCCATCGAGGAGCGAGGTCACCCGCCTGCGGCCGTCCTCGCCCGCCGGCACTTGCAGCACCAGCAGGAGATCGGGGTGCTCCGCCGGACGCAGCTGGAACACCTCCAGGTCCAGCCGCCCGATCTCGGGGTGGTCGATCGTGACCGTCGCGGGCCTGAAGCGGCGGACCGGGTAGTCCGCCCACCACTCCCGGAACTCCGGGCTGACCTCGCTCAGCTCCGCCACCAGCGCCGTGAAGGCGGGGTCACCCGGCCGGCGTCCCATCTCGGCGCGGAACTGGCTGATCACGGCGCGGGCGGCGGGTTCCCAATGGACCATCCGGGCGCGGTTGCCGGCGTCGGTGAACATCATCCACAGCAGGTTCCGCCTGCCCGGCGGGAGCGTCAGCGGATCGTGGCGGAGCAGGGCGTAGGGGGTGTTCCAGGCCAGATAGTCGAAGCGCGCGTCGTACACGGAGGCGGCGTTCGGGGCGGCGGCGTCCACCAGGCGCCGCAGCCGGTCCCGTGGCCGCGCCCCCTCGCCGGACGGCGTGTCCGGCGGGGCCAGGCCGGCCAGGTCACGCAGGTGGCGGTGTTCGTCGGGATCGAGCAGCAGCGCGCGGGCCAGCGCGTCGATCACCTGCGCCGACGCCGAGATGTCCCGTCCCTGTTCCAGGTAGGTGTACCAGGTGACACCGACACCCGAGAGCTCGGCGATCTCCTCGCGGCGCAGGCCGGGGGTGCGGCGCAGGGCCGGCTCGCCTTCCGGCAGGCCGACGTCGGCCGGACGCAGGCGGGCCCGCCGGGCGCGGAGGAACGCGCCGAGCTCGGCCCTGCGGTCCGACACCCTGGCGCGGCGGCCGGGCGCGTGACTGGCAGCACGAGTGCCAGGACCGCCGGACGCCCTCTCGTTATCGTGACGTCCATGATCCTTCACACCGCGAGTGTGCCACGGAGGTAGGCGCCATGAGCGATCCCGTACTGGTGGTCGGCGCCACGGGCCGGCAGGGCGGCGCCGCCGCCCGGCAACTGCTCGCCCGGGGCCGGAGCGTGCGCGCCCTGGTGCGCGACCCGGGCCGTTCCGCCGCGAAGACCTTGGAAGAGTCGGGGGCGGAACTCGTCGTGGGCGACCTCGACGACGAGGCGTCGCTGCGCCACGCGATGCGGGGTGTGGACGGGGTCTTCCTCGCGCTGACCATGATGCAGGGTCCGAGGATCACCGTCGAGGGCGCCGCCGCCGAGGAACGGCGGGGCCTGACGGTTGTCCGGCTGGCCGCGGAGATCGGCACGGGACACCTGGTGTACAGCTCGGTCCCCGGCGCGGACGCCCCTTCCGGAATCCCCCACTTCGAGAGCAAGGCACGGATCGAGCGCGAGATCCACGCCCTCGGGCTCCCGGCGACGATCCTGCGCCCGGTCTCCTTCATGGAGAACTTCGCCACCTACAACCGCCCGGTCCTGGAGGACGGCACGCTGGTCGTGCGGCTCCCCGCGCAGCCCGGCAAGCCGATGCAGCTGATCGGCGTCGAGGACATCGGGGTGTTCGCCGCCCTCGCCTTCGAGCGCCCCGGCCGGTTCCTCGGCCGCACCGTCGACCTGGGCGCCGACGAGCTCACCCCGTCCGAGATCGCCGAGACGTTCGGCCGGGTGTGCGGCCTGCCGGCCCGCTTCGAACGGACGCCGATCGAGCAGGTGCGCGCGTTCGACGAGTGGGTGGCCCGGATGTTCGAGTTCTTCGACGAGCAACCGCCCGCACAGGTCGATCTGCCGGCCCTGCGATCCGAGCACCCGAGGCTGATGACCTTGGAGACGTGGCTGCGCGCCACCGGCTGGAGAGCGTGAGGCGCAGGACACGGCTCCGCCGCCGGGGGCGGAGCCGGTCAGTAGGCGCGGCGCTGCCGCATGGCGGAGCGCTCGATGCGCTCGCGCGCTTCCAGGAGGCAGGAGGCGATCTCCTTCTCCCGCTCGGGCGTGAGGCGCGGGATCGGCACCGAGCAGCTGATGGCGTCGCGCGGCGGGTCGCTGATGTGCAGCGCGACGCCGAAGCAGCGCAGTCCCTCGGTGTTCTCCTCACGGTCCACCGCGTAGCCCTGCTTGCGCACCCGGTGCAGGTCGACCAGCAGCTCCTCGGCGTCCACGATCGTGTGGGCCGTCAGCGAGGGCAGCTCGGCGGGCAGCATCGCGCGCACCTCGCCGTCGTCCCTGCTCGCCAGGATCGCCTTGCCGAGCGACGTGGTGCTCGCCGGCAGGCGGCGGCCCACCCGTGAGAACGGCCGCAGGTAGTGCCGCGAGGCGCGCGTGGCGAGGTAGACGATGTCGAAGTGGTCGAGACGGGCGAGGTGCACCGTCTCGCCCGTCACCTCGGCCAGCCAGTCCAGTGCGTCGTGCGCGAGCTGGACCACCGGGTCGCCGTCGATGTACGTCGCCCCGACCAGCAGAGCCCGCATGCCAATCCGGTAGAGCGTGCCGGTGACGTCGGTCTCGATCCAGCCGAGGTCGACCAGCGTGCGCAGCAGGGCGTGCAGGCTGCTCTTGGGGTAGCCCAGCTTGCCCTGTAGGTCGGTGAGGCTGTGCAGTCCGGGATACTGCGCGAAGAAGTCGAGCAGCTCGACCGTCCGGAGTGCCGACTTCACGTGCGGCACGGGTTCCGCCATGTGTAACCTCCCTGACCCGCCTGTCCGCCTCCTATTGTGAGCCGGTTCCCCAGGAGGTGACCGTCCGGGAGGCGATGTAGTCCATATCCAGATCATCCCCCAGTCCGGGAGTGTCCGGCATCCGCACCTTTCCGTCGGCGAGCGGGTCGACGATCGACCGCAGGTGCGGGGCGGGCGTGTCGTAGTCCGAGTGCGGGTGCAGCAGCCCCCGCTCGTACCACTGTCCGCACAGCGTGGCACCGATCACCGCGAGGGCGCCGGAGCCGTTGCCGTGGATCTCGCAGTCCATGCCGAACGACTCGGCCAGGTGGACCGCCTTGATCGCCGGGATGATCCCGCCGGAGCCGACCACGCCGACCCTGAGGATGTCACAGGCCCCCGCGGCCACCCACTCCGCCCGCGCCATGTGCTTGCCCCAGGAGGTCTCCGGCCCGAGGATCGGCGTCCTGAGCTGGTCGGCGAGCCATCGGTACGACTGCACCGAGGCCTCCTCCATGGGCTCCTCGTACCACGCGAAGTTCAGCTCGTCGAGGGCCCTGCCGAGGGCCAGGGCCTCGGAGCGGGAGTACCAGTGGTTGCTGTCGAGCATGAGCGCGACGTCCGGGCCGACCGCCTCCCGGACCGCGGCGCACGCCTCGATGTCGCGGTCCACGCCGTACGGCATGGGCGGCATCCAGGTGTGCAGCTTGATCCCGCGATAGCCGCGGGAGACGAGTTCCTTGGCGAAGGCGGCGTAGTCCTCGGGGGTGGCCAGGCCGCCGGGGATGTCGTCGCCGCACATCGTGCTCGCGTAGGCGGGCACCTCGGAGCGGGCTCCGCCGAGGAGCTTCCAGACCGGCAGGCCGAGCTTGCGCCCGGCGAGGTCCCACAGGGCCTGGTCGGCCGCGCTGAGCGCCCGGTCGGACAGGTTGCCCTGGGCGCCCCGCTGCCGGCGGGCGACGCGGTGCCACAGCCGCTCCCGGTCGAGGCTGTCCTGACCGATCAGCGCCGGCCCGATGTGGCTCGTGATCACCGCCTCCCTGACGGTGTCCGGCGCCGCCAGGCAGTATCCGGTCGCGCCGTCGCTGTCGGTGACGGCCAGCAGCGCCTCCCGCACCTCCCGCGGCGGGCCGGGATGCCGGTGGCCGTGCCCGTCGACCACGGACCTGGTGACCGTGGTGAAGACCGTGACGATGACGCGTTCGACGGCCGCCATGGACTCTTCCCTTCTCTTTCGGTGCTGGAGGGGCCGGAGGGCCGGTGCGCGGTCAGGGACGCACCGGCCCGGTCCCGGGACGCGGCGGCGGTTGTCAGCCGCCGGTCGCCTTCTTCCACTCGGCCTGCGCGTCGGTCAGCTTCTGCGCCAGGGTGTCGAGGAACTCCTGGGGCTTCATCTGGCCGAGCAGCACCTTCTGGAAGAGGGGCTCGGTGTCGGCCTTGGTGATGGAGGAGAACTGGGGCAGGTAGTAGGGCGGCGAAACGACCTGGGTGTTCGGGTCGTTCAGCGTGTCGACGGCGGTCTTCAGGTGCTCCAGGCCCTGCAGCCAGGAGTCGCCCTGCGCCTCGGTGTTGGCCGGGATCTGGCCCGTCTGCTGGTTCCAGTAGCTGTTGCTGTCGTGGGAGACCAGGAACTCCACGAACTTCCAGGCGGCGTCCTTGTGCTCGCTGCTCTTGAACACCGCGAAGCCGTCCACGGGGTTGGCGACGACGGTCCGCTTGCCGCCGGGACCGGTCGGCAGCGCGAAGGCGCCGATCTTGTCCTTGCCGTGCGCCTTGACGTGGTCGTTGTAGGAGCCAAGGTTGTGGTGCATCATCGCGATCTTCCCGGTGCCGAACGCGGCGACCATCTTCGGGAAGTCGTTGGTGACGTCGGCCTCGGGGGTGTCCTTCTTGTACAGCCCGGCCATCTTGGTGAGGAACTCGACGTTCTTCGGGTCGTTGACCGTGCTCTTGCCGGACCCGTCGAAGAACTGGCTCACGCCGGAGTAGGAGTACATCTCGGCCAGGATCTGGAAGATCGAGCCCGCGCCGCCGCGGATGGTGTAGCCGTACTCGTCGGGCTTCTTGGTCAGGTCGTCGGCGTCCTTGAAGAACTCGTCCCAGGTGGTCGGCGCCTGCTGGAGCTTGTCCTTCAGGTACCACACCACGTCCATGTTGGAGGTGTTGGGCACCAGGTAGAGCTTGCCGTCGGGCACGGTCTTGCGGACCGAGTCGAGCATCGGCGTGGCCAGCTTGCCGTTCACCGAGCTCTTGGCCAGCCACTCGTCCGCCGGCTCCAGCGCCTGCTGGCCGGTCAGGTTGGCCAGGTACGACGTGGTGACGCCGCCGACGTCGGGGGTGTCCCCGCCCGCGATGGCGGTGTCGTACTTCTGCTGGACGGAGGCGATGGGGACGCCGACGTACTCGACGTGGATCGAGGGGTTGGCCGCCTCGAACCGCTTGATCAGCTCCTGGTAGATCGGGGTGCGGGCGCCCCCGTTGTTGTCCCAGAACGTGATGGTCGTCTTGCCGGAGCCCTCGCCGGAACCCGAGTCCGACCCACATCCGGTAGCGGTGACGGCGAGAACGGCGAGCGCCGCCCAGGCCACTTTGATCTTCATGGTTCCTCCTGCTTACGACAGGCTGGTCTCTTCAATGGTTGGGGGGTTGCTATCCCTTGACCGCGCCGGCGCTGATGCCGTGCACGAGATAGCGCTGGACCACTGCGAACACGCAGACCACCGGCAGGGCGGCGACGACGCCCCCGGCCGCGAGAGCCCCGAAGTCGGCGCTGTACTCCCCGATCGTGTAGCTGAGCCCGACGGGGATCGTGAAGCTGTCCTGCTTGCTGACGAACATCAGCGCGAACAGGAAGTTGTTCCACGTGTGGATGAAGGCGAACGACCCCACGGCGATCAGACCGGGCCGCAGCTGCGGCAGCACGATGGCGAGGAAGCCGCGGAACCGGGTGCAGCCGTCGACCATCGCGGCCTCCTCGACCGTGAACGGCACGGCCGAGATGAACCCGCTCATCAGAATGATCGACAGGGGCAGGTTGAAGACGGTGTCGGCGACGACGAGGCTGGCCAGGTTGTTGATCAGGCCGAGCGTCTTGAAGATCGAAAACAGCGGGATCAGCATCATCGCGCCCGGAATGAACTGGGTGCACAGCAGCACGACCATGAACAGGCCCCGGCCGCGGAACCGGTAGCGCGACAACGCGTACCCGCCCATGACCGCGATGACCGTGGTGAACAGCAGCGACCAGACCCCGACGATCACACTGTTCCTGAAGAACACCGCGTAGCCGATGTCGTTCCAGACGGTCTCGAAGTGCTCGAACGTGATCGGCCAGGGCACCGGGTCGGTCGATCCGGCCGGCCGCAGGGCGAACACGAGCATCCAGTAGAACGGCACGAGGGTGAAGACCAGGTACATCCCGAGGGGGACGTAGAGCCGCAGCACGCGGCCGGGATCGCGCCTCTTCCGTCGGCGGGTCCCCGCGGGCACCGCTCGGGTGCGCGGGCGGGTCATCACGTCGGCGCTCATTGCGAAACCCCTCGCCTCTTCATCGTTCCTCGCCGAACCGGCTGAGCCGGAGGTAGAGGATGGAGCAGAACAGCAGGATCACGAAGCCCGCCATCGTCAGCGCCGAGCCGTACCCGAAGTCCTTGGAGTCGACGGCCCGCTGCGCGACGTACAGCGGCAGCGTGGTCGTGACCTGCGCCGGGCCGCCGCCGGTGAGCGTGTAGAGCAGGTCGACGTTGTTGAACTCCCAGACCCCGCGCAGCAGCGTGGCCAGCACGATCGCGTCCCGCAGGTGCGGCAGCGTGACGTGGAGGAAGCGCCTGATCCGCCCGGCGCCGTCCACCGCCGCCGCCTCGTAGAGCTCGCCCGGGATGCCCTGCAGGCCGGCGAGCAGGAGGATCGCGAAGAACGGCACGCCGCGCCACAGCTCGGTCACGACCACGGCCGGGAAGACCGTGTCGGGGTTGCCGAGGACCGCCGCCTCGGGCTGCCCGAGAAAGCGCAGCACTCCGGTGCTCGGCGTGTAGAGCAGGATCCAGATGCCCGTCGTCAGCACCCCGGAGACGGCCCAGGGGGAGAAGACGAGCGACCGGGCGAGCCCCCTGCCGATGAAACTTTCATTGACGATCAGGGCCAGGGCCAGCCCGAGGATCAGCTGAAGGCCGATCTCGACGACCACCCATTTGGCGGTGAAGCCCAGGCTGTGCCAGAAGACCTCGTCCTCGAACAGCATCTGCCGGAAGTTGTCGAGACCGGCGAAGCCGTCCGCCCATGGCCGGGTGAGGTTGCGGTGCTGCAGGCTGTAGTACGCGACGCTGGCGATCGGGTAGACGAGAAACGCGGCGATGAGCGCGACCGTCGGCGAGATCAGCAGGTACGGCACGGCCCTGCGGCGCATCGTCGTCACCGGCGCATCTCCTCTGTGACTTTTTCCCGAACCATGTTCAAGACATATTCCTGAACGTAGTTCACAAACGTGGACGGATCAACGGTGATGTTCGGGGCTCGGTCCTGTCAAGAACCCGTGTCCTATTCGAAACATTCACCCTCTTGAGGCGCACGTCTTGACCGCGCGCCGCCGCGCGCCGTACGGTCCCGGTGTTCATAAATATGAATCAGGTTCAGATGGATGTCAGATGAATGACAGCTCAGAAGGATGACGGAGGAAGCCGGTGACATTCGACGGCCTGCTGTTCTTCCCGGTCACGCCCTGCGACGAGGAGGAGCGGCTCGACCTCGAGGTGTTCCGCCGGCACGTGCGGCAGGGCGTCGAGGCGGGGTGCGGCGCGGTCTTCGCCTGCTGCGGCACCGGTGAGTTCCCCTCGCTCAGCCTGCGCGACTACACCGCCTGCGTGGCCGCGGCGGTCGAGGAGGCGGCCGGCCGCGTCCCGGTGGTCGCCGGGACCGGCTACGGCACCGCGATGGCCCTGGAGTTCGCCAGGGCGGCAGAGGACGGCGGGGCCTCGGCCCTGCTCGCGCTGCCGCCGTACCTCGTGCAGGCGGGTCAGGACGGCCTGCGCCGCCACTACGAGGCGATCGCGGACGGCACCCGGCTGCCGATCATCCTCTACCAGCGGGACAACGCCGTCTTCGAGCCGGAGACGGTCGCGGCGCTCGCGGAGCACCCGGGCGTCATCGGGCTCAAGGACGGCTACGGCGACCTCGGCCTCATGCGCCGGATCATCGAGGCCGCCCCGCCCGGAATGCTCTATTTCAACGGCCTGCCGACAGCGGAGCTGTCCCAGCTCGGTTACCGGGACCTCGGGGTGGTCCGCTACTCCTCCGCCGTCTTCTGCTTCCTCCCCGACCTCGCGCTCGCCTGCTACCGGGCGCTGCGGGACGGCCGCGACGACGTCGCGAACCGTCTGATCGAGGGCTTCTACCGTCCCCTGGTCGACCTCCGCGGCGAGGGCCCGGGATACGCCGTCTCGCTCATCAAGGCGGGTGTGCGCCTGCGTGGTCTGGACGTGGGACCCGTCCGCCGGCCGCTGTCCGATCCCAGCCCCGAGCACCTCGACAGGCTCGCCGCGCTGATCGACCGCGGTCTCGCCCTTCTCGAAGAACTGGAGCGGTCGCCCAACCCGGCCTGAGCGCCGGCGACACGTACGGACTCGTCTCGGGGGAGCGACCGCGGAACGGAGACAGTCATGCCCGGAAGATCCTTACTCCTGTCGGCCGCCCTCGCGATCACGGCCGCCGTCCCCGTGCTGGGAGCGGGCCCCGCCGGGGCGGCCACCCCGCCGGCCGGGACGCCGGCCGATCTCGGGCGGCAGACGCTGCCCGCGGGCGACGGCTGGGCCTCGGCCGGCACCGGCACCACCGGCGGCGCGGCGGCCCCCGCGTCGAACGTCCACGTCGTCACCGACCGCGCGGGCCTGGCCGCGGCGCTCGCCTCCCCCGGCCCCCGCATCATCTACGTCAAGGGCGTCATCGACGTCGACAAGACCTGCGCGGACTTCGCCACGGGCGGCTACACGCTGGCCGGTTACCTCGCGGCGTACGACCCGGCGGTGTGGGGCCGCGACACCGAGCCTTCCGGGCCGATGGAGGACGCGCGGGCGGCCTCCGCCGCGGCGCAGACGAAGTACATCAAGCTCAAGGTGCCGTCCGGCACCACGATCGTGGGCCTGCCGGGAGCGACCATCCGGCACATCAACCTGCACGTGGACAAGGCGGACAACGTCATCATCCGCAACATCCGGTTCGAGGACGCGGCCGACTGCTTCCCCCAGTGGGACCCCACCGACGGCGCCGAGGGCAACTGGAACTCCCTCTACGACAACATCTCGGTCACCAACTCGACCCACGTCTGGATCGACCACAACTCGTTCACCGACGGGGACAACCCCGACTCGAACCAGCCGGTCTACTTCGGCCGGCCCTACCAGGTGCACGACGGGCAGGCGGACATCACCAGCGCGTCCGACTTCGTGACCGTGTCGTGGAACAAGTTCTCCGACCACGACAAGACGATGCTGATCGGCTCGACCAACAACCCCGCCAACGACCGGGGCAAGCTCAGCGTCACCGTGCACCACAACGAGTTCTCCGGCAACCTCCAGCGGCTGCCCCGCGTGCGGTTCGGCAAGGTGCACGTCTACAACAACTACTATCAGGTGCCCGACGCCGAGCCCTTCGAGTACGCGCTGGGCGTGGGCGTGGAGTCACAGATCTACGCCGAGAACAACTACTTCCGGCTGAGCCGGAGCGTGGACCCGGCCGACCTGCTCTACAACTGGGGCGGCACGGCGCTGACGGCCAAGGGCAACCTGCTGCGAGTCGGCGGCAAGGAGCAGCCCATCGACCTGATCGCCGCCTACAACGCGAAGAACGACCCCGACCTCGGCGCCGACGCGGGCTGGACGCCGACCCTGCACACGGGGATCGACCCCGCCGAGACCGTGCGCAGGGAGGTCTCCCGGCACGCCGGGGCCGGCGAGATCCACTGACGCCGGCGGCGCGCGGCCCCTCTGGACCCCAGAGGGGCCGCGCGTTCCGTGCGGCACGCCTCAGGCGGGCAGGCGGAGTCCGAGCTGCACGCACAGCTCGAGCTGGTCGTAGAACACCTCGCTGCAGGTGATCAGGCAGCCCTCGATCTCGAATATCCAGCAGCAGCGCACGCTTACCCGACGCCCGGTGGCCTCGACGACCTCGCCCGTGGTGAGCGGGAACGGGCCGGCGTGCGTGCCGATTCCCATGCCGACGGCGGCCACGGCCTCGTCCTTGACGATCTTCTGCCATACCGTGACGCGCGCGTCGGGGAACGCCTGCCAGAGCAGCGTGTGGTACGACGCGACATCCGAGCGGCCCCTCGCGGGTCCGCCGGGCCCCACCGCGACCGGCTGGGCGCAGTAACACCCCATGACCGTGTCCAGATCATGGGCGTTGTACGCGTTGAAATACCGGCCCACCACGTCGACCACCGCGAGACCCCCGATTCCCGCATCCGGAAGTCCAGGCTATCGAGACGCGGTTTTCGTCCTCCTCGTCCGGGTCCGAGCACGGAGGCGCCGCTCCCCCCGAGGGGAGAGCGGCGCGGAAACGTGCGCGGCGGGGCGTCAGGCGCGCAGGCGGCCGTCCACACGTTGCGGCACGCCGAGGGGGTTGTCGTCGCGCAACTCCGGCGGCAGCAGGTCCGCCGGCCAGTCCTGGTACGCCACGGGGGTCGTCCAGCGCCTGATCGAGGCCGCGCCGACGGAGGTGTGCGCCGGGGCCGTGGAGGCGGGCCAGGGGCCGCCGTGGTGCATCGCCCAGCAGACGGCGACACCGGTGGGCCAGCCGTTCCAGATGAGCCGCCCGGCCAGCCGGTTCAGCACCGGCACGAGGTCGCGGGCCTCCTCCGGGCCGGCCGCGTGGACGGTCGCGGTCAGCGACCCGGGCAGCCGGCGCAGCACGGCGGGCAGGTCGGCGGGGTCGCGATAGCGGACGACGATCGCCGACGGGCCGAAGCACTCCTCCCCCAGCTCGGGCAGCCCGTCCGCGAACGCCTCCAGGCCGGCGGCGAAGACCTGCGGGGTGATGCCGTCCACCGCGCTCCCACCGGCCAGCACGGTGAGCCGCTCGGCCAGCCGGCCGGACGCCCGCAGGTAGCCCTCGCGGATCTTGTCGGTCAGCATGGGCCCGCCGCTGGTGGCGGCGACCGCCTCGGCGACGGCCTGCTCGAACCCTCTCTCCGCCGGGACGAACACCAGGCCGGGGTTGGTGCAGAACTGTCCCACGCCCAGCGTCAGCGAGGCCGCGAACCCGGAGGCCACCTCGGCGGGGTCGGCCGAGGGCAGCACGACGACCGGATTGACGCTGCCCAGCTCGCCGTAGAACGGGATGGGGTCGGGCCGCTCGTCGATCAGCTTCTGGATGGCCTTCCCGCCCGCGAGCGAGCCGGTGAAGCCGACCGCCGTGACGAGCGGGTGCTTCACCAGCGGGGCCCCCGCCTCGAACCCGTGCACGAGCCCGAGCAGGTCGGGGTCCGGCAGGGCCTGCCGTACGACGGAGGCGGTCAGGTCGGAGGTGCGGGGATGCCCCTCGTGGGCCTTGACCACGACCGGGCAGCCGGCCGCGAGCGCCGACACCGTGTCGCCGCCCGCGACCGAGAACGCGAAGGGGAAGTTGCTGGCCGCGAAGACGGCCACGACGCCGAGCGGGTGGTTCATCCGGCGCACGTCGGGACACGGCGGAGTGGCGCCGGGGTCGGGGTGGTCGATCACCGCCTCGACCCAGCCGCCGTCCCGCAGGACGTCGGCGAACAGCCGGAACTGCGCGGCCGTACGGGCGATCTCGCCGCGCAGCCGCGCCTCCGGCAGCCGGGTCTCCTCCGCGGCGGCCGGCCACAGCTCCTCGGCGTGCTTGAGCAGGGCGTCGGAGACGCCTTCGAGCACGGTGGCACGCTCGGCCGGGGGCGTCGCCCGCCATGCCTCGCCCGCCGCGGCGGCCCGCTCGACCGCCGCCTGGACGGCATCGTTCACCTGCCCGGTCACCTCATCCCCCCGTCGTAAGGTTCTCGACATCGTAGCGGGGGCCGCAGAACGCCCCGCCGACCAGCGAATGCGGCAGCTCGCCGAGATCGGGCTCGCCGTGCTCGGCGATGAGCTTCTCGGCGTAGGCCTCCGAGTCGTCCTTGGGCTCGTAGCCGATGGCCCGGCCCTCCTCCAGCGACCACCAGCGGCGCGTGTTGGCCGACACGCCCCACACCACGTGGAAGCCGTCGGCCGCCAGCGACGCCTCGGCCAGCCGGGCGCAGTCGTCCGGGGACAGCCAGGTCGACAGCATGCGCACGTCCCTGGGCTGCTCGAAACACGAGCCGATGCGCAGGCACGTCACCTGCATGCCGTAACGGTCGTGGTAGAGCGAGCCGAGCGCCTCCTTGGTCACCTTGCTCACGCCATAGAAGGTGTCGGGGCGCGGGAACAGGTAGTCGGGGGCCTCGCCCGCGCTGCGCGGGAAGAACCCGACCGCGTGGTTGCTGCTGGCCAGCACGACGTGGCGCACTCCGGCCCGCCTCGCGGCCTCCAGCACCACGTAGGTGCCGTGGATGTTGACCTGCAGGATGTCCGCCCACGGCTGTTCGAGGCTGTGGCCGCCCAGGTGCAGCACCGCGTCCACGCCGTCCATCGCCGCGTCCATCGCCTCGGGGTCGGTGATGTCGGCGGTCACCGCCTCCTCGCCCGGCCCCGCCTCCAGCGGGACGACGTCGAGCAGGCGCAGCACGCGCCCCTCCCTGGCCAGCCGGGGTCGCAGCAGGGTGCCGACGCCGCCCGCCGCGCCGGTCATGAGAATTCGCATGTGCCTCCTGTCGGATCGGCCCTGCAACAGAGCGCGGCGCTCCGTGATCGTCCGCGCGACGTGCGGACCGTGTCAATGCCGAACGCCGCCAGTCTCGCAGCATCTCCCAACTGTTCACAAGCACGGGCAAAATTCACATACATGACCCACGGTCTCTTCTTGACGCAAGTGTTGTCAATTTCTACGGTCTTGCTAGCAACTGAACACAATTGCGGAGCCGGTTCAGGAACGTGAACAGGTCGCGTACGTGAACCGGAGGCGGGCGCATGCAGCGTCGTCTACCCGGTCAGCGTCATCCACTCGTCAGCTACGCACCACCGCTCGCGTTCCCGGCCTTCCTGCGGCGGTTCATGCGCGGGCTGACCAGCGGCGCGGTCAAGGCTGACCAGGTTGACTTTCGTCGGATCACCCGGCTAGCTTCGTGGACATATTGAAGAACTTTGTCCATATATATGGACACCCAAGGGAGTGGGCGGATGCAGCTCGACGGCGTTCTCTTCTTTCCGGTCACACCGTTCGGCCCGGACGGTGAGCTGGCCGAGGACGTGCTGGCCAAGCACGTGAGCCGAGGGGTGACCGAGGGCGCGGGCGGGGTGTTCGCCGCCTGCGGCACGGGCGAGTTCAACGCGCTGGGCATCGACGAGTACGCGCGGGTGGTGCGGATCGCCGTCGAGTCGGCGGGTGGGCGGGTTCCCGTCCTGTCCGGCGCCGGAGGCTCGCTCCCGTTCGCCCGCGAGTGCGCGCGCAGGGCCGCCGACGCGGGCGCGGACGGTCTGCTGCTGCTGCCGCCCTACCTGGTCAGCGCGCCCGCCGACGGGCTGGTGCGCTACGTCCGCGAGGTCGCGGCGGCCACCGACCTGCCGATCATCGTCTACCAGCGGGCCAACGCCCGCTTCACGGCCGCCGCCGCGGCGGCGCTGACCGGGATCCCCAACGTCGTCGGGTTCAAGGACGGCCTCGGTGACATCGACGCGATGCAGCGGATCATCCTCGCCGTACGGGAGGCGACCGACCGCGACTTCACCTTCTTCAACGGGCTGCCGACGGCCGAGATGACCGTGCCCGCCTATCGGGGGATCGGCGTGAGCCTGTACTCCTCCGCCGTGTTCTGCTTCCTCCCGGAGGTGGCGCTGGCCTTCCACAAGGCCGTGACCGCCGGGGACGACGACCTCACGCGGCGCCTGCTCGCCGGTTTCTACCGCCCCCTGGTCGAGCTGCGCGACCTGGTGCCCGGCTACGCCGTCTCGCTCGTCAAGGCGGGCGTCGCCCTGCGCGGCCTCGACGTGGGCCCGGTGCGGCCGCCGCTGGTCGACGCGGCTCCCGAGCACGTCGCCCGGCTGGAAAAGCTGATCGCGACCGGACTGGACATCGTCGGATGAGGAGCCGGATGAGGATTCGCGAGATCAACGTCACGCCGGTCGCCTTCCGCGACCCGCCGCTGCTCAACGCCGCAGGCGTCCACGAGCCCTGGGCGCTGCGCACGGTCGTCGAGGTCGTCACCGACGAGGGGCTGACCGGCCTCGGGGAGACCTACGGCGACCTCGACCACCTCGTGCGGGTGCGGGCCGCCGCCGAGGCGCTGATCGGCCACGACGTCTACGGCCACAACGCGATGTACGCCACCGTGGCCGGCCTCGTCGGGGCCGACGTCGTCACCGACCTGCACGGCCTGACCGGCACCTCCTCACGGGCCAAGACCGTCGACCGGATCTTCTCCCCCTTCGAGGTCGCCTGCCTGGACATCCGCGGCAAGGCGGTGGGCCGGCCCGTCGTGGACCTGCTCGGCGGCAGGGTGCGCGACGCCGTGCCGTACAGCGCCTACCTGTTCTACAAGTGGGCGGGTCATCCGGGTGCGCCGGAGGACGGCTTCGGCGCCGCACTCGACCCCGAGGGGGTGGTCGAGCAGGCCCGCCTGCTGATCGGCCGGTACGGCTTCCGCTCGATCAAGCTCAAGGGCGGCGTGTTCCCGCCCGAGCAGGAGGTCGAGGCGATCCGCGCGCTGCGTGAGGCGTTCCCCGAGCATCCGCTGCGCCTCGACCCCAACGCCGTGTGGAGCGTGGAGACCTCGATCCGCGTGGGCCACGAGCTCGACGGCGTGCTGGAATACCTGGAGGACCCGACCGAGGGCATCGAGGGCATGGCGCGGGTCGCCGCCGAGGTGCCGATGCCGCTCGCCACGAACATGTGCGTCGTCACCCCCGAGCACATCCCGTCGGCCGTACGCCAGGGAGCCATCGGCGTGCTGCTCACCGACCACCACTACTGGGGCGGTCTGGTGCGCTCGGCGCACATCGCCACGCTGTGCGAGACCTTCGGCATCGAGCTGTCCATGCACTCCAACTCCCACCTCGGCATCAGCCTCGCCGCGATGACCCATCTGGCCGCCGCCACCCCGGCGGTCACCCACGCCTGCGACACCCACACCCCCTGGCAGGACGGCCAGGACGTGGTCGCCCCATCTTCTGGCGGTAAAGGCGCGCTGCGGTTCGTGGACGGCGCGGTGCCGGTGCCGGACGGCCCGGGGCTCGGGGTGGAACTCGACCGCGACGCCCTCGCAATCATGAACGAGCAGTATGAGAAGTGCGGGGTCCGCTCCCGCGACGACACGACGTACATGAGGTCCGTCGACCCGTCCTTCTCCGCACGGAGGCCACGCTGGTGAACGTCATCTACGCCTACCCCTGGGACATCGCCGGCGACCCCGGCGCCGCCGCGCGCCTCAAGGCGCTCGGCGTCGACGCGGTGGCGCTCGCCGCGTCCTACCACACCACTCGCGCCGCGACCCCCGCCCATCCGGCCCACCGGCTGGTCGAGGCGCGGCACGCGGCCTGCTACGTCCCCGTACGCGAGGAGGCGTGGAAGGGCAACAGGCTGGTGCCCGGCACGCCGTCGTGGATGGACTCGGCCGACCCGTTCGGGGAGGCCAGAGACGCCCTGCGCGCCGCCGGGCTGCCGGTGCGGGCGTGGACCGTGCTGACCCACAACACGCTGCTCGGCTCGGCCAACCCCGACCTGGTCGTCACCAACGCCTTCGGCGAGATCTACCCCTATGCACTGTGCCCGGCGGCGGCCGACGTGCGCGACTACTGCCGCACGCTGGTCCACGAGGTCGTCGAGGTGGGCGACCCCGACGCGCTGATCCTGGAGGCGTGCGGCGCGCTCGGCTTCCGCCACGGCGGCCACCACGAGAAGACCGACGGCGCGGACTGGTCGCCCGTGCAGGTCGCGCTGCTGTCGCTGTGCTTCTGCGCGGCCTGCGTACGCCGCTACGAGGCGGCCGGGCTGGACGTCGCCGAGGTACGCGCGCGGGTGCGGACGGGCGTCGACGGCGCGCCGGGCTCGGTCGAGGACGCGCTCGGCGACCTGGCCGGCGCGATGCGCGACCTGCGCACGGGGCTCGCGGGCGAACTGCGCGACCTGCTGCTGGCCGAGGCCAGGGCGGTGCGGCCGGACCTGAAGATCGCCCTGCACGCCAACGCCGACCCGTGGGCGACCGGCCCGTTCGCGACCGTGCCCGAGGGGGTGGACGTCGACCTGCTCGTCGGCAACTGCTGGAACGCCCCCGAGGTGGACGAGGCCGGGCTGCGCGCCCTGGGCCGGCTCGGCCCCCGCGTGGGCGCGTACGTGCTGGCCCTGCCCCCGCGCCCGGCGGACGGCGCGGCGCTGTCGTTCCTGGCCGAGGCCTACACGGCGGCCGGCGCCGCCGAGATCCACTGGTATCACGGCGGCCTCGCCTCCGCCGCCCGGCTCAAGGCGATCGCGGAGGCGGTCCGCCGCTGACCCGCACCGGTCCGCACCGCGCCGCACAGTGCCGCACAGTGCCGCACAGTGCCGCACAGTGCCGGACGATGCGGGACAATCATGGGCATGCGGTTCGGCATCCTCGGCCCGACGGAGGCTCGGCCCGACGGCGACCGCCCGGTGCCGGTCGGCGGGCCGGGGCTGCGGGCGCTGCTCGGCCTGCTGCTCCTCAACGCGGGGCGGGTGGTCACCACCGACCGCCTGATCGACGGCCTGTACGGCGCCGAGCCTCCCTCCGGGGCGGACAACGCGCTTCAGGCCCAGGTGTCGCGGCTACGCAGGCACCTCGGCGACCTGGTCGTGCGGGAACCGGCGGGCTACCGGCTGGCGGTGGACCCGGACGACGTGGACGCGTCGCGCTTCGAACGGCTGGCGGCCGAGGGGCGGCGGGCGCTCGACGCGGGCGACCCCGCCCGGGCCGCCGGCCTGCTCGGTCAGGCCCTCGCGCTGTGGCGCGGCCCGGCGCTCGCGGACGTGCCCGACGCGCCGTTCGCACCCGCCCAGGCGGCCCGGCTGGAGGAGCTGCGCCTGTCGGCGGCCGAGGACCTCGCCGAGGCGGGCCTGGCCCTGGGACGGCACCGCGACCTGCTCCCTGAGCTGCAGGAACGGATCGCCGCGCACCCGCTGCGGGAGCGCTCGCGTGGGCAGCTCATGCGCGCGCTGTACGCCGCGGGCCGCCCGGCGGAGGCCCTGGCCGCCTACGACGACGCCCGGCGGGTCCTCGCCGAAGAACTGGGCGCCGACCCGTCGGCCGAGCTGTCCGCGATCCACCTCGCGGTGCTGCGCTCCGATCCGGCCCTCACCCCCGCCTCCGCCGCGCCCGGCGGGCGGCCGGTGCCGCTCACCTCTCTCGTGGGCCGCGCCGCCGAGCTGGAGCGCATCGAGGCGCTGCTCGCCGAGGCGCGGCTGGTGACGCTGACCGGTCCGGGCGGCACCGGGAAGACCCGGCTGGCGCTCGAGGCGGCCACCCGGTGGCCCGGCGAGGTCTGCCTCGTGGAACTGGCCCCGCTCACCGACGGCGCCGACGTGCCGCAGGCCGTGCTCGGCGCGCTCGGGCTGCGCGAGACCGCCGTGACCATCCCCACTCCCGGGACCCGGCAGACCACCGCCGATCCCGTCGCCCGTCTGGTGGCGGCCCTGACCCTGCGGCCGGTGCTGCTCGTGCTCGACAACTGCGAGCACGTCGTGGAGGAGGCGGCCCTGCTCGCCGACCGGCTGCTCGCGGCGTGTCCCGCCCTGCGCGTGCTGGCCACCGGCAGGGAGGCGCTCGGCATCACCGGCGAGCGCCTGTGCCCGGTTCCCCCGCTGCGGGTCCCCCCGCCCGGCGACGAGCTCGCGGTCGCAGACGCGCTCGCCTATCCGGCCGTAGGGCTGTTCGTCGAGCGGGCGGCCGCGGTGACGCCCGGCTTCGTCCTCGCGCCCGGCGACGTCGAGCACGTGCTGCGGATCTGCCGGGCGTTGGACGGGCTGCCGCTCGCCGTCGAGCTGGCGGCGGCGCGGCTGCGCTCGCTGCCACTGGCCCGGATCGCCGCCCGTCTCGGAACCGATGACGGTACAGCTGACATGGGACCGGAGGGCGACGCCCCCCGCTTCGCGCTGCTGTCGCGCGGCAGCCGTACGGCGCAGCCGCGCCACCGGACGCTGCGCGCGGTCGTCGAGTGGAGCTGGGACCTGCTCGACGAACCGGAACGCGCGCTCGCGCGGCGCCTGACGGTCTTCGCGGGCGGCGCGACGCTGGAGGCGGCCGAGCGGGTGTGCGGCCTGCCCGACACCGACGGCGTGCTCGCCTCCCTGGTGGACAAGTCACTCGTCGAGGTGGTGGACGACCGCTACCGGATGCTGGAGACGATCCGGGCGTTCTGCGCCGAACGGCTGGCCGAGGCCGGCGAGAGCGAGCCCATGCGCAAGGCCCACCTCGCGTACGTCCTGGACCTGGTCACCACGGCCGACCCGCACCTGCGCGGGCCGGACCAGATCGAGTGGCTGCGCCGGCTGGACGGCGAGCGCGACGACCTTCAGGCCGCGCTGCGCCACGCCGTACGCGCGGGTGATGTGGCGCCGGCGTTGCGGATGCTGTCGGCCATGAGCGGCTACTGGATCCTGCGCGGCCTGCGTGGGGAGGCGGCCCGGTCGGCCGCCGCACTGCTCGGCAGGATCGGCTCCGCGCCGCCCGAGGGGCTGGAGGAGGAGTACATCGTGTGCGCCTGCCTCGTGGGCTGGGGCGGAATGAGCGGCCCCGGCCTGGACGCCCGCGTGGCCGAGGCCGCCCGGCGGACCTACACCCTGCCCATGCCGCCCCGGCAGCCGTTCCTCCTCGTCCTGCACGCCTTGATCAACGGCCCGCCCCCACGGGAGGAGTTCCACGACATGGGCGGCCTGTTCGACGCGCTCAACCGCGACCCGTGGACGCGGACGCTCAGCCGCTTCAGCCTCTCGTACCTGAAAATGTTCGACGGCCGGCTCGCGGAGGCGGAACAGGAGCTCGCCGAAGCGCTCCGAGAGGCCCGTTCCATCGGCGACCTGTGGGTCCTGGTGATCATCCTGTCCGCGGTGGCCGACGTCGCCGACCGGCGGGGAGACCACGAACGGGTCGAGGCGCTGGTGAACGAGGCGCTTGAGCTGGCCGAGCGGCTCGGCGCGACGTCGGACGTCGCGGAGACCCTCTGCCGGCGCGCCTGGGCACGGATGCGCTCCGGACGCGTGGACGCCGCGAAAGACGACTACGACCGCGCCGCCGCGCTGTCCCGCCGCACGGGCGCCCCGGAGGTGCTCGCCGCGGCGCTCCTCGGGCTCGGCGAGCTCGCCAGGCTGGACGGTGATGTGGCCGGGGCCCGGCGCCGGTACGAGGCGGCCCTCGCGGAGTGCACGACCGCGTGGTTCAACATCGAGGAGACGCGCGCGCGCATCTACCTCGCGCTCGGCTGGGCCGCGCAGAATTCCGAGTCGGCCGCCGAGGCGCTGGCGTGGCACCGCCGCGCCCTCACCACCGTGCCCGGCACTCGCCGCAGCTTCGGGATGACCGCCGCGGTCGCGGAGGGAGTCGCCGGCGTCGCGCTGCTGGAGGGGGATCCCGGGCGGTCCGCGTGGCTGCTGGGCGTGGGCGCCGCCCTGCGCGGGGCTCCGGCCGCGGGCGACCCGGACGTCGCCCGGGTCGAGGCGCGCTCGCGAGCCGCCCTTGGCCGCGAGACGTTCAACCGGGCGTACGGCCAGGGCAGGGCGTACGCGCGCGAGCGGATGGCGATCACCGCGGACACGGATGCGGCGGCGCTGACCATCGTCGAAGGGCACCTGTCAGCGCTCGGTGGGTGAGCCGTCAGCGTCCGCAGGCACGCTGACGGCCATGAACGACACCTCCCGCAAGTGGGGCACGCTGGTCATCGCCTGCCTGGCCATGCTCCTGCTGTCTCTCGACCTCACCGTGCTGCACCTCGCGCTGCCGAAGCTCGGCGAGGACCTCGCGCCCTCGGCCACCCAACTGCTGTGGATCGCCGACATCTACGGCTTCGCGCTGGCCGCGTTGCTCGTCACCATGGGCAACCTCGGCGACCGGATCGGGCGCAGGCGGCTGCTGCTCGTCGGCTTGGCCGCCTTCGGCGCGACCTCGGTGCTGACGGCGTACGCGCCGAACGCGCCGCTGCTGATCGCCGCCCGCGCCCTGCTCGGCGTGGCCGGCGCGACGATCATGCCCTCGACGCTGTCGCTGATCCGCAACGTGTTCCCCGACCCGAAGGAGCGGACCACCGCCGTCGGCATCTGGAGCAGCGTGGGTGCGATCGGCTTCGCCCTCGGGCCGATCGTCGGCGGCCTGCTGCTCGGCCACTTCTGGTGGGGCTCGGTCTTCCTGATCAACGTGCCCGTCGTCGTGGCCGTCCTGGCCGCCGGGTTCGTCGTGCTGCCCGAGTCGCGCAACCCCCGTCCCGGACGGCTCGACCTCGTCAGCGTCCCGCTGTCCGCCGTGGGCGTGCTCGGCCTGATCTACGCGATGAAGGAGGCCACGACCGGCGGCGTCGCGCAGGCCCCCGTGATCGTCGCGGCGGTGATCGCGGTCGCCGCGCTGGTCGTGTTCGTCCGCAGGCAGACCCGGCTGCCCGAGCCGCTGATCGACATCGCGCTGTTCCGGCGGCGCGCGTTCGCGGCCACGGTCGGCGCCGAACTGGTCGCGGTCTTCGCGATGCTCGCCATGTCGGTGGTCTTCGCGCAGTACTTCCAGCTCGTCATGGGCTGGTCGCCGCTGACCTCCGGGCTCGCCGGCATGCCGGGCGGCCTCGCCGGGGGTCTCGGCGGCGCGTTGTCAGGAGTGCTGGTGCACCGGATGGGGCGCGGACCGGTCGTCAGCCTCGGGCTGGTGCTGACCGCGATCGGTTTCATCCTGTTCAGCCGGATCGATACCGAGACGCCCTACCTCTACATGCTCGTCGCCATGCTCATCCAGGGCGTCGGCATGGGCTTCACGTTCGCGGTGACCGGCGACACGCTGCTCGCCTCGGTGCCCAAGGAGCGGGCCGGCGCGGCGAGCGCGATCTCGGAGACCGCACACGAGATGGGCGGCGCGCTCGGCATCGCCGTGCTCGGCACCGTGCTGACCAGCGCCTACCGCAACGGCCTGGTGCTTCCGCCCGGCCTGCCCGGCGGCGCGGCGGCCGAGGCCCGCGACACGCTCGCGGGCGCGCTGAAGGCCGCCACCGCGCTCCCGGGCGACGCCGCGGGGGCCGTCGCCCGGGCCGCCCGCCAGGCGTTCGTCGAGGGCATCCACGTCACCGTGCTGACCGGCGCGGCCATCCTGCTCGTGCTCGCGGTCGCCGTGCCGTTCGCGCTGCGGGGAGTGCCCAAGGTGATCCCCGAGACCGCGGACGAGCCGGTCCCGGTCAAGTGACCCCCGGTCATGTGACTTGGGACAGCCAGCGGTCGTGGGCGCCGTCGAAGGGACCGGTACGGCTGCCCACGGCCTTCATCAGCCAGGCGGCCGACCGCTCCGCCTGCCGGATGATCTCCTCCGGGTACGCGTACCGCACCTGGTGCTCGGCGAACTCGTCCTCGTCGTCCAGGATCAGCCGTCCGTCGCGCATCCGGAGCACGTCGAGGTCGAGGTCGACCATCGTGATCCGGGCGTCGCCGCGCACGGGGACCGTCGTGACGTCGCAGTAGATCTCCGCCTTGTGCGGCGGCGCGTTGAACGCCGCCGTCCACCACGCGTCGCGGGGAAACAGGATGACGGACGCGAACTCGAAGACCGTCGAGGGCTCGTGCCCCCGCTGGGCGATCATCCCGGAGGGACAGCCGACCCAGACCCCGTGCTCGTCCTCGCCCAGCACCCTCGCGTGGTGGTGCCAGTGCAGCGATCCGCCGTACTTGCGGTAGACGATCCTCACCTCGGACACGGGCGGGACGCTACGCCACGCCCGTCTCCGAGTACAACGGGATTACCGGCTAGACCTCGACGACCACCGGGATGATCATCGGGCGGCGGCGGTAGGTGTCGCTCACCCAGCGGCCCACCGTACGCCGGATGGTCCGGCGGATCTGCATCTCGTCGGCCACGCCGGACGCGGCGACCTCCTGCAGCGCGGCCTCGATCTGCGGGATGACCGCGTCGAACGCGTCGGGGTCGATGCCCGAGCCGCGGGCGGTGATCTCCGGCCCGCCGGTGAGCTTCCCGGTGGTGGAGTCCACGACGACGACGATGGAGATGAACCCCTCGTCGCCCAGGATGCGCCGGTCCTTGAGCGCCACGTCGGTGATGTCGCCCACCGAGGTGCCGTCGACGAAGACGTACCCGCACGGGACCGCGCCGGTGATCCTCGCCTGGCCGTCGACGAGGTCCACGACCACGCCGTCCTCGGCGATGACGATGTTCTCCTGGGGGACGCCGGTCAGCTCGGCCAGCCGGGCGTGCGCCCGCAGGTGCCGCCACTCCCCGTGCACCGGCATGAAGTTGGACGGCTTGGTGAGGTTGAGCACGTACAGCAGCTCGCCCGCGGCGGCGTGGCCGGAGACGTGCACCCGCGCGTTGCCCTTGTGGACCACGCGCGCGCCCCAGCGGTTGAGGCCGTTGATGACCTTGCTGACCGCCGTCTCGTTGCCCGGCACGAGCGACGAGGCGAGCAGGACGGTGTCGCCCTCGGCGATCCTGATCGGGTGGTCGCGGTTGGCCATGCGCGACAGCGCGGCCATCGGCTCGCCCTGGGAGCCGGTGCAGATCAGCACCACGTCCTCCGGCGGCCACTCCTCGATCTCCCGGGAGTCCACGAGCAGGCCCCCCGGCACCTTCAGGTAGCCGAGTTCGCGTGCCACGCCCATGTTGCGAACCATCGACCTGCCGATGAGCGCGACCTTGCGGCCGTGCTTCTCGGCCGCGTCCATGATCTGCTGGACGCGGTGGATGTGCGAGGCGAAGCTCGCCACGATGATCCGCTTGGACGCGCTGCGGAAGACCTCGTCGATGACCGGCGCGATCTCCCGCTCGCTGGTGACGAAGCCCGGCACCTCCGAGTTGGTGGAGTCGGACATCAGCAGGTCGACGCCCTCGCCCCCGAGCCGGGCGAACGCCCCGAGGTCGGTCAGCCGCCCGTCCAGCGGAAGCTGGTCCATCTTGAAGTCGCCGGTGTGCAGGACGAGGCCCGCAGGGGTGCGGACCGCCACGGCCAGCGCGTCGGGGATCGAGTGGTTGACCGAGACGAACTCGCACTCGAACGGCCCGAACGAGCGCCGCTCGCCCTCGATCACCTCGACCTTGACCGGCTGCATCCGGTGCTCGCTGAGCTTGCTCTCGATGAGCCCGAGCGTCAGCCGCGAGCCGACGACCGGGATGTCGCGCCGCTCCCGCAGCAGGTACGGCACCGCGCCGATGTGGTCCTCGTGCGCGTGCGTGAGCACGAGCGCCTCGATGTCGTCGAGCCGCCCCCGTATGTAGTCGAAGTCGGGCAGGATGAGATCGACGCCCGGCTGGTCGGGCTCGGGGAACAGCACGCCGCAGTCCACCACGAGCAGACGGCCGTCGTACTCGAAGACCGCCATGTTGCGGCCGATCTCACCGAGACCGCCCAGCGCGACGATGCGCAGGCCGTTTTCCGGCAGCGGCGGAGGCGGCCCGAGTTCGGGATGCGGATGACTCATTCCGCGCCCTCCGCCCCGCGCCCGGCGCCGTACGCGCTCACGCGCGGTTCCCTGTTTTCACTTCTTCTGGTCAAGTCGCTCATTCGGCTCCATCTGTTGATCTAATCCACAAGCTTGAGGCCCCCCGTGATGAGGTCCTCCCGAAGCGCTGTGATCTGCTCCTCCGTGGCGTCCACGAGCGGCGGGCGGACGTACCCGGCGTCCTGACCCACCAGCTTCAGCGCCGCCTTGACCATGATCGCGCCCTGGGTGCGTGTCATGATCGCCGAGACCACCGGGAGGAGCTGACGGTGGACGGCCAGTGCGTTCTCGACATCACCGGACCGGTAGGAATCGACCATCGAGGCCAGCTCGGCGCCCACCACGTGGCCCACCACGCTGACGTATCCCGCCGCGCCGACCGAGAGCCACGGCAGGTTCAGCAGGTCGTCGCCGGAGTAGAAGACGAGGTCGGTGGAGGCCATCACCTGCGAGCCCGCGAACAGGTCGCCCTTGGCGTCCTTGACGGCGGCGATGCGCGGGTGCTCGGCCAGCCGGAACAGGGTCTCGATCGTGATGGGCACCCCGGCGCGGCCGGGAATGTCGTACAGCATCACCGGAAGGCCGGTCGCGTCCGCGACGGCCGTGAAGTGCCGGAGCAGGCCCTCCTGCGGCGGTTTGTTGTAGTACGGCGTCACCACCAGGAGACCGTGCGCACCCGCGCGCTCCGCGGCCTTGGCCAGCTCGACGCTGTGCCGCGTGTCGTTCGTACCGGCGCCGGCCACGACGGCGGCCCGGTCGCCCACGGCCTCGACGACCGCACGGAGGATCCGGTCCTTCTCCTCGTCGGAGGTGGTGGGGGACTCCCCCGTGGTGCCGCTGACGACCAGGCCGTCGTTGCGCTGCTCGTCCACGAGATAGGCGGCGAGCCGCTGGACGCCCTCGTAGTCGACGGCGCCGTCAGAGGTGAACGGCGTGACCATCGCGGTCAGCGTGCGGCCGAATGGGGCGTCGGAGGTTCCAGTAGGCGATGCCATAGACCGAACGGTACCCGGATCCGCAGGAGTGATGGACCTCGCCACCCCGTTATGTCCAGTACCGCCCCGCGGACGCCGCAGGCAGCGGAAGAGGCCGCCGATATGTGCTCGGGGGTACACACATCAGCGACCTCTAACCGGGAATCGCCGCGCCTTACGCGGACGTTACACATCGCTGACGAATTTTTTCCGGAAGGCCGCGAACAGCGGCTTCTGCACCCCTGGGGTGCCTTCGGGGGCCGGCGGCAGAGCCTCGGCGGGAAACGCCGGGGCGGATCAGTGGACCTCCCCCGAGAGGAGCCTCACCCACAGCTCCTCCATCCGCGTGGCGACGAGCCGCTCGGTCTCGCGGATCTCCACCTTCTTGCCCCGCGTCGTCCGCCGGATGAACAACAGCCCGCCCGCCGCGCACAGCTCGTAGATCGTCGCCTTGCACTCACACGTGTGGCGGCGCACCCGCACGCGATCGCTCCGATTGGTGGGATTCATCCAGCTGATCTTCTTATGCCCGTCCCTGGGAGGGCTGGCATGGATGCCGTGATAGGGCGGCGGGAGGGGAATATCAGCACCTGGCCGCTTAGCGGCACAATCACCCATTAGCAGCCCTTTCACCAGGCAAAGTTGGAGTCACAGGCCATCTCCGTCACTCTCGGTCGCCCGGCGAATACGCCAAGATTTGGAGGACCCGTCACCCCCTCAGGGATGGATTGATGGCAAACTCTGATCCGGTCTACCTGCGCGTAGTCGAGGACATTCGCCGCCAGATCGTCGACGGCACGCTCCCCCCGGGCGCACCGATCCCCTCGCGGCACCAGATCACCCGGAAGTACAGCGTCGGTGAGACGGCCGCCCGCCACGCGCTGCGCGTGCTCGCCCAGGAGGGCCTCATCATCGGCCGCGTGGGCTCCGGGCACCGGGTGCGGGAGAAACCGATCCTGCTCCCGCTCCACCGCAGCCGCCTCCCCGAACCGCACGCCGCCTTCGCCAACGACATGCAGGCGGGCGGACGACAACCCAGCTGGAGCTGGCGCAGCGAGCTCGCCGACGCCCCTCCCGACATCGCCCACCGGTTGCGCGTCGGGGAGTGCAGCCCCGTGATCAGGACCCGCTACGTCTTCCGCGGGGACGGCCGCCCGGTGCAGTTGCTCACCTCGTACGAACCGGTCGAGCCAGGCCAGAGCCAGGCGCCCGAGGAGGGCACGTACGAACGCAGGAGCGCGGCCTTCCGGCTCGTGGCGAGCGGCCTGCCGCTCACCGAGATCAGCGAGACCGTGCTCATCCGCGTGCCCCAGCCGACCGAGAGCGACCTGCTCGAGCTGCCCGCCGGCGTCCAGGTGCTCCAGATCGAGCGCACGTACTGGGCCGGGGAGCGTCCGGTGGAGACCAGCGACGCCGTGGTGCCCGGCGACAGATTCCGCCTGGTCTACGGCATTCCCAGTCCCCTCTGACTGTCGGTGCCCACTGGTACAACCGATCCGGATCCCCCATCCGGAGGTGCCGATGCGCGTCAAGGACATGCCCCTGGCCGACCAGCCGCGTGAGCGGCTGCTGGCGTCGGGAGCCGCCGCGCTCGCCGACAGGGAGTTGCTCGCCCTGCTGCTCGGCTCGGGCAGCAGGGGCGTGAGCGCCGTCGAGCTCGCCTCCCAGCTCATCGCCCACTGCGGCGACCTCGGCGAGCTGGCCCGCTCCGAGGCACATCGGCTGCTCGCCGTCCCTGGCGTGGGTCCCGCCAAGGCCGCCCGCGTGGCGGCCGCGTTCCATCTCGTACGGCGGGCCCAGGCGGAGCCGGAGCGAAGCCGGATCACCTGCTCGGCCGACATCGCTTCGGCTGCCGCTCCCCTGCTGCACGGACAGCCGCGCGAGCGGCTCGTCGTGGTCGTGTGCGACGGCCGCGGCGCCGTGCTGCGCCGGACCGTGGTCACCGAGGGCGGCAGCGACCACACCCCCGCGCCCGTCCGCGACATCGTCACGACCGTCCTCCTCTCCGGCGGGGCCGCCTTCGGCCTCGCCCACAACCACCCGAGCGGATCGCTCGACCCCAGCCCCGCCGACGTCGAGGTCACGGCCCGCCTCCACGAGGCCGCCGACACCGTCGGCCTCCGCTTCCTCGACCACGTGATCGTCACCGACACCGCCTGGCGCCGAGTGCCCCACGATGAGTAGCAGGATCGTCACTATAAGTCCTACCGTTACCGCCGGTCTACAGCACGTATCTGCCAGGGCCTTAAGATGTTGCATTTTGTGCGACGATGTCTGGTTCGGTCTATGGTTTGATCGTGCTCGACCGAGATGGACCCGTACCTGTCTACAAGCAGATCGCCGAGATCCTTCGAGAACGCATCGACAGCGGCGAGCTGGCCCCGGGCAATCCCATGCCGAGCGAGGCGCAACTCGAGGCCGAGTACGGTATAGCGAGGACGACGGCACGCCGGGTCGCTCGGGAGCTACGCGAGCAAGGTCTCGTCTACACGGTTCAGGGCGAGGGCACCTTCGTCGGCGATCAGGCCACTCCGCGTGCGCGCCGCAAGAAACCCCTCTACCAGGAGATCGCCGAAGAGGTCGCGCAGCGCATCCGACGGCAGGAATTCACGCCGAATCGCGCCATCCCCAGCGAGAAGGCGCTCATGAAGCAGTACGGCGTGGCCAAGGTGACCGTGCGACTGGCCGTCGGATTCCTCCGGGACCAGGGCTACGTCTTCACCGTCCCTCATCGCGGCACTTATGTGTCATCTCCGGATGACTGGCCAAAGGACTGACCATGCGATTCGAGAAGAGGCGTCCGATCGGGGCGGCCGACTCCTAACGTGGTGGTGTGCTTGACCACGACGGCGACACGCATCTCTACCTTCAGGTGACCGAGATCCTGCGTCGGCGGATCGAAGACCTCCCACCCGGCTCCCCGGTCCCCAGCGAGGCGGCCATTCAGCGCGAGTTCGGCGTGGCGCGAACCACCGCACGCCGGGCTCTGCGGGTACTTCGGAATGACGGTCTCGTATACACGGTCCCCGGCCAGGGAACGTTTGCCGGCGCTTCCGATGCAAGGGCCGCAGCGCCTCGCTCGAACCCTGCTTACCGGCAGATCGCTCAGGAAATCGTCGAGCGAATACGACAGGGAAGTTTGGCACCCCGCCGTTCGGTGCCGAGCGAGACGAGCTTGGTGCATCGATATGGCGTAGCCCGCGAAGCCGTGCGTCGAGCCATAGCCGTACTTCGCGAGGAAGGCTGGGTCTACACCGTTCCCCAACGCGGCTCCTACGTGTCTCCCCCGGAGAACCGGCCGACCGAAGACTGATCACGCCCCGCGTAGGCGGGAGCGCTTCGCGCCGGAGTGCTTCGCGCCGAATGAGGAGCCGCCGTCGAGTTCGTCCACCGCAAGGCGACAGAGTCCGTACGCCGACTTTCGTACGCGAGCGGCCATCCGGGGGCGGATGCCAGATCAGCCTGTGATTGCCAGGCTGCGGTCATGCGGAGACGTACGGCTTGGCTGCTGTTGATCGTGGCGGTTGTCGCCACCTCGGTGCTCGTCTATCCCTACCTGGGCCTTGACGCAGACGACAGCCGCCTCGATGTGCGTGACAGCCTGCACTACTACGTTCTGGTCGGTCATATCTGGACCGCCGCGGTGGCGCTCGTACTCGGCTCCCTGCAGTTCATGCCCGCGGTGCGGGCGCGCGGGCGGATCCACCGGACCCTCGGCCGGGTCTATCTCCTCGCCGGGGTGCTGCCGTCCGCGGCGGCCACGATCCCGGTCGCGCTGTGGTCGGGCCGACTCATGACGCAGATCGGCCTCACGACCGCGGCCGTCCTGTGGCTGATCACCGGTGGCCTCGCGTATCGGGCCGCCCGCCGGCGCGACTTCGACAGTCACCGCGACTGGATGATGCGCAACTACGCCCTGACGTTCCTCGCCGTCACCGCGCGCGTCCTCGTGCCCCTGCTCCTGCTGGTCCAGATCCCCTTCCGCGGAGCCGACCCGGGATCGATGGGAGAGCTCGCGACCTCGGTGATCCCGATCGGCCAGACGCTGGGCTGGATCGTCAACCTGGTCGTGGTCGAGACCATCATCAGGAGGCGCCTGTCCGAAGCCCGCCGGATGGAACGGCTCAGCCGATGAGGGCCATCGCCTTGTCGCTCAGGCCCGCCGGAGCGGTCTTCGGGTTGCCGGCGGCGAAGGGCGGCCGCGGGTCGTACTCGATCGCGAGCTGCACGGCCTGCGCCGTCTCCTCGTCGCGCATCTCGGCCAGCAGGGTCAGGGCCATGTCGATGCCGGAGGACACACCCGCCGCCGTCACGACCTTGCCGTCGATCACCACGCGTTCGCTGACCGGCTCGGCGCCGAATCCGGCGAGCTGGTCGAGCCATCCCCAGTGGGTCGTCGCCCTGCGGCCCTTCAGCAGCCCAGCCGCGCCCAGCAGGAACGAGCCGCTGCACACCGAGGTCGTCCACCGGGTGCCCTCGTGGGCCCGCGCGATCCAGCCGAGCAGCTCCGTGTCGGACAGCGCCTCGATCGTCCCGGGTCCTCCCGGCACGACGACCACGTCCGGCGCGGGCAGGTCGCCGTACGACGCGGTGGCCGCGAGACTCAGGCTCCCCCGGTCGTCGAGCACGGGCCCGGGCTCGGCCGCGACGAACGTGACCGTGCAGCCCGGCGCGAAGGCGAGCACCGTGTAAGGCCCGACGGCGTCGAGCGCGGTGAACCGGGGATAGAGGGGGATCGCGATGTTCATGATCTGCTGCCTTCCTTCGATCGGAACCGGCGGCGGTAGTCGCCTGGTGAGACACGCCAATGGCGGCGGAAGACCCGATAGAGGGTCTCGGGAACGCCGAGCCCCGACTCCCTGGCCACCCGGTCCAGGGGATGGCCGGTGGTCTCCAGCAGCCGCCGGGCGGCGTCGGCCCTGCTGCGTTCGACATACCTGCCGGGTGAGACCCCGGTCTGCTCGGTGAAGACGCGGGAGAAGTGCCGCTCGCTCATCCCGGCCCTCCGGGCCAGCGCGGGCACGCTCAGGTCCTCGGCCGGGTTGGCGTCGATGAACGCCTGGATCTCGCGCAGCGGCTCGGCGCGCGGGACGGCGGCCCGCATGGGGGCGCTGAACTGGCTCTGCCCGCCCGGGCGGTGCAGGTACACCACGAGTCCGCGAGCGACGTTGCGGGCGAGCGTGTGGCCGTGGTCGTCGGCCACGAGCGCCAGGGCGAGATCCACTCCCGAGCTGACCCCGGCCGAAGTCCAGACGTTCCCGTCGCGGATGTAGATGGGATCGGCGTCCACCTCGACGTCCGGGTAGCGGTCGGCCATCTCCCCCGCGACCAGCCAGTGGGTGGTCGCGCGCCTGCCGCCGAGCAGCCCGGCCTCCGCGAGGAGGAAGCTCCCGTTGCAGACGGAGGCGACGCGCCGGGCCTCCGCCGCCAGCCGGGCGATGCCCATGACCAGTTCCTGGTCGCCCAGGTGCTCCGGCACGGATAGCCCGCCCACGACCAGTAGCGTCTCGATCGGCCCCTCGACCTCGCCCAGCGCGGTCTCCGCGAGGGTCACGATCCCGTTCTGCGCAGGCACGGCTCCGGCGCGCACGGCCGCCACCTCGACCCGGTAGCCGGGCTCCGGAGCGAACAGTCCCGCCGTGGCGAAGACGTCGGCCGGACCGGCGAGGTCGAACATCTGGAAGCCATCGAAGACCACGATGACCACGCGTCGCTGCATGCCCCAATGCTTCCGAGCAGGGCTTCATGGCGTCAATGACACGGATATTGCACATTACGCCACAGGGCGCCACGAGGCCGCGATCACGGCACGGCCCGCCCCGAGTTCGCGCCGGCCCACCCGCCACCCGCCGCCTTGGCCGGTGGCACGTTCGAGGAACCGACGACGAAGCGCTTGTCAGATTTGAGCTGGGTCTCTGCGGCGCTGCCGGACGCCGGGCGCCAAGGAGGTGGCCAGGACGATGCCGAGCGCTCGAGAACTCAAGGACAGACTCTTCGCGGCGATCAACTGTCACGACCTCTACGACGTACTGGACTGTTACGCGCCCGACGCCGTGTACATCAGCACCATGGGCATCGCCGAGGGGCGTGAGCAGATCGCGCCGCCGATCTCACTGCACCGTGATCTCTACTGCACCGTGATCTCTACTGCACCGGGCCCGAGCCGGGGCCGAGCAGGGACGCCGCGAGCGACCGCAGTCCGGCGGCGAGCCGCTCGGACTCACCGTCGAGCAGCAGCCGCGCCACCGGTTCATTGTGCAGCGAGCCGATGAGGAGGTGGGCGACGAGCGTGGCGTCCAAGTCCGGGCGCGCCCGCGCGATCAGCTCCGAGACATGAGCATGCCACCGCCGGTAGACCGGGTTGGCCTCCCGGGGACCGGCCGCGCTTCTCTGCGTGGCCACGGCGTGTTCGTGCGCCGTGATCAGGCCGACGTTACGCGAGGCGAGAGCCACCATGGCGTCGAGGAAGGCCAGGATCCTCTCGTGCGGCGGCGCCCCCGGACCCAGCGGAGGGGGACCGGCGGCGATGGCCTCGCTCAACTCCTGTGCGCGTTCCTCCATCAGCGCGAGCATCAGCCCGGCCCGGCTGCCGAAACGGTGGAACACCGTGCCCTTGCCCACGCCCGCGGCCGCCGCGACCTGCTCGATCGACACCTCGTCGGGCCGGTGCAGCCGCAGCAGTTCCTCCGCCGCCTCCAGGATCGCGCGCCGATTTCGCGCCGCATCAGCGCGCTCGCGCCGCTGTTCGCCCACTCGTGCCCTCTCGATAGACAACTTGACCAGCGGTCCATATAGTAGCGCTCACATCAACTTGACCTATGGTCCAGTTATCTCTGGCAAGAGGGGAAACACATGCGTGCGATCGTGATGCACGAGAGCGGCGGACCCGAGGTCCTTCGGCTGGAAGAGGTCCCCACGCCCACCGCGGGCCCCGGGCAGGTGCTCGTACGGACGGAGGCGGTGGGCGTCGGCTACGCCGACACCCTGCTGCGCGGGGGCGCGTTCCCCTTCCCCACGCCGCTTCCGGCGGTGTTCGGCTTCGAGGCCGCAGGGACGGTCACCGAGGTCGGGGAGGGGGTGGACCCGTCCCTGTCCGGCGCCCGCGCACACGTCATGAACCTGGACGGCGCGAGCGGCGCGTACGCCGAGTACGTGGCGGCGGACGCGGGTGCTCTCACCCTCATTCCCGATGAGGTGACGGCGACGGACGCCGTCGCCGTGGCCGTGCAGGGGGCGTTGGCGCTGGCCCTGCTACGGGCGGCGCGCCTGAACGGAACGGAGAACGTGCTGATCGAAGCGGCGGGAGGCGGCACCGGCGGCTACCTGACCCTGCTCGCCAGGGAGTCGGGCGCCGGCCGGGTGATCGGGACGGCGGCCAGCGAGGCCAAGCGACTCAGGGCACGGGCCTTGGGCGCCGACCAGGTGCTCGACCACTCGGACCCGGACTGGCCCGACGGGGTGCGCGACGCTCTCGACGGCGGGACGGTGGACGTGGTCTTCGAATCCCTCGGCGGCGCCTCGGCCGGGCGACTGCTGGACGCGCTCACACCCGGCAGCGGCCGGATCATGCTCTACGGCGTCCTCAACGGCGCGCCCGGCATCGCTCCCATGGACCTCCTGCGGCGCGGGCTGACCCTCGTGGGCTGCGGCGGCATGGACGCCTGGGCCCAGGAGGTGCTAGCCGCCCGCGCGGACGTGCTGGGCATGGTCGCCGAGGGTCGCCTCCTCCCGCAGGTCGACACCGTGCTCCCACTCGCGGAAGCCGCGAAGGCACACCGGCGCATGGAGGACAGGGCCGCCATGGGCAAGATCGTGCTCGTGCCCTGACGGGAGTCCGATGCTCAGCCGCCGCGCCGGGCGCACGCCTCTCGGCGGCAACAGTCCCGCTGCGCGGGACGGCATGCGCAGCGAGTCCCACCCGCTGTCATGGCCGAACCCTAGTTCGCGCCGCCGACATTTCAGCGGGACGCGCGGTCGTCCACGAGCCGATCACCTTTCCAGGATGGGCCCCACGAGCATCGGGCGGCCCAACATGTCCCGCGTGAACGACACCCCGGTGATCTTCGCCGCCAGGGCGAAGCCCCTCGGCACGGCGGTGGCGTAGTTGTCCTCCCAGACGGCGTCCCACGCGTCGTCGTCCTCCGGCCTGTCCAGGCACATGCCCAACTCACGCATGAAGCCGTTGAGCCGGTCGGGGTCGGAGCCGTGACGCTCGTACGGGTGCCGCAGCCGGTAGCCGGTGACGACCGTGCCGTCGATCGCGTACTCGAAACTGTGCTCGGCGGCGTAGTCGTGCCGGTTGATCGCCACCACCTCGCAGCCTCGGGACAGCGGGGTCAGCACCTCGGGGAGCGTGACCATCCAGCCGAAGGGCTCGATGGCCACGCACCACTCACCGGCCGGGAAGACGCCCACGTGGCCACCGCCGTCTCCGCCGTCCGTCTCCTCGAGGAACTCGTACACCTTGTCGTCGAGCTCGGCGAAGTCCGACTCCCGGCCCGAGTCCTCGCCGCGGCTGAAGCGGCGCACGACCTCCGCCGGGTCGAGCCCGCGGAAGAAGGCCACACTGAAGATCACACCCAGCCGGCCGCCGCCCTCGGACTCGGACACGTTGAGCCACTGGAACGGGATCAAGGGGTCGGTCGTCGTCACGCGGGCCATGGTGGCAGGTCACACCGACAGTCCCGGGCCTCGGATGACGGACGAAAGTTTCATCGTCCTCTCGCCCCTACCAGCGGCACCGGCGGTGGGGTGAAGGCGCACTGTCGACGGGCTCTCGGCCGCGAAAGATCCTCCCGGGAGACGCGGCCATGCGACGCGGGGGGATGCGGATGCGAAAGGTCTTCCCCTCGGGCGGCCAGCACGTGACCTCCGGCTGGTCGGCTCAGTGGACCCAGAGCGGGAGCGGTGTGGACGCCCAGGGCTACGAGTGGAACAAGGACCTCGCTCCCGGGCGGACCGTGTACATCGGCTTCACCGGCACGAACACCGGAACCAATCCGGCACCGGCGTTCTTCAGCGTCAACGGCGCCAAGTGCACCTGAACCTCGAGGACACGACCGGCCCCGCGTCACTCCTCGCCGGAGAACCTCTCCCAGGCGGACTGCCTGGTCATGCCGAGTGCAGCACCGATCCTGGCCCAGGTGGCGCCCCGGTCGCGCGCCCGATGCACCCAGACCCGCAGGTTGTCCTCTACCTGCGTACTCACCTCGGCGATACGCGGAAGGAACTCCAGGATCTGCTCGACGGTCATGCTCTCGGCGTACGGAATCTCCGGCGTCTCGACGGACTGGGCCGCCAGGATCTCGGCGCAGAGCCCGACGCATTCGTTGCAGATGTGGACGCCGGCACCGGCGATCATCTTGGCCACGTCGGTCTTCGGCTTGGAGCAGAACGAGCAGCGGATGTCCTGTTCCGCCAGAGAAGGAGCCGGCATGTCGCCTCCAAGGGGATAACGTGTCAGGCTATTCCTGACGCCCGCCCGAAAGGCTAGACCGTCAGGAGCAGCCTGACAATGGATCATCTGGAAAGCGTTGTTTCCCGCCGGCTCAGCTCTTGGGGCCGAAGGCGTGCGGGACCTCTCCCTTGCGTCCGCAGCGCGGGCAGGGCCGGTATCGCCCGGACCACCAGGTGGCCTTGAGCGTGCCGCTCCCCTTGCACTTGGGGCATCTGGACAGGTAGTTGCGTACGTAGTCGGAGACGAGCCAGATGCCGAAGAAGGCTCCGGCGAGGACGAGAAAGGTCTGGGAATCCACCATGGCTCCGTAGTCGGGGACAGACCGGCGACGAACGCGTCGCCGTACGGAAGCCGGTCGCGCGGGGGCGCGGTCACCGTCACTCACCGGCCGGGCGAGGCAGTGCGTGAGGTGGGCGCGGGTCGTCACCCGCACCGCGGGTGCGCGCATGGCCTGCGAGGGAACGCGCATCGCTGCCTCCGTGAGCACTGGTCGCACGGGAGAGGACGCCACACGGCCCCCGGCCGGTGACAGCCGGGGGCCGTTTCGTTGGAGTCACAGGACCCTGGGGGGCGGCAGCCCTCAGACTCGCTCGGGCTGGAGCTCCGCCGCCTGCTCCACACCCACTCGGGGCCGTCGCAGGACGACGTACGCGGCCACGAGGGCGCTGACCAGCAGGACGAGGGAGACCGTGAAGGCCAGCCGGTAACCGCCGGTCAGCGCGACCGCCTCGCTCGCCCCGCCCGCCAGCAGCCCCTCCGTGCGGGAGGCGGCCAGCGTGGACAGCAGCGCGACGCCGACGGCCATCCCGACCTGCTGGGTCGTGTTGAAGAACCCCGAGACCAGGCCCGCGTCGTCGGAACGGGCGCCGGACATGCCGAGCGCGGTCAGGGCCGGAAGCACCAGGCCCCCGCCCATGATGAGCACCATCACGGGGAGCAGGTCGGTCACGTAGCGGGCGTCGACAGGGACGCGGGTGAGCCAGGCCATCGCGCCGATCAGGAGCACCAGACCGCCCAGCAGCACGGCACGCGCGCCGAAGCGGGTGCTCAGCCGTGGGGACACGAACAGCGACACCCCCGCGATGGCCAGCGCCGCCGGGAGCATGGCCAGGCCGGTGTCGAGCGCGCCATACCGGAGCACCTGCTGCATGAAGAGCGCCACCATGATCTGGAAGGCGAACATCGCGCCCAGCGTCAGGACCTGCACCAGGTTGGCCCCGGCGACGGCGCGCGAGCGGAGGATCCGCAGCGGCATGAGCGGGGTCCGGGCGGTCGCCTGGCGGACGAGGAACGCGGCCAGCAGCACGAGCGCAACCGCGCCGAACCACAGGGAGCGCAGGCCATACCGCTCGATCTGGACCACGGCGTAGATGCCCAGCATGAGACCGGCCGTGACCAGCAGGGCGCCGACGGCGTCCGCGCCCGCCGACAGCCCGAGCCCCCTCTCGGCGGGCAGCGCCCGGACCGCCAGCGCGATCGTGACCACGCCGATCGGCACGTTGACGAGGAAGATGTAGTTCCAGCCCAGCGCGTCGGTGAGGACTCCGCCGAGCACCTGGCCCAGCGACGCCCCGGCGGCGCCGGTGAAGCTGAAGACGCCAATGGCCTTCGCCCGCTCCCCCGCGTCCGTGAAGGTCGTCACCAGGATGCCGAGCACGACAGCCGAGGCCATGGCGCTGCCGACGCCTTGAAGGAACCGGGCGCCGATCAGCGTCCCCGGCCCGGTGGCGGCTCCGGCCAGCAGGGAGGCGGCGGCGAAGACGGCGTTGCCCGCCAGGAACATGGCCCGGCGTCCGATCAGGTCGCCCAGCCGGCCCGCCAGCAGGAGCAGTCCCCCATACGCGATGAGGTAGGCGTTCACGGTCCAGCTCAGTTCGGCGGGCGCGAAGCCGAGATCCCGCTGGATGGCGGGCATGGCCACGGTCACGATGCTGCCGTCGAGCACCGTCATCAGCATCGTGGCGGACAGCACGCCCAGCACGAGCCACCGGGATCGGGATATACGCGACATGAGTCGCCTCCTGTTCATGAGGAACAGGAGAAACCGTAGCAGATAGTTTCGTTGCAGACGATCCCCTACGGACCAATCATCCGCGGTGACGCGCCCGCCTGACCGGCTGCGGCGCCTCCACCGCCGTGGCCAGATGCCCCGTGACCAGCCGGTTGAGCGCGCGTACCAGCACCTCCGCCTCTTCCTCCGGCAGCGATCCGAGGGCGGCCCGGTGGACGCCGTCGACGACCTCCTGGCTCCGCTTCGCCACCTGCGCGCCCTTCTCCGTGACCGCGACGATCCGGGCGCGCCGGTCGGTGCTGGACGGGCGGCGCTCGGCGAGGCCGGCCTTCTCCAGAGCGTCGAGGGTGACCACCATCGTGGTCTTGTCCATGTCGCCGAGCTCGGCGAGCTGGATCTGCGTGCGCTCCTCCTGCAGCGCGTGGACGAGCACGCAGTGCATGCGCGCCGTCAGGCCGATCTCGGCGAGGGCCGCCGCCATCTGCGTTCGCAGCACGTGGCTGGTGTGGTCGAGCAGGAAGGACAGGTCGGGCTCGTTACGCGAGGGTGCCATGGCGGTCATGCACCCAGGCTACCAATTCGTCCGCTTGCGGATTATCTCCAAGAGTCCTGCTGGCGTCACCTCCGGGCGGTCACAGTGTCCGCAGGGCGGTCTCGATCGACGCCTGACTCGCCGGGACGAGCGGGAGCCGTACGGCGGCGGTGGGAATGCGGCCCTGCGCGTGGAGGACGCCCTTCAGGACGGTCGGATTGGGCTCGGCGAACATGGCCGCCGACATGAGCGACAGCCGGTGACCGAGGGCGCGGGCGTGCTCGGCCTCTCCGGCCCGCCACGCCCGGAAGAGCTCGGCGAATTCGCCGGTGCGCAGGTGGGCGGAGGCGAGGATGCCGCCGGCGGCGCCCAGGGCGAGCAGCGCGGACAGGAACGGGTCGTCCCCGGCGAGCACCGCGAAGTCCGCCGGCGGGTCGGCGAGCAGGGCGACCGTGTCGAGGTCGACGCCGCCGACCGCGTGCTTGACCCCGGCCACCATGGGCAGCGCGCCCAGCCGGCGCAGCGTGGCCGCGCCCACCGACTGCCCCGTTCGATAGGGGATGTTGTACACGACCAGCGGCACCGGGGTCTGCTCGGCCAGCGCGGTGAAGTGGGCGAGCACGCCGGCCTCGGACGGGCGGACGAACGCCGGAACCGTCACCAGCGCCGCGTCCGCCTCCCCCTTGAGGGCGCGCAGCGCCTCGGCCGTGCTCCGCGTGTCGGCCGACCCCGCGCCGACGGTGAGCGTCGCGCCCCGTTCGCGGCATACCCCGGCGCAGAGTTCGATCACCGCGCGCCGTTCCTCCTCGGTGAGCGTGGCGACCTCCGCGGTGGTGCCGAGCGCGACGAGCCCGGACGCGCCGTCGTCGAGCACGCCGTATGCCAGGTCCTGGAGCGCGTCGAACGCGATCTCGCCGTCCTCGGCGAACGGGGTGATCAGCGGGATATGGATGCCGGAAAGAGTCATACCGCGATCCTTCCGGCGAGCAACCGTGTAGGTCCAGTTCGCATTTCTGTCGAAACCGTTAAGCTGAACTGATGCTCGATGTCCGCAGGCTCCGCCTGCTTCGTGAGCTCGCCTACCGTGGCACGATCGCGGCCGTGGCCGAGGCGCTGACGTTCACCCCCTCGGCCGTCTCCCAGCAGCTCGCCGCGCTGGAACGCGAGGCGGGGGTCGCACTGCTGGAGCGCACCGGCCGCCGGGTCGTGCTCACCCCCGCCGGCGTGGCGCTGGTGCGGCACGCGGAGGCCGTCCTCGAACGGCTGGAGCAGGCCGCGGCGGAACTCGCCGCGGCCAGGACCGACCCGTCCGGAACCAACCTGGCCGGGACCGTGCGGATCGGCGCCTTTCCCACGGCGACCCGCGCCATCCTCCCCTCGGCCCTGGCGGCGCTCGCCCGCAGCCACCCGGGCCTGGATCCGATGGTGGACGAGGTCGACCCGGCCGAGGTCGCGCCGCGCCTGCGCGCCGGTGAGCTCGATGTCGCCCTGGTCCACGAGTACGACTTCGTCCCGGCCGAGCCCGACCTCGCCCTGGACGCCGTCCCCCTCCTCGACGAACCCATGTACCTGGCCACCGTGCACACCGTGAGCGGGGAGGGGGACGCGGCCACGCTCCTCACCTGCCGGGACGCGCCGTGGATCGCCTCCACCCCCGGCACGCTCTGCCACGCGATGACCGTGCGCGCCTGCCAGGCGGCCGGTTTCTCCCCTCGCGTACGCCACCACATCGACGACTTCGCGACGGTCCTGGCGATGGTCGCCGTCGGGCAGGGCGTGGCGCTCGTGCCGGAGCTGGGCACCGCCGACCCGCCAGAAGGCGTCACGCTGACCGCGCTGTCGATGCGCCGCCGCACCCGTGTCGCCTTCCGCCGGGGCGCCGGCGGTCACCCCGCCGTCGTCGCGCTGATCGCGGCGCTGCGTTCCGCCGTCCGATAGGGGTCAGAACACCGGGATGATGTCCTCCGGGTCGATGACGTCGACATCCACACCGTCGATGTCGAGTTCCGGGATCGCGGGGAACTCGATCCCCCACCGCTCGACGATCGCGCGTACACGGGCCATCGCCAGCCGCCAGTTGTCGGCCTGCTCCTCGTACGACAGCACGCCGAGGCCGCCCTCCCGCGCGTGGTCCATCAGCACGCGGTGGTTGTGCAGGAAGTACGGCGGCAGCTCCCAGAAGCCCTCGGGCGGCTCCCACAGGATCATCGACAGGAACACGAACCCGGCGCGCAGCTGCCGCGTGATCAGGCCGCGTACGTCGTCGGTGAGCCCGGGCCACTCGTTCTCCAGGATCGTCATGCAGATCTGGAGGTGCCGGGACTCGTCCCGGCCGATCTTGTGGAACATGTCCGAGAACAGGGGGTGCTCGGTGCCGGAGGCCATCCCCCGGAACAGCGTCGAGGCCGCCATCTCTCCCATCATGAAGCTCGTGAACAGCACGGCGAGCGAGTACTTGCCCACGGCCGCGTTGTAGCCGTTCCAGTAGCGCCCGCCGTTGTGGTAGAGCCAGCCGATGTTGTTGTGCGCCGCCCGTTCCAGGTCGGTGGAGGGCTGCCAGTCGAGCGGGCCGCCGGGCCACAGCCGCGCGATCGTGCGCTGGCAGCACTCCTCGTGGTTCATCTCGTCACGGGTGATCGAGAAGAAGCACTTGCGTACGGGATCCTCCTCGTGCTTCTCGAACGCCTGGATGGTGGCGCGGGCGAAGACGGCCGGGCCTGAGGCGTCGAAGTTGGCCAGCACGGAGAACCAGTACATGATCCCCAGCCGCTGCTCGGCCGTGAACTCGCCGGGGTCGAGCAGGTTCCACGGCAGGTCGGCGGGGTTCCAGACCATCCGCTTGGACTTCTCGTAGATCGCCGCGAGCTTCTCGGTCTCCACCCGCCACTCCATCGGGTAGATGTTGGGCTGCGGGATCTCGGGCGCCGGCCAGAAACCACCCTCAGGAACCACGACGTCCGACATCGCCTCACCATCCCGCGTGCGTGTGACCCGCCTCACCTTGTAACACTCTCAGCCTCATCCTGCGCCGTGCCGTCACACCAATCAAGTGCCCACACCGCGCCGCCCGCGGCTGGCTTGCGTGACCGCCACGCACACGAGCACGGCCAGGGCCGCCGCGATCGTCGCGACGCCGATCTCCTCGTGCAGCAGCAGCCAGGCCCACACCAGCGTGATCAGCGGCTGGGCGAGCTGGATCTGCCCGGCACGGGCGATCCCGCCCATCGCGAGCCCGGCATACCACGGGATGAACCCGAGGAACATCGACACCAGCCCGACGTACGCGAACCCGGCCAGAGACTCGGCCGAGGGCCCCATGGGCGTGGTGATCGCCAGCACCGCCGTCACGGGCACGGTGAGCGGGGCCGCGAGCACCAGGGCGTACGAGATGACGCGCCAGCCGGGGGTCTCCCGCGCGAGGCGCCCGCCCTCGGTGTAGCCGACGGCGGCCGACAGCAGGGCGAGCACGAGCAGCACGTCGGCCCCGGCGAAGCGGCCGGTCCCCCGGGTCAGCGTGAACACGGTGATCGACAGCGCGCCGGCCGCGCAGGCCACCCAGAACAGGGGTTTCGGCCGCTCCCCCGCCCTCAGCACGGCGAACGCGGCTGTGGCGGCCGGGAGCAGGCCGATGACGACGGCGGAGTGGGCCGTGCTCGCCCCGCCGTCCAGGGCCAGACCGCTGAACAGCGGGAAGCCGAGGACCACGCCCAGCGCGATCAGCACGTACGACCGCAGGTGGGCGCGGGGCGGCAGGAGCGGCGCCCCGGCGGCCTTCAGGCAGATCACCGCGGCGAGCGCCGCGAGCGCGGCGCGCCCGATCGCGACGAGGTACGGATCGAACCCCCGCATCGCGAAAACGGTCGCGGGAAACGACCCCGAGAACGACAGGACGCCCGCGCCCGCCAGGAGGCTGCCCCGCCATGCCAGACGGCGAGGGGCATTCGCGGCGGGGGCGTCCGCTATCGAAAGGAGGTCAATAGCGCTATCGTCAGCTTTCATGCACGACGATAGCAGTATCGTCCGTCTCGCCGCGATACTCCGGGAGGAGACGGAACGGTCGCGGCCGGGCGAACGGCTGCCGTCCAGCAGGGAGATCATGCGCCGCCACGGCGTGGGCCCGGTGACGGTCTCGCGGGCGATCGCGCAGCTCGCGGCGGAGGGCCGGGTCGTCACCCGTCCCGGCGCGGGCGTGTTCGTGGCCCCGGCCCGGCGGCCGGTCGCGGAGGCGCCCGACCTGTCGTGGCAGACCGTGGCCCTGGGCGACCGGGTGGTGGACGACTCGGCGACGGCGAGCCTGCTGGCCCAGCCCCCCGACGGCGTCGTGCCGCTCACGGGCGGCTATCTCAACCCCGAGCTGCGCCCGGTCAAGGCGCTGGCCGCGGCGGCCGCGAGAGCCGTACGCCGGCCGGAGGCGTGGAGCATGCCGCCGCTGAACGGCCTGCCGGAGCTGCGCCGGTGGTTCGCCACGGAGGTCGGCGGCGCGGTGACGCAGAACGACGTGCTCGTGGTGAGCGGCGGGCAGTCGGCGCTCACTCTCGCGTTCCGCGCGCTGGCGGCTCCCGGCTCGCCGATCCTCGTCGAGACCCCCACCTACCCGGGCGCGCTCGCGGCGGCCAAGGCGGCCGGGCTGCGTGCGAGCGCGGTGCCGCTCGACAAGGACGGCGTGCGGCCCGATCTCCTGGCGGAGGCGTTCGCGATGACGGGGGCGCGGGTCTTCTACTGCCAGCCGACGCTGCACAACCCCACCGGGGCGACGCTGACCCGCGAGCGCAGGGAGCAGGTGCTCGCCGTAGCCCGGGCGGCGGGGGCGTTCGTGATCGAGGACGACTACGCGCGATATCTGGCCACAGGACCGGTCCCTCCGCCCATGGTGACCATGGACGCCCACGGCACGGTGGTCCACATCCTGTCGCTGAGCAAGATCACATCGCCCAGTCTGCGGGTGGCGGGCCTGACCGCGCGGGGCCCGGCCGCGCACCGGCTGCGGGCCTGCCAGGTGGTGGAGTCGTTCTTCGTCGCCCGGCCCCTGCAGGAGACGGCCGTGGAGTTCGTGGGCTCCACCGCCTGGCGGCGCCACCTCGGCACCGTCCGGCAGGAGATCGGCGTGCGGCAGGCCACGTTGCTGGCCGGGCTCGCCCGCCACGCGCCGGCCGCCGAGGTGCACCTGGCGCCTCCCGGTGGCCTGCACGTCTGGGTACGGCTGCCGCCCGGCACCGACGAGGCGGAGGTGGTCGAGGCGGCGCAGGCACGGGGCGTGCTGGTGAGCCCGGGGCGCATCTACTACCCCGCCGAGCCCCCGGGACCGCGGCTGCGGCTGACCCACACGGCCGCGACCGGCCTGCCCGAGCTGGAAGAGGGCATCCGCCGCCTCGCCCCGATCCTGTCCCGGGAGCCACATCAGTCCCACTGGTGAACCTTCGCCCCGGCTGAGTCGTCTTTTCTCTGTCGCCCTTCAACCCCCTCACAGAGGAGACACCGTGCGCGTCCGCTCTCTGTTGATCGCGTTATGCGCCGTGCTCGCGTCAGCCGGCCTGCTCGTCTTACCGTTCGCCGCCGAGGCCGCCCCCACCGGGACTTCCTCCGCCTCGGCGGGCTGCTACCACCAGGTCGGGGACCACTGGGAATGCGTCACGCCCGGCGCCTTCTGCCCGGCGGCGGCGCACGGCAGGAACGGAACCTCGGAGGACGGCGACTCCTACCGGTGTGTGCAGGACGGCTCCTACTGGCGGTGGAAGCCGGCCGGCTCCTCCGGCGGCGCGGCACAGGAGCCGACGGCCAAGCCGACCCCGAAGCCGACCCCGAAACCCACGCCGACCGCGAAGCCGGCGGGGTCGAAGTGCTCCCAGAAGTACCTGCCGCTGCCGGACCCGAAGTGCCAGCCGGGGACGCGTGACCCCGCCGTCACCCAGGAGACGATCAAGTCCACGATCTGCACCCCCGGCTACAGCAGAAAGGTCGCGCCTCCGGCGAGCTACGCCGCCGCGCTGCGCGTCACGCAGATCGCCCAGTACGGCTACGCGGACAGGAAGCCGTCGCACTACAAGGAGGACCACCTCATCCCGCTGTCCCTGGGCGGGTCGCCCAAGAGCGCGAAGAACCTGTGGCCCCAGCCGGTTCTGGCGGGCAAGGGCAAGACCCCGGCCGACAAGGACGCGGTCGAGCTCACCCTGTGGAGGGCCGTGTGCCACGGCGAGGTGCCGCTCGCCAAGGCGCAGCAGGCTATCGCCAAGAACTGGCGGACCGCGGTGCGGCGGCTCGGACTCTAGATCCCTGGGTCATCGGCGCCCCCTCCCGCCGGCGCTCCTCCGACAGGCGCTCGCGGCGCTCCTTGTTTCGCGATGCCAGATAGGCCAGGTAGCCGACACGCATGGAATCCTCCCAGGAATAGACCAACACCAGTGAAACGCTTGCGATGGTGTTGGTATTTCGCGACCTCCGACTGTCGTACAGTGGTCACGAGGGGTGATCGATCATGACGGGCCCGGCGGAGCTGCTCCGCGACTTCGTGAACACCTACGACGTCGAGGGAGACGCCGACGAGCTGGCCTCGCCGGCCGAACTGTCCGTCTGGCTGCGCGAACGCGGGCTGATCGGCGACGACGACCGCGCCGCCGACGAGGACCTCGCGGTGGCGACCCAGCTGCGCGAAGGACTGCGGGCCGCGCTGCGCGGCAACCACGACGGAGGTCCGTACGAGGTTCCGGAGGGGCTGGACGCGGCGCTGGCGGGACTGCCGGCCCGCGTGACGCTCTCGGCGGGGACGCCGGCGCTCGAGCCCGTGAGGTCCGGAGTGGCGGGCGGGCTCACGCGGCTCGCGGCGCTGATCCCGGCCGCCCACGCCGACGGCACCTGGCCACGCCTGAAGGTCTGCGCCGAGAGCACCTGTCAATGGGCGTTCATCGACTCCTCGAAAAACCGGTCTCGCTCCTGGTGCTCCATGCGCGTCTGCGGAAACCGCACAAAAACCCGGGCATATCGGGCACGACGCCAGGCGGAAGGTACGCCGAGGCCCTCCTGACCAGTACGGTGTTACAGGCTAAGAAAGGAGCCCGCCGAATGGGTGTTAGAGCTGCCCGCCTCGAGGACGTCGACGCGGTGACCAGCACCCAGATCCGGGCGTGGAAGGCGGTTTATCGCGACTTCCTGCCACCGATCCCGTTGGAGCAGATGACCGGGCCGGCGGCGGAGAAGATGTGGCGCCGCCAGTGGGAGGAGGCGATCCTCTCGCCGCCCACGCCCCGTCACCGTCTGCTCGTCGCCGTCGAGCGGGTGGTGCCCGACACCGACGCGTTCACCGCGCTCGGCCCCGGCGGCATCCTGGCGACCGCGGCGCAGCGTGCCTCCGACCGGGTCGTGGGGCTGGCGTCGCACGGACCCGCCGAGGACCCCGATCTGCACCCGGCCACCACGGCCGAGTTGATGACGTTGCTCGTCGATCCCAACCACATCAGGCGCGGACACGGCAGCAGGCTGCTCAACGCCACCGTCGACCACCTGCGCGAGGACGGCTACAACACGGTTGTCACCTGGGTCTTCGCCGACAACCACCCGATGATCGGCTTCCTTGAGTCGGCCGGCTGGGGCGAGGACGAGGCCGAGCGCGTTCTCGACATGGGCCGCCCGATCAGGATGATCCGCCTCACCACCGACATCAGCTGAGTGACCTCCCTTTCCGCCCGTCCGTACGGCTTCCGCCCCCGGCGGCGTCGCCTCCGCCAACCCCGCTGTCACGACTTGACAGGGGATTGGCCAAACTAGGTACGCCTTCACCGGCTACGCACAGGTAGGAAAAGGGAGTCACGTGGCCACCCCAGCTCAATGGTTAGCGGGCGCACGCCCCCGTACGCTGCCCGCCGCCGTCGTCCCGGTCGCCGTCGGCACCGGCGCCGCCGTCGCGGAGGACGGCGCGATCTGGTGGCGAGCCCTGCTCGCGCTGTTCGTCGCGCTGGCGCTGCAGATCGGGGTCAACTACGCCAACGACTACAGCGACGGCGTGAAAGGCACCGACAAGGACCGCGTGGGGCCCCTGCGGCTGGTCGGCTCGGGCGTCGCGGCCCCGAAGCAGGTGCTCGCCGCCGCCCTCGGCTGCTTCCTCGCCGCCGCGGTCGCCGGGCTCGTCCTGGTGGTCGCCACCCGCGCGTGGTGGCTGCTCCTCGTCGGCCTCGCCTCCATCCTGGCGGCCTGGTTCTACACGGGAGGCTCCCGCCCGTACGGCTACCGCGCGCTCGGGGAGATCTCGGTCTTCGTGTTCTTCGGCGTCGTGGCCGTCGCCGGGACGACGTACGTCCAGGTGGAGCGGCTGACCTGGCTCTCGCTGGCCGCGGCCGTACCCGTGGGGCTGCTCGCCTGCGCGCTCCTCATGGTCAACAACCTCCGCGACATCGTGACCGACGGCCCCTCCGGCAAGCGCACGCTGGCCGTGGTGCTCGGTGACAGCCGCACGCGTCTGGCCTACTCGGCGACCCTGGTGCTGCCCTTCGTGTTCGCGCTCGCCCTGGTGCCGGTGCGGCCCTTCGCCGCGCTGACCGTCCTGGCGCTCCCCCTCGTGGTGGCCCCGATCAGGACGGTCCGCTCGGGGGCGACCGGTCCCGCGCTCATCGCGACGCTCCAGCAGACCGGCCGCCTGCAACTGGTCTTCGGCGCCCTGTTCACCCTTGGCCTGGCCCTGTTCTGACCGCCCCCGCATCTGGCTGGGAATCCGCCCGCGCGACCGCCGGACGCGCAGGGCTTCCTTCTCCGCGGCCGGGGCGATGACAGCCGGGGCGAGGAGCCGCGGCCTGCGGCACGAGTGGGCCGGTGCCGCGCTGTTCCACGTGGCCCGCCGCCGTCTCGTTCCCGGATACGACCGGCCCGCGTACGACCTGCGCTCCTGGCATCCGGCCTTCACCCTGGACGATCTGCTCGGCATGTTCGCCGAGGCAGACGTCACCGTCGAGCTGCGCTGACTTCGGCGTAGTCGCGGAGGGTGATGTTCTCGGCGGTCTTGCGGGCGATCTTGGCGGGCATGTTCCTTCCCGGCAGGTAGGGCATGATCTTGTAGTAGCGGTTGAGGGCCGAGGCCAGGAATCGGCTGCCGGGGACCATGAGCTTGGCCACGCCGTCGCCCATCTTCTGGCAGCCCTCCGCGTACTCGCGCATCTCCCGCTCGTAGGCGGCGAACGCGACGCGGTGGTCGCCGTGCGCGGCGGCCAGTTCGCCCGCCAGGACGTACGCGCCGACCAGGGCGAGGCCGGACCCCATCCCGGACAGGGAGGACGGGCAGTAGGCGGCGTCGCCTACCAGAGCGACCCGCCCTCGGGTCCAGGAGTCCATGCGGACCTGGCCGACCGAGTCGAAGTAGAAGTCCGGCGCGACGCGCATCTCCCGAAGCAGCCGATCGCTCTGCCAGCCGTTGCCGGCGAACTGGTCGGCGAGGACGGCCTGCTGCCGGGCCACGTCGCGGCGGTCCAGGTCCAGGATCGGCGAGCCGAAGTAGAAGACGGCCTTGGCCTCGGTGTTGCGGCGCGCGCTGTACATCGCCACCAGCTTGTTGGCGGTGCGGTAGACGTGGCCGGTGTGGTCGAGACCGAGGTGGTTGGCGGTGGTGAAGATCGCGCAGTAGAGCCCCAGGTGCCTGACATAGTCCTCCTCGGGTCCGAAGGCCAGGCGGCGGGTGATGGAATGCAGGCCGTCGGCGCCGACGACCAGGTCGAACCGGCGCGGCGCGCCACGTTCGAAGGTGACCGTCACCCCGTGGGCGTCCTCGGTGAGCGAGGTGATCGAGTCGCCGAAGACATACTCGGTGTGCTCCTTGGTGGCGTCGTAGAGGATGCGGGCCAGGTCGCCGCGGAGGATCTCGACGTCTCCGGCGAACAGGTCGGCGGGCATCTTGGCCAGCGGCTTGCCGGCGCTGTTGACGTACGACATGGAGCCCATGCCGGTGCGGGCGCGTTCGATGTCGTCCAGGATGCCCATCCGGCGCAGGATCGACAGGTGCGCCTCACCCCGGAAGTCGACGGCGTAGCCGCCGTCGCGCAGCGCGGGGGCACGCTCCACGATGGTGGGGGTGAAGCCGTGGCGGTGGAGCCAGTAGGCGAGGGCGGGGCCGGCGACGGAGGCACCGGAGATCAGCACGCTGCGGTTCGTCATTGCGTTGTCCATGGCAGAGAGCCTGCCGGTGAGGGCTCACCGGAGGCTCACCGCCGGCTCACCGCCTCTGCGAGGGCATCGGAAAGGGCACCGGGAAGTCCCAGCTGGCGCAGCGCGTCCGGGGCCGCGACGCCGCCGGCCGCCACGGCCTCGGCGGCCTCCCGGTAGCGTGTCCCGGCCGTCGGGTGGTCGCCGCGCGCTTCGGCGACGCGGCCGAGCCCGGCGAGCGCGCGCACCCGGTTGCCGAGGCTTCTGATCCAGTGTGGGTCGATCCGCTCCAGAGCCTCGGCGTACCGCCGCTCCGCCTCGTCCAGGGCGCCCTCCCCCAGGGCGATGTCGCCGAGTCCCCGCAGGGCCGCGCCCAGACAGGTGGTGCTGCCCGCGTCGCGGGCCAGATCGGCGGCTCTTGCGTAGTCGGCGCGGGCCCCCTCCGCGTCGCCGGCGGCGACGAGGTAGTCGCCCCGGTTGACCAGCAGGTCGGCGGAGTCCTCCAGGGCGCCGAGCCGGCCGGTCAGGGTGAGGGCCTCGTCGGTCAGCGCGATCGCGCGCGCGTGGTCGCCACGCCCGCCCGCCAGCCCGGCGAGCATGTCCAGAGTCAGTGCGGCGCCCCATCGGTCGCCGAGAACGCGGAACTCCTCGGCGGCCGCGCCGAAGTCACGCTCCGCCGGTGCGACGTCCCTCGCGCCCAGGGCGCCGAAGCCCGACACGAATCGGGCGACCGCCCGCACCCACGGCTCGGGGCTGTCGTGCTGGGCCGACAGGAGGGTGAACGCGGCCTGCGCGTCGCTTTCGCCGACGTTCCGCATCATCCACGGCAGCAGGGCCGCCGGGTAACGGCCCGGCCGGTCGCCCGACCACGCGGCGGCCAGGGCCCTGTCCGCCGCCGCGCGGTGGCGGAGCCATGTCGCGCGGTCGAACGCGCCCAGCAGCACGCACGTCGCGTACTCCTCGCCGAGGCCGTCCGGAGGCGTGTCACCGAGCGCGCCGAGCAGCCCGATCGCGTACGGCGCGACCGCGGCGGACGCGCCCCGGATCCACAGGTAGGCCGAGGCCGCGGCGAGCAGTTCCAGCGCCGTCGCGATCTCCCGGGCCTCGACCGCCCAGCGCACCGCCGCCAGCAGGTTCTCGTGCTCGGCGACGAGGAGCGGCAGCCATTCCAGTTGCTCCGCCCGCCGCAGGTGCGGATCGGCGGTCCGCACCAGCTCCAGGACGTGCCGGGCGTGGGCGCGCAGCGCCGTCTCGCGGTCGCCCGCCTCGTCGAGCCGCTCGGTGCCGTAGGCGCGGATCGTCTCCAGCATCCGGTAACGGCCGCGGGAGACCTCCAGGAGCGACTTGTCGGCGAGCGACTCCAGCGTCTCGGCGTCCGTTCCGCACACCTGCCGCGCCGACTCCGCCGTCGCGCCTCCCGCGAAGACGGTGAACCGCCGGGCGGCTCGCCGCTCGGGTTCGGTCAGCATGTCCCAGCTCCACGCGACCACCGAACGCAGCGTCCGGTGCCGTCCGTCGGCCGGGCGGCTGCCGCGGGACGCGATCGCGAGCCGGTCGTTCAGCCGCCCCTCGAGTTCGCCGAGGTCCAGCGAGCGCAGCCGCGCAGCCGCGAGTTCGACGGCCAGCGGCAGGTCGTCCAGAGCCGCGCAGACTCGCCGTACGCGCCGGGGGTCGGCGGCGAACCCCCGTCGCACGGCGCGGGCCCGGTCGGTGAACAGCCGCACCGCCGCCTCGCCGTCGAGCGGACGCACCTGGTAGAGGTGCTCGCCGATGACTCCCAGCGGTTCACGGCTGGTGGCCAGGACCCGCAGCCGGGGGCAGGCCGCCAGCAGCCGCGCCGCCAGCGCGGCCGCCTCCTCGACCACGTGCTCGCAGTTGTCCAGCACGAGCAGGAGCACCCGGTGGGACAGCGCCGCGATCAGGCGGTCGACCGGCGTCCGCGGGCCGTCCCCCACCTGCAGCCCGCTCTCGCGCAGGCCGAGCGCGCCGAGCACCGCCCGCGCCGGCCCGGCCCCGTCGCCCGGCGTGGCCAGAGCGGCCAGCTCCACGAAGCACACCTCGTCGGCCGCCACCCCGGCCACCTCGGCCGACAGCCGGGTCTTGCCCACGCCGCCGGGGCCGAGCAGCGTCACCAGCCGGGCCACCCGAAGCAGGCCGGCGACCTCGGCCACCTCCTCGTCGCGGCCGACGAAGGAGGTCAGCGGGGCGGGCGGCGCGGCCGGCGACGGCGAAGGATCGACGCTCAGCAACTCGCGGTGTAGCGCGACCAGCTCGGGCGAAGGATCCGCGCCCAGCTCCTCTGCCAGGTGGCGCCTGGTCTCCTCGAACACGACCAGCGCCTCGGCCTGCCCGCCCTCGGCGGACAGCGCGCGCATCAGCAATCCGGCCAGCCGTTCCCTGAGCGGGTGGCGGCCGACCAGCTCGCGCAGCTCCGCGATGGCGGCGCGATGCTCGCCGAGCCGCAGCTCGCCCTCGATCCGGTCTTCCAAGGCCGCCAGCCGCAGCTCCTCCAGCCGCATCGCGGCGGCCTGCGCCGTCTCGCTCTCGGTGAGCTCGGCCAGCGCGGGGCCGCGCCACAGGTCCAGCGCCTCGCGCAGCAGCGTCACCGCCCGTTCCGCCTCGCCGTCGCGCAACGCCGTCCGGCCCTGCCCGGCCAGCCGCTCGAACCGGCAGGCGTCCACGTCGTCGTCCGCGGCCACGACGCGGTATCCCGCGCCGCTCCGCTCGATCGCGGCCGCCGGCCCCAGCGCGGTGCGCAGCCGGGACACCTGCGACTGCAGCGCGTGCGCCGACAGCACGCCGTCGGGATCGATCTCCTCGATCAGCCGGTCGGACGGCACCACCTGACCGGGGCGGATCAGCAGCAGCGCCAGCAGCGCGCGCCGCGCCGGTCCGCCCAGGGGGACCTCGGTCCCGTCGTCGCGCCACACCCGAGTCTCGCCGAGGATTCCGAACCGCATGCCCGTGATTATCCCGCGATATCCCCCGAGGGAAGATCACAGTGGAGATCACGCGGGGACGATGGGCCCCAGGTAGGTCCCGCCCGACACGTCGACGGTCTGCCCGGTCACCCACCGGCCGCGTGGTCCCGCCAGGAACCCGACCACGTCCGCGACGTCCTCCGGCTCACCGAGCCGCCCCAGCGCGACCATCGCCTCCAGCCCCGCCACCACCTCGGGCATCGAGGTGTAGCCGATGGTCATATCGGTCCAGACCGCGCCGGGCGCGACCGTGTTCACGGTGATGCCGCGCCTGCCCAGCTCGTTGGCCAGCGTCGGGGCCATCGACTCCAGCGCCGCCTTGCTGATGGTGTAACCGATCTGAATGGTGACCGCGAACCGGCTGGCCGTCGAGCCCATGTTGATGATCCGGCCGCCGTCGTTCAGCAGCGGCAGCGCCCGCTGAATCACGAAGAACGGGGTGCTCACATTGATCGCCAGCAGCCTGCCGAACTCCTCCTCGGTGACCTGCGCGATAGGGCTGGTGGAAGCGATGCCCGCGTTGTTGACCAGGATGTCCAGGCCGTTCACGCCGTGTTCCGCCAGCCCGGCGGTCAGCCCTTCGAACAGCCTGTCCACCGCGCCGTCCTCACCGAACCGGGCCTGTACGGCGAACGCCCGGCCACCCGCGTCCAGGATCCGCGCCACGGTCTCCTTGGCCGCGCCCTCGTTGCCGCCGTAGTGGACGCAGACCAGAGCCCCCTCGTCGGCCAGCCGCAACGCGACCGCGCGCCCGATCCCCCGCGATCCACCCGTCACCAGCGCCGTCTTGCCGCTCAGCTCGCCCATCGTCGTGTTCCCTCTCTGAGGCCGGTCCCCGGTGGATCCGGCGATGGCTCAACACTGACGAGGACCGCTCACCGTTCCCTCACCGCCGGCTCACCGGGCCGCCGTCGACCGGCGCCGAGCCGGTCGTCCGCGGAACGACGAGAGGCCGCCCGGCCCTGTCCGGAACGACGTCCAGGCCGGGCGGCGGGCGCGACCACTACAGGTCGAGAAGGCGCTCCAGGCCCACGGTGAGGCCGTCGAGCCCCTGCACGCGGCGTACGCCCAGCAGGACGCCCGGCGTGAACGACGCCCGGTTCATCGTGTCGTGCCGGATCGTGAGGGTCTCCCCCTCGCCGCCCAGGATGACCTCCTGGTGGGCGATCAGCCCGGCGAGCCGTACGGCGTGCACGTGGACGCCGTCGACGTCCGCGCCCCTGGCGCCGTCGAGCGCGGTGGTGGTCGCGTCGGGAGAGGGGCCGAGACCCGCCTCGTGCCGCGCCCGCGCCACCAGTTCCGCCGTACGGCGAGCGGTGCCTGAGGGGGCGTCGGCCTTGTGCGGGTGGTGCAGTTCGACGATCTCGACCGACTCGAAGTGCTTGGCCGCCTGCGCGGCGAAGTGCATCATCAGCACGGCCGCGATGCCGAAGTTGGGGGCGATGAGCGAGTTCGTGCCGGGGTTGGCGGCCAGCCAGCCCCGCACGGTCTCCAGCCGTCCGGCGTCGAAACCGGTCGTGCCCACGACCGTGTGGATGCCGTGGGAGACGCACCACTCGAGGTTGCCCATGACGATGTCGGGGTGGGTGAAGTCCACCACCACCTCGGCCCCGGTCAGCGCGTCGAGCGGATCGCCCTTGTCGACCTCCGCCACGAGCTCCAGGTCATCGGCCGCCGCGACGGCCTTGCACACTTCCACACCCACGCGCCCGCGGGCGCCCAGAACACCGACCTTAATCACGCGCCCAAGGCTATACGTGACGGTGGGAGGCGGGACGGCGAGGAGCGGACCGACGCGCCCGAGTCCCGTGCGGCGGGAGGCGCCGCCTCAGGCGGGAGCCGTAGGGGAGGAACGACGAGGCCGCGCCGGTGCGGAAGAGCACCGGCGCGGCCTCCAACGGCACGGTCAGGCGATGGCGGAGCCGAAGTCCTTGTCGGTGTAGGGACCGATCACCGCGAGTGTCAGCGGCCGGTTGAGGATGTCCTCCGCGACCGCGGCGATCTCCTCGGGGGTGACCGCCTCGATCCGCCCGAGCACCTCGTCGACCGTCATGAGCCGCTCGTACACGAGCTCGCTCTTGCCGATCCTGGACATGCGCGAGCCGGTGTCCTCCAGACCGAGCACCAGTCCGCCGCGCATCTGGCCCTTGCCGCGGGCGATCTCCTCGGCGCTGATCCCCTCGGCCACGACCCTGGCCACCTCGTCACGGCAGATCTTCAGCACGTCGTCCACCTTCGAGGGCAGGCAGCCCACGTAGATGCCGAACTGGCCGGTGTCGGCGTACTGCGAGGTGTAGCTGTAGGCGCTGTAGGCGAGGCCGCGCTTCTCCCGGATCTCCTGGAACAGGCGCGACGACATGCCGCCGCCGAGCGCGGCGTTCAGGACGCCGAGGGCGAAGCGCCGGTCGTCGTTGCGGTGGAAGGCGGTCATGCCGAGGACCAGGTTGGCCTGCTCGGTGGGCCGGTCGAGCACCCGGACACCGGTCCTGGCGTCCACGCCGGGGCCACCGATGCGCGGGGACGCGGGCGCGGCGGAGCCGCCCAGGGCCCCCGCCCGCTCGTACGCCGCCGCGACCAGTGCGACCACCTGCTCATGGTCGATGTTGCCCGCAACGGACACGACCGTGCGGGGCGGGACGTAGAACCGCTGGTAGTACTCGCGGATGCGGTCACGGGTGAGCGCGTTGATCGACTCCTCGTTGCCGAGGATCGGGCGGCCGATCGGCGTGTCGCCGTACAGCTCGGCGGAGAACTGCTCGTGCACCACGTCGGAGGGGTCGTCGTCGTGCATGGCGATCTCCTCCAGGATCACGCCGCGCTCCGACTCCACGTCCTCCTCGGTGATCAGCGAGGAGGTCACCACGTCGGCGAGCACGTCGATCGCCAGCGGCAGGTCCTCGTCGAGCACCCGGGCGTAGTAGCAGGTGTACTCTTTGGCGGTGAACGCGTTGATCTCACCGCCGATGCCCTCGACGGACGCCGAGATCTCCATGGCGTCGCGCGTGGGCGTGCCCTTGAAGAGCAGGTGCTCCAGGAAGTGGGTGGCCCCCATGTGCTCGGGGGCCTCGTCGCGCGATCCGATGCCCACCCAGAGGCCGACCGCCACACTGCGCACGGTCGGCATCGTCTCGGTCACGACCCGCAGGCCGCCGGGGAGGACGGTGCGGCGGATGACCCCCGCACCGTCCTTGCCCGGGAACAGTGTCTCGGTCGTCACGAGTTGCGCTCGTCCCGACCGCCACGGGTGCGGCTGCGGCTGCGCCGCGGCGTTCGCGGCTGCTCCTCATCCGCCGACGCGGCGGCGGCCTCCGCCGGAGCGGGCGCGTCCTCGCCGTTCTCGTCCCCGGCGGCCTTCTCGGCGGCCTCCTTCTCGACCACCTCGACCGGGACCAGCGAGAGCTTGCCACGCGAGTCGATCTCGGCGATCTCCACCTGGATCTTCTCGCCGACGTTCATGACGTCCTCGACGTTCTCGATCCGGCGGCCGCCGTGCAGCTTGCGGATCTGCGAGACGTGCAGCAGGCCGTCCTTGCCCGGCAGCAGCGAGACGAACGCGCCGAAGGCGGCGATCTTGACGACCGTGCCCAGGTAACGCTCGCCGACCTCCGGCATGTGCGGGTTCGCGATGCCGTTGATCAGCGTACGGGCGGCCTCGGCGGACGGGCCGTCGGTGGCGCCGATGTAGATCGTGCCGTCGTCCTCGATGGTGATCTCGGCGCCCGTGTCGTCCTGGATCTGGTTGATCATCTTGCCCTTCGGGCCGATGACCTCGCCGATCTTGTCTACCGGGACCTTGATCGTGATGATGCGCGGCGCGGTCGGGTTCATCTCCGCCGGGGAGTCGATCGCCTCCTGCATCACGTCGAGGATCGCCAGCCGGGCGCCCCTCGCCTGCTTCAGCGCGGCGGCCAGCACGCTGGCCGGGATGCCGTCCAGCTTGGTGTCCAGCTGCAGCGCGGTGATGACGTCCTTGGTGCCGGCGACCTTGAAGTCCATGTCGCCCATGGCGTCCTCGGCGCCGAGGATGTCGGTCAGCGTGACGTAGGTGTCACCCTCGCCGATGAGGCCCATCGCGATGCCGGCGACCATCTCCTTGAGCGGGACGCCCGCGTCGAGCAGGGCCATCGTGGAGGCGCAGACCGACCCCATGGAGGTCGAGCCGTTCGATCCGAGCGCCTCCGACACCTGACGGATGGCGTACGGGAACTCCTCGCGCGACGGCAGCACGGGGATCAGCGCCCGCTCGGCCAGCGCGCCGTGGCCGATCTCGCGGCGCTTCGGCGAACCGACGCGGCCCGTCTCGCCCGTGGAGTACGGCGGGAAGTTGTAGTTGTGCATGTAGCGCTTGGTCCGCTCGGGATTGAGCGTGTCGATCATCTGCTCCATGCGCAGCATGTTCAGCGTCGTGATGCCGAGGATCTGCGTCTCGCCCCGCTCGAACAGGGCCGACCCGTGCACCCGCGGCACCACGTGGACCTCGGCGTTGAGCTGCCGGATGTCCTTCGGCCCACGGCCGTCGATGCGGACGCCCTCGCTGATGACGCGCTCGCGCATCAGCTTCTTGGTGAGCGACCGGAACGCGGCGCCGATCTCCTTCTCACGGCCCTCGAAGTCGGGCAGCAGCTTCTCCGCCGCCAGCATCTTGACCCGCTCGATCTCCAGCTCGCGCTCCTGCTTGCCCGCGATCGTCAGCGCCGAGGCGAGCTCGCTCTTCACGGCGGCGGTCACGGCCTCCAGGGCGTCGTCCTGGTAGTCGAGGAAGATCGGATACTCGGCGGTCGGCTTGGCGGCGACCTCGGCCAGCTTCGACTGGGCCTCGCAGAGCACCTTGATGAACGGCTTGGCGGCCTCCAGGCCCTGGGCCACGGCCTCCTCGGTCGGGGCGACCGCGCCATCGGCGACCAGCTTGAGCGTGTCGCGGGTCGACTCGGCCTCGACCATCATGATCGCGACGTCGCCGTCCGCCAGGACGCGCCCGGCGACGACCATGTCGAACGTGGCGCGCTCCAGGTCGGTGTGCGTCGGGAACGCCACCCACTGGCCGTCGATCAGCGCGACACGCACGCCGCCGATCGGGCCGGAGAACGGCAGCCCGGCGAGCTGCGTGGACATGCTCGCGGCGTTGATCGCGATCACGTCGTACAGGTGCTCGGGGTGCAGGGCCATGACCGTCGCGACGATCTGGATCTCGTTGCGCAGGCCCTTCACGAACGACGGGCGCAGCGGCCGGTCGATGAGGCGGCAGGTGAGGATCGCGTCCTCGGACGGCCTGCCCTCCCGGCGGAAGAACGAGCCGGGAATGCGGCCGGCCGCGTACATCCGCTCCTCGACGTCGACCGTCAGCGGGAAGAAGTCCAGGTTCTCCTTGGGATGCTTGGACGCGGTGGTCGCGGACAGGATCATCGTCTCGTCGTCCAGGTACGCGACGGCGCTGCCCGCCGCCTGCCGGGCCAGCCGCCCGGTCTCGAACCTGATCGTGCGCGTGCCGAAGGGACCGTTGTCGATAACGGCCTCTGTGCTGTGGACACCCTCCACGGGGGACCTCCTCTTGGGTCGGTCTCCCGCGTCCTGCGTCGCCGGGCTCCCCGTTCAGGTGCAGTGCCGGTCTTCGATCGAAGCGCCCGGTCCGTCCGCACGGCTGTCGCCGTGCCGACCGGGGGCCACTACCGAGGACCGGCCCTCTCACGCCGCGGGATCGCGCTGCGGCTTGCTTGCGGACGCGGGGCACTTGGTCTCGGCTATTCGGTTGTTGTGCTCAGGCCATTGTGGCCGGTTATGGAAAAGGAGCGGCGAAGAATCGCCGCTCCTTCCTCACCTTATCGGCGAAGGCCCAGCCGCTCAATGAGGGAGCGGTAGCGGGTGATGTCCTTGGCCTGCAGGTACTTCAGCAGCCGGCGACGGCGGCCCACCAGCAGGAGCAGACCACGACGGCTGTGGTGGTCGTGCTTGTGCGTCTTCAGGTGCTCGGTGAGGTCGCTGATCCGCTTGCTCAGAAGCGCGATCTGGACCTCCGGCGACCCGGTGTCACCCTCGGTGGTGCCGTACTCGCTGATGATGGACTTGGTGGTAGCGGCGTCAAGCGACACTGCTTCTCCGTTCTGGTGAAATGGCACGCGCAACGGTTCCCATCCCGCGAACGACCGTGCGTGCCTACAGTCGCCGTGACAGGACAGCCGGGTGGCATACACCACCTGAGCATGGCTGACATACAACCCTACCAGCTCGTCGGACACATCCAGTCACGACGCGCCACGCAGCAGGTTCAGGAGCGGCAGGTTCAGGAGGCGAACTCGCGGGCCCTGGCGACGTCGTCGTGCATCTGCTCGATCAGCGCCTCGATCGAGTCGAACCTGAGCGTGTCGCGCAGCCGCTCGCCGAAGTCCACGGCCACGTGCGCGCCGTACAGGTCCAGGTCGTCGCGGTCCAGCGCGTACGCCTCGACCGTGCGCTCCACCCCGTCGAACGTGGGGTTGGTCCCGATCGAGATCGCGGCCGGCCAGCGCTCCCCCTCGTACGGCGAGGGGCTCTGGGTGCACTGCAGCCATCCCGCGTAGACGCCCTCGGCGGGGATGGCGGTGTACTGCGGCGACTCCACGTTGGCGGTGGGGAAGCCGAGCGCCCGGCCGCGCTGGTGGCCCCGGACCACCACGCCCTCGACCCGGTGCGGGCGGCCCAGCAGGACGGCCGCGCCCGCGACGTCACCCACGGCCAGCCGCTCCCGGATCACCGTGGAGGAGATGGCGTCGCCGTCGCTGACCAGGGGCACGCCCTCGGCCTGGAAGTCGTACTTCTCCCCCAGCGTCCGCAGCGTCTCCAGGTCGCCCGACGCCTTGTGGCCGAAGCGGAAGTTCTCCCCCACCACGACCCCCGCCGCGTGCAGCCGGTCGACCAGAGCCGTCTGGACGAACTCGTCCGGCGACATCCGGGAGAACTCCAGCGTGAACGGCAGCACGCACACCGCGTCCACGCCCAGCGCGAAGAGCAACTCGGCCCGGCGGTCGGTGGTGGTGAGCCGCGGCGGATGACTGCCGGGCCGTACGACCTCGTCGGGGTGCGGGTCGAAGGTGACCGCCACGGCGGGCAGCTCCAGATCGCGGGCCATGTCCACCGCGCGGGCCACCATCCGCTGGTGACCGAGATGCACACCGTCGAACACGCCGATCGTGACGACGGACCTGCCCCAGTCCTGCGGGACCTCGTCCAGCCCGTGCCAGCTCTGCACCTCGACCTCGCTTCGTGTCTGATTGCCTCGCCTTCGGCAAGGCGGCTGAGTTGCCCCGCATCGGAAGCGCAGTAGACAAGACTGCCATGCCCCGCGGGGTGCCGGGGAACCAGCCCCCGGCGTCAGGAGGCGAAGACCACCAGAGGCCTGGCCGTCCCGCCGCGCTCCTCGGCGAGCGCGAGCAGCGCGCCGTCGGGCCCGAAGACGCCGATCGGGCCCGCCCCGAGGCCCGCCGCGCGCAGCCTCCCGCCGTGCGCGACCAGCCGCGCCTCGTCCTCGCCCACGTCCCTGCGGGGGAAGGCCGCCGCCACCGCGTCGGCCATGGGCATGATCACGCACTCGCGGGCGAGGTCCTCGATCGTGCGCGCCGCCTCGATGCCGTACGGCCCGACCCGGGTGCGGCGCAGCCGGGTGAGATGGCCGCCGACGCCGAGCGACGCACCGAGGTCGCGGGCCAGCGCCCGGATGTAGGTGCCACTGGAGCAGGTGATCACGGCGTCCAGGTCCACCGTCTCCGGGGTCCGCCGGATCTCCCCGACCTCGAACGCGTGGATCGTGACCGGCCGGGCGGCCAGCGCCACCTCCTCGCCGGCGCGGGCCCGCTTGTAGGCCCGCTGCCCGTCGACCTTGATGGCGCTCACCTGCGGCGGCACCTGCATGATCTCGCCGGTGAGCGCGGCGACGCCCTTGCGCACCTGCTCGTCGGTGACATGCCCGGCGGGAGCGGCGGCGACCACCTCGCCCTCGGCGTCGTCGGTGTTCGTCGTCACGCCGAGGCGGATCGTCGCCTCGTAGACCTTCTCGGTCAGCGCGAGGTGCCCGAGAAGGCGGGTCGCCTTCTCCACCCCGATCACCAGCACGCCGGTGGCCATCGGGTCGAGCGTGCCCGCGTGGCCGACCTTGCGGGTCCCCGCGATGCTGCGCATCTTGCCCACGACGTCGTGCGACGTCCAGTCGGCGGGCTTGTCCACGATGATCAGCCCGCTCGGCGGCGGGGTCCTTCTGGCTTTGGCCGTGCTCACGACCGGCTCCCTTCCGGAGCGAGGAGGAGACGCAGGGCGGCCATCGTGTCCGCCACGGACAGCGCCGAGGAGAACCCGGCGGCACGCGGGTGACCGCCGCCGCCGAGCGCGGCGCAGGCCCGGGCCACGTCCACCGCGCCCTTCGACCGGGTCGAGACGTTCCAGCCGCCCTCGTCGTCCTCCTTGAGCACGATCGCGACCTCCGCCTCGTCGACCCGGCGCACGACGTCGATCATGCCTTCCACCTCGTCGTACGGCAGGTCCTCCGCGGCGCGGTCGGCGCGGGTCACGTAGGTCCACACCAGCCCCAGGCCGCCTACGGCGTCCGGCTCCAGGGCGGCCCGTCCGAGCGCCGTGCCGAGCACCCGCAGGTACGCGAACGGCGAGCGGTCCCACAGGTCCCTGGCGATCTCCTCCGGGCGCAGCCCCGTGGCCAGCAACCGGCCGGCCATGGCGTGCGCGGCCGGGCTGGTGATGGAGTGCCGGAAGGAGCCGGTGTCGGTCACCAGCCCCGCGTACAGGCAGGTGGCGACCTCCCGGTCGATCGTGAGGCCGAGCCGGTTGATGAGCTCCTCGACGACCATCGTGGTCGAGGCCGCCCCGGGATCCACGAGGTGGACCGTCCCGAAGCGGGTGTTCGACACGTGATGGTCGATCACGAGGAGTTCGCCGGCCTTGCCCGCGTGGGGCGCGAGCAGGCCCAGCCGCTCCATCGTGGAGGCGTCGAAGGTGATCATCAGGTCGGGCTCGGCGGGATAGGCCGAGGGCTCCACCAGCAGGTGCTGCCCGGGCACGAACCGCAGCAGCCGGGGCACGGCGAACACGCGGTCACCGAAGGACGCGACGACCTTCTTGCCCGTACGCGCAAGCGCCAGCCCGAGGCCCAGCATCGAGCCGAGGGCGTCCGCGTCTGGAGACACGTGGCAGGCGAGCGCCGGCGTGTCGGCCGCACGGATCAGTTCGGTCGCGCGCCGCCAGTCCGCCTCGCCGACGGCGCTTTCGTTCGTGGTCACCGGGCGGGGCGCCCCGCCTGGCCGGTGGGCTCGTCCTCGCCCGCCTCCTCGGCCGCCTCGGCGTCGAGGTCCTCCTCGAAGCGGTAGGGGTCGGAGTCCCCGGCGAACTGCGCGCCCTCCGCCTGGCGGGCGATCTCCGCGTCCTTGGCCTTCGCCAGCTCGAACAGGTCGTTCATGTGACGGGCGCTGTCCGGGAGCGGGTCGTGCACGAACGTGAGGCCGGGGGTGTGCCGCAGGCCGGTCTGCCGGCCGACCTCCGACCGGATGATGCCCTTCGCGCTCTCCAGGGCGGCGGCCGTGTCGGCGCGCTCCGCCTCGGAGCCGAAAACCGTGTAGTAGACGGTCGCGTCGCTCAGGTCCGGGGTGACCCTCGCGTCCGTCACCGTCACGAACCCCAGCCGCGGATCCTTGATCCGCCGCTCCAGCATCTCCGCGACCACCTGCTGGATGCGATCGGCCAGCTTCCTGGCACGCGCTGCGTCCATGCTCACGCTCCCTCGTATCTGTACGGCTGACGCGCGGGCCCCGGCGTCTATTCCTCGTGGTCGTTGAAGAGCCGCCGCCGCGCGGACAGCAACTCGATCTCGGGGTGGTAGGCGACCAGGCGTTCGCAGGCGTCCAGCACCTCGTCGCAGTTGGCCGCGGACGCCGATATCACGGCGACGCCGATCTCGGCGCGCCGGTGCAGGTCGAGGTGGCCCGCCTCGGCGACGGCGACGGCGGGGTACTTCCGCTGGATCTCGGCGATGATCGGCCGGACCACCGAGCGCTTCTGCTTCAGCGAACGGACGTCGCCCAGCAGGATGTCAAGAGTAAGAGCACCGATGAACATGCGTTGTCACCACGTCACGGACGACCGGCCGCCGCCCCCGCGCGTGGCGGGGGCGGCGGGACGGCGCGTCAGACGCGCGGCTTCTCCTGCATCTCGAACGTCTCGATGACGTCCTCGAGCTTGATGTCGCTGTAGCCGATACCGATACCGCACTCGAAGCCCTCGCGGACCTCGGTCGCGTCGTCCTTGAAGCGACGCAGCGACGAGACGGTGAGGTTGTCGGCCACCACGACGCCGTCGCGGATGAGCCGGGCCTTGCTGTTGCGGGTGATCACGCCCGAGCGGACGATCGAACCGGCGACGTTGCCGATCCGCGGGACCTTGAAGACCTCGCGGATCTCGGCGGTGCCGGTCCTGACCTCCTCGAACTCCGGCTTGAGCATGCCCTTGAGGGCCGCCTCGATCTCCTCGATCGCCTGGTAGATGACCGAGTAGTACCGGATGTCCACGCCCTCGCGCTCGGCCAGGTCGCGCGCCCGCACCTCGGGACGCACGTTGAAGCCGATGATGACGGCGTTGTCGTCGCCCATCGCCAGGTTGACGTCGTGCTCGGTGATGGCGCCGACCGCGCGGTGGAGCACCCGCAGGCGCACCTCCTCGCCGACGTCGATCTTGAGCAGCGCGTCCTCCAGGGCCTCGACGGAACCGGAGACGTCACCCTTGATGATGAGCTTGAGCTCGTCGACCTGGCCCTTCTCGAGGTCCTTGAACAGCTCCTCGAGGGTGCGCCGGCGGCCGGACTTGGCCATGTCGGCGATCCGCTGCCTGGCCGCCCGCTGCTGGGCGATCTGGCGGGCCATGCGGTCGTCGGTGACGACGATGAAGTTGTCGCCGGCGCGCGGGACGGCCGTCAGACCGAGGACCAGGACCGGACGCGACGGGTCGGCCTCGTCGACCGTCTCGCCGTTGTCGTCCAGCATGGCGCGGACGCGGCCGAACGCCTCACCACAGACGATCGAGTCGCCCACCCGCAGCGTGCCGCGCTGCACGAGCACGGTCGCCACCGGGCCGCGGCCCTTGTCGAGGTGCGCCTCGATCGCGAGGCCCTGGGCGTCCATCTCCGGGTTGGCCCGCAGGTCGAGCTCGGCGTCCGCGGTCAGCAGGATGGCCTCGAGCAGGTTGTCGATGCCGACGCCCTGCTTGGCGGAGATGTCCACGAACAGGGTGGAGCCACCGAACTCCTCGGCCACCAGGCCGTACTCGGTGAGCTGGGCCCGCACCTTGGTCGGGTCCGCGCCCTCCTTGTCGATCTTGTTGACCGCCACCACGACCGGGACGTTCGCCGCCTGGGCGTGGTTCAGCGCCTCGATGGTCTGCGGCTTCACACCGTCGTCGGCCGCGACCACCAGCACCGCGATGTCGGTGGCCTGCGCACCACGGGCACGCATGGCGGTGAACGCCTCGTGACCCGGGGTGTCGATGAAGGTGATCTTCCGCTGCTCGCCCTCGTGCGTCGTCGCCACCTGGTAGGCGCCGATGTGCTGGGTGATGCCGCCGGCCTCGCGGGCCACCACGTTGGTGTGGCGGATCGCGTCGAGCAGCTTCGTCTTACCGTGGTCGACGTGACCCATGACGGTCACGACCGGCGGGCGCGGCGCGAGGTCGCCCTCGTCGCCCTCGTCCTCACCGAACTCGATCTTGAAGGACTCGAGGAGCTCGCGGTCCTCCTCCTCCGGGCTGACGACCTGGACGTTGTAGTCCAGCTCGGCGCCGAGAAGCTGCAGCGTCTCCTCGTTGACCGACTGAGTCGCCGTCACCATCTCGCCGAGGTGCAGCATGATCTGCACGAGCGAGGCGGGGTTGGCGCCGATCCGGTCGGCGAAGTCCGACAGGGAGGCGCCACGCGGGAGGCGGATGATCTGGCCGCCGCCACGCGGAACCTGCACGCCGCCGATCGCCGGGGCCTGCATGTTGTCGAACTCCTGGCGCCTCTGGCGCTTGGACTTGCGGCCACGGGTCGGACGGCCTCCCGGACGCCCGAAGGCGCCCGCCGTGCCGCCACCGCGGCCACGGCCGCCGCCACCGCCCGGACGGCCGGCGAAACCGCCGCCGCCACCGCCAGGACCGCCGCCGGGACCACCGGGACGACCGGCACCCGTGGCACCGGGACGCGGACCGCCGAAGCCCCCACCGGGACGACCGCCGCCGCCGCCCGGACGGCCACCGCCGCCGGGACCACCGGGACGACCGCCGCCACCGCCGGGACGAGGGCCACCGCCGCCCGGCGCGGCCGGACGACCCTGCGGCATCATCATCGGGTTCGGACGCGGACCACCGGGACGCGGACCACCTGCGCCGGGGCCCGGACGCGGACCGCCCATGCCCGGCCCGGGACGCGGACCCGCGGGTCCGGGACGCGGGCCGCCGGCGCCCGGAGCGCCGGAACGCGCGCCCGGCGGACGCGGCATGGCGCCGTCGCGCGCGCCGTCACGACGCGGCTCGCGGGGGGCGCCGTCGCCACGCTCGGGACGGTCCCCGCGGTCGGGACGACCGCCGTCACGGCCGCCGGGCCGCGCGGGGCGCTGACCCATGCCGCTTGCGGTCGAGGAGAACGGGTTGTTGCCCGGACGCGGGCCGCGCGGACCCGGCTTGGGCCCGCCGGGGCGCGGAGCGCCACCGGTGGGCGCGCCGGGACCGGCGGGTGCGCCACCCGGGCGCGGGGCCGGGGCCGGCCTGGGGCCCGGCTTGGGCGCACCGGCGCCGGGGCCACCCGACCTCGGGCCGGCGGCCGCGGGACGCGGGGCCTCCGGGCGAGGCGTCTGCGGACGGGCGGCCTCGGGGCGCGCCGCGTCCGGCTGTGACACCGGCGGGTGAGGCATCGGAACCGGACGCGGAGCGGGCCGCGGACCGGGCTTCGGGCCCGGCTTGGCCACCGCGCCGGTGGACTGGGAAACGGGCGCCTGTGGGGCGCCCCCGTTGGCCTGGCTCTCTGCCGGCCTCGGCGCAGGCTTCGGCTGCGCCGGACGGGCGGGCCTACCCCCGCCCTTGGAGGCGTCACCCTTGAACGCCTCGGTCAGTTTGCGGACGACCGGCGCCTCTATCGTCGAGGACGCCGACCTCACGAACTCGCCCATTTCGGTGAGCTTGGCCATGACGACCTTGCTCTCGACCCCGAACTCCTTGGCGAGCTCGTATACCCGGACCTTCGCCACTGCACTCCCTAACTCGGCCCGGGAGGCTCGCAGTGCCGCCGGACCGTCGCTACCTGAACGTACTCATCGCCGCGTGCTCATCAGGCGCTCATAGCAATCTGACTCCGCCCATCAACTCGGCGTCCTACATGACAATTTCGTTGTGCCCTGGCTCCCGGAGCCGATACCGAGGGCCAGCGGTAACCATTCACCCGGACCGCCCCGGAGTCAACCCCTCCAAGTGAGCCCGCAAGAGCGACGTGTCAAGCGATCCCTGCGCGCGGAACGCGCGTGGGAACGCCCGACGACGCTCGGCGAGCTCCAGACAGCGCGGGGACGGGTGCAACGAGGCACCGCGTCCCGGGAGCCGTCCTCGCGTGTCGGGGACGATCACGCCCTCGACCACGACCAAGCGGAGCAACTCGGACTTTACCGTGCGAACCCGGCAGCCCACACACGTTCTCAGCGGGGCTGCCTGGCAACCATATTCCAGCTTACCTTGCCGACGCATCAGCGGGATCAGCAGGTGCCTGCTCGGTGTCCGGCCGGATGTCGATCCGCCAGCCCGTCAGACGGTTGGCGAGGCGGGCGTTCTGGCCCTCCTTGCCGATCGCCAGGGACAACTGGTAGTCGGGCACGATCACCCGCGCGGTGCGGCTGTCGGCGTCGACCACCTCGACACGGGAAACACGCGCGGGCGACAGGGCATTCCCGACGAACTCGGCCGGATCCTCCGACCAGTCGATGATGTCGATCTTCTCGCCGTGCAACTCCGTCATGACGTTGCGCACGCGCGAGCCCATCGGGCCGATGCAGGCGCCCTTCGCGTTGACGCCGGGCTTGCGCGACCTCACCGCGATCTTGGTGCGATGGCCGGCCTCGCGGGCGATGGCCGCGATCTCCACCGTGCCGTCGGCGATCTCCGGCACCTCCAGCGCGAAGAGCTTCTTCACGAGGTTGGGATGCGTGCGCGAGAGGGTGACCGACGGCCCCTTGGGCCCCTTCTTCACCTGCACCACGTAGCAGCGGATGCGCTCGCCGTGCGCGTACTCCTCGCCCGGGACCTGCTCGTTGTGCGGCAGGATCGCCTCGATCTTGCCGAGGTCGACCAGCACCACCCGCGGGTCCTTGCCCTGCTGGATGACGCCCGCGACCAGCTCGCCCTCGCGGCTGGCGAACTCGCCGAAGTTGACCTCGTCCTCGGCGTCGCGCAACTGCTGAAGGATCACCTGCTTGGCCGTGGTGGCGGCGATCCGGCTGAAGTTGGACGGGGTGTCGTCGTACTCCCGCACGACCTCGCCGTCCTCGTCCAGCTCGGCGGCCCAGATGATCACGTGGCCCGTGTGGCGGTCCAGCTCGGCCCGCGCCTTCTGCGCCGCGCCCTCCGTGCGGAAGTACGCGATCAGCAATGCGTCCTCGATCGCCTTGACGACCAGGTCGAAGGAGATGTCCTTCTCCCGCTCCAGGCTGCGCAGGACGCTCATGTCAATGTCCACAAGGCTCCCCCTAGCCCTCGTCGTCGGCGTCGTCGATGTCTTCGTCGACATCGAGGTCCTCATCAAGTTCGTCGTCGAGCCCGGCGTCGCGCCGGTTGAACTCGACCTGCACCCGGCCGCGCACCAGCTCGCCGTACGCGATGCGGCGCGCGCCGTCCAGCTCCACGCCGGTCTCGTCGGCCTCGGTCACACGGCCCTCCGCGGAGGTGCCGTCACGCAGCTCCGCCTTCACCAGCCGCCCGCGCGCCCGGCGCCAGTGGCGCGGCTCGGTGAGCGGCCTGTCGACTCCGGGAGAGGTGACCTCGAGGACGTACGGGCTGCCGCCGAGGACGTCCACCTCGTCCAGCCGCTTGGAGACGGACTGGCTCACGTCGGCCACGTCGTCCAGGCTCACGCCGCCGTCCCTGTCCACCACGACGCGCACCAGCCGCCGGCGACCCGCCGGTGTGACCGTGACGTCCTCCAGGTCGAATCCCTCGGCGGCGACCACCGGGCCGAGCAGCTCAACCAGGCGGCCGCGTCGAGCGTCGATGCCCATGCCGACCTCCCAATGACCGTGTGGCTGTGACCGTGTGCCTAGCCCGATGTGCCAACAGCCTATCGACACCGGGAGGTGGAAACAGCGCCACACCCGAGCGGCGGTCCGACACGAGCACGATCATCACGGTCACGGGCGATGACCAGTGGGCGGCGCGCCGTACGATGCTGTGTCGTGAGACACAGCGGCGGGCCCCAGGTGACGAGACGCGCGCTGCTGGGCTCCGCCGCCGCGGCCGGTCTGGCCGCGTCCGGTTGTTCCTCGGCCCCGCGCAAACCTGCCGCGCCTGCCCCTCCGGATCCGCAGACCGTGCTGCTCACCTCGTTGATCACGGGCAAGGAGCAACTGGTGTCGCTCTACGGGCGCGCGGTCGCCGCCCTGCCCGCCCGGGCCGCCGCGCTGGAGCCGTTCCGCCAGCGTCACGCGGCTCATCTGCAGGCCCTGCGCGCGCTCCTGCCCGCCGGGAGCGGCGCGGGAACGTTCCCCGCGAGCCCCGCGCCGCCGGCGTCGCCCTCCGCGTCCCCGTCGGAGCGCCCGTCCGCGGTCTCCGTCGGAGCGCTCAGGGACGCCGAGCGGCGCGCGGCGTCGGCGCGACCGGCGCAGATGGCCACGGCCTCCCCCGCGCTCGCCCAGCTCCTGGCGAGCATCGGCGCGTGCGAGGCCGTCCACGTCGTCGCCCTGGGGAGGGTGCGTGACTGAGACCTCGGCCGAGCCCGCCCGAGCGCCGGCCGGGGCACCGGTCGGCGACGCGCTCGGCCGGGCCCTGTCCGCCGAGCACGCCGCCGTGTACGCGTACGGGGTGATCGGCGGGAAGACGAGCGGCGCGCTGCTCAGGCGCGCCACAGCGGGGTTCGACGCCCACCGGGCACGGCGCGACCAGCTCCGCACGCTCATCACCCAGCGGGGCGGCACGCCCGCCGAGCCCGGCCCCACCTACCGCCTGCCCTTCGAGGTGCGCGGACCGGCCGACGCGGTGCGCCTGGCCGTGCTGGTGGAGCAGCGGGTGACCACCGCCTACCTGGAACTCGCCGCCGACCGCGACCCGGCGCTGCGGCGGATCGCCGCGCTGGCCGCGCAGGAGTGCGCGACCCGGGCGTACGGCTGGCAGCCGAAGATCGGCCCCTTCCCGGGTATGGACCGAGGCGGCGCCGACTTCGACGTCGCCGTCCCCACTCCGGGGGCCGAGTCCCCGTCGGCGGCCTCCTCGGAACCGGCGGGGTCCGCCGGCGCACCCGGCCAGGAAACCCAGCCGGAACCGTCCGCGCCGGACGGCCAGTAGGCGGCGCGGGCCACGACCCACGGCCATGAGCGGCTCCTGCGGAAGGAGCGGCTCCCGCGAAAGGCGGCGCCGCCGCCCCCGTGGGGGACGGCGGCGCCCTTGTGTACGCGGCGATCAGGCCCGGCAGGCGGCCAGCACCCGCTCGACGGCCTCGTCCAGCGGGATCTCCTCCTTGGTCCCGGTGACCCGGTCGCGCAGCTCGACCACGCCGTTGGCCAGGCCCCGGCCGACGATCAGCACGGTGGGCAGGCCGAGCAGCTCGGAGTCCTTGAACTTGACGCCGGGCGACACACCGGGACGGTCGTCCACGAGCACCCGCAGCCCCCGTGCCTCGAGGGTCTCGGCGAGCGTGCTGGCGACCTCGATCTGGTTCTCCTTGCCGGTGCCGACGATGTGCACGTCGGCGGGCGCCACCTCCCTGGGCCACACCAGGCCCAGCTCGTCGTGGCGCTGCTCGGCGAGCACGGCCACCGCCCGGGACACGCCGACGCCGTACGAGCCCATGGTGATGCGGATGGGCTTGCCGTCGGGCCCGAGTGCGTCGAGCTGGGCGGCGTCGGCGTACTTGCGGCCGAGCTGGAAGATGTGGCCGATCTCGATGCCCCGGTCGATCGACAGCGGGTGCGCGCAGCGGGGGCAGGAGTCGCCCGCCCGCACCTCGGCGGCCTCGATCGTGCCGTCGGGCTGGAAGTCGCGGCCCACGACCACGTGCGCGGCGTGCTTGCCCGGCTCGTTGGCGCCCGTCACCCAGGCCGAGCCGTCCACCACGCGCGGGTCGACCAGGTAGGTGATCCCCAGGTCCCTGAGCACCTGAGGGCCGATGTAGCCGCGCACCAGGCCGGGGTGGCGGGCGAAGTCCTCGGCCTCGAAGATCTCCGGCACGCCGGGCGAGAGCGCCGCCTCCAGGCGCTTGAAGTCGACCTCGCGGTCGCCGGGCACGCCGATGATCACCGTCTTGATCTCGTCGGAGCCCGGCGTGCGGACCTTGACGACGAGGTTCTTCAGCGTGTCGGCGGCGGTGATGCCGAGGCCGTGGTGCTCGTTGACGTACGAGACGAGCGACTCGATCGTCGGGGTGTCGGGCGTGTCGAGCACCTGCATGGGCGGCTGCGTGGCGGTGACGGCGGGCGGCGCGGGCGTGACGACGGCCTCGGCGTTGGCCGCGTAGCCGCAGTTGTGGCAGGCCACGAAGGTGTCCTCACCGGTCGGGCAGGGGGCGAGGAACTCCTCGGAGGCCGACCCGCCCATCGCTCCCGACATCGCGAAGCAGATCCGGTAGTCGATGCCGAGACGCTCGAAGATGCGGATGTACGCCTCGCGGTGCATCTCGTAGGACCGCTTCAGGCCGTCGTCGTCGAGGTCGAAGGAGTAGGAGTCCTTCATGACGAACTCGCGGCCCCGCAGGATGCCCGCCCGGGGCCGGGCCTCGTCGCGGTATTTGGTCTGGATCTGGTAGAGGGTGACGGGATAGTCCTTGTAGGAGGAGTACTCCCCCTTCACCATGTCGGTGAACATCTCCTCGTGGGTCGGCCCGAGGAGATAGTCGGCGCCCTTGCGGTCCTTCAGCCGGAACAGCGTGTCGCCGTACTCGGTCCAGCGGCCCGTGGGCTCGTAGAAGTCCCGGGGCAGCAGCGCGGGGAACAGCACCTCCTGCGCGCCCATCCGGTCCATCTCCTCGCGCACGACCCGCGCGACGTTCTCCAGCACGATCTTGCCGAGCGGCAGCCAGGAGTAGATGCCCGGCGCGACGCGGCGGATGTAGCCGGCGCGGACGAGCAGCTTGTGGCTCGGCACTTCCGCGTCCGCCGGATCCTCACGCAGGGTGCGCAGGAACAGGGTCGACATACGCAGCAGCACGGCTACTCCTTGCTCGTGAGAGGTCTCGTCCGCGGCGCCTCCTCGGGAAGCGAGATGCGGATCTCCTCGCGGACCCTCGGAGACGACCGGAGGGACGAGACGAAGACGATGTGCTCCCAAGGCTATCGACTCCGGGGGCCCCACCGCCTCACGTAAACGACGGGCGAGCCGATATCGGCCCGCCGATGTCAGCCGCCGAGCAGTTCCTCCCAGTGCTGACGGGACCGCCCGCCCGTGCCCACTGGGCCTGCCGGGCCGTCCAGCGCCGCCGACAGCCGCCACAGGCCGGGCCTGGTCCGCAGCCGCTCCATGCCGAACGGATCGATGGCCCGCAGCACGAAGGTGACGCCCATCACGTTCAGCATCGCGGTCGACGTGGTCGCCGGGCCCGCGGGCGCCGCCCGCACGGCGTCCGGGCCCGGCTCTCCGATCCGTTCCAGGAGCAGCGCCGCCACCTCGGCGGCGTACGGGCCGTCGCGCCACTCGATGTGCCAGGAGCGGTCGGTGCCCCGCCACCACGTGAGGTCGCGGCACGCTTCCAACGTCTCCGCCTCGCCGGACAGGGCTGCCATGACCCGCCCCAGCGCCTCATACCTGAGCCCGTCCGGCCCCGAGCCGTGCGGCGACGGCGCGTCGCCGTCGTCTTGACCGTTCTGCGGGCCGTACGCCGTGGCCGGTGAGGCCCCGGGCTCGTCCCGCCCCCCGCGGAGTCCCCTCATGTCAGGGAGGGTGCCACCGCCCGGCCTTCTCGTCCGCGGGTTTCCCCGTCTTTTAGCCCCACTGCCCACGGGCATCACTTTGATCGTGGCCGCCTGGTCGCCGCAACCCCGCGAACCATCACAACACGGATGACAATCCGGTCCACGGCACGGCGTTCCACTGGCAGCGGGACCGGCGGTGATAAAGAATCACTGATAGGGAGCGTCCGCCGCTGCTGGAGGCCATGGTGACACTGCGCGTCGCGATCGTCGGGTCGGGCCCGGCCGGCATCTACACGGCCGAGGCACTGGTCAAACAGTCGCACGACCCCGTCGAGGTGGACGTCCTCGAACGCCTGCCGACGCCGTACGGGCTCGTCCGCTACGGCGTGGCCCCCGACCACACGTCGATCAAGTCGATCGCCGGCTACCTGCGAAGGGTGCTGGAGACTCCCGGGGTGCGCTTCCTGGGCGGCGTCGAGCTGGGCGCGGACCTCTCGGTGGACGACCTGCTGTCCTGCTACGACGCCGTCGTCTACTGCACAGGGGCGATGGTCGACAGGCACCTCGGCGTCCCGGGCGAGGACCTGCCGGGCAGCGTCGCGGCGACCGACTTCGTCAACTGGTACTGCGGCCATCCCGACGTACCGCCGGACGCCTTCTCCCTCGACGCGGAGGAGGTCGTCGTCATCGGCGTCGGCAACGTCGCCGTGGACGTGGTGCGGATCATGGCCAAGACGGCCGACGAGCTGCGCGGCACCGACGTGCCCGAGGAGGTGCTCGACCGGCTGGCCGCCTCCAAGGTGAAGCGCATCCACATGGTCGGCAGGCGCGGCCCCGAGCACGCGAAGTTCACCCTGAAGGAGCTGCGCGAGCTCGGCGAGCTGCTGAACGCCGACGTCCTCACCTTCCCCGACGAGATCGCGGTCGCCGACCTGACCACCCTGTCGAGGCAGGTCAGGGGCAATGTGGACGTGCTGCGGTCGTGGTCGGAGCGCAAGACGGCCGACCGGCCCCGCCGCCTGGAGGTGCGCTTCTGGCTGCGTCCCGTGGAGATCCTCGGCGTGTCCCGGGTCGAGGGCGTACGGCTGGAGCGGACCCGGCTGGAGAACGGGCGGGTCGTCGGGACCGGCGACTTCGAGACGATCCCGGCGGACATGGTGATGCGCTCGGTGGGCTACCAGAGCGTGGCGCTGCCCGGGGTGCCGTTCGACCCGGGGTCGATGACGGTGCCGAACGTCGCCGGCAAGGCGGCGGACCGGCAGTACGTCGCGGGCTGGCTCAAGCGGGGGCCGACGGGCGTGATCGGGACCAACAAGTCCGACGCCGCCGAGACCGTGCGCACGCTGCTCGCCGAAGCGGTGCCGGGAACCGCGACCGCCCGGCTGGACGACCTGCTCGCCGCGCGCGGGCTGAGCCCGGTGACGTACGAGGACTGGCTCGCGATCGAGGCCGCGGAGGCCTCGCTGGCCGGCAGTCTGAGCAGGGGCGAGCGGGTGAAGCTGGTGGGCAGGGACGCGATGCTGGGCGCGTGCGGCCGGCTCGTCCGGCCGGGGGGCGCGTCCTGACGGCTGTGCCGGTCAGGACCAGTGGACCGGCCGGTGGTAGCGCGCGCCGTCGCGGCGGGGCACGAAGCCGGGCAGCTGCGACTGCCGGATGAGCGCCTCTCCGAGGGGAAACCAGGCGTCGCTCGCGAGGCGCAGGCCGTCCGAGCGCCTGCCGGGCGGGAAGACGGTGACGACCCGGGTCTTGCCGCCGCGCCGGGCGTCCACCTCGCGCACCGCCTCGATGGCCGCGCACAGGTCGGAGTCCGCCGACAGCAGCAGCACCGTGTCGACCAGGTCGAGCGCGACGTCGCCGACCATGGCGGCGGCCAGGGCGACGTCGGACTGCTTCTCCTCGTAGGTTCGCCAGGAGACGCCGCAGGCCCGGCAGGAGGCTCGCTGCTCCTGGAAGCGTCCGAGCACCACCTCGCCCCCCAGGCTCTCCAGGACCGCGAGGTAGGTCTTCTGCCGCAGCAACGCGGCCGGCTCGCCGCGCACGTGCGCGCTGAAGTAGCGGACGGCCGTCAGCGTCTGCCCGGGCCTGAGCAGCCGGCGCGCCAGTGCGTGGAGATCGAGCCAGAGATAGCGGCGTCCTCGCAGGGAGCGCAGTCCGTAGTAAAGGTTGAACCCGTCCACGTAGACCCCGACACGCACGACTTGGGGAACGGGCTTGTCGCGCACCGCCATCATCTCCTAACATGGAGTCACCGCGCCCGGGGTTACGTCCTCGGGCTCTACGGCCCCCGACAGGGGGCCGTTTCTTTTTCGCACACCTGTTCGATCGGCTGTTCGAGGAAAAGGATAGCCAACGCTGCGTCGTCATGCAGCGACGTTGCGTGATTGCCCTCATCGTGGCGGGACTCTGCGAGGATCGTCCCCATGGAGACGACGCTGACCGGCGTGGACGGGGTGCTCGACGGGCTGCTCGACGGCTTCACCGGCACCCATCGCGAGCAGCTCGCCCGGTTTCCCGTGCGGGAACCCGCCTGGCAGCCGGTGCACACCGTGTACGTGCCCGCGGACCGGGTCACGGCGGAGATCGTCCAGCAGTGGCGGCACGCCGCGACCGACCTCCTCCACCGGCTCCTGTTCACCCCCGCCGAGCTGGCCGCGCTGTTCGGGCTCGACCCCGAGCTGGCCCCGCCCGTGCACGACCGGGTACGCCGGAAGCTGCACGCCGAGCCGATCGAGGACCTGCGCGTCGACTTCGAGGACGGATACGGCGGGCGCTCCCCCGAGGAGGAGGACCGGCACACCGAGTCGGCGGCGGCGGCCGTGGCCGCGATGCACGAGGCGGGCACGCTGCCCCGTAGGTGGGGGCTGCGGGTGAAGTCGTTCGCCGACGGCGACCCCCTGCGCTCGGTGCGCACCCTCGACGGGTTCCTCACCGGGGTCGTGCGGCGGGCCGGCAGGCTTCCGGACGGGTTCACGGTGACCTTCCCCAAGGTCCTGATGGAGGACTACCTGCGCCAGTTCGCCGGCTGCCTGGAGGCGCTGGAGCGCGCGTTGCGCCTGCCCTCAGGCGCGCTGCGCTTCGAGATGCAGGTGGAGGCCCCGCAGACCGTGCTCATGCTCCAGCGGTCGGCCGACCTGGTGCCCTCGCTGGGGGGGCGGCTGGCGGCGGCCCACTTCGGAGTGTTCGACTACACGGCCGCGCTCGGGCTGCCGCCGGGCGAGCAGCGGCTCGACCACCCGGCCTGCGACCACGCGCGGCACGTCATGCAGACGGCGCTGTCGGGGACGGGGGTGGAGCTGTCGGACGGCTCACTGGCCGCGGCCCCGGCCTCGGACGCGGCGGCCGACGTGCACGCCCTGCTGCGCAGGCACTCGGCACTGGTGTCGCACTCGCTGGCGCACGGCTTCTACCAGGGCTGGGACATGCACCCCTCGCACCTCGTCAGCCGCTTCACGACCGTGTACGCCTTCCACCTCGCCTGCTACGAGAAGTACGCCGACCGGGTGCGCGCCTGGCAGGAACGGCGCGAGGCCGCGGGGGGCGTGCTGGACGAGCCTGCGACGATCAGGACTCTGGTCGCCGCCCTGGCCCGGGCCGACCGCGCCCTCTGCTGAGGTTTGCCGCATCGGCAAGGTTCCTTGCCGCTCTCGCCGCCTGTGCCGCACTGTTCGACAGCAGACATCTGAAGCAGACGTCGACGCAGGAGGCACGGGGTGGACGAGAAGAAGAAGTACGACGTGGTCGTGGTGGGCGGCGGCCCCGCGGGGCTCGGCGGCGCCCTGGCGCTGGCGCGGGCCCGGCGGTCGGTGCTGGTGGTGGACGCGGGAGAGCCGCGCAACGCGCCGGCCGCGCACATGCACAACTACCTCGGCCGGGACGGCACGCCGCCCGCCGAGTTGCGGGCGGCCGGGCGCGAAGAAGTGATCGGGTACGGCGGCGAGGTCGTCGCCGGGCGGGCCGAGGCCGCGACGCGGGAGGGCGACGACTTCCTCGTGACGCTGGACGACGGCCGTGCCGTCCGGGCCCGCCGCCTGCTGGTGGCGACCGGGGCCGTGGACGAGTTGCCCGACGTGCCGGGCCTGTCCGAGCGCTGGGGCCGCGACGTGCTGCACTGCCCGTACTGCCACGGGTGGGAGGTCCGCGACCGGCGCATCGGCGTGCTGGCCACCGGGCCGCTCGCCGTCGAGCAGGCCCTTCTGTGGCGGCAGTGGAGCGAGGACGTGGTGTTCCTGGCCCACCACTGCCCCGCGCCGTCCGAGGAGGACGCCGAGCGGCTCGCCGCGCGCCGCATCCCCGTCGCCGACGGCCCGGTCGCGGGGATCGAGGTGACCGGCGACGCGCTCACCGGGGTTCGGCTGGCCTCCGGCGAGGTCGTCGCGCTCGACGCGCTCGTCGTCGGCGCGCCGCTCACCGCCCGGTCCGGGGTGCTGGAATCGCTCGGGCTCAAGCCGGTCGAGGTGGAGCTCGGCGGTCACGTGGCGGGCACCCGGATCGCCGCGGAGCCGACCGGGGCGACCGCCGTGCCCGGTGTCTGGGTGGCGGGGAACGTGACGGACGTGCGCGCCGTGGTGATCGCGTCCGCCGCGGCGGGCCTGGCCGCCGGCGCGGCGATCAACATGGATCTCATCGCCGAGGAGACCCGGGAGGCCGTCGACGCCTACCGGAACGAGGTGCGCACGCTGTTCGAGGAGGCGACCTGGGAGGAGCGCTACCGCGCCCGGCCGGCGGTCTGGAGCGGCCGCCCGAACCCGCAGCTTGTGGCCGAGGCCGCGCAGCTGCCCCCGGGCCGGGCCCTCGACGTCGGCAGCGGCGAGGGCGCCGACGCCGTCTGGCTCGCCTCGCGGGGCTGGCGGGTGACGGGGGCCGACATCTCCGCCACGGCGCTGGAGCGGGCCGCCGCCCACGCCGCCGAGGCGGGCGCGGACGTCGCGGACCGCACCGAGTGGGTGCGCGCGGACCTGCGTGACCACGCCCTTCCCGAGGGCGCGTACGACCTGGTGTCGGCGCAGTACATGCACCTGCCGCGCGAGGCCAGGCGGACGCTGTTCGCCCGGCTGGCCGCCGCGGTGGCTCCCGGCGGCACCCTGCTGATCGTCGGGCACCACCCGTCGGACCTGCTGACCAAGGTCCGGCGGATGCACTTCCCGCAGATGATGTTCACCGCCGAGGAGGTCGCGGCGTCGCTCGATCCGGCCGAGTGGGAGGTCACGGCGGCCGAGGCCCGGCCGCGCACGGCGGTGGACCCGGAGGGCGGCGAGGTCACCATCCGCGACGCCGTCCTGGTCGCCCGCCGCCGCGCCTGAGCTGTTCGGTCACAACCGCGCGGTCACAGCCGGTCGACGACGCGGCGCCAGCGCCGGACGCGGTCCGGGTCGACCGGCTCGCGCCACGAGCCCCGCACGGCGCTGCCCACGTGGAAGGCGCGGACGCCGTAGTCGAGCAGCACCGGCACGTGCTCCTCGCGCAGCCCGCCGCCGGCGAGCACGAGCGAGGCGTCCCCCGCCTCGGCCCGCGCGCGTAACACGCCGAGGCCGCTGCCGACGCCCTCGGGCGAACCGGACGTGAGGACGGTCGCCAGGTTCGGCAGCAGCCGTACGGCGCGCCAGGCGGCCCGCACGTCGGCGGCGTGGTCCACGGCGCGGTGGAAGGTCCAGGGCAGCGGCGAGACCGCGTGGATCAGCGCGTCCGTCGCCTCCCTGTCGACCGACCCGTCCTCGGTCAGGAAGCCGAAGACGAAGCCCGCCGCGCCGGCCTCCGCGAGTTCCTTGACGTGGCCGCGCAGCCGGTCGAGCTCCTCCGGGGTCACGGTGAACCCGGCGTTGCAGCGGAGCATGACCATCTGCGGCAGCCCGCACTCGCGCGAGATCGCCGCGACGAGGTCCGCCGAGGGGGTGAGCCCGTCCGAGTCCATGTCGGACACGATCTCCAGGCGATCCGCTCCGCCCTCCTCGGCGGCCACGGCGTCACGCAGGTCGAGCGCGATCACTTCAAGGAGGGATCCCGTCATGAAGTGAACAGTATCCGGTCCCTTTGCGGCGCCTCACGGCATCCGCCCTGTTCAGCACTCGATCAACTCATTGTGCGCAGTGATGTCAAGAACCCTCCAGGATTGCGCCGCATGTCCCGAGCGCTGGGCCGGCACCGCCGGCGTGCGGCGATAGGACGACGCGGCCGGGATCGCGGCGCCGGCGTCCCGCTCGAACAGCGCGCCGGAGGCGCGGTGCGGCAGGTCGACGGTGCGGACGTGCCGGAAACCCGCCTTCCGGTAGTACGACTGCAGGCGGGCGTTGTCCTTGGCGCAGTCCAGCCGCAGGTACGGCCGGTCGTGAGCGGCGGCCCGCAGGGCGGCCCAGTCGAGCAGCGTGTCCCCCAGGCCCCGGCCCGAGTAGGTCCTGCTCACGGCGAGCTTGTGGACGTAGAGCGCGTCCCCGGGGCGGTCGGCGGAGGTCCAGAACTCCGGATCGGCATGGCCGTCCACGGCGATCGTGGCGGCCGGCACCTGGGAGCCGGCTTCCAGGAGGTACATGACGCCCGCGCCGATCAGCGGTTCGATGCGCTCGGCGGGAAAGCCCCCGGCGGGCCACTGCCGTACGCCGAGACCGTTCAGCCACCCGGCGGTGCGCGCCAGCAGGGCGAGGACCCCCTGCAGATCGGCCGGGGTGGCGCGACGCAGCGTGAGTTCCGTAACAAGATCCAGGGTGTTCGCGGGCATGCCTGATTCCTTTCGTGCCGACGGCGGCGATTTGATCACTGAGAGTGACGGCATGATGCCGTGCAGCGTCCGTCCGGAGACGGCGGACCCGGCTAGGGCGCGCGGGTGCGGCGCGGTCCCCTGCCGGGGTCAGGATGGGAATCGCGGGAGCGGCCCTCCGGAGGAGGGCCCGGCGGCCGGGGACGCCCGCTCAGGCCAGGGGGCGTCCGGGCCTCGTCAATGACGTTCCAGCTCGTATCGGATCAGATGCTTGTCGGCGGGCAGCACGGACACGGCGACGCGGACGGGCGTGTCGTCGGCGTCGTAGCCGACCCGGGTGTGGACGACGACCGGAGTGCCGGGCTCCAGCTGAAGCCGCGACGACTCGTCAGAGGTCGGCATGCGGGCCGACAGGTCGTCGATCACGCGGACCTGGAGATGGCCCAGCTCCTCAAGCACCCGGTTGGCCCCGCGCGTGATGTCGCCGGGCCGGGCGATCTCGGAGCCCCCCACGATCTCCAGGGGGAAGTACGAGTCCAGCGTGTTGTACGGCTGGCCGTCCACGAAGCGCAGCCGGCGGCGCACGACGGCCAGCGCGCCGTCGGCGAGGGCGAGGCGGGTGGTCACGTCCTCGGGCGGCTCGACGATCGAGACCTCGATCCTCTGGTCCGCCGTACGGCCCTCGGAGCGGACCGCGTGGACGAAGGTGTCGAACCGCCGCCCCTCCTGGTCGTACGGGAGGAACTCGTCCTGGGGGCGCATGAGGAGGGGACGGCGCTCGCGTACGAACGTTCCACGCCGGCGCATCCGCAGGATGAGACCCTCGTTCTCCAGCTCGCCCAGGGCCAGCCGTACGGTGTTGCGGCTGACGCCGTGCGCCTCCATGAGGTCGGCCTCGGTCGGGATCTGGTCGCCCGGCGCGAGTTCGCCCGCGTAGATGGCCCTGCGTACCTCGGCGGCCACCTGCTGGTAGAGCGACGATCGTGCCATCTTTCCTCAATCCACCCTTTTGTTCCAACAAATCTAGAGGATCTCGGTCTACCGGGAAACAACCCCTTGACCAGAGCCCACCCAGCCGCGCATTATCCAAACGTTGGTACAAATCCATCCAATGGAGGTGGGCCCGTGAGGGCGGTCGGTGCGGGAACGCCGAAGTCGCCCTGGCGCGAGCCCAGACCTGCCAGAGCCCAGACCTATCAGAGCGACGGGAACGACATGTCAGAGCTGTCGGTATCCACCGACATGACCGCCTTGTGCGGGAACGGCGTGACATGCCCGAGCACGCGGTACCACCGCACCCCGGAGCGGCCGGTCGAGGACGGCCGCTCCCCATGGACTCCGTGCGATTGAACGAGATCTCGACCCCAACCCTCGCCGGGGTCGAGGTCTCGCGCCGGGGCGGAGCGCGTCCTGGCGGGTCCCCCACGCCCGCCAGGACGCGCCACCGTTAACCGCACAGGGAATGCATCGACTCCGGCCCTCCTTGACTTCATGGGGAGGCGATCGAGGAGGCACGCGCGCGATGAGCATTCCTGTGGCCCGGAGGGTCGGCCATGACGGCGCCAGGAGGATTCCGGCCGTCAATCCCCAGCATTTCAGGAACGTTCTCGGCAGGTACGCAACCGGCGTCGTGGCCGTCACCGCGATCGACCCGGAGACCGGGGAGCCGTGCGGCCTGGCCGTCAACTCCTTCACGTCCGTGAGCCTCGATCCGCCGCTGGTGTCGTTCTGCGTCTCGCGGACCAGCACGAGCTGGCCGCGTCTCAAGGCCGCGACGACCCTGTGCGTCAACGTGCTCGCCGACCACCAGCGGCAGGTGTGCGATCGGCTCGCCGCGAAGGGCGGGGACAAGTTCGGCGGCCTTCCGTGGGCCCTGTCCCCCGGCGGCGCGCCCGTGCTGGACGGCGCGCTCGCCTGGATCGACTGCACGGTGGACACGGAGCATCCGGCCGGCGACCACGTGATCGTCGTCGCCCGGGTGACGGGGCTCGACCGGCACGACGACGGCGGCCCGCTGGTGTTCTTCCGCGGAGCCTACGGGAGCTTCCAGGCGTGACGTGCCTGACGCGGAACCGACCGGTCGGTATGCTGCCCGCATGACTCTGTTCTCGGTGGAAGGCAAGACGGTCGTCGTCACGGGCGGGTCCCGGGGCATCGGGAAGATGATCGCGCGGGGGTTCCTCGACGCGGGCGCCACCGTCTACATCTCCTCACGGAAGAAGGACGAGCTGGAGGCCACGGCCGCCGAGCTGGGCTGCCACGCCGTACAGGCGGACCTGTCCACCCCCGACGGCGTCGAGGCGCTGGCGCAGGCGGTGTCGGAGCGGGAGAGCCGGCTCGACGTGCTCGTCAACAACGCGGGGGCGAGCTGGGGCGCGCCGCTGGAGGAGTATCCGGAGCACGCCTTCGACAAGCTCTGGGACATCAACGTCAAGGGCGTCTTCTTCCTCACCCGCCGCCTCCTGCCGCTGCTGCGCACCGCCGCGTCGCCCGACGACCCGGCACGCGTGATCAACATCGGGTCGATCGACGGGCTCCGGGTGCCGTTCATGGAGAACTACGCGTACTCGGCGGCCAAGGCGGGCGTCCACATGCTGACCCGGCATCTGGCCCGTCAGCTCGCCCGGGAGTCGATCACGGTGAACGCGATCGCGCCAGGGCCGTTCGAGTCGAAGATGATGGCCTTCGCGCTCGACGACCCCCAGATGCGCGGCGCGATCGAGAGCAACGTCCCGCTCGGCCGCATCGGCAGGCCCGACGACATGGCGGGCGCGGCGATCTTCCTGGCCTCACGCGCCGGGTCCTACCTGACCGGCGCCGTGATCCCGGTGGACGGTGGGATCTCCGCGTAGCCTGGCCCCCGTGCGGCAGGTCTCCATGTGGCAGATCGCGGTGTGCGGGCCGGGCGAGTGCGCCCCGCAGGACGCCCGGGCGGCCCGCGACGTGGGCCGCCTGCTGGCCGAGCGCGGCGCGGTCGTGCTGTGCGGCGGGTACGGCGGGGTGATGGCCGCCGCGGCGGCGGGCGCGCGGGAGGCCGGAGGCGTCGTGGTCGGCGTCCTGTCGGGCCGGGACCGCGCCGGGGCGAGCCCGGACCTCACCGTGGCCCTTCCCACCGGCCTGGGTGAGGCCCGCAACGCGCTGATCGTGCGGGCCGCCGACGCGGTCGTCGTCGTGGGCGGCTCCTGGGGCACGCTCTCGGAGCTGGCGCTCGCCCAGCGGGGCGGCACGCCCGTGATCACCCTCGGGGGCTGGCGGGTCCTCGACGCCGAGGGCCGCCCCGTGCCCGGTCCGGTGGCCGCCGCCGGCCCGGCCGAGGCCGTGCGGCTGGCGCTCGCCGCCGCCGAGCGGGCCCGCCCGCTCAGCCCCTAGACGATCTCAGCCCCTAGACGATCTCAGCCCTTGAGCATCTCGGCGAGGGTCTCGGCGAACAGGTCAGGCGCGGCCAGTTCCTCCCGGAGGAACAGGTAGGGCTCGGTGAGCTCCAGCTCGATCAGGACCGGCTCGCCGTCCGGCATCCGCACCAGGTCCACCCGGGCGTACAGCAGGTTCGCCGGCACGGCGGCCAGGACCCGCTCGGCGAGGACGAACTGGTCGTCGTCCGGGTCGCGCAGCGTGGCGCGATTCTCCGCGGTCTCCGCCACTTCGGTGAGCATCGGGTGCCGCCGTACGGCGTGGCTGAACCGGCCGCCGAAGTACAGCAGCGACAGCTCCCCCTCCTGCTCGACGGACGAGATGTACGGCTGCACCATGACCGTGCGGCCCGCGGCGAGCAGCGTCGCCGCGTGGCGCGCGGCGGCGTCCCGGTCCGTGGTGCGCATGGTGTCGCGGGCCCCCGCGGAGACGGCGGGCTTGACCACGTACTCATCCCATTCGGGCAGGTCCGTCCCGGGTTCGGCCCAGTGCGTGGGGACGGTGGGCACACCGAGCGTGCGCAGGTAGGTCTTGTCGGTGTTCCACTCGATCACCGGCGCCGGGTTGAACAGCCGCGTCACCGACTCCACCCGGTGAGCCCACGCGACGAACTCGTCACGGCGGTCGATGTAGTCCCAGGCGGAGCGGACGACCGCCGCGTCGAACTCCGACCAGTCGACGCGGGGGTCGCGCCAGTTCACCGGCGAGCCCTCGATGCCGGCCCCGAGCCAGGCGGCGAGGGCGATCTCCCGCTCGTCGTCGTGCTCGGCGGCCGGATGGTCCGTGGTGACGTAGGCGACCTTCATGACGCTCCCATCCGCATGTCAGCAGTGACCAATGCTATGGGCAATGTCAGACGAGGCCGGCCAGCACCTCCGCCGCCGCCTGGCCGCAGACTCGCGCGGCGCCGTGCGTGGCGATGTGCGCCGCCCCCAGGTCCGTACGGCCCGGCAGCCCCATCTCGACCACGACGCCGTCCGGCCGGGCGGCCAGCAGACGCTCCAGCAGGTCGGTCTGCCAGGGGTGCCGGTGGGCGTCCCGCACCACGATGACGAGCGGCCGGTCGGCGGCCTGGCTCAGCACCGTGCCGGCGACGCCGTTGTGGACGTCCTGCCGTCGCAGCCGGGCGACCGTGGTGCCGGGCAGCAGCTTGCCCAGCGGCTCCCCCGCGCCCCACGGCATGTCCTTGTCGATCGCGAGGTTGGTCTCCGGCGCCAGCTCCACCACGTGCGGGGCGGCGGCCAGCGGCAGCACGCCGGCCCCGTGCCGGGTCACCCGTACGGCCCGGCGGGCGGCGACCAGCCCGGTCTCGTCCTGGCGGTCGTCCATGGGCGGGGCCTGCGCCTGCCAGGCGGTCAGGGCGCGCACCCGCGCGGCGGCGTCCGCGAGCCGTTCCTCCGACAGGCTGCCCTCGGTCACCGCGTCCGCGACGGCGTCGCGGATGTGCTCGTGGGTCGCCTCGTCGGCGTTCTCCCCGCCCACGCAGACCGCGTCGGCCCCCGCCGCCACGGCCATCGCGCTCGCGCCGCCCAGGCCGTACCGGCCCGAGACGGCGGCCATCTCGATGCCGTCGGTGACGATCAGGCCGTCGAAGCCCAGCTCCTCCCGCAGCAGGCCGGTGAGGACGCGGGGGCTGAGCGTCGCCGGCAGCTCCTCGTCATACGCCGTGACCAGCAGGTGCCCGGTCATGATCGAGCGGACGCCCTCGTCGATGGCCACCCGGAACGGCTCCAGTTCGACCTCGGCCAGCTCCTCCCGGGAGACCGTCACACGCGGGACGCCATGGTGGGAGTCGACCGACGTGTCGCCGTGCCCGGGGAAGTGCTTGGCGCAGGCCGCCACGCCGGTGGACTGCAGGCCGCGGATCCACGCGGCCGTGTGCCGCGCGACGAGCAGCGGATCGGCGCCGAACGACCGCAGACCGATGACCGGATTGTCCGGGTTGGAGTTGACGTCGGCGGCCGGGGCGAAGTCGATGTTCACCCCCGCCGCCCGCAGGTCCCGTCCGATGTCGCGGGCCACCCGCTCGGTCAGGCCCACGTCGTCCACGACGCCCAGGGCGTAGTTGCCCGGTCGTGAGCTGCCTGTGCGGGCCTCAAGCCTCGTCACCTCCCCGGCCTCCTCGTCGATGCCGATCAGGATCTCGGGATTCTCCGCGCGCAGGGCCGAGGTGAGGGCGGCGAGCTGGGCCGGGGTGTCGACGTTCCGGGAGAACAGCACCACACCGGCGAGCCCGCCGGCGAGCCGCCGCCGCACCCAGTCGGGGGCGGTGGTCCCGGTGAAGCCGGGCAACAGGACCGTGTCGGCCAGACGGAGCAGGTCAGGGCTTCGCTTCATGCTGCGCCCGCAGGGCATCGCTCAGGCATGCCCCGCAATCTAATAGGAAAGTTTCCTATTTGCTAGGGGGCAGGCCTGGGTTGTCGCCCGTTTCCCGATCACACGTCGGTGCGGTGGAGCTTGTTCTCCTTCACCTCGAAGCCGGCGATCGTCGTCAGCGGTGCGCCGGGACGGTCCACGAAGGCCACGGCCCGGTAGTCCGCGCGGAAGTTCTCCATGTCCGCCACGCAGGACACGTAGCCGTGGCGGCTGTCGAAGAACGCGATGTGCGGGTTCAGGTCGAGGATCGCGCTCGCGTCGGTGACGCCCGGCATGCTCGTCACCGACGGCCCTACGAACTCGACCCCGAGGGCGCGGGAGGCCGGGTCCGCCCAGTCGGCGCGCACGTCGCAGGCGTACGCGCTGTGCACGTCGCCGCTCAGCACGACCAGCCCGTCGGGGGCGGCGGCGAGCACGCGGGCGCGCGAGTCGGGGTAGCCGTCCCAGGCGTCGGCGCTGACGGGTTCGAGCGGGAACTTCCGCTGGGAGAAGAACACCGCCTGCGCGAGCACCTTCCATCGGGCCGTCGATCCGTGCAGCCGGTCCTTCAGCCACGTCTCCTGCTCGGCGCCGAGCATGTCGCGCCCCTCGCGATACTGCCGCGTGTCGGCGAGCAGGAAGTCGGCCACCCGGCCGTACGGCCGCCGGCGGTAGTTCTGCAGGCCGGAGCCGGACGGATGGACGCGCAGCGGCTGGTGCTCGTAGTACGCCTTGAACGCGGCGGCCCTGCGCTTGAGGAAGGCGGCGGGGCTGCCGCCGTCACCGGGCAGCGCGCCCGCCCAGTTGTCGCGGACCTCGTGGTCGTCGGGGATCGCGACCCACGGCGCGGCGGCGTGGGCGGCCTGCAGGTCCGGGTCCATCTTGTAGCGGGCGTAGCGGTCGCGGTAGGCGCCCAGCGTCGTGCACTCGGCCGTCGACTCGAGCGGGCGCACCCAGCGGCCCGGCTTGGGGTTCTTCGGCTTGCCGTACTCGTAGATGTAGTCGCCGAGGTGGAGGACCAGGTCGGGCCGCTCGGCGGCGAGGTGGCGCAGCGCCGTGAAGTAGCCGTGCTCGTAGCGCTGGCAGGAGACGAAACAGAACCGGACGGGGGCGGTCGAGTCCGGGCCGGGCGCCGTCCTGGTGCGGCCCACCTGGCTGACGTGGCCCTCGATGGAGAAGCGGTAGAAGTAGTCGGCCCCGGGCCGCAGCCCGGTCACCCGTACGTGCACGCTGTGCGCCCAGTCCGGCTGCGCGGGCGCGGTGCCCGACTGGATCACCTTCGTGAACGCCTCGTCCTCGGCGAGCTCCCACCGTACGGTCATCGCCCGGTTGGGCATGCCGCCGGGCTGTGTCGGATGCAGCGGCTCGGGGGCCAGACGGGTCCACAGGATCACGCCGTCGGATAACGGCTCTCCTGACGCCACCCCCAAGGTGAACGGATAGCCCAATTTCGCCATGGGTTCGATCCTGCCCTACTGATCCCGCCCATGCGGGAAGGTCGGGCGAGGCGAGAATGTGAACAAGCTCTTGCTCGACGGCCATAATGGGAGCCGTGAACCAGCGTAAGGACTCCGGCGGCACGGCCGCGCCGGTCAAGGCGAAGCGAGGGGCGACCGGTTCGGCGTCCGAACGGCGCGACCACCTCGTCAAGCTCGCCGCCGAGTTGTTCGCGCGCAAGGGCTTCCAGGCCACCACCGTGCGGGAGATCGCGTTGGAGGCCGGCATCCTGTCCGGCAGCCTCTACCACCACTTCGACTCCAAGGAGACGATCGTCGACGAGGTGCTGCGCACCTTCCTCGAGGATCTGATCAACCGCTACCGCGCGGCGCTGGGCACGCACACCGACCCGCGCTCGGTCCTGGCCGAGATGGTCCGCATCGGCTTCGGCACGCTGGAGGACCACCGGGCGGCCATCACGGTCATGCAGAACGACTGGAACTACCTGCGCTCGCTGCCCGGCGACCGGTTCGACTACCTGGTGCGGGCCGAGGACGAGGTCGAGCGCATGTGGGTGGAGCAGATCACGAGCGGCCAGGCCGCCGGCCAGTTCCGCCCCGACGTCGATCCCAAGCTCACCTACCGCATGATCCGCGACACGATCTGGGTGACCGTGCGCTGGTTCCGCCCCGGCGGCAGGCTCGACACCGACGCCCTGGCCGACCACTTCGTCAAGCTGCTGTTCGACGGCCTGGCGACCGGCGAGCGGGCGAGCCAGCCGTCATGACGCTACTCAAGGCCGTACGGCTCGCGCTGACCGAGCTGGCCGACCCCGCGCGCGCCGAGGGCATGCGGTCGTACATGAAGTCGGAGATGCCCTTCCTCGGGGTGACGGCCGTGCCGCGGCGGGCCGCGCTGCGCAAGGTCTTCGCCGAGCACCGGCTGGACAGCGCCCCCGAGTGGCGCAGGGCGGTGCTGGCGCTGTGGCGCGAGGCGGAATACCGCGAGGAGCGCTACGCCGCCATCGAGCTGTCCGCGCACCGCTTCTACCGGTCCTGGCAGACGCTCTACACGATCCCCATGTACGAGGAGATGATCGTCACCGGGGCGTGGTGGGACCTGGTGGACGACATCGCCGTGCACCGGATCGGCACGTTGCTGCGGCTGTATCCCGAGAGCATGCGCCGCCTGGTGCTCGAGTGGGCGCACGACCCCGACCTGTGGAAGCGGCGCACCGCCATCCTGAGCCAGAACTCCTTCAAGGACCGGACCGACGTCCACCTGCTCTACGCCTGCATCGAGCCGAGCCTGTCGGACACCGACTTCTTCGCCCGCAAGGCGATCGGCTGGGCACTGCGGGAGTACGCGAAGACCAACCCGCAGGAGGTGCTCCGCTACGTGAAGCACCAGGGCATCAGCGGGCTGAGCCGCCGCGAGGCGCTGCGCAACGTCCCCGACGCGTAGAGCAGGCGGGCCGCTCAGGCGGGGCGGAACGAGTCGCGCGCCTGCGGGGCCGCGTGCTTGATCATGAGGTGCCGGGTGACCGAATACTCCAGCACGGCCTCCTGGCTCATGTCCTTGCCGAACCCGCTGCCCTTCACGCCTCCGTGCGGCGCCTCCGAGGCGATCGGCAGGTGGTCGTTCACCCATGTCACGCCCACGTCCAGCCGGTGGGAGACGCGCAGGGCGCGGGCCACGTCCGTGGACCACACCGACGAGGCCAGCCCGTACGGCGTGGCGTTGGCGAGCCGCACCGCCTCGTCCTCGCCGTCGAACGGCATCGCCACCAGCACCGGGCCGAAGACCTCGCTCCGCACGATCTCGCTCGCCGGGTCGGCGTCGGCGATCAGCGTCGGCGCGTAGTGGAAGCCGGGGCCGTCGATCGGCGCGCCCCCGTGGACGACGCGGCCGGACGCCCTGGTCACGAAGCCGTGGACCCGCTCACGGTGCTCGGCGCTGATCAGCGGGCCGATGTCGGCGTCCGGCGCCCAGGGGTCGCCGGGCCGGACGCGGGCGACGGCCTCCCGCAGCGCCTCGACCGCCTCGGCGTACCGCGATCTCTCGACGTACACCCTGGTCGCGGCCGTGCAGTCCTGACCGGTGTTGTAGGTGGCGCCCATGACCACCCCGGCCGCCATGTCCTCCAGCGAGGCGTCGGCGAACACGAGCGCGGGGGCCTTGCCGCCCAGCTCCAGATGGACCCGCTTGAGGCCGTCCACCGCGCCGCGCATGACCTCGCGGCCGGTGGCGGTGGACCCGGTGACGCTGACCATGTCCACGCCGGGGTCGGTCACCAGGGCCCGCCCCACGTCCGCGCCGCCGGTCACCACCCGCACGAGGCCCTCCGGGGCCCCTGCCTCGGCGAACAGCTCGGCGAGCCGCAGCGTGGTGCGGGGCGTCCGGGGAGCCGGCTTGATCACGACGGCGTTCCCCGCGGCGACGGCCGGGCCGATCTTCCAGACCGCCATGATGAGGGGGAAGTTCCACGGCGCGATCGCCCCCACGACCCCGATCGGCCGCCTGATCAGCACGGACGTGTATCCGGCGCTGAACACGCCGGCGCCCGTGCCGTCCAGGGACCTGGCCCCGCCGGCGAAGAACCGGAGGTTGTCGGCGGCGAACGGCAGCTCGCCGTCCCGGAACACGGCGGCGGGCTTGCCGGTCTCCTCCACCTCCAGCCGGGTCAGCTCCGCGGCGTCCCGCTCGACGAGGTCCGCCAGGCGCAGCAGCACCAGCGCCCGCTCCCCCGGCGTCGTCTCGCGCCACTGCTCGAAGGCCTCCCTGGCCAGGCGTACGGCCCGCGCCACCCCGTCGAGCGGGGTGTCGGGCACGTCCTCGACGGCCCGGCCGTCGGCGGGATTGATCAATGTCGTCATGAGGTCGTCCTCAGCTGTCGAAGCCGATGCCGAAACGGTCGAGTGACCGCAGCCAGGGCCCCCTGCGGCCCTCGTTCTCGTCGGCGCGGGCGAGTTCGCGGCGGGTGAGCTGCACCACCGGCCAGCGCAGCGGCTCAGGCGGGAACGGCACCGGGTGTCGGCGGGCCATGCGCAGCCGCGTCCGCGCGGTGGACCGCCGGGCCAGCAGGTCGAGGCCGGTCAGCGCGCCGAACCTGGACGCGCCGACGCCGAGGCCGGTGTATCCGAGGGCGTAGGCCAGCCGCCCGCCCATCGCCGTGCCGAAGAACGGGGTGAACCGGCTGGTCGAGTCGATCACCCCGCCCCACCTGTGCGTGAAGCGCAGGCCACGCAGCTGCGGGAACGTCGCGAAGAAGTGCCCCGCGAGCCGCTCGTGCGTGGCGTCCCGCTGCTCGGAGCCGCCGCCGCCGAAATTGTAGATCGCGTCGTACCCGCCCCAGAGGATGCGATCGTCCCGGGTGAGCCGGTAGTAGTGGAACCGGTTGCCCGCGTCGGTCAGGCCCTGGCCCTCCGGCCATCGGAGCGACGCCCGCTGCTCGGGCGACAGCGGCTCGGTGACGAGCACGTAGTCCCAGATCGGCAGCACGAACAGGCCCAGCCTGCGCAGGGGCGAGGGGAAGGCGTTGGTGGCCAGCAGCACCTGCCCGGCGCTCACCGCGCCGCGGTTTCCCGTCCGGGCCTCCACGCCGGTCCGCGTCCGGGTCAGCGCGGTGACCTCGGTGCCCTCGTGGATGCGCACCCCGAGCCGCGCCGCGACGCGGGCCAGGCCCCACGCGAGCGCGGCGGGGTCGAGGACGCCGCCGGTGCCGCGCAGGCGCAGCCCCGCGAGATAGGTGGGCGATTCGACGTCCGCGCGCATGTCGTCGCGGCCGAGGAACACCGCGTCCTCGCCGTGCTCGCGGTGCAGCTTCTCGGCCCGCCTCAGCTCCTCCACCTGATGAGGCGCCACCGCGACCGTGGTCTTGCCGACCAGACGGAGGTCGGCGTCGATGCCGTGGTCGTCGACGAAGCGGGCGATGGCCGCGAGGTTCGCCCGCCCGAGCGCGAGCAGGGCCGCGTTCTCCGACGGCCACAACCTCGCTCCCTGCCCCAGCCCGTGGGTCAGGGAGTCGGAGACGAACCCGCCGTTGCGGCCGCTCGCGCCGTGCGCGATCGAGCGCGCCTCCAGGAGGACGACGTCGCAGGCGGGGTTCTCCTCCTTGGCCAGCACGGCGGCCCACAGGCCGGTGAAGCCGCCGCCGACCACCAGCAGGTCCGCCGTGGTGCGGCCGTGCAGGGGCTCGTACGGGCCGGGAGCCCCGGGCCGGTCGGTCCAGAAGACCCGTGGAGCGGCGTCCTCGATCAGCCGGCTGCCCTTGATCATTTGGTGGCGATGTTCTCGATGACGTCCGCGGCCACGCGCAGGCCGTCACGGCGGCGGATCTCCTCGCCGACCGCCGCGAGCCGGTCGCGCAGGTCCTGGTCGCCGAGGAGCCTCTCGATGGCCCCGGTCAGCTCCTCGTCGGCGAATCCGTAGGTGTCCAGGCGGACGCCGTACCCGGTCTCGTGCACGCGCTGGGCGTTGTCGTACTGGTCCCAGAACAGCGGCATGACGATCATGGGCTTGCCGAAGTGGAACGCCTCGGTCGTCGTGTTGTTGCCGCCGTGCGTGATCACCAGGTCGACCAGCGGGATGATCTTCGTCTGCGGCACGAACTCCGCGCCCCACATGTTGGTGGCCAGCTCGATCTCCTCGTGCAGCGGGCCCTTGGAGACGATGTACCGATGCGGCGTGCGGGCCAGCACGGAGATCACGCGGCGCATCAGCTCGACGTCGGCCGAGCCGAGCGAACCCAGCGAGAAGTAGATCAGCGCGCCCTCGCCGGGGATGTCCGGCAACGTGAACTCCTCGTCGGTCTCCCGAACGGACGAGTCGACACGGGTCCAGGAGTCCCCCAGGGGACGCTCCGCCGTGTAGTCCGCGATCTCGGGATACACGTACAGGTTCGCGTCGCCCTCGTGGATGAACTCCAGGTCCTGCAGGGCCGGGGCGCCCTGCTCGACCACCCACGCGTTGAACGCCTCCCACAGCTCACGATGGGTCCGGTCGTACTCCGCCCGGAACTCCGCCCAGCCGGTGCCGTCGGCCGGCAGTCCGGAGAACGGCGGGGCCACGCCCGGGCCCTTCACCTCCAGCGGGTTGCACGAGACGATCCGTACGAACGGGACGCCCGCCGTCACCAGGGCGGGGAAGGCCACCACGTTGTCCTCGACGATCACGTCCGGCCGGACCCGCTCGATGATGGCCTTGAGCTGCGGCTCGCAGTACTTGGCACCGTCGACGAGCGCCTCCCAGATCGGCTTGGCGACCGTCTCCAGCTGCTCCAGGGTGCTCTTGCGGTACTCCGGCGCGGTGTCGCGGATGAAGTCCTTCCAGAACTGGCCCGCGTCCTGCTCCGTCGCGTCCTCTTCCGGCGCCGGGGGCGCCAGGTCGACCAGGTCCTCCTCGAAGCCGAGCGCCTCCAGCTTGCCCTTCCACGACGCCTCGGCGGCGAACACCACCCGGTGGCCACGGCGGCGCAGGACGTCGCCGATCCCGACGCAGTTGTTCGTCGGTCCGTAGGCGCTCTCCGGCATGAACAGGATCGTCAAGGGCGTGGCCGTCATTCGGGGCTCCTCTGAAGCTAGTTGAATCGAGATTCAAATACGAGGGGGATACACCCGTCAAGAGCTGGGGGAGTATCGTGTGCGCGATATGAAGCGAGGTGCAATGGAAGGGGTGGGATGACGCAGCGCAAGAGCAAGGCGGACCGGCGGCTCGACCTCATCGACGCGGCCCACCGGGCGATGATCCAGCACGGCGCCGAGGGGGTCCACCTCAACCAGATCGCCGAGGAGGCGGGACTCACCTCCGGCGCGGTGCTCTACCACTACCCCGACCTGCGCGAGCTGCTGATCGAGGCCCAGCACGCCGGCATGGAGCGCTTCTACGAGCGGCGCGTGAAGAAGATCAGCGGCATCTCCGATCCTGCGGACAAGCTCATCGTCACGATCCGCTCGGGCCTGCCCGACGGCCCGGACGACGCGGGGGTGCGGCTGCTGTGCGAGCTCGGCGGCGCCGCCGGCCGCAACCGCGTCTACGCGACGCTGCTGACCACGCTGTTCGACCGGCAGGTGTCGATGTACCAGACGATCCTGGAGACGGGCGCCGCCCACGGCGTCTTCACGCTGGCGCAGGGCTCCGAGACCATCGCCCGCAACCTCGTCGCTCTCGAGGACGCGTACGGCTACCGCATCATCGCCCGGCACCACTCGATCGACCCGGACAAGGCCGTCGAGCTGATCCTCGACTACGCCCGCCTGGCCACGGGCAACCCGCTCAGGCCCGCCGATCGCCGCTGACCCCGTCGACGAGGGCGGCGTCGGCGGCGTCCCAGGAGACGGCGACCTCGGCGCCGGCCTCCACCCTCGCCCGCCCCTGCGTGGCCGCCAGCACCGCGCGGTCGTGACCGGGCACGCTCAGCGCCACGTGGGAGACGCCGCCGTAGAAGCTGACGTCGACGACCCGGCCGCGCAGCACCCCTTCGCCGGCCGCGACCGGGCCGAGACGGATCCGTTCCGGCCGCACCGCGAGCATCGCCGTCCCGCTCTCCTCGCTCCCCGCGGGCGCGGGAAGCACGCCCAGCCCGTCGACCTCCAGGCCCTTGCCCGTGACCCTGCCGGTGAAGAGGTTGTTGGCCCCGATGAAGCCGGCCACGAAGGGCGTGCGCGGCCGTTCGTAGAGGTCCACAGGGGCGTCCACCTGCTCGACCCGGCCGCCGTTCATCACCGCGATGCGGTCGGCGAGCGACATGGCCTCCTCCTGGTCGTGGGTGACCACGACGAAGGTGATGCCGACCTCGTGCTGCAGCCGCTTGAGTTCGAGCTGCATCTCCGAGCGGACCTTCTTGTCCAGGGCGCTCAGCGGCTCGTCGAGCAGCAGCAGCCGGGGACGCTTGACGATGGCCCTGGCCAGGGCGACGCGCTGGCGTTGCCCGCCCGACAGCTCGTGCGGCCTGCGGCGGGCCTGCACGGTCAGGCCGACGGTCTCCAGCACGGCGCCGACCCGTTCCCGGATCTCCGCGCGGGGCAGCCGCTCCCGTTCCAGGCCGTACGCCACGTTCTTCTCCACGCTCATGTGGGGGAACAGGGCGTACGACTGGAACATGAGGTTGACCGGGCGACGGTGCGCGGGGATCGCGAGCAGGTCGGCGCCGTCGAGGCGCACCGAGCCGGCGTCCGGCTGCTCGAACCCGGCGAGGATCCGCAGCAGGGTGGTCTTGCCGCAGCCGGACGGCCCCAGCAGGGCGAAGAACTCGCCCTGCCGGATGTCGAGGCCGACCGAGTCGAGCGCGGTCACCTCGCCGAACCGGCGGCTGACGCCGTCGATGGATATGAGAGTCATCGCAGGGCCTCGGTCAGTCTGGTCAGGCGCTGCGCGACGATCACGACGGTGAAGCTCACCGCGAGCAGCAGCGTCGCCAGCGCGTTGATCTCGGGGGTCACGCCGAACCGCACCATGGAGTAGATGACGATCGGCAGCGTCGGCTCGGACGGAGCCGCGGTGAAGAAGGCGATCACGAACTCGTCCAGGGAGAGCGTGAAGGCGAGCAGCGCGCCCGCGAGGATGCCCGGGGCGAGCGTGGGCAGGGTGACCTTGACGAACGTGGTCAGCGGGGTCGCGCCGAGGTCCCGGGACGCCTCCTCCAGCGACGTGTCCATGCCGCCGAGCCGGGCCCGGACGACGGCCGCGACGAACGCCATGCCGAAGACGGTGTGCGCGATCAGCACGGAGTGCAGCCCGAGCGTCAGCTTGATCGCGGAGTAGAACGCCAGCAGCCCGATCGCGATGACGAGGTCGGGCAGGATCGCGGGCAGCGTCGAGAGCGCGTCGAGCAGCCGCGAGCGCGTGTGGCGGGCCAGCCCGACCGCGAGCAGCGTGCCGAGCACCGTGGACAGCGCCGTCGAGCCGAGAGCGACGATCAGCGTGTTCAGCAGCCCGGTGCGGATCGAGGCGTTGCCCGCCAGCCTGCCGTACCAGTCGAGCGAGAAGCCGCCCCACGAGTAGGGCGACTTGTTCCGGTTGAACGACATCACGACGAGCACGACGATCGGCGCGTACAGAAACAGATAGGTCAGCCAGAAGGGCAGCCGGAGCCAGCCGTGTCTACGCACCGCGTCCCGCCCTCCGCGCGGCCCATGCCTGGGCGAACAGCAGCACCACGAGCACGGCGATCACGGCAAGCGCCAGCACCGACCCGAACGGCCAGTCGCGGGCCTTGAGGAACTGGTCGCGGATGAGGTTGCCGACCATGATCCGGCGTCCGCCGCCGAGCAGTTCCGGGATGACGAAGTTGCCCAGGCTCGGCACGAACACGAACACGCATCCGGTCAGCACGCCGGGCAGCGACAGGGGGAGCGTCACCGACCAGAACGTCCTGGCCGGCCGTGCGCCCAGGTTCGCCGAGGCCTCCCGCAGTTGCGGGTCCAGCCGCTCCACGGCCGAATACAGCGGGAGGATCATCAGCGGGAGGTAGGCGTAGAGCAGCCCGGCGACGATGGCGCCGTCCGTGTAGAGCAGTTCCACCGGCCCCAGGCCGAGCGCCTTCAGCCCGGAGTTCACCGGCCCCTCGGAGTTGAGCAGCACGATCCAGGCGTACGTACGGATGAGGAAGTTCGTCCAGAACGGCAGCACGACCGCCACCAGGGCGACGACCTTCCACCGGGCGGGCAGCCTCGCGATCATGTACGCCGTCGGATACCCGAGCAGCAGGGCGAGCAGCGTCGTGATCGCCGCGAGCTTCACCGACCCGATCACCACGTCGAGGTAGAGCGGGTCGGCGAGGCGGGTGAAGTTCTCCCCCGTCGGCTCGTAGACCACTCCCCCGAACCGGCCCCGCCTGAACACGGTGTAGCTCAGCACCAGCGCCAGCGGGACCAGCAGGAAGACGGTCAGGTAGCCGAACCCGGGCCCCATCGTGGCGAGGCGGCCGGCCGCCTTGCCGACGACGCGGGCGGGCTGTCGGGCCGTCATTGCGCCGCCGAGACCTCGGTGGACAGGCGCGTGTACGCGGTGGAGGCCTCGCCCAGGTCGATCAGGCTCTCACCCTTGAGCAGTTCGGACGGCGGCTCCGCCAGCGCCGGATAGCTCTTGAGCAGTGCCGGGTCGACCTTGTCCATGGCCGCCTTGTTGGGGATCCGGTAAAGGATGTTCGCGGGCACCCAGCCGTGGACCTCGGGGTCGAGGATGTAGTTGACGAAGGCGTGCGCCGCCTCCTTGTTCGTGGAGCTCTTGAGGATCACCATCGTGTCCGCCCAGAGGTCGCTGCCCTCCTTCGGCACCGCGAACTCGACGTTCTTCTCCGACGTCGGGCACCAGCCGTCCCATGCCTCGACCATCACGGCCTCGCCCGACTTGAGCCGGTCGCCGAACGTGGTGTCGTCGTAGGCCAGCAGGTCGGGCTTGACCTTCAGCAGCAGTTCCTTGGCCTTGTCGAGCGTGGCCTGGTCGGTGGTGTTGACCGAGGCTCCGAGCAGCTTGAGCGCCGGCAGCGCCAGCCACCGCTCGGTGGTCATCATGGTGATCTTCTTCTTCAGCTCGGGGGCCGGGCTGAGCAGGTCGTTCCAGCTCGTCGGCGGCGTCTTCACCAGGTCGCTGCGATAACACAACCCGGTGGTTCCCCAGGTGTACGGGACGGAGAAGACGTTGCCCTTGTCGTAGGCGAGCTGGGACGCCTCGGGGTAGAGGTTCTTCAGGTTCGGAACCAGCTCACGGTGGATGGGCTCCAGCAGGCCCTGCGCGTTGAGCGCCTGCGCGTACTGACCGGACACGAACGCCACGTCGATGCCGCTGTCGCCTCCGGCGGTCAGCTTGGCCACGATCGTCTCGTTCGTGTCGTGGATGGCGACCTTGGTGTCGAAACCGAGCGTGGCCTTCACCCGCTGCGGAAGGTCCTTCGGGCTGTAACCGTCCCAGATCGAGATCGTCAGGCTCTGCTTGGACAGATCCGCCTTGGCGTCGAGGGTCGCGGGCGCACCCGCGGAGTCGGTCGCCGCGCCTCCACCACAGGCGGTCAGGGCGGACGCCAGAAAGGCAGAGGCCACGACGAGGGGCACGCGGCGCGTCATGGGGGGCTCCCTTGCGTGAGGATGGCGGCCAGTGTTGCAGGACGGATCAACATAGACAAGACTTTTCCCGTTACGTCTACCTGCTCCTTTCGTTTCCGCGTTGAATCCACATTCAGGAGGCCGAGTGGAAGGCTCCCATTGGCCTCGGGTGACCGAGGGCCCGGACGGCGTCCTCACGCTGGAGACGGCGCAAGGGATCACCGAGCGCGTGCTGCGCGACCTGACGCGGGAAGCCGCTCCGCCGCCCTTCTCGGTGCGTGCGCTGCGGCCGCTGCCGCCGGTGCCCCCCGGAGAACGGGCCATCACGGTGGACCAGACCAACCACTCGGTCGTCGCCGGCGAGACCGTGGTCGTCAAGTGGTTCCCCCGGCCGTCGCGGGCCCCGCACCCCGCGCCCGGGCTGCTCGCCCATCTGGCCGGCTTCGGCCGTACGGCAACGCCGTACGCGGCGGTCTACTGGGAGGACGCGCTGGTCGCCCTGGTGACGGCGTACCTGCCCGAGGCGCGGGACGGCTGGGAGTGGTGCGTCGACGAGGCCGAGGCCGGCCGCACCGGCTTCGCCGCCGAGGTCGGCGCCCTCGCCGCCGAACTGCACCTCGCGATGGCCACCCCGTCCGCGGTCTTCCCCGGCCCCGTACGGCTGTCGCCGCCCGGCGAAGGGGCGTGGCGGGCCCGCGCCGAGGAGGCGCTGCGTGAGGCCCTGGCGCTGACGGACGGCGCGGACGGCGCGTGGCTGGCGGGGCGGGCCGAGGCCCTGCGCCGCGAACTGGAGCCCCTCGCCCGCACCCCCGCCACACCGCTGATCCGCGTCCACGGCGACCTGCACGTGGGACAGATCCTGCGCTGGCGGGACGGCTACGCGGTGGTCGACTTCGACGGCAACCCGACGGTGGCGGACGCCGACCCCTACCAGCCCGCGGCCCGCGACCTCGCGCAGCTCACCACCAGCGTGGACCACGCGGGGCAGGTCGCGGTCAGACGCAGGTCCGCCGACCCGGACGCGACGGCCGCCTGGGCCGCCGCGGCGCGCCGGGACCTGACGGCGGCCTACGCCCGGACGCTCGCGCGGGCCGGCCGCGCCGACCTGCTCGACCGATCGCTGCTGCGGCCGTTCGAGGTCGAGCAGGAGTGCCGCGAACTGATCTACGCCGCCCGCCACCTGCCGCGCTGGCGGTACGCGCCGATGGGCGTGCTGCGGGCCTGGTACGCCTGACCACGAAACGAAGGAGACGGACGTGGACGCGGGGCTCTTCCTTGCCGACCTGGAGGCGAAGCCGGAGGCGCTGGAGGCGCTGGCCGGCCTCCTGGACGGCGGCGATCCGTTCGAGGGGCTGACGCGGCGGTTCGATCGCGTCGTGTTCCTCGGCATGGGAAGCTCGCGCTACGCGGCGGGGGTGGCGGCGCAGCGGCTGCGGGCGGCCGGGGTGGACGCCGTCGCGGAGTACGCCTCCGCCGCGCTGGGCACCCCGCCCGGCCCGCGCACCGCCGCCGTCGTCGTGTCGGCGACGGGCGGCAGCCGGGAGACGCTCGACGCCCTGGCCCGTCACCGGGGCAGGTCGTTCGTCGTGGCGCTGACCAACCGGCCCGGCTCCCCCGTGACCGAGGGCGCCGACCTGGTCGTGCCGATGCTCGCGGGCGAGGAGCGGGGCGGCGTCGCCTGCCGGACCTTCCAGCACACGCTCGCCCTCCTGCTCACGCTCGCCGATGGCCCCGATGCCGTGGCGGGCCTCGTACGGCGGGCCGCGGCGGCCACCGCCGACCTGCTGGAGCGGCGGCGTGAGTGGCTGGCGGACGCCGTGAGGCTGCTCGACGGGCCGCACGGCGTCTACACGATCGCGCCGGCCGAACGGCTGTCGTCGGCCGAGCAGTCGGCGCTGATGTTCCGCGAGGGACCGCGCATCCAGGCGGACGCGTGCGAGACGGGCGACTGGGCGCACGTGGACGTCTATCTCACCAAGACCCGCGACTACCGAGCCGTGCTGTTCCCCGGGTCACGCTACGACGAGCAGGCGATGGAGTGGATTCGCCTGCGCGGGTCGCGGGTGCTGGCCGTCGGCGGGGAGGTCGAGGGGCAGGCGGCGGCGGTGCGCTACCGCCACGACGACGACCCGGACGTCGCCCTGCTCACCGAGACGCTGGTGCCCGAACTCGTCGCCGCGACGCTCTGGGGGCGGTAAGTCTCCGGAGGTCAGCTCCCGAGGAGCCACCGCGCCGCCCGTTGCAGCAGGGTGCGGCGCACCGGGTTCTCGTACGACCGGGTGTCGTGGCCGAGCGCGTCGTACACGACCCTGCCGCCCGCCACGGTTCTCGCCCACAGCAGGGGCTGGTCTGCGGAGTACGCCAGCGGCTCCACGTCCGGGAGGACGTCGAGGTCGGTGTAGACCTCGTCGGTCACCTCGAAGCCGGTCAGGCCGTCGACGATCGGATGACCGGCGCCGAGCCGGACCTTCGCCCGGCCGATCGGCGGGTGGTACGACGTGCCCCACCTCCAGGCGCCGCCCAGGATCTCGGCCCACTCGGGCCAGTCGTCGAAGCAGAGCGAGGCGGTGTGCACGGCCAGCAGCCCGCCACCCCTCGCGAGGTGATCGAGCACCGTCCGCCTGACGGAGTCCGGCGTCTCGAAACGCCAGCGGTCCCGCTCCTCCGCGAAGTCGTCGCCGTCGATCCTCCATCGGAAGGCGTTGACCGTGATCAGGTCGACCGGCGCGGGCGCGGCCAGGGCTCCGGCGACGTCCTCGGTGATCTCCGACTCGATGCCGATCTCGGCGAGCACGCCCGCGAGGGCGGCTGAGGTGGCCGGGAAGTCGTGGGCCACCCCCCCGGACAGGATGAGATTGCGCGGCATGAGAGCACCTTAGGCCCCGCCCGGAGCGTCGTGGTGGTCAGGGCTGGGTGCGGTCGCCCAGTGCGAGCAGGACGTCCCTGAGCAGGTCGGCCAGGGCGCGCACGGCCGGTTCAGGCACGTCCGCCAGCAGTTCCCTGTGCGCCTCGGTCGTGGCCAGCGACAGCTCCTCGGCCCTCTCGACGCCGAGCGGCGTGAGCCGGACCCACGAGCTGCGCCCGTCCGCCGGATCGGGCTCCCGCTCGACCAGCCCCGCGGCGACCAGCCGCTGCAGGATGTTGCTCGTCCCCCCGGTGGTGAGCATGAGGTGGGAGGCGAGCCTGCTCGGCTTGAGCCGGTACGGCCGACCGGCCCTGCGGAGGGTCGCGAGCACGTCGAACTCCGCGTACGTCAGGCCGTAGCGGCCGAGCACCGCCTGTGTGACCTCCTCGATGCGGGCCTTGAGCCGGCTGACGCGCTTGACGATCTCCAGTTGGACGGTGGCCGCCTCCGGCAGTTCGGCCCGCCATCCCTCGATCATCTCGTCGACCCGGTCCCGCTGTCGCATGAGGTTGAGCCTAGTCCCTCACCCTGATAGCTTTTCTGAAAGCTTTGCTGAAAGCATTCCGAAAAGAGGTTCGCCCGTGAGAACGATCATCGTCAACGGCATCGTCGTCGACACCGAGCCGCGTCCCCACGTCGTGCCGGACGCGGCCGTCGTCATCGAGGACGGCGTCATCGTGTCGGTCGGCCCGCGGCCGGACGACCCGGTGGAAGGCACCGAGATCATCGACGCCGCCGGCGGCATCGTGCTGCCCGGCTTCGTGGACACCCATCGCCACGTCTGGCAGAGCGTGCTGCGGGGCATCGCGGCCGACGCGACGCTCGGCGCGTACCTCGGCCTGGTCCTCGGCACCCTCACCCCGGCGTTCCGGGCGGAGGACGTATACGCCGCCAACCTCTGGGGCGCGATCGAGGCGCTCAACGCCGGCGTCACCACCGTGTACGACTGGTCGCACATCCAGCTCACCCCCGGCCACACCGACGCGGCCGTGGAGGCGTTGCGCGAGTCCGGCGTACGGGCGGTCTTCGGGTACGCCCATCGGGGAACGGGCGACGCCGACCGTGCCGAGGACGAGGTGCGGCGGGTCCGCTCGGTGCTCCTGCCGTCCGACGACGGCCTGGTCACCCCCGCCTTCGCCGCCTGGGGCCCGGTCTACGGCTCGGTCGAGGCGGCACGGGCCGACTGGGCGCTCGCCCGCGACCTCGGCCTGCGCCTCAGCCTGCACGCCACCGGCGAGGGCCCGGTCGAGCGACTGCACGACGCCGGCCTGCTCGGCCCGGACGTGCTGTTCGTGCACTGCAACGGCATCCCGGACGAGTCGCTGAAGCTGGTCGCCGGCAGCGGCGGCACGGCCTCGGTGGCGCCGGCGGTGGAGTCGCAGATGGGGCACGGCCACCCCGAGACCGGCAGGCTGCGGTCGTCCGGGATCACGATGGGACTCGGCGTGGACACGGTCACCGACGTCCCCGGCGACATGTTCTCCGTGATGCGTGCGGCGTTCGCGGCCGGACGCGCCGGACAGGCGGCGCCGGAGCTCACCGCGTCCGACGTGCTCGGCATGGCGACGCTCGAGGGCGCGGCCGCGCTCGGGATGGACCGCAGGATCGGCTCGCTGCGCCCCGGCAAGCAGGCCGACATCGTGATCCTGGACGCCGGAGCCCCCGGCCTCGCGCCCGTGCACGACCCGGTCGCCGCGGTCGTCACGGCGGCCGACACCGCCGCCGTGGACACCGTGCTGGTCGGCGGGCGAATCGTCAAGCGCGGGGGCCGCCTGGTGGGAGTGGACGTGGACCGCGCCCGCGACCTCGCCGTACGCGCGGCCCGGCACGTGACCGCGCAGGCCAGGACTACATCCGCAAGGTGACTTTTTTGCTCCGGTGACAACCGCCCTTTCGGGTGAGACCTTGAGTCAGGGCCAGGGAGTGTCTGGCAAATGCTGCCCATCGCGAGCGGGGATCCAGGTGGATGCATCGCAAGGCGGAGGAGGAGGTCGGAGCGGAGCCTCCGGCCGATCTTCCCGGGCCCCGCGGAAAGTCCGAGCTTGCGAGGAGTTTTCGTGGGTGGGGCGACAACGCAGCGAGGCGCCGCCTGGGCCACGCGCAGCAGGGCTTGATTTGTCAGAGACGACCTAATCCGAGGGGGCGGCGTCATGAACGCCTGGTCGGTACCGGGCTACCGGGAGGTGCGCGAACTCGGCGCGGGCGGCGCCGGGCGGGTCGTGCTGGCGACCTACGTGACCACCGGCGCCTACGTCGCGATCAAGTACCTGCGCGAGGAACTGCGGCGGGACCGGCGCTTCCTCGCCGGGTTCCGGCACGAAGCCCGGGTCATGGTGGAGCTGAACGATCCGAACATCGTGCGCCTGTACGAGTACGTCGAGGCGCGCGACGGCGCGGCGATCGTCATGGAACTCGTCGACGGGGTCTCGCTGCGCAGGATCCTCGCCGAGCACGGCTCGACCAGCCCGGAGGCGGCGCTGGTCGTGCTGAAGGGCTCGCTGGCGGGCCTGTCGGCCGCGCACGCCGCGGGCATCGTCCACCGGGACTACAAACCGGAGAACGTGCTGATCCAGGCCGACGGCAACAGCAAGCTGTCGGACTTCGGCATCGCGACACCGAGCGGCTCGCCGGAGACCACCGCGGGCACGCCGCCCTACATGGCCCCCGAGCAGTGGTATGGCGGGCCCGCCGGCCCGGCCGCCGACGTCTATGCCGCCACCTGCGTCTTCTACGAGTGCCTCACCGGGCGCCGGCCGTACCGGGCCGGCGATCTGACGGCGCTGCGCATGCTGCACCGCAGCGCTCCCATCCCCGCGGCGGACGTGCCGGGCTCGGTGCGGGGCCTCGTCACGCGCGGCATGGCCAAGAACCCGGCGGACCGGCCGCCCACGGCACGGGCGTTCATCGCCGACCTGGAGACCGCCGCGACCGCCGCGTACGGGTCCGACTGGGAGCAGCGGGGCCGCCGGCACCTGGCCGAACTCGCGACCCTGCTGGCGCTGACGTTTCCCCTGGCCGCTCCGGCGGAGCCGGTCGAGGCGTCCACGTCCCTCGCCCAGACCGTGCTGTCCGAGCGGCTCTCGCGCTTCGCGCCCCGGTTCGCCATCGGCGCCGCCGTGCTGTCGGCCGCCGTGATCGCGGCGGTGGTCGCGGCCAACCGGCAGACGCCGGTCGCGCAGGACACCCTGCTCACACCGCCACCGCACAGCGCCCCGGCGGCGCTTCCCCCGGCCCCGGACTCGGCCGAGACGGTCCCGCCGGCCGCGCCCGACGAGACAGCGCCCGACGACACAGCGCCCGGCGAGTCCGCACCCGGTGAGACGGCGCCGGACGAGACCTCGGAGGCCGCTTCAGGACCCGCCGATGCGGGGCCGGACGAGAACGCCGGGACGACGCCGCCCGAACTGTCCGGCACGCCGGTGTCGTCCGTGTCCACCGGACCGGCCGTGCCGCCGGGACCTTCCGGGCCGCAGGGGAGCGCCACCCCCTCCCACATGGGGGCGACCGCGTCGCCGGCACCGGCGCGGGTGACCGATCTCGGCATCGCGGCGTTCGACGGTCAGGCGGTCACGGTCGACGTACGGGCGAGCACCGCGGCCCGGGTCCTGCTCACCGCGCGTTTCGCCTCCGGGCCGTCGCCGGACGCGCTCGCCGCCGCGCCGTCGCAGATGGTCGGGCTGCGGGGCGCGACGTCCTATCACATCGGCCTGCAGCAGCCCTTCCCCTCCCCGGCCTGCGGAACCACCGTCTACAGGCGGGTCGAGGTGTCCACGGTCCCCGCCGCACAGGGAGGAACCCGTACGCGCACGCGGAAACTGGCCGGGCCGCCCTGCCCGGCCCCCGCGGTCGAGGGCGTGGCGATCGATGATTGGGACGGCAGGACGGCGGCCGTGACGGTGCGGACCTCGGGCAAGGGCCCGGTCAGGGTCTCCAGCATCTTCACGCGCGACGGCCGCGTGGCGGCGTCCGACACCCGCACGCTCTCCGGCCGCACGTCCTACTCGTTCACGGTGGCCGCCGGCCTCGGCACCGTGGAGTGCGGGAAGAGGGCCGTGTTCGGGGTGCGCGTCACGACCGAGCCGGCCGATCCCGGCGGGCCACGCCAGGCCGAGGCGCGGGTCACCGGTCCCCGGTGCCCGAAGCCGCAGGAGTCGCCCTCGGAGCCTGCGAAGGAGAGTCCGGGTCCGGCGAAGGATCCCTCCCCTGCGGCGAGCCCCGAGCCGCCCGAGTCCCGCAGCCCAGAACCACGCGACCCCCAGACGAAGAGCCCAGAACCACGCGACCCCGAGCCGAAGAGTCCCGAACCGAAGAGTCCCGATCCGCAGGACAGCCCGCCCCCTCCAGTGATCTCCTGACCCTGCGACGACGAGCAGGGGATTGAAATATTCACCGTCGTCCTGACGGCCGGCCTTTCACACGCTTCCCCGAAGCGCCTGCTCAACAGGGGATTCACGTCGCGAGGGGAACAGCGAGAGTATCAAGTTCCTTGACTCGCCCTTTCGTGTCGGGGTTGACTCGCGACTCCAGGAGCCCACCACCCGTCGACATCGGCGTCCTGAAGTTGTTAGCGCTAACACCCGTTGTCTCGGAGGGAAAGCCCGTGCGACTTGACAGCTCTTTCCGCCGGCGGTCGCGGCTGTCCGCTGCCGCCGCCGTGCTGCTGACGGCCGGCGTCACGGTGACCGCGGCCCATGTCGCGTCGGCGGCCACGGCCGGATGCGAGGTCAGCTACACGGTGACCAGCGAGTGGCCCGGCGGCTTCGGCGCAAGCGTCAGCGTTCGCAACCTCGGCGACGCGATCAACGGCTGGAGGCTGACCTGGTCGTTCCCCGCCGGGCAGGCCGTCACCCAGCTGTGGAACGGCTCCTTCACCCAGTCGGGCTCTCAGGTCACGGTCACCAACGCCTCCTACAACGGCGGCATCCCCACCGGCGGCAGCGCCGGCTTCGGGTTCAACGGGAGCTGGAACGGCTCCAACCCCGTGCCGTCCGGCTTCGCCCTGAACGGCGTCACCTGCACCGGCGGCGTCACCTCACCGTCCCCCACCCCGACGCCCACTCCCTCGCCGTCTCCCTCCCCAACGCCCACGCCCTCGCCGAGCCCCAGTTCCTCCCCAAGTGCCAGTGCCTCCCCGAGTGCCAGCCCCACGCCGCCGAGCCGTCCTGCCATCGACAACAACTTCCCGGTCACGCGGGAGGGCGCGTACGGCACCAACCGCTACACCGTGTTCCGGCCGTCGAACCCCTCTGCCGTCGGTCGTGCCATGCCCGTGCTGGTCTTCGGCAACGGGGCCTGCGCGCACACCAACGGGAGCGAGGTGATCCAGGCACTGACGTTCATCGCGGCCCGCGGGTTCGTCGTGGTGGACACCGCGTCGGTCGACGGCTCGTCGAACGGCGTGCAGAGCGGGTCCCCGATTCCGTCGCTGCTGACCGACGGGATCAGCTGGGCCGAGCGGGAGAACGCCCGCAGCGGCTCACCGCTCTACCAGCGCCTCGACCTGTCCAGGGTCGCCGCCGCCGGCCACTCCTGCGGAGGGCTGGAGGCGCTGGTCGCCGCCCAGGACCGGCGGGTCAAGAGCGTCGTCTCGCTGGACAGCGGGTTCTTCGCCGACGGTTCGTTCGGATACCCCCGCTCGGAGCTCTCCAAGCTGCACACCCCGGTGATGTTCATGGACGGCGGGCCCTCCGACATCGCCTACGACAACACCCGGGCCAACTACGACCTGGCCCAGGTGCCGGCCGTGCTCGCCGAGCAATCGCAGGCCGGTCACGTCGGGTTCATCACCGGCGCCCAGATGAGCGAAGGCATGACCGCGGTGGTCCAGTTCCTGGACATGACGCTCAACGGCAACGCCACGGCGCGGTCGTACATCCTGGGGCCCTCGGGCCTGGCGACCCGGCCTTCCTGGGCGGTCCGCAGCAAGAACTTCTGATCCCTCACGCGAATCGACGTCAGGCGCGGGCGTGCCCGCCCGCGCCCACCAGTTCGGGCTCCGCCTCGGCGGGCGCGCCGTCCTCCTCGTGGCCCTCGATCGACAGGTTCGGCAGGATCCTGTCGAGCCAGCGCGGGATCCACCAGTTGAGCCGGTCGAGCAGCACCATCGTGGCGGGCACGAGGAAGCCCCTGATCAGGGTCGCGTCGACGGCGATGGCCACGGCCAGCCCGACGCCGAACACCTTGACCAGAGGGTCGGGGTAGGCGATGAACGCGGTGAACACCGCCACCATGATCAGGGCGGCCGAGGTGATGACGCGGCCGGTGGACCCCAGTCCCTCGGCCACCGCGCTCCGGTTGTCCCCGCTGCGCGAGTAGGCCTGCCGCACGGAGGTCAGCAGGAAGACCTCGTAGTCCATCGACAGGCCGAACAGCACGGCGAACAGGATGAGCGGCACGTACGTGTCGATGGGCACCGGGAAGAACAGCGTGGCGAGGTAGGACCCGTCGGCCGAGGGCGGGGGGTCCATGCCGACCAGGCGGCTGCCCAGGCCGTGGGAGAACACCACAGCGAGGGCGCCGAAGGCCGCGCCGAGCGAGACGAGGTTCATCACCGCCGCCTTGATCGCGACCAGGGGCGCGCGGAAGGCCAGCAGCAGGAGCAGAGCGCTGAGCAGCACGACGATGCCGACGACCAGCGGCGTCCTGCCCATGATGCGGTCGCCCGCGTCCGCCAGCCCGGCCACCTCGCCGCCGACGTGGACGTGCGCCCCGGGCACCTCGATGGCCCGCACCCGCTTCACCACGTCGAGGGCCCGCGGGTCGCTCGGCGCGTAGTCGGGGACGGCCTGGATGAGCACCGAGCGGCCGTCCTCGTTGACCTTCGGCGGGGCGACGAAGGCGACGCCCTCGGTGTGCTCGACCCGCTGCCGCAGCACCTGCACGACCGGGTCGGGCGGCGTCGAGTCGGCGATCTTCTGGTCCAGTTCGGCCACGACGACGAGCCCGCCGTTGGCCCCCGGGCCGAAGCCCGCCTCGATCAGCTCGTACGCCCGGCGGGCGGAGGTGCCCTTGTCGCCGTACCCGTTGTCGAGCGGACCGAGCTTGATCGTGGCTGCCGGGGCGGCCAGCGCCGCCAGCACGACCACGGTGACGGCGAGCACCCGCCAGGGACGGCGCGCCACCCAGACGCCCAGCTTGGCCCAGCCCGTGGCCGGGCCGTCGCGGCGGGTGGTGCGCCCGGCCAGCGGCAGCCGCAGCGCGTTGATCCGGTGCCCGAGGAGGCCGAGCAGCGCCGGCACCAGCGTGATCGAGGTGAGCACGGCGCACACGACCGAGACGCCGGTGATCCAGCCGAGCGTGCGCAGCAGCGGGAAGCCGGTGAGCATCAGCGCGCTCAGCGCGATCACGACCGTGCCGCCGGCGAACAGCACGGCCCCGCCCGACGAGGCCGCCGTGCGCCGGACCGCCTCCTGCACCGGCACGCCGCCGGCCAGCAGCGTCCGGTGCCTCGACAGCAGGAACAACGCGTAGTCGATGCCGACGCCGAGGCCGATCATCGTGGCCAGGATCGACGCCGTCGAGGGCACGTCCACGACGTGCCCGAGCAACGCGATGAGGCCGAGCCCCACGCCGATGCTGATGAGCGCGGTGAAGATCGGCACGAGCGCGGCGACCAGCGTCCCGAAGGCGAACAGCAGCACCAGCAGCGCGAAGACGACGCCGGCGATCTCGCTGGCACCGGTCTTGATCTGCTTGTCCGCGGGTGTGGAGCTGTCGGAGGGGACGACCTCGATGCCCGCCCGCACCGCCGGCGCGGCGACGGCGACGAGCTGCTCGGAGGTCTGGGCGAGCTTGGTGGTGTCCTGCCCCTTCAGCCGTACGGTGATCATCCCGATCCGCAGGCTGGACGACATGCCGCCCATCCGGTACGGCGTCTCCACCTCGGCGACGTGCGGCGTACGCCGCAGCGCGTCCAACGACCGCTCGACGGCCTGTTTGCGGGACTTGTCGATCAGCGTGCCGTTCGCGGTGTAGAGAACGAGCTGCACCGTCCCGCCGGGGTCATACCCCGGTCCGAAGCCCTCGCGCATGAGCTCGTGCGCCCGTTGCGCGTCGGTGCCGGGGATCGACACGTTGTTGTTCACCGGCCGGCCCCACACCAGGGTGCCCGCCGTCAACAGGCCCGCCGCCAGCACCCACAGGGTCAGCACGATCCAGCCGTGGCGTGCGCACCATCCACCGAGCCGCCCCAGTAGTCCGCTCATCGCCGTCCGTCCCGGGTAGCATGTCCTCACGGCCGTCCTGTACGGCCGTACAAAACGAGGGTAAAAGGATTTGATCGGCGGCGAGCGTCGCGCCGGAAAATGAGACGATGACCACACTCGACCAGGGCAACGCGACCCGGTCCCGCATCCTGGCCGCGGCCCGCGACCTGTTCGCCGAGCGGGGATACGCCGCCGTGTCGCTCGCCGACATCGCGGCGGCGGTCGGCCTGACCAAGACGGCGGTCGCCTACCACTTCCACCCCAAGGACCGGCTGGCGGCCGAGATCATCGCTCCGGCCGCCGACGACCTGCTCACGCTGCTCGGCAGCGAGTTCTCCGGCCACCGGGAGTTCCTGCGCGCGTTCACCGCCTTCGCCGTACGGCACCGCGCGGTGATCCGGCTGCTCACCGAGGACATCGGCGGCGCCGACAGCGCCCCTCCCGGATCTCCGGGCGAGGCGATCAGGGAGTTCGGCCGTGAACTGTTCATCCGCCTGGCCGGGCCCGACCCCTCCCCCGGCACGCGCGTACGCGCCTGGGCCGCCCTCGGCGCGGTGCAGTCCGGTGTGGTGAAGACCGTGGACGTGCCCGCCGAGGTGGTCGAGGAGACGCTGACCGCCGCCGCCGTGGCCGTGTTCGAATCTTGATATACCAACCCCCTTGCGATCACTCTCGGAGCGCGTCACATTTCGTGTGAACGTTCAACATTTCCGCCGCGTCCTACGTGACACCAGCGGACGGACGCGAAGGGAGTGACGGCCAGCCGTGGACGTACCGGCCGTCGGGGAGGGCCGCGCGGGCGCGCTCGGCCAGGTGGTCTCGGCTCTGTCGAAGACGCCGCGGACCGTCCTCGTCCTCGGCGAGCCCGGCATCGGGAAGACCCATCTGCTCGGCGAGGCCGCGGCGCGGCTGAAGGGCTTCCGTGTGCTGCGCGGTCAGGCCCGCGAACTGGACGGCGGGCGCGCCTACGCCCCACTCGTCGAGGCGCTCGGGGCAGTGGGCGGCGAGGCGGCCGACGTCCTGTCCGGCCTGCTCGACGCGATAGACCAGGCCGCGCTCGGACACCCCGCCGCGGCGCCCGGCGCGATGGCCGCCCGGCTGCTGGAGTCGCTGCCCGGCCCCACCCTCCTCGCCATCGACGACCTGCACCTGGCCGACGCCGACACCCTGAGCGTGCTGCGGGCCCTGCCACGCCGCCACGACGCCGTCGCGATCCTCGGCACCGCCCGCCACCCTCCCCCGCTCGACGTGGACCTGTCGATCCGGCTCCAGCCGCTGACGATGACCGAGGTCGCCGAGCTGGTCACCACGCTGCTCGGCCGTACGCCGAGCGACACCGTCCTGCGGCGGATCCACGTCGCGAGCCGGGGCAACCCGTGGTTCGCGCAGGAGGCCGTGCTGGCCCTGGTGCAGGGCGGCGCCGTGCGCTCGGCGGATCCGGGGGCGCGGCGCGGCGCGATCCTCAGCCGGCTGTTCCAGCGCGACCGGGGCGGACGCGACCTCGCCCGCGTGCTGGCCGCGCTGTCGCGGACGAGGGAGGCCGCCGATCTCCCCGCGCTCGCCGAACTGGCCGGGCTCGACCCCGATCAGGCCGAGCGCGCCTTCGACGCACTGGTCAGGGACGGCGTCGTCACCAGGAACGGCGAGGGCTACGCGCTGGCGCACCCGCTGGTGGCGGAGGCGCTCTACGACGACCTCGGCGCCTCCGGCCGGCGCGAGGTGCACCGCCGCATCGCCGACATGCTCGATGGCGAGGGGCTGACCGGGACCAGGCGGGTCCTGGAGTGGGCCACCCACATGGCCGAGGCGGGGCCGCCCGCCGAGGCCCTGCCCGCGGTGCTGCGCGCGGCCGAGCTGACCCGCTGGACCGCACCGCTGTCGGCCGCGCACTGGTACGGCAAGGCCGCGGAGCTGTCCCCCGAGCCCGGCGAACTGCTGGCCAGGCAGGCTCTCGCCTATTGGAAGGGGTCACGTCCCGCGCTGGCGCTGAACTCGGCACAGCGGGCGCTCGCCGCACTGCCCTCCGGCCGCCGCCGCACCCGCGCCGCCTACACCGCGGTCGGCGCGGCCCACGCGATGGGCTGGTATGAAGTGGCCCTCGACGTGGCCCGCCGCCAGATCCCGAAGGCCGACGACGCCTCGGCGCTGCTGGCCCAGCAGGCGCTGGTCAGCGCGGAGATGGGCCTCCACAGCAGGGAGGCCGCCCGGCGGGCCTGGGAGGGCCTGTCCGACTGCCCGCCGCAGGACCGCGCGATCACGGTCGGCTATCTGGCCATCCACGCGCTCGTGCGGGGCGACTGGGCCGAGACGCAGCGGGCGGTCGACGACCTGCTCACCTTCGCCGCCGCGCTGCCGCCGGGCGCCCGGCTCGCGTCGCTGGAGTCGGCGGCGCACGTGCTGGCGATCGCCGGGCTGCGCTCCCGCGCCGTCGAGGTGCTCGACCAGGCCGAGCAGATCCACCGCGGCCTCGGCTGGCACGACATCGCCGGACAGCACGTACGGACCATGGCCGTGATCCGGCGGATGGGCGGCGAGTGGGCACGGGCACTGGAGGAGATCGCGGTCGCGGGCCGGGCACTGGCCGAGGCGGGCCTTCTGGAGAACCTCGCCCTGCTGCGCAACATGGAGCTCGACATCCTGCTCGACCAGGGCAGGCTGGACGCGGCCGCCCGGGTACTCGCCGAGCCCCCGCCCGGCTCCGCGCTGCAGCAGGGCATGCGATGCGTGCTCCGCGCGCGCCTGGCGCTCGGGCGGGGCGACATCGCCGCCGCCCGGCGCGAACTCGACAGCGCCCTCGCGTACGAGGTGCCCGAGGTGGTGCACCGAGCCCTGGCGGTCAAGGTGCTGGTGACGGGAGCGGCGGGCGACGACGTCGGCTGCCGGGCGGCGGCCTCCCGGCTGGACGAACGGTCGGTGAACGGCACCCCCCGGGCCCGGCTCGCCGCCGACCTGGCGGTGGGCTGGGCGTTCCGGGATCGCGCACGGACGGGCGCGGCGCTGGAACAGGCCCGCGCCGACGGCCTGCCGTTCGAGGAGGCCCGGGCCCGGCTGGTCCTGGGCGCGCTCGGTGACACGACGCAACTCCCCCGCGCGCACGCGATCTTCACCCGGCTCGGCGCGGCGCCCTGGGCGGCGCTGTCCGAACGCCGCCTGCGGGAGGCCGGGATGGTCCCCGAACCGGCGGGCCGCCTCACGCCCGGAGAGCGCCGCGTCATCGAACTGGTCGCCGACGGGCTGAGCAACCCTCAGATCGCGGAGGAACTGCACTACAGCCGCAAGACCGTGGAGGTCTATCTCACCCGTGTCTACGCGAAGACCGGCCTGCGGTCGCGCGTCGAACTCGCTCTGGCCGTCGAACGCGGTGAGCTGTGACGCCGGATCGGTTGTGACTCCACGTTTGTGGTGGTGAGAGCTTGGATCGATAGTGTGTTCGAGATAGGGTAAGGGCAGCCGTTACAGGTGAGCAGCCGTTACAGATGAGCAGCCGTTACAGATGAGCAGCCGTTACAGATGAGCCTAGTGGGCGGGCCCTCGGTGGCCGTACGCCGTGTGTTGAGCCGAGTCTGCGTGAAGGAAGTCCCGGTCCGGGCGGCCGGGAACCGTTCAGTCGCCTTCGTCTCCGCTCCCGGGGGTCACGCGCCGTGTCCGCGCCACAATCGCCGTCCGCTCTCACGCGGCCGTCCTCACATAGTGGGGACGGGACGCCGTCGGCGATTCCTCAAGGGCTGGCGGCGATGCCGCCCGGGGCCGAACTCGCCCAGATGCTGGCCGACATCGATGTGGAGCGAGTGTCGGGGTTCGACACCGTCGAGGTGCTCAAGGCCGCCTACCGCCAGTCCTGCCACGACCGGGCGCGGTTCCTGCACACGCTGCTGGAGGTCGGGCTGCGCGAGCAGTTCACCGGCGACAGCGTGGTCCGCCTGGAAGTGCCCGACGAGTTCGCTCCCGATGAGGCCCGGGCGGCGCTGGTATGGTCCCGCCGCCGGGCGGACTCGGCGTTCGATCTGGCGTGGAACCTGCACCGCCGCCTTCCTGCTCTCGGCGAGGCCATGCTGGCGGGAGAGCTGGACGAGCCACGGGCGTCGGCCTTCATCCGCTGGACGAGCGGTTTGACCGACACCCAGGCCGGCTGGGTCTGCGAGCGCCTGATCAGCCGCGCCCCGGCCTGGACGGTGGGAGAGCTGATCGAGCACATCCAGCGTCTCGTGCTGGCCATCGACCCCGATTGGGCGGAGAAGCGCTACAGGGAGGCGGTGCGCAGGCGCCGCATGGTCGGCATGCGCAACGACGACGGCACCGCGACGGTTTCGGGTCTGGATCTGCCTCTTGATCGGGCGGTGGCCGGCTGCGAGCGCATCGACGAGCTGGCCCGCGCCTGCAAACGCGCGGGAGACCACCGTCCCGTCGACCACATCCGTGCCGACCTCTTCCTGGGCAGCCTGGACGGCAGCTTCGAGGGCCTGTCCGACACCGAGATCGTCTTTCACGTCCGCACCCACCCTTTCGTGGATGCCGCCCCCTCCGACGCCTCAGCCGGCTCCCCTGACATCCGCCCCACAGACCAGGCCACCGAGCCCGATGACGCGGCCGCCACCGAGTCCGCCACCGAGTCCGATGACGCGGCCGCCGACGGGGCCGACGCCGAGACCCCTGACGAGCCCCGCGGCGCGCGGTGCTCTGGGACCCGCAGTCGGACACGCCCTGAAGCCACCTGTGAGACCGGCGGCTCGACCGGCGCCGGAATCCACGGCGAGGCGCGCGATGGAGATCCCACACAGGATCGCGCCGAGAGCCACGCCGACGACCACGTCGGCGCCCCTGTCGCCAAGGCCGACGACACAAGCGACGACGAGACCACTGACCACGACGAGAGCGCCCCCGCTGCGCAGGCATCGTCAACACAGGCAAGGTCGGCACAGGCAATGTCAGCGTGGGCCTCGTCGATGCGGGCGTGGTCGGTGCCGGAGATACGCGTGAAGCTCACCACCCTGCTCGGCCTCGACGAGCACCCGGCCCAGCTGCCCGGCTGGGGCATGGTCCACGCCGTTCAGGCCCGCCGGATCGTCGCCTCCATGCTCCCCGGGCAATGGCGCTTCGCCGTCTGTGCCGACAACGGGCATCTGCTAGTGACGGGCATCACGGGCCGGCGCCCCTGCCCGCCCGCGCAACGGCCCGCACGCGATGCGCGACGCGGCGGCATCGTCGAGCTCCAAGTCACCGTCACCCAGCTTCGCGAACTGGCCGCCGCAGCCGCCGCCACCGGTGTCTGGGCCCCCCTGATCGCCGACCTGGCCCGCCATGCCCAGCTCGCCGAGCCCAGGCAGCCGGAAGCCGGCCGCCCCGGCGCTCATCCACCCGACGCGACCGGGTCCGCCGAGTCCGCCGAGTCCGCCGGTCGGCGGCATGCCGGTGCGGCCTTACGCCGATACGTCCAGATTCGGGGCCGGGTCTGCTCCTGGCCGGGCTGCCGCATGCCTGCCAGTCGGACCGACCAGGACCACATCCATGCCTGGGCCGACGACGGCGCCACCACTGCCGACAACCTGCACCTGGCCTGCCGCCACGATCACCGCGCCAGGCACTTGGGCGGCTGGCGGGTCACCTGGGCGGGACCCCATCTGATCGTCTGGACCAGCCCGCTCGGACACGTCTACCCCAGCCCGCTGCCGAAGATCATCCAACCTGCCCCCGAACCCCGGCCCCGCAACTGGCCCGCCGCTCCGCCCGGACGCCTGCCCGCCGACCCTGCCGGAGCACCGAACACGATCATGGCTCCATACGGCCCTCTGGCAAATCCCAGCGGCGGACGTCATGGCACGACCAGCGGTGAGGCGGACGGCGAAGGCATCCACGCGACCAGAGAGCAGGTCGACGACCAAGCCGGAGGAGCTTCCTTCAAGCACGATCGCGAGACGCCGCCGCTTTAGACGCCACTTGTCCTTGGCACCGCTCATCAGGACAGCGGTGTCGCCGATTCTGCTCGTGACCCGCGCGGCACTGCCCGAACGGCACTGCCCAGACGGCACTGCCTCCGCGCGGGTGCGAGGCGCGGGCGCGAGGGGCAAGGCGCGGGCGCGAAGGTGAGGCGCCCACGGCAGCGAGGGGCGAGGCACGGGTGTGAGGGCAAGGCACGGGGTCAGCGCGGACATTAGGGATCTCCCTACTGTGCACGGTCCGCCCGGAGGATCAGGCTCTTGACCATGGAATCACCGATCCTTTCGTACGCCGACGAGGTCTGGCGTGGTTCGGTGCGCCCCGAGGACGTGCCCTACGCGGAGCTGCGCCGCGACGGAGTGCAGGAGATCGCCTACGGCGTGGCGATGTGGCCGGCGTGCGGCAACGTGTACGTCGTCCGCGGCGAGGACGGGCTGGGTCTCTTCGACACGGGCGACGCCCGTGAGGCCGAGCAGTCGTACCGCGCGATCAGGAAGTGGTCGGCCGAACCGCTCAAATACGCGATCTTCTCCCGCAGCCGGGCCGACCGGCTGGCCGGGATGGAGGAGTTCGACGCCGAGCCGGGCCCCCGCCCGCTGGTGGTGGCGCAGGAGGGGCTGGCCCACAGGCTCGCCCAGCGGGGCAGGACGGCCGGTTACAACGCGGTTGTAGACCTGCGTGAGCAGGGCTTTCCCCGGATGGTCTGGCCACCGCCGCAGCGGCTCCCCGATCTGACCTACCGCGACCGGCTGTCCCTGTCACTGGGAGACGTCACCTTCCAGCTCTCCCACTCCCGCGGCGACACCGACGACGCCACCTGGGCGTTCCTGCCCGAGCGGGGCGTGCTGCTGACCGGAGACCTGTTCGCCTGGACGGTCCCCGGGGCAGGCGACCCACAGCGGATTCAGCGCTATCCGGACGACTGGGCGGTGGCGCTGCGGGCCATGGCCGCACTCGACGCCGACCTGCTGCTGCCCGGGCGGGGGCTGCCGATCCGCGGGCCCGAACGGGTCCGCCGGGCGCTCACCGACACGGCCGACTATCTCGACAGCCTGGTGGAGCAGACGCTCGACCTGATGAACGCCGGCGCCCGCCTGGACGAGATCCTGCACTCGGTCAAGCCGCCGCCCGCGCTCGCCGGGCGGCCCTACCTGCGCGAGCGCCACGACGAGCCCGAGTTCATCGTGCGCAACATCTGGCGGCTGCACGGCGGCTGGCACGACGGCAACCCCGCCAACCTCAAACCCGCACCGGACGCCGTGTTCGCTCGCGCGGTCGCCGAGCTGTCGGCGGGCGCGGCGTCGGTCGCGGGCCGGGCCGTCGCCGCGGCGGCCGACGGCGACCTGCGCCTGGCCTGCCAGCTCGCCGAGCTCGCCGCGCAGGCCGAGCCGGAGAACCGGAGGGTGCACGAGATAAGGGCTCTCGTGTACGCGCTGCGGGTCCAGCAGGAGCGCGGCTCGATCGCACGCGGCGTGTACGCCTGGGCCGCCGCCGAGTCACGCAGCAAGATCACCGGCATGGATCTGCTCGACGTCTACCACGACGTCGCCGAGGGCCGGATGTGGTGGCTGCCGAGCAAGGCCAACTGAGTCGGCCGAACTGGGTCGGCCGGGCGGCCGGCGGGCGCGTGGAGGGGAGCGCCCGCCGGTCCTGCCGGTAGCCTTCCTCTCGTGCTCGAACAGATCACGGCGACCCGGTACGTCGCGCCCCTGCGCGAGGGCGGGTCGCTGCCCGGAGTCGTCGAAGCCGACGACCTCGGCACGTACGTCGTGAAGTTCCGCGGTGCCGGGCAGGGCCGGCGGGTGCTCGTCGCCGAGATCGTCTGCGCCGAACTCGCCAGGCGGCTCGGCTTCGCCACGCCGGAGCTCAAGGTCATCGACCTCGATCCGCAGCTCGGCGTCCGCGAGCCCGACGAGGAGATCCAGGACCTGCTCACGGCGAGCGCCGGGCACAACCTCGCGATCGACTTCCTGCCCGGAGCGCTCGGTTTCGACCCGCTCGCCTGGGAGCCCGACGCGGAGTTCGCCTCCCGGGTGCTGTGGTTCGACGCGTTCGTCCACAACGTCGACCGGAGCTGGCGCAACCCCAACCTGCTCGTCTGGCACGGTGGCGTGTGGCTGATCGACCACGGCGCTGCCCTGTGGTTCCACCACAACTGGCCGACGGCCGACCCCCGCCGCCGGTTCGACGGCCGCGACCACGTGCTCGCGCCGTTCGCGACGAAGCTGGAGCAGGCCGACGCGGACCTGGCCGGGCTCGTCACCCGCCCGCTGCTCGACGAGGTGACCGCGCTGGTGCCGGACGAGTGGCTGGAGGACGAGCCCGGCTTCGCGGACGCGCAGGCCGTGCGGCGGGCCTACACCGAGCACCTGCTCGCCCGGGTCGCCGGGCCCCGCGACTGGCTGCCCGGCCCCGCCATCGGCACCGCCGCTCCCGCGCCCCGCCACGGCGAGCGGAACGCGACGATCGGCGGTTTCTGGCGTGCGGCGCGAGAGGGCGGCCGATGAGCGACCTGGACGTCTACGAGTACGCGGTGATCCGCGTGGTGCCCAGCGTGGAGCGGGGCGAACTGGTCAACGCGGGGGTCATCCTCTACTGCCAGCCGCGCGGCTACCTGTGCGCGAGGGTGGAGCTGGACGAGGCCCGGCTGCTGGCGCTGGGCGCGCCGGTGGACCTGCCCGGCGTACGGCTGGCCCTGGCCGCCTACGAGCGGGCGTGTGGCGAGGAGGCGGGCCCCCTGTGCGGGGAGCCGCTGGGCGCACGGTTCCGCTGGCTCACCGCGCCGCGCAGCACGATCGTGCAGACCGGGCCGGTGCACGCCGGGCTGACCCGCGACCCGGCGGCCGAGCTGGACCACCTGCTGACCCGGCTGGTGCGACCGGCGCAGGCCGGCCTCAGCGCCTAGAACAGCACCCGGCTAGAACAGCACGCGCTTGAACGACATGCTCAGAACAGCGCCGGTCAGAACAGCGCCGGTCAGAACAGCACGGACATGAACGTGTCGACCTCCTGGAAGCCCACCTTGCGGTAGACGGCCCTGGCCGGGAGGTTGAAGTCGTTCACGTAGAGGGTGACGACCGGGGCGAAGTACTTCAGCGCCTGCTCGACCACGGCGGCCATGCCGGCCGCGGCGTGGCCGCGCCCGCGCAGCTCGGGGTGGACCCACACGCCCTGGATCTGGCACGCCTGCGGCGTCACCGCGCCGATCTCGGCCTTGAAGACCACCTGGCCGTTGTCGATACGCGCGTAGGACCGCCCGATGCGGATGAGCTCGGCGACCCTGGACCGGTAGAGAGCTCCGCCGTCGCCGTTGTCCGGGGAGACGCCCACCTCTTCGGTGAACATCGCCACGCAGGCGGGCAGCAGGATGCCGAACTCCTCGGGACGGACTCTCCGTACGAGCGGGTCCGGCTCGACGGCGGGCGCGGAACTGGTGGCCATGACCGGCTGCGCCCACCGGATCGCCCGGGCGCCGCCCCAGTGCGGCTCCAGCCGCTCCCAGAGCTGTTCCACGGCGTCGGCCGGGCCGACGATGGACGAGCAGCGACGACCCTGCTTGCGCGCCCGGTCGGCGAAGGCGTGCACGGCCTCGCGGGTGGCGTTCACGGGCACCAGGTTGGCGCCCGCGTAGCACAGGGACACCAGCCCTCCGCGCGGGCCGTAACCCCACATCTGACCGCCGAGCCGTGAAGGGCTGAGGCCGACGGCCCTGACCCGGGCCGCTACGAACACATTGGCGACCGGATCGGTGTCGAGGAGCGCCAGCACCTCGTCACGATCGCTGTCGTCGAGCACGCGCGACGCCGATGTTCGCAGCATCACGGGCCCAGCCTACGCGAACGGTTCGCGTTTGGGAGGTATCGGCCCGGCCGGGCTCACCGTACGGCGGAGGCGTGGGACGCCGTTCCCGGCGCACCCGCCGCGACCTTCATCAGCGCGGCGCGCGGCTCCGGCTCTCCCGGACAGGTCGCGTCGGCACCCCGCTTGCCTCTGCGCTGCGGCAACAGCGCCGCATCGCGCAGGTAGGCCGCCAGTTGCCGGTCCACGCAGGCGTTCCCGGCGAGCGACACGCCGTGGTTGCCGCCGCCCGAGGTGAGCAGGCGCGCGGTCGGGAACAGGCGGCGCATGCGCAGCGCCCCCTCGTACGGCGTGGCGGCGTCGCGCTCGGCCTGGATCAGCAGGACCGGCGGCAGGTGCGACGTGCCCACCTTGACCGGTGTGCCGCCCTTCTCGGGCCAGAAGGCACACGGCGCGTTGTAGACGGCGTTGGGCCAGGCCATGAACGGCGCCTCGGTGTGCGCCCGGCGCGTGTCGGCCCGCCAGCGGTCCCAGGATCGGGGCCAGGCCGCGTCGCGGCACTCCACACCCAGGTAGACCGCGTAGGAGTTCTCCTCCTCCGCGTCGATCTCGGCCTCCAGGTGGAACAGTTTCACCAGGACCGAGGGGTCGCCGTTGCGGACGTAGGACGAGAAGGCGGCGCCCAGGTAGGGCCAGAGCCGGTCGCTGTAGGCGCCGTTGGAATAGACGTCGTCCAGTTCGCTCGGGCCCACGACCCCGCCCGCGGGCCTGTCGTGCAGGCGGGAGCGCATGGAGTACCACGCGAAGGACACCGCCGCCTGCGTCGCGCCCAGCTTGTAGACGTCGTCGTGTTCGGCCACCCAGGCGAGGAAGTCGCGGTGCCGCCGGTCGAAGCTGTGGTCCTGGGCGATGTTGGCCTCGTACCAGACGCCGTCGGGGTCCACCACGCTGTCGAGCACGAGGCGGCGCACCCGCTGCGGGAACAGGGTGGCGTAGACCGCCCCCAGGTAGGTGCCGTAGGAGTAGCCGAGGTAGCTGATCTTCTCTTCGCCGAGCGCCGCGCGCACGGCGTCCATGTCCCGCGCGGAGTTCTCCGTGGTCAGGTAGGGCAGGAACCAGGCCCAGCGGTTGCCGCAGCCCTCGGCGTACTGCCTGGCCCGGCCGGCCAGCACCTGCTCCTCGGCGTCGTTCCTCGGCACGTTGTCCGGCCGGGGCGGCGCGTAGAAGCGGGCCGGGTCCACGCAGGAGATGGCGGGCTGGCTGGGCGCCACCCCACGCGGGGCGAAACCGATGATGTCGAACCGTGCCGCGACGTCCTTGGGCAGCCGTGCCGCGACGTACCTGGCCAGGCTGAGCCCCTCGCCGCCCGGTCCGCCGGGGTTCACCAGCAGCGCACCGAGATGGTTGCCGTCACGTGAGGCGGTGCCCTTGATCCGGTTGAGCGCCAGCGTGATCTGCTGGCCGTACGGCTCGCGGTAGTCGAGCGGGACGCGCAGCTCGGCGCACTCCTGCACCGGCTCCCGCCGGGCGCTCCGGCGAGCCGGCCGGATCGGCCGGATCGGCCGGGCAGAGCCGAGGCCGAGCAGGCCGCCGGAGGCCGACTTGGTCTCCGGCGGGCACTGCTTCCATTCGAGCGGACGCTGCGGCGGCCCCCAGTGCCCCGACCGGTCCGACCCGGCGGCCACCCCTTCCGGACCGACCAGCCCGGCGACCAGCGTCGCCACGCCCGCGATCACACCAACGACCCGCTTCACCGGCATTGCTCCTCTGCTTCCGAACAGCAGAGGACAGCTTCGCGATGTGATCGGCCATGTACGGTCCGTACTACCCGATCATTGCCATTGTGTAGTCAGAGCATTGCGAACTGTAATGCCGGGGTCAGCGGACGACGACCTCCGGACCGGCGGCCTCGTCCTCGTCGAAGTCCACGTCGACGCCCATCTCCTCGGCGAGGCGCAGAGCCTCCTCGATGAGGGTCTCGACGATCTGCGACTCGGGGACGGTCTTGATGACCTCGCCCTTCACGAAGATCTGGCCCTTGCCGTTGCCGGAGGCGACGCCGAGGTCGGCCTCCCTGGCCTCGCCGGGGCCGTTGACCACGCAGCCCATCACGGCCACGCGCAGCGGCACCTTGAGCCCGGTCAGCCCGGCCTGCACCTGCTCGGCGAGGGTGTACACGTCCACCTGGGCACGGCCGCAGGACGGGCAGGAGACGATCTCCAGGCCGCGCTCGCGCAGGCCCAGCGACTCGAGGATCTGCGTGCCGACCTTGACCTCCTCGACCGGAGGCGCCGACAGCGACACCCGGATCGTGTCGCCGATCCCCTCGGCCAGCAGCGCGCCGAACGCCACCGCGGACTTGATCGTGCCCTGGAAGGCCGGCCCCGCCTCGGTCACGCCGAGGTGCAGCGGATAGTCGCAGCGCTCGGCGAGCAGGCGGTAGGCCTGGATCATGACGACCGGGTCGTTGTGCTTGACCGAGATCTTGATGTCGCGGAAACCGTGCTCCTCGAACAGGGAGCACTCCCACAGCGCCGACTCGACCAGGGCCTCCGGGGTGGCCTTGCCGTACTTCTGCAGCAGGCGCGGGTCGAGCGAGCCGGCGTTGACGCCGATCCTGATCGGCACGCCGGCGTCGGAGGCGGCGCGGGCGATCTCGCCGACCTTGTCGTCGAACTTCTTGATGTTCCCGGGGTTCACCCGGACGGCCGCGCACCCCGCCTCGATCGCCGCGAAGACGTATTTGGGCTGGAAATGGATGTCGGCGATGACCGGGATCTTGGACTTCCTCGCGATGGCCGGCAGCGCGTCGGCGTCGTCCTGGGAGGGGACCGCGACGCGGACGATCTGGCAGCCGGCGGCGGTGAGCTCGGCGATCTGCTGCAGGGTGGAGTTGACGTCGGCGGTCAGCGTGGTGGTCATGGACTGCACCGAGACCGGCGCGTCCCCGCCGACGGGGACCGAGCCGACCATGATCTGGCGTGACACCCGCCGGTTGGCGATCGGCTGGGTCCGTACGGCGGGAATCCCGAGATCAACAGACATTTCTGCACCTTGTTGTAATAGGCGACGCCCGATGGGGGGCCCTCCCAGTCTAAGGAGTGCCGCGACGCCGGACGGCCCGAAACCTTTTCACGAGGAATGAAGGTTTCATGACCCGTGGCCGAAGGAAGAGCCGCCACCTGCGAGGACGGGCACGGTGGCCCTGGCACGGGTGGGCAGGCGGCGGAGGCCGACCTAGAGTCCGAATCGCGAGAGCGCTCTACGCACCACCTGGTTGGCAAGTCAACGGCTGTCCCCCCGGGCCGACGTGCTCGCGCCGTCGGCGGTGCCGTGCTGCACCACGAGTGCGGCAGCCATGACCACGCGAAAGGGTAGCCCGTGGGTAGACCACGAAGAAAACTGTCGAAAGCGACGATCGGCCTGATCGTCGCCGCGCTGTCCGCCCTCGTCTCCGCCGTCGTGCTCGCCTCCCCGGCGTCCGCGCACGGCGCCCCGATGGTGCCCGGCAGCCGTACCTACCTGTGCTGGAAGGACGGCACGACCTCGAGCGGAGCCATCCAGCCGAAGAACCCCGCCTGCGCGGCCGCGGTCGCCAAGGGCGGGACCAACGCGCTGTACAACTGGTTCGCCGTCCTCCGCTCGGACGGCGCGGGCCGGATGTCCGGCTTCATCCCGGACGGGCAGCTGTGCAGCGGCGGCGCGATCGTCTACGACTTCAGCGGTTTCGACCTCGCCCGCGACGACTGGCCGGTCACCCACCTGACGTCCGGGGCGACCATCGAGTTCAAGTACAACAAGTGGGCCGCGCACCCCGGCACGTTCCGGTCGTACATCACCAAGGACTCCTGGAGCCCCACCCGGCCGCTGGCCTGGAGCGACCTGGAGTCGACGCCGTTCGACAGCGTCACCAACCCGCCGAGCGTCGGCTCGGTGGGCACCGAGGACGGCCACTACTACTGGAACGCCCACCTGCCGTCGGGTAAGAGCGGCCGCCACATCATCTACACCGTGTGGCAGCGCTCGGACAGCAACGAGACGTTCTACAGCTGCTCCGACGTCGTCTTCGACGGCGGCAACGGCGAGGTGACCGGCGTCGGCACGGGCCCGAGCACCAGCCCGAGCCCCACTCCGCCCGTCTCCCCGTCCCCCGGAACCTCCCCCAACACCTCGCCGAGCCCGAGGGTCAGCCCTTCGGCGAGCCCGACCGCGGGCCCCGGCGGCTGCTCGGCCACCTACAAGGTCGTCAGCTCGTGGGGCGGCGGCTTCCAGGGTGAGGTGACGGTGAAGGCCGGCTCCTCGTCCATCGGCGGCTGGACCGCCACATGGACCCAGCCGAGCGGCGTCACGATCACGCAGGTCTGGAACGGCACGCTCAGCCAGTCCGGCAGCGACGTCAGCGTGAAGAACGTGAGCTACAACGGCAGCCTGGGCGCCGGCGCCTCGACCACGTTCGGCTTCCTGGCCAACGGATCGAGCGGCAGCACCCCGACGCTCACCTGCTCGGCGGCCTGACCCCGCCGGCCTGACCTCGCCGACCTGTGGCGCGGCCCGCCTGACCCGGGTCGCGCCACGGGCTCAGCTCGTCAGTTCGGCCGCCCGCGCCCTCGCCCACGCGTCCGCCGCGAGGACCTCCTCCACGGACGCCGCCGGGCCGGGGGCGTGGGCGGCCACCACGCGTTCCACCGTGTCCACGATGCCGAGGAACGGCAGGGCGCCCTTCAGGAACGCCTCCACGCACACCTCGTTCGCCGCGTTGTAGACCGCAGGCGCCGTGCCGCCCAGGGCGCCCACGTGACGGGCCAGCGCGACCGACGGGAACGCCTCGTCGTCGAGCGGCTCGAAGGTCCAGGTGTGGGCGGTGGTCCAGTCGACCGCCCGGGCCGCTCCGGGCACCCGGTCGGGGTAGGCCAGCGCGAGCGAGATCGGCAGCCGCATGTCGGGCGGGCTCGCCTGGGCGATCGTCGAGCCGTCGGCGAACTCCACCATCGAGTGGATGATCGACTGCGGGTGGACCACCACCTCGATCCGGTCGAACCCGATGTCGAACAGCAGATGGGCCTCGATCACCTCCAGGCCCTTGTTGACGAGCGTCGCCGAGTTCACCGTGATGACCGGGCCCATGCTCCAGGTCGGGTGGTTCAGCGCCATCTCCGGGGTCACGTCCGTCAGCTCGGCCCGCTTCCTGCCCCGGAACGGGCCGCCGCTCGCCGTCACCACCAGCCGCCGTACGGCCGCCGGGTCGGCCCCGCCCGGCCCGGCCGCCCACAGACACTGGGCGAGCGCGGAGTGCTCGGAGTCCACGGGGATCATCTGCCCCGGCCGGGCCAGGCGCTTGACCAGCGGGCCGCCCACGATCAGCGACTCCTTGTTGGCCAGCGCGAGCACCCGGCCCGCCTCCAGCGCGGCGAGCGTGGAGGTCAGCCCCAGGGCCCCGGTGATGCCGTTGAGCACGATGTCGCAGGGCGACGCCGCGACCTCCGCCACCCCCTCCGGGCCCGCCAGCACCCTCGCCCGCGCGCCCGCCGCCGACAGCGCCTCGCGCAGCGCCGGCAGGGCCGCCGGGTCGGCGACCGCCACCGCTTCGGCCCCGAAGTCGGCCGCCTGCCTCGCCAGCAGGTCGACCCGGCCGCCGCCCGCGGCGAGCGCGGTCACGCGGAACCGTCCGGCGGCGTTGGCGACGACGTCGAGAGCCTGGGTGCCGATGGAGCCGGTCGAACCCAGCACGACGACAGATCGGGGCTGCGGCAGGGATTGGGAGCTCATCCCCTCATTGTCTCCGAGACGGCCCGCGGGCCCGCAACGGCACGCGCCCGTACGCGGAACGGCCGGAGCTGAAGCGGACGGTGCTGCATCTCGCTGCGCATAAAGATGCAGGGGAGAAACAAGCACATATATGCCCGAATCTGCCCATAACCGTATCGGCAGATTACGAGAAATCCGGTTGAAGGCGTCGCTACTTTCCCGCGTCAGGACATCCCGACACGCCTCAGGCATCCCGACACGGAGGTAGCTAGGCATGCACCCCAGGGCACGACGTCTCACCGTTCTCGCGGTCCCCACGCTCGCCGCGGCGGGGGTGATGCTCCCCGCCGCACACGGCGCCGCGGCGACCGTGACGGGAACCGTCACGCGGTCGGCCGCCGCCGGCCCCCGGCCCGCCGTGCACGAGGCGGCCGACACGGCGACGGAGCAGCGCACGGTCAGGAAGTTCTGGACCGTCGCGCGGATGGAGGCCGCGGAGCCGCTGGACGCCCCCGGCGCCGGCGACCGGCGATTCGCGGCGGCCGGCTCCACGACCGGTTCGGCCCGCTCAGCGCCCGCCGACGCCTCCGTGGCGCGGCCCGCGACCGTCGCCCCCACCCTGACCGCCGCGACCCTGACCGCGGCTCGTGTCTCCTCGCGGACCTCCGGCTCGTCCTGGACGGCGGGCGGGACGGTGGCGAAGACCACGGGGAGGGTGTTCTTCACGGTCACGGCCGGATCGGACGCCGGGCGGAACGCCTCCTGCTCGGGCACCGCGGTCACCAGCGCCAACAAGAGCGTGGTCATCACCGCGGGCCACTGCGTGAAGCTGAACGGCGCCTTCCACGCCAACTGGGTCTTCGTCCCGGGCTACGACCAGGGCAACAGGCCCGACGGCACCTGGCCGGCGACCACCCTGCTCACCACCGCGCAGTGGAACTCCGGTGAGAACATGAACTACGACGTCGCCGCCGCCGTCGTCGCGCCGCAGGGCGGCAAGAGCCTCACCGACGTCGTCGGCGGCCAGGGCGTCGCGTTCAACCAGCCGCGCGGGCGCCAGACGTACGCCTTCGGCTACCCCGCGGGCGGGCCGTACGACGGGTCGAGGCTGGTCTACTGCAGCGGACGGACGTTCGACGACTACCTCAGCTCGCAGGACCAGGGGCTGAGCTGCGGCATGACCGGCGGCGCCAGCGGCGGCCCGTGGTTCCTCAACTTCAGCGAGAGCACCGGCGGCGGCCTGCTCAACTCGGTGAACAGCTTCAAGTACAACTTCGCGTCCTACTGGATGTTCGGCCCCTACTTCGGCCCGGAGGCCGAGGCGGTCTACAACACGGCCCAGAACGCGGCCCTCACCTGATTCACCGAAAGTAACCACAAGAGCACTCGCGGTGGTCCACACTCGGGAGCCATGACTCCGAGCCTCCCCTTGCTTGCCGTCACCGCCCTCGTCACCGGACTCCTGGGAGCCCCCGACCGGGAGGTCTCCCCGGTGGGAGACGTCGTGGAGCACGTGGCCGGGCACGCCTCCGGGACCTACTGGACGCCGCAGCGGATGGCGCGGGCGGTCCCGATCGGGCTGCTGGGAGGCCTGCGAAGGATCACGGCCGCCCGGCCCGGCGCCCCATCGGCGCTGCCGCCGGCCGCTCCCCCGGGGTCGGTGCTGCCGTCCGTCGCCAGGGCCGCCCTGCCTCCGGCCGCCGGAGCGATCCTCGCCCCCGGCCAGGCGGCAAGCCGGTCCAGCGCAACGACCAGGACGACCCGCGCAAGCAGGACGGCCAGGACACGGCAGGCGGCGGCGATGCCCCCGGCGACGACGAGCGGCACGCGCTGGGCGGCGGGAGGTTCGGTGACGAGGACCACCGGCAGGGTCTTCCTCACGCTGAACGGGGTGGACTTCTCCTGCTCCGCCAGCGCCGTGCGCAGCGCGAACAGGGATCTGGTCGCCACCGCGGGGCACTGCGTCAAGGACGGCGCCGGGGACTGGGCGGAGAACTGGACCTTCGTCCCCGGATACGACGAAGGGCGGCAGCCGTACGGTGCCTTCCCCGCACGGCGGATGTTCGTCGCCGGGCCCTGGTCGCGATCCGGGAACGACGACTACGACGTGGGCATGGTCGCCGTGGACGACCTGGACGGGCAGCACCTGACCGACCTGGTGGGCGGACAGCCCATCGCCTTCGACCTGCCCCGGAGCCGCCGGACCTACGGTTTCGGGTTCCCCGCGGACCCTCCCTACGACGGCGAGCGGCTGCTGTACTGCGCGGGCGTCCCCCACGGCGACCCGCAGGGACAGACCCGCGACCAGGGCCTGCGCTGCGACCTCACAGCGGGGGCCAGCGGCGGGCCCTGGCTCAGCGGCTTCGACCCGGCCTCCGGCCGGGGCACGCTGACGTCCGTCAGCAGCTTCAAGTACAGCAACGACCACCGCACGATGTACGGCCCCTACTTCGGCTCCGCCGTACGCGACCTGTTCCGCACCGCCGAGCGGGCGTGACGAACGAGAAGAAGACGCCGGAAGGTCGGCTGAGGGCTCAGAACGGCGACAACGGCTCGGCGTTGTCCTCGTCCACGATGTCGGCGGCGGACCGGACGATCAGGGGGTCGGGCTCGCCCACGACCGAGGCGTCCTTGTCGTCGTAGTCGTACAGGGACAGGACGTAGCGCATCGCCTCCAGCCTGCCGCGCTTCTTGTCGTTGCTCTTGATGATCGTCCAGGGGGCGTCCTCGGTGTCGGTGTTGAGGAACATGTCCTCCTTGGCCCGGGTGTACTCGTCCCACAGGTCCAGCGAGGCGATGTCCATCGGCGACAGCTTCCACTGCCGCACGGGGTCCACCTGACGGATGACGAATCGGGTGCGCTGCTCGGCCCGCGACACCGAGAACCACAGCTTGACCAGGCGGATGCCGTCGCGCACGAGCATCCGCTCGAACAGCGGCGCCTGGTACATGAACTCCCTGTACTCCTCCGGAGTGCAGAAGCCCATGACCCGCTCGACTCCGGCGCGGTTGTACCAGGACCGGTCGAACAGCACGATCTCCCCCGCGGCCGGAAGGTGTTCGACGTACCGCTGGAAGTACCACTGGCCGCGCTCGCGCTCGCTGGGCTTCTCCAGCGCCACCACGGTCGCGCCGCGGGGGTTGAGGTGCTCCATGAAGCGCTTGATGGTGCCGCCCTTGCCGGCCGCGTCCCGTCCTTCGAACAGGAGGACCAGGCGGCCGCCGGTGTCCTTCAGCCAGTACTGCAGCTTCAGCAGCTCGATCTGCAGCAGCCGCTTGTGCCGGTCGTAGTCCTGCCGGGAGATGCGGTGGTCGTACGGGTAGTGCTCGCGCCAAGTGTCCACCGGGCCGCCGTCGGCGCGCACGAGGACGGGATCGTCGTCATCGTCGTCCAGCACCTTCAGCCCCGGCGTACGGCGCAGCAGCTCGACGCCGTCGGGATGCTCCCCTAACTGCGGTGATACTTCCGGCATCTCAGGCGTCCCGTTCACTCGGCCAGCATGTCCGCGGACGTCCCGCTGCCCCGCGCCGGGTGTCGTACACCCGATCACCGCTGTTCGCGTCCCTCAACCGGAGATCTCGTCGAGACGGGCGGCGACATCGGGCGGCAGGGTGAGGCCGAGCCCGGCGAGGTTGCCGCGCAACTGGTCGAGCGTGCGGGGGCCGACGATGACCGAGGTCACCTCCGGCCTGCTTCCCACCCAGGCCAGCGCCACGGCCGCCGGGGCGACGCCGAGCTCCGCGGCGGCGTCGGCGACGTGCCCGGCGATCGCGAGGTTGGGCTCGTTCAGAAAGCCCTCGGCCCAGGTGCGGGCCCCGGGGATGGGCGACGCCATGAGCCGGCCCAGCCGGGTGTCGGCCCCCGGGGTCTCGCCCCTGCGGTAGCGGCCGGTGAGCACGCCGCCGCCGAGGGGCGACCAGACGAGCGTGCCGAGCCCGTGCCGCCGGCAGACGGGCAGGATCTCCGCCTCGATGCCCCTGGCCACCAGCGAGTACTCCGGCTGGAGGCTGACGAACGGCGTCCCGCCCACCCGCTGCGCGGCCCACTGGGCCTCCACGATCTGGGCCGCGGTGAAGTTCGAGCAGCCGACGTACCGCACCTTGCCCGACCGTACGAATCCGTCCAGAGTCGCCATGGTCTCCTCGATCGGAGTCGAGTCGTCCCAATGGTGGCACTGGTAGAGGTCGATGTAGTCGGTCCCGAGCCGGCGCAGGCTGCCCTCCAGCGCCCTGGTGAGGTGGGCCCGGGACAGCCCGCGATCGTTGGGACCGGGCCCCTGTGGCAGGAACGCCTTGGTGGCGAGCACCACCGCGTCCCGCCTGCCCCGCACGGCCCGCCCGACGATCCGCTCCGCCTCGCCTCCGTTGTAGGCGTCGGCGGTGTCGACGACGTTCCCGCCCGCCTCCAGGAAGGCGTCCACGATGCGGGCGGCCTCCGTCTCGTCGCAGCTCCCGGGGGCGCCGAAGTTCATCGTGCCGAGGCACGCCGTGGAGACCCGCAGTCCCGAACGGCCGAGCGTGGCGTACTCCATCACGTGTCCTCCCGTAGGATCAGGAACATCTGTTCCGGTTGGCTGGGACGATACGGAACGCGTGTTCCGGCTGTCAACGCGACGAGGAGGACGATGACCGGCGAAGTCAGGCCCCGGCGTGCCGACGCGCAGCGCAACCGGGAGCGCATCCTGGAGGCGGCCGAGGCCGTGCTGGCCCGCGAAGGGACGTCCGCGTCGGTGCGCGCGGTCGCCGGGGAGGCAGGGGTGGGGCTCGGCACGATCTACCGGCACTTCCCCACCCAGGAGGCGCTCTACCACGCGGTGATCGTCGACCGTACGCGACGGCTCCTGGCGGAGGCGGACAGGCCGTCGCCGGATCCGGGCACGGCCTTCTTCACGTTCCTCGAGCGGATCGTGGTGCACGCGGCCCAGAAGAAGACCGCCGCCGACCTGCTCGCCGGGGCCGGCGTCGACCCCAAGGCCGGGACGGCCGAGGTCAGCCGCGACATGCGGCAGGCGATCGGGCGGCTGCTCACGGCCGCGCAGGAGGCGGACGCGGTGCGGCCCGACCTCCGGATGCCCGAACTGCTGGCCCTGCTGTGCGGGGTGTGCCTGGCGGCCGAACGCGACCAGTGGAGCGACGGACTGCGCCGTCGTACGCTCGACGTCCTGTTCGACGGCCTGCGCCCCCGCCGCTGACCACGCCCCTTGTCACGGAACGACCTATGGGACGGCTTATGGGACGACCGCCGGGAACGTCACGGCGACCTCGAGGCCGCCACCGGGATTCGGGCGCGCCCCCACGGCGGCCCCGTGCGCCGTCGCGATCGAGGCGACGATCGACAGCCCGAGCCCCGCGCCCTGCCCTCGCGTCGTGTGCAGGCGCCGGAAGGGCGCGAAGAGGTCGCCGAAGCGTTCGGCCGGCACCTCGGGGCCGGTGTTGCGGACCGTCAGCACGCCCCCGGCGAGCGTCACCTCGACGGCGCCGCCGGGGTGGTTGTAGCGCACGGCGTTGTCGACGAGGTTGGTGACGAGCCGGTTGAGCAGGACCGGGTCGCCGTGGACGGTGAACGGTTCGATCCGGGCCGTGACGGCCACCTCGCCGCGGTCCCCCTCCGCCAGGACCAGCCGTACGACCTCGTCCAGGGCCACCCGGCTCCGCCTCTCCAGGCCGTGCTCGGCCTGGGAGAGGACCAGCAGGGCGTCGATGAGGCTCTCGATGCGGTGGTTGTGGAGCAGGAGCTTGTCGCGGATCTCCCCGACGTCCTCGGGCAGGCCGATCTCGATCGCCGCCCGCTGCACGGCCAGCGGGGTCCGCAGCTCGTGGGACGCGTTCGCGATGAAGCGGCGCTGCCCCTCGACGGAACGCTCCAGCCGGTCGAGCATGGCGTCGAACGTGTCCGCCAGCTCCTTCAGCTCGTCCCGCGGCCCGCCGAGGGCGATCCGCTCGTGCAGGGTGGACAGGGACAGCCGCTGCGCGGTGGCGGTGATCCGGTGGAGAGGCCGCAGGATCCGCCCCGCGATCACCCATCCCACGGCCACCGACACCAGGGTCAGGACCCCGATCGCCAGCGCGCTCACGTCCCACTGATAGTGGATCACGTCCCGCGCCAGCTCCGACAGCGGCGGGAACCGCTCCACCTCCGCTCCGGGGAGCGGGGCGGCCGGGGCCGCCGGGGCCTCTCCCATGGGAGACGGGGAAAAGCGCTCGATCCGCGAGTGCAGCGCCACGCGCAACAGCGTGTTGACGATGACCAGCAGCACGACGGAGGTGAGCAGGAAGAGCCCCGAGTAGATCAGCGTGAGCCGTACGCGGACCGTCGTCACAGCAGATATCCGGCGCCGGGGACGGTCTGGATGCACGGCGGGTCGCCCAGTTTCGCGCGCAGGCGGCTGACCACGACCCGCACCACGGTCGTGAAGGGGTCGGCGTTCTCGTCCCACGCCTCCTCCAGGAGCCGCTCGGCGCTCACCACCGCGCCCTCCGCCCGCATCAGCACCTCCAGGACGGCGAACTCCTTGAGCGACAGGTGCAGGTGCCGGCCGTCCCTGGACGCCTGGAGCCGATGCGTGTCGAGCACGATCCCGTGCCGGCTCAGCACCGGAGGCACCTGGTCCCGGCTGCGCCGTCCCAGCGCCCGCACCCGCGCGACCAGTTCGGTGAAGTCGAAGGGTTTGGGCAGGTAGTCGTCGGCTCCCATGCCGAGGCCTGCGACCCGCTCCGGCACCGACGACGCCGCCGTCATCATCAGGATCCGCGTACGGCTCCCGCGCGCCACCAGCTCGCGGCACACGAGGTCGCCGTGCAGCCCGGGCAGGTCGCGGTCCAGCACGAGGACGTCGTAGTCGCTGACCGCCAGCCGCTCGGCCGCGGCGGCGCCGTCGTACACGACGTCGACCGCCATGGCCTGGCGGCGCAGTCCCATCGCGACGAGGTCGGCCAGGTCGCGCTCGTCTTCGGCCACGAGAACCCGCATGCCCCGTTCGTACCGCAGGTGCGGTAACAGCGGCGTTAACGGTGTCGTTCACGGCCGTGCAACCCGTCGGCGGCCACGCTGACGGGCATGATCAGAACTGTCTGCGCCGCCGTCCTGCTGACGGCCGGCACCCTGTCCGCTTCTCTCCCGGCCCCTGCCGCGCAGGCCGCCACCGTGCTGGCCGCCACCGTGCAGGCCACCACCGTGCAGGCCACCACGGACGGCGCGTGCGCCCGGATAACCGCGCCGCCGCCCGAGTCCGCGCCGCCGACGTCGGTGAACACGCTCCGGCAGGCGTACGAGTGCGTGCTGGACAACTACTACAGCGGGCCCGTGCTGGATTCGAAAGTCCTGCTGCGGGACGCCCTCGCGGCGTACACCCAGGAGCTGATGCGTCGCGGGGCCGACAAGGCCGGCCTCCGCCTGCCCGCGCTGACGGGGAACCGCGACGCCGACTGGGCCGCGTTCGCCGACGTGATCGGCACCGGCGACCCGGCGGCGCTGCACGCCGCGATCACCGGCATGGTCGCGGGGCTCCACGACAACCACGCCCGGGTGGAGAAGATCACTCCCCCGTCGGAGGACGGACCGGTGGGGACGGGCATCGCCGGCCTGTCGGCCGCGCAGGGCGGGCGGTTGGACCCGGCCGCCCGGCCGCCCCTGTTCATCACCCGCGTCCTGCCCGGCAGCCCGGCGGACAAGGCCGGCATCCGGCCCGGCGACATCCTCGAGAAGGTCGACGGGGTACCGGCGTTCATCGGGGACAAGGTGAACCAGAGCCTCATCGACACGTTCGCCTCCAGCACCGTACGGCTCACGCTGAAGCGGCCCACGACGGGACGCGTCCGGACCGTGAAGCTCACGGAGGGTCCCCTCGAAGAGCAGGAGCGGGCGGTGACGTCGAAGACGCTCCCCGGCGGCGTCACCTACGTCCAGGTGCCCGGGTTCTTCCAGGGCGCGGCCGACCAGGTCATCGCCAAGCTGAAGGACACGACGAAGGCCGCGGTCATCGACCTGCGCGGCAACGGCGGCGGGTCGCCGCGCGAGGTGACGCGGCTGCTCGGCGCGTTCGCGCACGGCAAGGTCACGAGCTACTTCTGCCCGCTGCAGGGTGACTGCGCGGCCAACCGCACCGACGACTCCGTCCCGCTGCTCGGGCTGCGCCTGGTCGTGCTCACCGACCGCGCGTGCGCCTCGGCCTGCGAGGACTTCAGCGGGGCCGTGAAGGACAACGGCCTGGGCAACCTCGTCGGGACCCGCACCGCGGGGGCCGTCTCCGGCCCGGCCGAGGCGTACCTGCTCGACGACAACAGTGTGCTGCTGCTGCCCAAGGTCCGGCACCTCGGGCCGGCCCGGGAGATCATCGACACCGTCGGCGTCCCCGTCGACCACTACGCCCCCATGACGGCCCTCGACCTGGCCACGGGCCGCGACCCCGGCCTCGCCAAGGCGCTGAGTCTCCTCTGAAGTCGCCTCCCCCACGACGAGGGGGCCCGGGAGACGGTGGTCCCCCGGGCCCCCTCGGACGCGTGGTTCTACAGCGTGAGGCCGGTGAGCACCATGACCTTCTCGTAGGTGAGGTCCTCCATGGCCGAACGCAGCCCCTCGCGGCCCACGCCCGACTCCTTGACCCCGCCGTACGGCATCTGGTCGGCCCGGTAGGACGGCACGTCGCCGATGATGACGCCGCCGACCTCGAGCTCGCGGTTGGCCCGGAAGGCGACGTCCAGGCTGCGGGTGAAGACCCCGGCCTGCAGGCCGTACCGGGAGTCGTTGACCGCGGCGAACGCCTCGTCGACCGAGGCGACCCGCTGCACGATCATGACGGGCCCGAAGACCTCCTCGCGGGCCACCTTGGCGTCGGCGGGCACGTCGGCCAGCACGGTGGGGGCGACGGTCGCGCCGTCCCTGGTGCCGCCCGCCAGCAGGCGCGCCCCGGCCGAGACGGCCTCGTTGACCCAGCTCTCGACGCGGACCGCGGCGTCCTCGCTGACGAGGGGGCCGACCTGTGTCTTGTCGTCCGCGGGGTCGCCCGTCACGAGCGAGCCGACGGCGGCGACGAGCTTGTCGGTGAACGCGTCGGCGACCGCGTCCTCCACGATCACCCGCTGCACCGCGATGCAGCTCTGGCCCGCCTGGTAATTGGAGAACAGCGCCACGCGGCTCGCCGCCCACTCGAGGTCGGCGTCGGCCAGCACGACCGCGGCGGCGTTGCCGCCGAGTTCCAGCGTGACGTGCTTGCGCGGCACGCTGTCCATGATCGAATAGCCGACCGGGCCTGAGCCGGTGAAGGAGATGACCGGCAGCCGCGGGTCCTCCACGAGGGACGACGCGCGGTCGTTGGGCACCGGCAGCACGGAGAACATGCCCTCCGGCAGGTCGGTCTCGGCCAGGATCTCGCCGAGGACGAGCGCCGACAGCGGGGTCGCGGGCGCGGGCTTGATCACGATGGGCGCGCCCACGGCGATGGCGGGAGCGACCTTGTGGGCCACCAGGTTGAGCGGGAAGTTGAACGGCGTGATCGCCAGCACCGGGCCGTACGGCACGCGCGAGACGTAGGCGAGCCGGCCCTGCGCGGCGGGCTCGGTGTCGAGCCGCTGCACCTCGCCGCTGAAGCGGCGGGCCTCCTCTGCGCCGAAGCGGAACGTCGAGATCGCGCGGCCCACCTCGCCGCGCGCCCAGAAGATCGGCTTGCCGTTCTCCTCGCTGATCAGGCGGGCGATCTCCTCGGCGCGCTCGGTCAGCCGCCGGGCCACGTGGGCCAGTGCCTCGGCGCGGACGTGGATGGGCAGCGCGGCGGCCTGCTTGCGCACGGCGTCCGCGGCGGCCACGGCCTGCTCGACCTGCTCGGGGGTCGGCACCGAGTGGACGCCGACGACCCGGCCGTCGTGAGAATTGGTCACGGCCTGCTCGGCGTCTCCCGTCGCGGGGCGCCCGGCGAGCCAGAAGGGGCGGGGTTCGGAAGTGCGGCCTACGTCCATGTCTTCACGCTATGCCAGCTGGTGGGAGCCGGTCGCTACTCCGGACGGGCCAATCACCGTCCCCTGTCGCGCCATCATGGACAACTTCTCACATGTCACAGATGCGCGGCAATTTCATGATGTTTTCTGTTTCACTGCGGTTTGAAAGCCGAGCGGCATGGTTAAGTCATCATCCGGGTCTGTCGCGGGACCCCCAATATGAGAAGGGCTCGTCGCTGATGGGTACGCCGGCGCCGCTCGGTCTTCAGGGTGCCTACGCACGCGGCCATCGCAGCAACTACGACGAGTTACGCACCCGTCTCCTCGACGTCGCCAACGACCTGCTCGCCAAGGCCGGGCCGGAGAGCCTCACCGTGCGCAGGATCGCCGCCGAGGCCGGCTGCTCTACCCAGGTCATCTACACGATGTTCGGCAGCAAGGAGGGCCTGGCCGAGGCGCTCTACCTGGAGGGCTTCGAGCGGTTTCGGCGCAGGCTGGAGGCCGTGCCGCAGCGCAACGACCCGCTGGAGCATCTGAGCCTGCTCGGTCCCGCCTACCGGGAGGCGGCGCTGGCCGAGCCCGGCTACTACAGTCTCATGTTCGAGCGGGCCATCCCCGGGTTCGTGCCGAGCGAGCGCGCGCGCACCCTCGCGAGGGCCGCGCTCAACATCGTCGACCGGGTGATCGCCGACTGCATCTCCGCCGGTCACCTCGTGCCCACCCAGCCGAGGAAGATCGCCGACGCGCTGTGGGCCGCGGCTCAGGGCGCGCTCAGCCTGGAACGTGCCGGGCATCTGCCCGACGGCAAGACCTACGAGATCGTCACCGACGCCGCCGTCCGCGCTTTCCTCGCGCGCCCCTCGGCCTGACCGGCGTCACAGGCACAGCGCGATCCACAGCTCGGCCCGCACCGCGGGATCGTCCAGATCACGCCCGAGCAGCTCGCTCACCCGCTTCATCCGGTATCGCAGCGTGTGCCGGTGCACGCCCAGGCGCTGCGCCGCGGCGTCCCAATGGCCGTTGCTGGCCAGGTAGGCGCGCAGCGACTCGACCAGGTCGGCGCGCGAGCCGTACTCGCGGAGCGGCGCGAGGATCGCCGCCGCGAACGACGCGGCGGCGGCGGGATCGAGCAGCGACAGCAGCCCGCGCCCGGCGAGTTCGCTGAAGCGCGCCACCGGTGAGGCCGAGACGAGCGCCCGACGCGCCTGGTCGAGGGCCCGGTCGAGGGCGGTGGCGAGGGCCCGGTCGGGGGCGCGATCGGAGGCACGATCGGAGGCACGGCCGGGAGCGCCATCGAAGACACGGTCGAGCCCGGTGGCGAGATCCGGGCGGGACGCGCTTCGGGCCGCCGATCCGGCCGCAGAGGGTTCCACACGGCTGTCCATACGGCTGTCCACGCGGCCCTCGGAACGGGCGATCTCCACACCGGGCGCGCTGACACCCACCCGGCCGTGCTGTGCGGCCAGCGCGGCGACCTCGTCGGCATGCGCGTCCGGGGCCAGCACGACGAGCAGCCCTTCGCAGGGCGCGGTGAACGTGCCCGTCAGGGCCTCGGTCAGCGCCTCCGGATCGGAGGTGTCGCAGGCGAGGACCGTGACCGGCTCCCCCGGCAGCCGCATGCCCAGGGCCGCCAGCGTCTCCGCGGCCGCCCGCACCTCACCGGCCAGCAGCAGCCGGAGCACCGCCGACCGCACCTGCGCCGCCGCGGACCGCTGCTCCCTGCCCTGTTCCAGCGCCAGCGTCAGCAGGGACCCGGCCGCGTTGACGACCGTGTGCGCGATGGGCGAGAACGGCCGCGGCGATCCCACCGCGAAGAATCCCCTCCGGCCCAGCGGCTGGACCACGACGTGCTCGTCCGGGGTGGACAGGGCGAGGCTCGCCAGGGACGGCGCGCTCCGCAGCCGGGCGATCTCGGGCTCCAGCGACCGGGCCGTCTCCCGCGCCCAGTCCCCCGCCGCGCCGCGCCTGTCACCCGGACCGGCATGCCTGTCGGCAGTGCGGCGGCCGGTCGCGTCGGCGGCGTGCCGTACGGCGCCCGCGGGGTCGAGCAGCAGCGCCCAGCCGCCGATCTCCCGGGCCAGCCGGTCCACCACGGCCACCGGCCCCTCCCGCTGGAGGGCGGCGCGGGTGAGCCTGCCCTGCGCGGCGAAGGCGCGGCTGATCTCCTCGTACTGCTCCCCCGCGAGCAGGTCGCTGACGGCCTTGCCGATCGCGATGAAGGGCGTGGCCCTCGGCACCTCGACCAGCGGCAGCCCGGCGGCCTCGGCCGCCTCGGCGAAGGCGGGCGGCACCGCGTCGTGGCTCAGCCCCACCCCGAATCCCAGCCCGGTGACTCCCCGGGTCACGAGCCGGGAGACGTACGGCACGGCGTCGCCGGCGGACAGGCGCATGCCGGTCGTGAGCACCAGTTCGCCGCCCTCGAGGAACGGCGTGGGGTCCTCAAGCTCGCTCACCGCGACCCAGCGGACGGAGCGGTCGAGGCCGTTCCGCCCGGCGAGCACCTCCAGGTGGAGCGGTACGATCGCGGTGATCCGGCGCAGCGTGGGTGCCACTGCTCTTCCCCCCGAACACCCGGCTTGTCCTCACCGGCCAAAAGTACGCCTACATTGTGACATAGCGGCATATCGGCTGGTGGAGGCGGCGGCCGTACCGTCGGAGATATGAGCACTGCCACCACGCACGGCGGCCCGCAGCTCCCGCAGGAGCGCCGCCTCGTCACCGAGATCCCCGGCCCGCGGTCGCGCGAACTGTTCGCGCGCAAGCAGTCCGCCGTGCCTCCGGGCATCGGCACCACGCTGCCCGTCTTCGTGACCCACGCGGGCGGCGGTGTGATCGTCGACGCGGACGGCAACTCTCTGATCGACTTCGGCTCCGGCATCGCCGTGACCAACGTCGGCAACGCCGCCCCCCGGGTCGTCGAGCGCGTGCAGAAGCAGGTCGCCGACTTCACCCACACCTGTTTCATGGTCGCCCCGTACGAGTCGTACGTCTCGGTGTGCGAGAAGCTCAACGAGCTCACGCCCGGCGACCACGAGAAGCGCACGTTCCTGGTCAACAGCGGCGCGGAGGCCGTCGAGAACGCGGTCAAGGTCGCCCGCCACGCCACCGGACGGCAGGCGGTCGTCGTCTTCGACCACGGCTACCACGGCCGCACGCTGCTCACGATGACGCTGACGGCCAAGAGCATGCCGTACAAGCACGGGTTCGGGCCGTTCGCGCCCGAGGTGTACCGGGTGCCGCTCGCCTACCCCTTCCGCTGGCCGACCGGCCCGGACAACTGCGCCGAGGAGGCCGCGGCCCAGGCGATCGACATGATCAACAAGCAGATCGGCGCGGAGAACGTCGCGGCGGTGCTCATCGAGCCGATCGCGGGCGAGGGCGGCTTCATCGAGCCGGCCCGCGGCTTCCTGCCGAAGATCGTCGAGTTCTGCCGCGCCAACGGCATCGTCTTCATCGCCGACGAGGTGCAGACGGGCTTCGCCCGCACCGGCCACATGTTCGCCTGCGAGGACGAGGGCATCGTCCCGGACATCATCACCACCGCCAAGGGCATCGCCGGCGGCCTTCCGCTGGCGGCCGTGACCGGCAGGGCCGACCTGCTCGACCACGTCCACAGCGGCGGTCTCGGCGGCACGTACGGCGGCAACCCGCTCGCCTGCGAGGCGGCCCTGGGCGTGCTGGAGACCATCGAGCAGGACAAGCTCGTCGAGCGCGCCCGGCACATCGGCGAGGTCATGCTGCCCCGCCTGCGCGCCATCCAGGAGCACAACCCGATCGTCGGGGACGTGCGCGGGCGCGGCGCGATGATCGCCGTCGAGCTCGTGGTCCCGGGGACCAAGGAGCCCTACCCGGCCGCCGAGATCGCGCGCAGGTGCCACGAGCAGGGCCTGCTCGTGCTCACCGCGGGAACGTACGGCAACGTGCTGCGCTTCCTGCCGCCGCTGGTGATCCCGGACCACCTGCTCGAAGAGGGCCTCTCCATTCTGGAAAAGACGCTCAACGTGGACTAGACAGTTTGAACAACACCAAAAGGGGCACCCGGTCTGTTCCAAGGTGTCCCTTTTGTTGTTGTACGGCTTGCGTTATGCCTCGATTTAACCATCGCTTGGCCCGACTCGCGCCGATCACGAAGGGTAACCGCGTTATAACGGTTCCGATAGGCGATCGAGGGGGGACTTTGATGGGCTGGAACCCGAACGGCGCCGAGCGGCTCATGCTGACGTTCGACCCTGCCGGCCTCACCACCACGCAGCGCGACGGCGACGCCTGCGTCGTCTGCCACAAGAAGTGGCCCCGCCCCCGGGTCAAGGTCGGCATGCTGCCCGACAACGCCCCCGTCCACGCCTGCGACGACTGCGCCGAGGCCCTGCTGCCCGCCCCGGAGGGCAAGGTGCCGCTGCCCCGCCGCTCCCGGGCGGCCATGTCCTGACCACCCGTTTCACCCCGGCTCAGCTCGGCCGGCCCGTGGTCGGCCCGCGGCGTGCCCCATCCACGGCGTCTGCCCCAGTGCCGGGTTGCTCCTATTTTCGGGCCTTCCCTATCGAGATCATTGCGCCCAATAATGCGCAATGTGGACAAAATGCGCGGCGCGCCGCCGCTGACTCTGGCCGCGCCGGCCGCAGGATCGGCCGCGATCCACTTCGGCGTGATCCCCGGCCACTTCGCCGCGTCTCCCGGACACGGCGCGCTGTTCGCCGTCGCGGGATGCCTGCAACTGGCCTGGGCGGCCGCCCTGCTCCTCCGTCCCACGCAGGCGGTGGTGCTGACCGGCGGGTTCGTCAACCTCGCCCTGGTCGTGATCTGGCTGGTCGGCAGGACGGCCGGGCTTCCTCTCGGCCCCGACGCGTGGACCCCCGACCCCGGAGGCGCCCCCGAGGCGCTCGCGGCTCTCCTGGAGACGCTGCTCGCGGCGGCCGCGCCGGCCCTCGTCGCGTACGCGTCGGTCACGGACGACGACGGCGCCCGCTCCCGCCGGCCGATCGGCCTTCTCACCGGCCGGGGCCCATCAGCGGGAGGTGTGGGCGCGGCCGTGGTCGCCTGCCTGGTCGCCGCCGCGGTCGGCGTCAGCTTCACCTCCTGGGGCACCACGGCCTTCGACGAGATCCTGGTCGCGCGCCCCGCCACGAGCTCACCGGGACCGCTCGCGGGACATCACCACCACGGGGCACCGCAGCCGCCGGCCACGGCGGCGGCCGGGGGGCCCCTCACCCAGGGCGCGGGCGTGGTGGCGGCCGACGCCGCGTCGAGCGCGGCGCAGGCCCTGGCGGCGGCGGTACGGCGGGAGACCGCCGGTCGTCTGCCGACGGCGGCGGACGCGGAGCGGGCGGGCTACCGGGTCTGGACCGACAACGACGGCGTCCAGCAGCTCGCCAACCCCGCGCTGCTGCAGGACGGTCTGGTCCTCGACCCGGCACAGCCGGAGGTGCTGGTCTACCACGAGGGGAAGACCCTGCTGGGCGCGGTGTTCGTCATGCCGCCGGGCGCCCGGGGACCGGCGATAGGCCCGCTCACGCCGTGGCACTCCCACACCTGCCCCCTCTGCGACCCGCCCGGGGAGACCGACATGCTGCACGTGTGGCTGGTCGACTATCCGGGCGGGGGGTTCGCCGACATCTCCGGACCGGCCCTCCAGGCCGCGGTCGCGAAGCTTCCCCCGGCCTCGTGACGTCCTCAGGTCGCCAGATCCTCCAGATGGGCGGCCAGCACGGCGCTCACGCGGTCCGGCGGCATCGAATCCGGCCGGGCCAGGACGTGGATGGTCAGACCGTCGATGAGGGCGTGTAGCCGCGCCGCCTCGAACGCGGCGTCCCGATGGCCGGCGAGCTCCCCCTCCTCGGCGAGCGCGCGGACGGCCAGAGTCGCCGCCTCCCCCACGCCGTCGTCCGCGCGGCGCAACCAGCCGGTGGCGGCCGGGTCGCCCTGGCTGAGCGCGGCCAGCTGCAGCCAGACCTCGGCCTCCGCGCGCCGCTCCGCGTCCATGGGCAGCAGCTCCTCCAGCAGGCGGCGTACGGCGACGCGGACGGGGCCGCGGAAGTCGGTGGTCTCGATACGCGCGCGGACCCGCGTGATGACGTGCTCCATCGCGAAGGCGAGCAACTCCGCCTGGGTCGAGAAGTAGTGCCGCAGCGCGCTCGGTGACCAGCCGGCCTCCGCCGCGATGCTGCGGACGGTGGCGGCGCCCACGCCGTCCCGGCGGACGACCCGCCACAACGCCTCGGCGATCTCCTCCCGCCGCACCCGGTGGTCCACGATCTTCGGCACAGCGCTCCTCCAACCACGCACCCGCTCGATTTTTATAGCACGATGTGTGAAAAAGGGTTTGTAGCACTCCGTGCGAAAAAGGAGTCGCGATGCTGTTCGGACTGATCGTCGCCTGCGAGGTCGCGTTCTGGGTGCTGCTGGGCGCGGGGCTCGCCGTCCGATACCTCCTACGCAGGCGACGGCTCGGCGGCCTGCTGCTGCTCGCCGTCCCATTGGTGGACCTTGTCCTCCTCGTCGCGAGCGTGGCCGACCTCCGCGACGGCGGGCGGGCGGAGTTCACGCACGGACTGGCCGCGGCCTACCTGGGGTTCACCGTCGCCTTCGGGCACGACATGGTGCGGTGGGCCGACGTCAGGTTCGCCCACCGCTACGCCGGGGGGCCGCCACCCGACCGGCGCAAGCGTTACGGCAGGGAGCGTGCCCGATACGAATGGCGCGCCTGGGGCAAGGGCATGATCGGCTGGGCCGTCGCCTGCGGCCTGCTGCTGGCCGGCGTCGTGGTCATCGGCGACCTCGGACGCGGGGCGGCGCTCCTGGAGTGGGCCGGTCGCCTGACGTTCGCCCTGGTGGTCTGGCTGGTGTTCTGGCCGCTCGCCTGCACCGTCTTCCCCACGCGTGCGCCGCTGGACAGCCGCCCACCCCTGGATGCCCGCGAGTCCCACCACGACCGGGCACCGCAGAGCACCGGCGAACAGAACTGAGCGGCGCCCCGTTCGCGGCCCGAATGAGGAGACACGGATCAGGAGACACGGATCAGGAAACGCGGATCAGGACACGATCCGCGACCAGCGCTCCACCCACTTGTCGTACTCCTCGGGACGCACCGCGAAGTAGACGCCCTGGAACGCCCGGGAGGTGCCGGCGCGGTAGTCCGCGCAGATCCGGCGGGCCGCGCCGGTGCACCCCTCGGGGTTGGCGGGCGCGAGGCCCATCCAGGCCGACACCTTGCGCTGCACGTCCGCCGACATCGTGAAGTCGAGCCACTTGTACGCGCACGAGGGATGCGGGGCCTGGGCCGACACCATCCACGCGTCGGCCCATCCCGTCACCGGCCGGTCCGTCAGCGCCCTGACCGGCTTGTGCCCCCGCCTGAGCACGTCCAGGTGGTACGGCGTGGCCTGCGCGAGCCGTACGGACCCGGTCGCGAAACCCTGGACGACCTCGACGGGATCGCGCCAGAAGACGCGGCGGCCGTCCTCGTCGGAGGTGAACAGCTTGGCGGCGGCGTCGAGCTGGGCGTCGGTGAGGTCGAACGGATCCTTGATGTCCTCGCCGACGTCCGTGCCCTGGGCCTTGAGCACCAGCGCGGCGTCGGCCAGCGACAGCGGACGGTCCCGGAGCATCACGGGACCCTTGTCCGTGAAGAGCGACTCCGGGCCGTCAGGACTGACCTGGCCGGCGTCGTACAGGATCTCGTTGGTGGCCCACACGTACGGCACGCCGTACACCCGCTCGCCCCGGGTGACCGACGGCAGCGTGCGCAGCCGCTTGGGGATCTTGTCGTAGCCGTCCAGGAGAGCGGTGTTGAGCGGGGCGGCCTTGCCGTCGTCCATCAGCCTGCCGCCCACCTCGGGCGTCGCGGAGATCACGTCGAACGACGACGGCGGGAAGTCGCCCGGCTTCTCCTCCTGGCGCGGGTCGTAGTAGCGCAGGCTGACCTTGCAGCCCGTCTCCTTCTCGAACGTGCCGACCCACTTGACCTTGGGATCGACGCCGCCCCACTCGGCGTACCCGTCGATCGCGACCACGCTGACCGTTCCCTCGCCCGGCCCGACAGACGCGACCGGGGTGGGCGTGGGACCGCCGGACGACGGGCTGGGGCCTGCGCCGCCGGAGGCCGTCGTCGCCGCGGCCGCCGAGGTGCCCGGCGTGGCCACCTCCGTCGCGGGCCCGGGCCCGCCGGCGCAGGCGGCGGCGAGCAGTCCCACGGCCGCGACCGTCGCGGCCAGGTGTGTACGGCGCACCACGACCCCCATGAGAAAGACGGACGCCCCGAGCCTACTGGGCCCCACCGGCCCGGGGCGTCGCCTTCGCCGCGTCAGGCGTTGGTCGGGAAGCCCAGGTTCACGCCGCCGTGGGAGGGATCGAGCCACCGCGAGGTGACGACCTTGCCCCTGGTGTAGAAGTGGACCCCCTCGGTGCCGTGCACGTGGGTGTCGCCGAACAGCGAGGCCTTCCAGCCGCCGAAGCTGTAGTAGGCCATCGGCACCGGGATCGGCACGTTGACGCCGATCATGCCGACCTCGACCTCGTTCTGGAAGCGCCGGGCCGCGCCGCCGTCGTTGGTGAAGATCGCCGTGCCGTTGCCGTACTCGCCGGTGTTGATCAGCTCCAGGCCCTCCTCGTACGAGCGGACGCGCACGATCGACAGCACCGGGCCGAAGATCTCCTCGCGGTGGACGCGGGAGTTCGGCGGCACGTGGTCGAGGACGGTCGGGCCGAGCCAGAAGCCGTTCCCCCGGTCCCCGCGCACCGGGGTCTCCCGGCCGTCGACCACGAGCTTGGCCCCCTCCTCGACGCCGAGGTCGAGGTAGGACGCCACCTTGTCGCGGTGGGCGGCGGTGACGAGCGGGCCCATCTGCGACTCGGGGTCGTTCCCGGGGCCGATCTGGAGGTCGCGCACCCGCGACACGATCTTCTCGACCAGCTCGTCGCCGATCGGGTCGACCGCGAGCACCACGGAGATCGCCATGCACCGCTCCCCCGCCGAGCCGAAGCCCGCCGAGACGGCCGAGTCGGCGACGAGGTCGAGGTCGGCGTCGGGCAGCACGAGCATGTGGTTCTTGGCCCCGCCGAGCGCCTGCACCCGCTTGCCGTGGGCCGTGCCGGTCTCGTACACGTACCGCGCGATGGGCGTGGAGCCGACGAACGACACGGCCCGCACGGCCGGGTGCTCGAGCAGCCGGTCCACCGCCGCCTTGTCGCCCTGGACCACGTTGAACACGCCGTCCGGCAGGCCGGCCCGCTGCCACAGCTCCGCGATCAGCAGGGACGCGGAGGGGTCGCGCTCGGAGGGCTTGAGCACGAACGTGTTCCCGCAGGCGATCGCCACCGGGAACATCCACATCGGGACCATCGCCGGGAAGTTGAACGGGGTGATGCCCGCCACCACGCCGAGCGGCTGGCGGATCGAGTAGGAGTCGACCCGGGTCGAGACGTTCTCCGAGTAGCCGCCCTTCAGCAGGTGGGGGATGCCGCAGGCGAACTCCACGACCTCCAGGCCGCGGGCCACCTCGCCAAGCGCGTCGGAGTGCACCTTGCCGTGCTCGGCCGTGATCAGGGCGGCCACGTCGTCGCGGTGCGCGTCGAGCAGCTCGCGGAACCGGAACAGGACCTGGGTGCGCTTGGTGAGCGAGGCGTCGCGCCAGGCGGGGAAGGCCAGCGCGGCCGCCTCCACCGCCGCGTCGACCTCCTCGACCGAGGCCAGCGACACCTGCCCGCTCACCTCGCCGGTCGCCGGGTCGAACAGGTCGGCCGTACGGCCGCCCTCGCCCGTCCGGGCGCCGCCGATCCAGTGGTTAACGCGCTTCATCGTTGACGGCCTCCAGAGCGGTGACGAGGATGCCCAGGCCCTCGCGGGCCTCGTCCTCGGTGAGTGTGAGCGGCGGAGCCATGCGCAGGGTGCTGCCGTACAGTCCGCCCTTGCCGGCGAGCAGGCCGAGCCTCTTGGTCTCCTCCATGAAGCGGGCGGCCAGCGCGGGGGCGGGCGCGCCGGTGGCGGGGTCGACCAGTTCGATCGCGAACATCAGGCCCTTGCCCCGCACGTCGCCCACGACGGGCAGCCGCTCGGCGGCCTCGCGCAGCCCGGAGACGATGATCTCGCCGGTGCGCGCCGCGTTGGCCTGCAGGTCGCGGTCGAGCACGTAGTCGAGCGTCGCGTTGGCCGCCGCCATCGAGATCGGGTTGCCGCCGAAGGTGGACAGCCCCACGGCGTGCGGCCCGTCCATGAGGTCGCCGCGCGCCACGATGCCGCCGACCGCGAAGCCGTTGCCGAGCCCCTTGGCGAAGGTCATCATGTCGGGCGTCACGCCGTGGTTCTGGATCCCGAAGAACGCCGAGCCCGTACGGCCCCAGCCGGTCTGCACCTCGTCGGAGATGAACAGGATGCCCTCCTCGTCGAGGACCTCCTTGTACGCGGCGAACAGCCCGTCGGGGGCCATGGTGAAGCCGCCCACGCCCTGGATCGGCTCGGCGATCAGCGCGGCGACGTCCTTGGTGACGGCCGTGGCGAGCACGTGGCGCAGGTCGTCCACACAGGCCGCGATGTAGTCGGCGTCCGACATTCCGCGGAACTGCGCGAGGTGGCGGTCGGCGCCGTGCAGGAAGTGCACGTTGAGCGGCGACAGCGAGTTGTTCTTCCACGATCGGTTGGAGGTCACGCTGACCGCGCCGAACGACCGGCCGTGGTAGCTCTGCCGCATGGCGAGCACCTGGTCGGACCCGCGGGCGTAGGTGGCCAGCAGCAGGGCCGTCTCGTTGGCCTCCGTGCCGGAGTTGGTGAAGAACACCTTGGCGTCCGGAATGCCCGACAGGCGGGCGATCTTCTCGGCCAGCTCGACCTGGCTGCGGATGAGGTACAGCGTCGAGGTGTGGACGACGCCGGTGGCGAGCTGGCGCTCGACGGCCTCCCGCACCTCGGGCACGTCATACCCGATCATGTTGGTCAGGATCCCGGCGAAGAAGTCCAGGTAGCTCTTCCCGTTCGCGTCGACGACGCGGTTCCCCTTGCCGCCGACGATTTCGATGGGCTCGTTGTAGTAGAGGGCCATCCAGTTCGGCATGACCGCGCGATGGCGTGCGAGAAGGTCCGACATGCTCCGAGTATCCCGGCTGGCGGGCGACCGCCTCACCCGTCAGCCTGTCTGGGATACCTCGAAATCGGCTTACACAGTGCTGGGTTCCGCGGACTCCTGCGCGGGAGCCGTCCCGGCGGCCTTCCGGCGCAGGACCAGCAGCGCGACCAGGGCCGCCGCGAGCGAGCAGGCCGCGCCCACCCACGAACCGACGGACATCGCCGACACGAAGGCGTCGCGCCCGGCTGCGGCCAGGGCGGGGTCGCCCAGGCTCACCGCGACGCCGATCGACTCGCGCGCCGCCGGCGGCGCCGACTCGGGCATGGCCGCGGTGTACGCCCCGGCGAGCACGCTGCCGAGAACGGCCACGCTCAGCGCCATGCCGACCTGCTGCACGGTGTCGTTCAGCGCGGAGCCGACCCCCGCGCGCTCGGGCGGCACCGCGCCCATCAGCGTCGCGTACGCCGCGGGGCCGGCCAGGCCGCCGCCCACGCCCATGACCATCAGGCCGGCGATCAGCGTGCCGTACCCGCCGGTGAGCGTGGACAGCAGGACGAACCCGGCGGCCATGACGACCAGGCCGGAGACGATGAGCACCCGGTTGCTCACCTTCTTGCCCAGCGACGCGCCCAGGCCGTTGAACACCATCGCCGCCGCCACGTAGGGCAGCAGGGCGAACCCGGCCTTCAGCGGGTCGTAGCCCAGGACGAACTGCAGATACTGCGTGATGGCCAGCATGAGCGCACCCGCGCCGAACGACAGCAGCACGATCGAGAAGCACGCCCCGCTGAACGAGCGGTTTCGGAACAGGCCGAGCGGCAGCATCGAGTGGGGGGTGCGGCGCTCCCACAACACGAACGCCAGCAGGGCGGCCGCCGAGACCGCCACCGCGAGGGGGTTGAAGTGCCCGCCGGGCGCCGAGATGACGGCCCAGACCAGCCCGCCCATCCCGGCCGTGGACAGGATCACCCCGAGCGGGTCGGCCCGCCGCGTCTCGCCGTACGTCTCCGGCATGAGCGCGAAGGCCGCGACGATCGCCAGCACCGCGATCGGCACGTTGATCAGGAAGACCGAACCCCAGTAGTAGTGCTGGAGCAGGAACCCTCCGACCGTCGGACCGGCGATGACGCCGACCATGGCGACCGAGCTCCACGCCGCGATGGCCTTGCGCCGCTCGCTCTCGTCGAACACGGTGATCAGGATCGACAGGGTCGACGGCATCACGCAGGAGCCGCCGACGCCCATCAGCGCGCGGGCCGCGATGAGCTGCCACGGCTCGGTGGCGAGTGTGGCCGCCAGCGAGGCCCCGCCGAAGAACGCCAGGCCGATCACGAGCATCCGCCGCCTGCCGTACCGGTCGGACAGGCTGCCCGCGGTGAGCAGCAGGCCCGCGAAGACCAGGACGTACGCGTCGATGACCCATTGGACGTCGGACGGCGTGGCGCCGAGGTCGCGCATGAGCGACGGGATCGCCAGGTTGAGGACGGTGTTGTCCACGACCAGGGTCAGCAGGCTCAGACAGAGGACGCCGAGGATCCACCAGCGTCGGGGATGGGACATGAAGGTCACCTCGAACAGTGTGCGAGTAGTATCGGACACTGTACGACTCAATCGAACACTGTGCGAGCGAATATTGTGAGGCCGTGTCAGCGAAGCCGTTCTCCTCGGTCTGGACCCGCGAGCCCAAGGGAGGGCGCGAGCAGGGCCTCAGCCGCGATCAGATCGTCCGGGCGGCCGTGGAGCTGCTCGACGCAGAGGGCCTCGACGCGCTCAGCATGCGCAAGCTCGGCGCCCGGCTCGGCGCGGGCGCGACCAGCCTCTACTGGCACGTCGCCAACAAGGACGAGCTGATCGAGCTCGTGATGGACGAGGTCTACTCGGGCGTCGTGATGCCCGAGGCGGCCGACTGGCGGGAGGCGGCCAGCGTCTTCGCCTACGCCATGCGCCAGGCGGTCTTCGACCATCCGTGGAGCGCGAGCCTCATCGGCGTGGTCCCCGCACTCGGGCCGAACGCGCTCACCGCGTCCGACCGGCTGATGGGCGCCTTCGTCCGCGCGGGTTTCGAGGGCATCGACGTTGACTACGCCATGACGGCCGTCGTGTCGTACACGCTGGGCGCCACGATCCCCGAGGTCGCCTTTCTCAGCTCGCTCAAGGCGACGGGTAAGAGCATGACGGAGCTGCAGGCCGCGGTGGACCCGATCGTGATGAAGCTGGCCTCCGACCGGCCCAACCTGCTGGAGCGCTATCGGTCCTACGCGGACCAGGACTACGACCCGCTCGTGGCCCGGCGGCTCGCCTTCGAATTCGGGCTGATGGCCCTCCTCGACGGTCTCGGCACGCGCCTGCGCTGAGTGTCCGTTTCGGGCCCGCACACTGTCAGCTTCTGGGGGGTCATCCTTACATAATGATCAGGTAGCCTCTGAGCATGCTCCCCACGGTCGCCGACGTGCTCGCGCTGGACACCGTCCGGCGTGGCAGCCCCCGGGTGGTGGCGGGCGGCGACCGGCTCGACACCCGGGTCCGGTGGGTCCATGTGGGCGAGGTCCACGACATCGCCCATCTGTTGCGCGGCGGCGAGCTGGTCCTCACGACCGGGGTGGCGCTGCCGAGCGAGCCCGACAAACTGGCCGACTACATCTGCGAGCTGGCCGCCGTCGGAGCCTCGGGCCTGATCGTGGAGCTCGGCCGCCGGTTCGTCCGCGAGCTGCCGAGAGCGGTGGTCAAGGCCGCGGAGGAGCACGGGCTGCCCCTGATCACACTGGCCCGCGAGACGCCCTTCGTGCAGATCACCGAGTCGGTCCACGCGCGGATCATCGACATCCAGCTCCAGGAGCTGCGGGCCTCCGAGCAGCTGCACGAGGTCTTCACCGAGCTGTCGGTCGAGGGCGCGTCCCCGGCCGAGGTGCTCAACCAGGTCACCCGCTTCTCCGGCCGCCCGGTGCTGCTGGAGAACCTGGCCCACCAGGTCCTGGCGTGCGACGCGGCCGGGGGCGACACCGGGAGCGTGCTGGCCAACTGGGAGACCAGGTCGCGCGCGGTCATGCCCTCCGAGCGGACCGCCTACGACGCCGCCGCCGGGTGGCTGGTGACCATGGTCGGCGCCCGCGGCCAGGACTGGGGACGGCTCATCCTGCTGTGCGACGCGCCGCCCAGCCCCCGCGACATCGTGCTCGCCGAACGCGCGGCGACCACGCTCGCGCTGAGCCGCCTGCTGGAGCGGCACCAGGAGTCCCTGGAGCGGCAGGCACACGGGACCATACTGACCGGCATCCTCACCCACGCGTACGCCGACCCCGACGAGGCCGCCGCCCGCGCCCGCGCCGTCGGCGTCCCGCTCACCGGCCGCAGGCTCGTCAGCGCCGTCATCCGGCTGACCGCGTCCGTGGGCACCGCGCTGGGCGAGCAGGCCAGGCTGGGCGAGCTCGCCGAGGCAGGCGCCGCCGCCTGCCGGGAGGCCAAGCTGCCCGCCCTGGTCGGGGCGCTGGACCAAAGTCGCGTCGGAGTGCTGCTGCCGCTGCCGCCCCGCATGGCCGCCGAGACCGCGCTCGGCGCGCTGGCCGAGCGCCTGCGGGCGAACTTCGCCACGCCGTTCGTGCTGGCGGCCGGCTCGGTCGTAGAGTCGATCAAGGACGTACGGCGCAGCTTCCTTGAGGCCGAGCAGGTGGCGGAGGTCGCGGTGCGCCAGCCCGACGGGCGGCCGTTCTACCGCCTGCCCGACCTGCGGCTGCGCGGCCTGCTCCACCTGCTGCGCGACGACGCCCGGCTGCAGACCTTCGCCGAGCGCGAGCTGGGGGCCCTGCTGGCCTACGACGCCCAGCGGCACGGCGACCTGACCAGGATCCTGCGCATCTACCTCGACGCGGGACGCAACAAGGCGGTGGCCGCACAGAAGGCCCATCTGTCCCGCCCCGCGTTCTACGACCGCCTGCGTCGGCTGGAGCGGGTCCTCGACACCGACCTCGACGACGTCGAGTCGTGCCTGTCCCTGCATGTCGCACTGCTGGCCCTGGAGACCTTCCGCCGCGAGACCACCTGATCGAGAAGGGGCCGTCGTTGAGAGCACGGGATTTCGGCATCGTCGTCGGCACCGGAACGCCCGGCGAGCACAACGCGATCACCGACGTCGCGGGAGTGAGGGTCGGGCACACCACGCTGATCAGCGGGAGCGGCTGACGGTCAACGGCGTCAACGTGGGCAGGAGTCTCCCGGTCTCGGCGCTGCCCGATGAGGAGGCCGGGTCGATCATCGGGATCGTCGCGGCCGAGACGATGACCGGAGCAGACGATTTGACCGTTACAGGGCTCGATGGGCGGCTCCTTGCGGAGATGCTGACACCCGGAAAGTAGGTATGTCGTCCCGGGTGTAAGTCCTATCGCACCTGACTACTCTTCGTATACTCGCGCTCACTGGGTGAATCGTGCTTACCTCGAAACGTGCCCACGATGAGCGAACCCCAAATCAGCCCGACGGTCGTGGTACGGGCCCTGTCCGCACGTTTCCCCAAATGGACCATCTGGTGGGGCCAGGCCACCACGCACTACTGGGGCATGTCCCGGCGGCGCGACGGACTGCTCGTCCACATCGAGGCCCGATCCGCCCAGGAGTTCGTCCAGCGGGCCCGGGAGATCGACGCCGGCACTCCCTGACATTTATGCGCTTATGCCCTAAACGCCCGATTTGGCGTTGGGGAATTTCATGCTCTTTGGCGCGTTTCAGTCGTCTCCGTACGCGATTGTCGCCACGATGGTCCCGCAAGGATCACCAATGGGGAGTAATCGCATGAGACGCCGCCTTGTCGCCGGGGCCGCCGTACTGGCCCTGGCGACGACCATCCCTTCGGCACCCGCCGCCGCCGAGCCCGTCGCCGGACTGCCGACGACGAACTTCCCTCTCGGCGAGCCCGGGATCCCGAAGTCGGCGGCCAAGAGCCTGGCCCCCGGAGTCAGCTACTTCACCCTTCGCCACGGCACACCGCAGGACGGGTACACGGTCAGCGTCGTCGTCAAGGGCAAGGACTTCATGTCCGAGGCCAACGCGCAGGCCCAGGCGACGGCCGTGCAGATGGCCGGTCTCGAGCCCGTCATCGTGAAGTTCACCCGGCCCGCCGTCGCGGACCATCCCGCCGGCGACTACTTCATGGTGCGGGTGGGCAGCTGGCCGCTCGACCGGAAGGCCGAGGCCGCCGAGGTCGTCAAGCAGCTCAAGGACGCCGGGGTGAGCGCGAAGGTCGACTTCCAGGGCGACGACGGCTTCGTCACCACCGGCCCCTGGAGCGTGCGGGTCATCGTCGTCGACCCGCGTACGTTCCGCGGCTCCTACCAGACCTCCCTGGGCACGAGCGTCGCCAAGCGGGAGAAGGTCTCGGCCATGGCCTCCGCCGCCAAGGCGCTCGCCGCGGTGAACGGCGGCTTCTTCGACATCCACACGCTGCCCGCCTTCCGCGGCGACCCCACGGGCATCTCCGTCGTCGGCGGCAAGCTGCTCAGCGAGGCCGTCGCCGGCCGTGTGGGCCTGGTCCTGCGGGGCCGTACGGCCCGCGTCACCGAGTTGTCGTCCTCGGTCGTCGCCCGTGCGGCCGACGGGACCACGGCCGAGGTGACCGGCCTCAACCGGGTGCCGAAGCCGGACGAGCTGGTCATGTACACCGAGGAACTCGGGCGGGACACTCCGCAGGACGACGGGACCGAGGTGGTCCTCGACGCCTCCGGCAGGGTCACCGCCGTCCGCGGATCCGGCGGTCCCGTGACGCCCGGCACCCGCGTGCTGCACGGGGTCGGAGCCGCCGCCGACTGGCTGTCGCAGCACGCGGGCGAGGGCACGACCGTCACGGTCACGACCCGGGTCACCGACCTGCGGACGAACAAGGCCGTCCCGCTGACCCCGGAGACCAACATCATCGGGGGCGCGATCGGCCTGGTCAGGAACGGCAGTACCTCCATCACCGCGGCGCGGGACGGCATGGCCAACACCAATATGATCCTGCGGCGCCACCCGCGCACGCTCGCCGGCGTCACCCGCAACGGCAAGCTCGTCATCGCGGTCGTCGACGGCCGCGCGCCGGGCAGCACGATCGGCGCGTCGTTCTTCGAGGCGGCCGAGCTCATGCGCTGGCTCGGCGCGCGCGACGCGATCAACCTGGACGGCGGCGGGTCGACCACCATGGTCATCGGCAAGAAGGTGGTCAACCGTCCGTCCGACGGCGTTGAGCGGGGAGTCGGCGACGCCCTGTTGATCGTCGGCGCGCGCTGAGCCTGCCCACGCGCCGGCTCACGCCGAAGACGTCGCGAGCAGACCGGCGATCGTGTCGTCGTCGCAGGTGTCCCAGAACGTCCCGACGGTGTCTTCGAGGTGGTCGAACGAGGCCGCCTCGAAGAGCACTTCCTGGTACTTCGTGATGTCGTAGTGAGTGGTCCCCATCGCGGCGAGGTCGAGCGGGCGGATGTCCATCCCGCGGAACTCCTCGATCTCGCCGTACGAGCTGAGGATCCCCGCGCCGTACGCCCTGACTTCGCCGTCCTCCCGCATGACGCCGAACTCCAGGGTGAACCAGAACACCTTGGACACGAACTCCAGCGCCTCGTCGGTCTCCACCCGGCGTGCCGCCCGGCCCGCGGCCCGGTAAAGCGCGGCGAAGCGGGGCGAAGCCAGGGTGTTCGCGTGCCCGATCACCTCGTGGACGACGTCCGGCTCGGGGGTGTAGAGGGGCACGGAATGATGCCGGATGTACTGGGTGGAGTGGAATAAGCCGTCCGCCAGGACGCCGTAGAACTCACGGAGCGGGACCAGCCCGGCCGCCGGCAGGTAGCGGAATCCGGTCAGCGGCTCCAGAAGGTCGCCGACCTCCTGAAGTTGCGGGATGCGGTCCCCGGGCAGGCCGAGCCGCTTGGTCGCGTCGAGGAACTCGCGCACCGCGTACTTCTGATGCTTGACCGCCAGTTCCTTGGTGACGAGCGCCCACACGTGGTGCTCATCGTCGGTGTACTCGGCCGTCGGAATGGGATCACCGGGGGTGTGACCGAGCGCCAGCGCCGCGATCGCGTTGCGCCGCTGTCGGTAGACGGCGTCCGCGAAACCGGGGTGGCTCGTGGCCAACTCGACGACGACGGATCCGTCATCCTTCGTCGCCACCGGAGCGAAGTACTGCGCTTCTTCAAACATACTCCCATATGACAGCAAGTAAGCGTTTAGCTGGCAAGAGTGACCAGTCAGAGTGTGCGAAACGCTCAAATCAGCGCTTTAGTGGTGGGTATCACTGGTCGATTCGCTCAGTCGAGGCGTACCCTCGGCGCATGCTCGACGCGCTCGACAGCCGCCTGCTGACCACCATGCGGGCCAACCCCCGGATCGGGCTCACCGAACTGGCCCGCCTGCTCGGCGTGGCCCGCGGCACCGTGCAGGCGCGGCTCGACAAGCTCACCGCGCGCGGCGTCATCAGCGACTTCGGTCCGACGATCACGACGGAGCAGATCGGCTACCCCATCCTCGCCTTCGCGTCCCTGCAGATCGCGCAGGGCCGGCTGACCGAGGCCGTGCGGTGGCTGGCCGACGTCCCGGAGATCCTCGAGGTGTACGGCACCAGCGGCCAGGCCGACCTGCTGTGCCGCGTGGCCGCCCGCAGCACCCCGCACCTCCAGGAGGTCATCGCCCGGATCCTCGCCTCGCCCGCCATTCAGCGGACCGACACGACGATCGCCCTGTCGACCCAGATTCCCTTCCGCATCGAACCCTTGCTGCAGGCCGCGGTCACACCGCCCACACCGTGACGACCGCACTGAAGCGGACCCGGCTCAGACGGACCGGACTCAGACAGATCGGGCGAGGCGGAAGCCGAGGTCGTCGATGCGGAACGTCGGGTGGCTCTTGCGGCGGCACGACGCCCGGCATCCCCTGGGCAGGTCATGCGCGCCTCCCCCGCGGAACACTCGGTAGGGGCCGTACACCGTGGCGTCGTAGACGTCCCAGCACCATTCCCAGACGTTCCCGAGCATGTCGTACAGGCCCCACGCGTTCGGCGCCCTGGTCCCCACGTCGTGCACGCGCCCGCCCGAGTTCTCCCGATACCAGGCGATCTCGTCGAGCTCCCCGTACCGCTCGCCGGTCGTTCCGGCCCGGCAGGCGTACTCCCACTCCGCCTCGGACGGCAGCCGATACCCGTCGGCATCCCAGTCGCAGATCACGTCCTGTGCGTTGACGTCTCCTCCGATCGAGTAGCAAGGAGTCAGCCCGGCCGCCTCCGAGAGGAGATTGCAGAACCGGACGGCGTCGTTCCAGGAGACCTCGGTCACCGGCGTCAACGGTCCCGCCGAGTTCGACGGGGTCTCACCGGTGACGGCTCGGTACAGCTCAGCGGTCACGGGATACGGCGCCAGCAGGAAATCCTCGACCTCGGCCACCCAGTTCCTCTGCGTCCCCTCATCCCGAAGGAGGATCCTCCCTGCGGAGATCGGGACCATTTGCTCAGCGGTCACCTCGGGCAGCGACGATCCACAGCTCACCTCAGGCTCCTATCCTCCGCTATTGATCACTGTCAATCCGTGCACCGGGCTGGGACGTCACCGCCCAGGCCGGAAGGTCCGGTCCTCCTCGCCGCCGGCTCGCGCCCTCCATGGGATGGGCAGTTGAACGACGGCGCGGAGTCCGCCCCCAGAGCGCGGGACGATAGTGAGGGATCCGTCGTGTACTCGGGTGATTCTCTTGACGATCGCCAGCCCGAGGCCGACACCGGCGTGGTCGTTGCGTATTCTTCCGGTGCCGCGCTGAAACGGTTCGGTGAGTGTCGAGACCAACTGGTGGGACAGCTTCTCGCCGCTGTTCTCGACAGTGAGCACCACGGTCTCGGGGCGAACGCTGGTCTCGACCCACACGCTGCCCTGTTCGGGCAGATTGTGCACGATCGCGTTGTGCACCAGGTTCGTCGTCATCTGCAGCAGGAGCGCCGGCGACCCGAGAGCCGGGGTGATGTCACCGGAAGTCTCGATGGTGACACCGCGTTTCTCCGCGAGCGGGAGCAGTGTTTCGATGGCCTCTTCCACGAGTAGGGACAGGTCGACAGGTTCTCGAGTGAAGGGCCTCTGGTCAGCGCGGCTGAGCACGAGCAGCGCCTCGGTGAGCTCGATCGCTCGAGCGTTGACAGCGTGAAGGCGGTCGACGAGCTCGCCATGGTCATGTGTCGGATCCTCGCGTGCCACGTCCAGAAGTGACTGCGAGATCGCCAGCGGGGTGCGCAGTTCGTGCGAGGCGTTGGCTGCGAATCTTCGCTGTTCCGCGACATGCGCCTCGAGCCGTGCGAGCATCGTGTCGAAGGCGTCGGCGAGTTCGCGGAACTCGTCTTTACGGCCTTCCAACTGGATCCGGTGAGAAAGTGACCCGCTCGAGGCCATGCGTGTGGCGTCCGTGATGCGGGCCAGCGGGGCGAGCATGCGGCCGGCGAGAATCCGCCCTCCCACGAGACCGAACATCAGCAGGAAGACCAGCACCGTGCCCATGGCCGGCAGGAAGCTGCGCTGGAAAATAGAGCGGTTGGGAACGAACCCCATGGTGGTCCTGATCACATCGTCGGGCATGACACGCAGGAACAGCCACACCGCCGCGATCAGCATGGCGCCGGCAAGCATGAGGAACGCGGCGTAGCTGAGGGTGAGTTTGAGGCGGATGCTCAAACCACGCCCCCTATCCACCGTCCCCTCCCGCACGTCCGGCGCCAGGCCCTACGTCGATGCGGTAGCCGGCGCCGGGTACCGTGGCGATGAGCCATGGTTCGCCGAGTCGTTTCCGCAGGGCGGAGACAGTGATGCGGACGGCGTTGGTGAAGGGGTCGGCGTTCTCGTCCCACGCTCGCTCCAAGAGCTCTTCGGCGCTGACGACACCGCCTTCGGCGGCGACCAGGACTTCGAGCACGGCGAACTGTTTCCGGGTGAGCGCGACGTAGCAGCCGTCGCGGAAGACCTCGCGGCGGAACGGGTCCAGACGCAGGCCTGCGATCTCTCGCACGGGTGGTCTGTTGTGGGCGCGCCTGCGGTCGAGTGCTCTGAGACGGAGCACGAGTTCTTTGAGTGCGAAGGGCTTCGTGAGGTAGTCGTCGGCGCCGAGTCCGAACCCGGAGGCCTTGTCGTCGAGCCGGTCGGCAGCGGTGAGCATCAGGATGGGCATGCCGCTGCCGGAGGCGACGATGCGCTTGGCGATCTCGTCACCAGAGGGGCCGGGGACATCTCGGTCGAGGACCGCGATGTCGTAGGCGTTGACGCTCAGCAGTTCCAGCGCGGTGTGGCCGTCACCGGCGATGTCGGCGGCGATCGCTTCCAGGCGTAGGCCATCGCGGATGGCCTCTGCCAGGTAGGGCTCGTCCTCGACGATCAACACTCGCACACCCTCGAGGCTACGAGCCGGAGCATATCGTCGGCATATCGAAAACCGCATACGTGCAGACAACACCAGACTGCCTTGACTACGGGCATGACCTACAGCGAACCAGCACGAACAGCAGCCCGCCGTGCCCGACGGAAAACCTCGCTGCCGTCGTGGTCGTCACCGCGGTACGCCGACCCCACTCAGGGCCCGGGGACGCAGCAGTGACCGACTCTCGGCATGACCCAGCCCAGACCCGTCGGCCTCCGGCAATCGATCCCCGAACCACCTCAGCCCGGTCAGCCGAAACCAGCTACGCCATGACGACCGCCACCCGGCAGGCCACTCGGGAGACTGTGGCCGCCAGCGCGCGCGACCTCACCAAGACCTATGGCCAAGGCGATGCCCAGGTGCATGCCCTCCGGGGCATCGACCTCGAGCTCCCACGAGGCAGGTTCATCGCGATCATGGGCCCGAGCGGATCGGGCAAGTCCACACTGATGCACTGCCTGGCCGGACTCGACCAACCCAGCGGCGGCACCGTCACCGTGGCCGGCACCGACCTCGGATCACTCGATGACGACGCGCTCACGATCTTCCGCCGCGAGCACATCGGCTTCGTGTTCCAGTCGTTCAACCTGCTGCCGATGCTCACCGCGGGCGAGAACATCGTGCTCCCGCTGGAGCTGGGCGGTCGCCGGATCGACGACGCGGCACGGGAGCGCGCACGCACGCTCGCCGATGTCCTCGGCGTGGCGGACAGGCTCGGCCACCGGCCCGCAGAGCTGTCCGGAGGTCAGCAGCAGCGGGTCGCGATCGCCCGGGCCCTGATCACCCAGCCGGATCTGCTGTTCGCCGACGAGCCCACAGGAAACCTGGACAGCACCACGTCGGCGGAGGTGCTGGATCACCTGCGCCGGTCGGCGCGCGAGCTCGGCCGGACCGTCGTGATGGTCACGCACGAGCGGGACGCGGCGGCGTACGCCGACCACGTGGTCACCATGCAGGACGGGCGGGTCGTGTGATGCGTACCGTTTTCCTCGCGTCGCTGCGCACCCACATCCGCAGGTACATCGCAGCGGCCATCGCGGTCTCCGTCGCGGTCGCCTTCGTCGTCGTGGTCGGCGTGCTCACGTCCGGGGCACGTAGCGGACTCATGGACGGCCTGGGAGCGCCGTACCGCAATGCCGACCACGTGGTCTCGGCTGCGGGGTGGCCATCGTCCGAGCTGAACCCGAAAGCCGCGATCGCATACACCGAGCGACACGGTGAGAACGCGGCCGCGACCGGCCGGGCAACGCTGCCGGCGCGCGCGAACGGCCGACGGCTCTCAGAAACGACCGTGGGGCCGATCTCCACCTCGGAGGAGTGGCGCTGGCAGAAGCTCACCTCGGGTCGCTTCCCGGCAGGCATAGGCGAGGCCGTTGCGGACGTCTATTTCGCCCTGACCAAGAATGTCGAGCTCGGCGACCGGGTTCGGATCGGCGAGGGCGCCGCCGCGCGTGACGTACGAGTGGTCGGTCTCGTGGAGTCGCCCTCGCCCCCGGCCCAAGCCGCGATGTACGTCACCTGGCCGCAGTTGCTGCAGTGGCGCGACCAACTCCATCTGAGCGCGGTGGCGGTGCGCGGGGAGTTGGGTCAGCTCCCGGAAGGCGCGAAGGCGCAGTCGCCGGAGGGGTTCGCCGCGGAGCGGCTGACCTATGTCCAGAACCGGGTGGACAGCTTGTCGGTGATGCTGCTGTTGTTCGCCGGCAGCGCGCTCTTCGTCTCGGTCCTGGTCATCGCGAACACGTTCTCCATCCTGTTCGCGCAACGAGTCCGCGACTTCGCACTGCTGCGCTGCATCGGCGCCACGCGGCGGCAGATGGTGCGTTCGGTACGCCGCGAGGCGGCCGTCGTCGGGGTGCTCGCGTCGCTGGCCGGGACACTGGTCGGTATCGGCCTCGGCTACGGGCTGGTCGCCCTGATCAACGCCTTCACGCCCGCCATCCCAATGGGCGCCGCCGGGCTGCCCACGCCCTGGCTGCTCGGGGGGTTCGCCGTCGGCCTGGTGGTCACCCTGGTCGCGTCCTGGTTGCCGACCCGGCGTGTGGTGCGGGTGAGCCCGCTGGCGGCGCTGCGCCCGGATGCCGCGGTCGACGTGCACACGGCCACCGGCCTGGTGCGGCCGGCGCTCGCTGTGATCCTCCTGATCATCGGGCTGGCCCTGCTCGGGGTGGCGATGGTCCGAAACAGTACGGCGCTCATGGTGACGGGCGGGGGATCGGTGTTCACCGGCGTACTCCTCTTCGGACCGGTGCTCGTTCCCCGCTTGGTTCGGATCACCGGTGCGCTGCTCGGCCCCGCCGGGCGGCTGGCGACCGAGAACGCTGTGCGCAATCCGCGGCGGACGGCCACCACCACCGCCTCCCTGATGGTCGGCGTCACCCTGACGACCGCCGTACTCACCGGGATGGCCACATGGCGTTCGTCATTGAATGAGCAGATCGGTAGGGACCACCCCATCGACGTCGCGCTCACCTCGCCCAAGGAGCCGGTCACCACTGACCTCCTCGACCGGGTACGTCGCACTCCCGGTGTGGAGCAGGCCATTGCGGTGGAGGGCACCGTGGCCGGAGTGGCCGGGCTCGACGAACAGATCCCGGTCGTCACCACGCCGGCCGCGGCGCAGGTGGCCCGCGACGGCGGAGCGTTCGCCCGGGTCGAGCCGGGAAAGATCAGAATCGATTCCGAGGCCTTCGGCAAGAACCTGGGTCTCCGGCCCGGTGACCAGGTCATGGTGCGCGTCGGCGACCGGCAAGCCCAGTTGCAGGTCGCCGTCGGCACCGGCTGGGGCCCGGCGGCCGTGGTCGCACCCGAGACGCTGGCGACGCTCACCGACACCCCCAAGCCGCATGCCATCTGGATCCGCGCCTCCTCCGGCACCGACCCGGCTCGACTCGGCAGTGACCTGGACGAGCTGGCGGATCCGGTCGGCGCGATGATCGAGAACGGGTTGCGGACCTGGGAGACGCTAGATCAACAGCTGGGCATCTACACCTGGTCAGCGATCGGCCTGCTCGGCATCGCCGTGGTGATCGCCCTGATCGGGATCGCGAACACCCTGGGGCTCTCCGTACTCGAACGCGCCCGCGAACACGCGATGCTGCGCGCCCTCGGGCTCACCCGCAGGCAGTTGCGGCGGATGCTGGCGACCGAGGCAGTGCTGCTGTCGGTGGTGGCCACCCTGCTCGGCACCGCGATCGGCGTGGGGTTCGCCTGGGTCGGATACGAGACGATTGTGACGCAGGCTCTCAGCGACGCCGCCATGCAGGTCCCCTGGCCATCACTCGGCGTCGTCGCCCTCATCGCCGCCCTGTCCGGACTCCTCGCCGCTGTTCTCCCGGCACGCCGGGCCGCTCGGGTGACTCCGGCCGCAGGGCTGTCCCTCGACTGATACCTCTAAGGCGATCAGCGTTTGGTGTCGGTCCCCTGGTGTCGGTCCCCTGGACATGCGAAAGCCCCGGCCAACCACAGCCGGGGCACCCCCACCAACACACCCATCACCGCACGCGCCGTCCGCGACACCCGCACAAGCCGGCGCAGGGCACCGGGGGGACGGGGGGGAATCCCCCCGGGAAATGCGGAAGGGCCACCCCAACGGGGTGGCCCTCCACAAAGATTGTCCGGCGGTGTCCTACTCTCCCACACCGTCCCCGGTGCAGTACCATCGGCGCTGACAGGCTTAACTTCCGGGTTCGGAATGTAACCGGGTGTTTCCCTGCCGCTA